>JBFXFM010000010.1:4739-103207 GCA_050179035.1 Draconibacterium sp. | reverse complement strand
ACAATTATCAATTATTTTTGATGAACGATTTACAAAATAAAATTTTTCTTTTCCAAAACCCTTGTGTTTTTGGGAGGGCCTTGGAAAAGAAAAATTATTGGATGACACAGTTAATTGAACAGACCCCCGAATTACAGCGCTGAGGCAGAAGTAATATTTCTTGTCTTCAATAACCTAAAACCTTACCTTTGGAAAACAATGTAAAGTCATAAAAAAATCATTCAAAAAGAAAATACGATGAACAGCAACAGAATTCTTATCGCAATCGCAATTGTAATCGGGTTGGGGTTAAATGGTTTTTTTATTGGCCGCGCTATTCAACGGTTTAAAAAAGAGGACAGGTACATTTCGGTTAAAGGTTTTTCGGAACGCGAAGTGAAAGCCAACCTGGCCGTCTGGACTATCAAAACACGCATCACCACCAACGATATCAGTGAGGGAAGCCGCCAGATTGAAACCGACAAACAGAAAATCACCGAGTTTCTGATTCAGAAAGGAATCGGTGCGAACGAAATTTTTCAGCAGGATTTAAAGGTGGTGGATAAAATGGCGCGGGAATATGGCGACGATAACATTGGCAGTTTCAGGTATATCATCGAAAATGCCATGCAGGTGCGCTCGGAGAATGTGGATAACATACAACAGGTAAAACGCATGACCGACGAGTTGCTGAAAATGGGCGTGGTGATTTCGAATGTTAACGAATACACACCGTCGGTTCAGTATTTATTTACAAAACTCAACGATATTAAACCCGAAATGGTGTCGGAAGCCACGCAAAATGCACGAAAAGCCGCACTCGAATTTACGCGGGAAAGCAAGGTTTCGCTGGGCGAAATGAAAAAAGCCAGCCAGGGACTTTTTACGATTGTTGACAGGGATGATTTTGTTTCGGGGCAGACCGGCGAAGGTGGCTATGGCACAAATACCAACGACATCTACAAAAAAGTGCGCGTGGTGGTGAATGTTGAATATTCAGTGGAATAATCCAGTAAGCTGATTTCAGTAAATGTAACCCGAAAAGTTTGTGCCGTTTAAACTCCAATGATGCTTCCTTCGAGGATTGAGTAACTGTTTGGCCCTTCGTTAAAAAGCAGGTCGAGGATGCTCAGGTTGGGTGTAAAACCAAGTTTATCGGAAAAAACCTGAGTGTAAGCAACCGGGTGAAAATAGGGGTCAGGCGGTGTTTTTTCCTTTGGCGAAATTCGCTCGCGGTAGTTTAGCGTTTCATCAGGTACTTTCTCAAAATCTTCAGTAAGAATAATTTTGTTTTCAATTTCGAAAAGTTCGCAAAGCGTTTCGTGAATGGCGAGGTTGTATTCGGACAGAAATTTGAATCTTTTTTCAAAAAAAGGCATCAAATCATCGGCATAATATTCGAAATAGGGCGATGAGCCGTAAGCTGAAAAGATTGTACGCCAATGATTGCGTTGCCAGTCGGTATCATACGAAATCTGCAGGTCTTTAATCAGTGTTTTCGGGCCGCGGCCTTTCACCACCGGAACAATCAGGTCGATGGGGCCATTTCCACCCAAAATGGTGTAACGGTTCCGGTAGGTTTGTTTAATGAAATTCTCAAACTGCTCAATATACACGCTGTCGGCCTTCAGTATTTTTGTGTAAAACTGAACCGGGGCAAAAGTGGCTGTGCTAAGCAGAATTGTCATATTAGCAGAAACTGGATTCTGGATATTCGATACTGGATTCTTGATGTTTTTAATGTCTGGTAAACTTTGATGAGATTCCCTGCCCGACTAATCGTTCAGGCGGGCTTGCTGTGCTTGAAATGAAATGAAGCGAAAGAATCTCATCCTAAATAATGTTTTTACCGGAGAGTATTGTAAATCAAAAGTTTATTAATAATTAATTTCCGGAATTCCAGTGTTAAATCTCAAGTATCAAGTATCCAGCATCAAATCTTACATCATCAATCGTAATCATCAATCAACATTCGTTAATCACTTTTCTTCCGACTTCGGACTCCGGACTTCCGGCTACTTTATCCCCCTGAACATCCGTCCGATCCTGATTTTTGCAGGGAAGCTTTTGTCTTTGTCCATCGAGAGCCAGATAAATTTTGCTTTTCCAACCACATGGTCCTCAGGCACAAAACCCCAGTAACGCGAGTCGGCCGAGTTGTGACGGTTGTCGCCCATCATCCAGTAGTAATCCATTTTGAAAGTGTAGCTTGTTGCCACTGCACCGTTAATTTTTATTTCTGCACCATTTATCTCTAATTGGTTGCCTTCGTAAACACTGATAATGCGCTGGTACAACGGCAGGTTGTCAACAGTGAGTTGCACTGTTTTTCCTTTTGCAGGAATTGTAAGCGGACCAAAATTATCGACATTCCACTGAAAGTTTTGGTGCGATGGGAAAATCTGGCTGTCCCATTTCCCGGGTTCTTCTAAAATTTTCTCAACGGCAGTTACATTGGTGAATTCCTTAATTTTTACCGCGTTTTCGTCGGTTAAAGGGAAAATATATTGTTCGCTTGAATAAACACCGCGGTCATCTTCAGCAATATTCAGTTTTTCGAGCGCTTTCGGGTTCAGCGAAGTTCCGTTGGTTTTAATGGAGTAATCATGTTGCATACCAGGAAAATGCTGTTGTGGTTTTCCGTTTACAAAAAGTTGTCCACTTTCCATTTTCAGCTCATCGCCGGGAATACCCACGCAACGTTTGATATAGTTTTCGCGTTTGTCAACCGGACGGGAAATGATATCACCAAAATTGCGTTTGTCACTCCAAACCCTGTCGCGGCCATACATTCGGGTAAGCTGGTAGTAGCTTTGTGCCGACATGTTCATCGCCACTGTATCGCCCTCAGGAAAGTGGAATACAACAACATCGTTGTTTTTTATTTTTGTGAAACCAGCCATGCGATGGTATGGTTTCTGAATCCATTCAACATACGATTTGGTGCCTTTTGTCAGCGGCATTGTATTGTGTACAAACGGAAACGAGAGTGGAGTGTTGGGTGTTTTCGGCCCGTATGCAGTTTTGCTTACAAACAGGTAATCGCCCACCAACAGCGATTTTTCCATCGATGAAGTAGGAATCGTGTAAGCTTCGATAAAAAACATACGAATGAAAGTGGCTGCAATCACTGCAAAAATAATGGCATCGACCCATTCAACCAGTTTGGTTTGTTTGCCAAAAGGCGGGTTTTTCTTTTTCCAGAAAGCCCAGTGCACTTTTTCGGTAACATACATATCGAAAATCACGCCCAGTCCGATGAGCCACCAGAAGTTACCCATCCAGATTACCCACAACAGGTAAATCGCACCAACGATAATAAACTTAACCCATTTGTTCGCAAGCAGTTCTTTCATTGCAGTATTTTATAAATTCAGTAAATCTTTCATATTTAATATCCCTTTTTTACCCACCGAATATTCGGCAGCCAAAACAGCGCCAAAGGCAAGTCCCTTGCGACTTTTAGTACTGTGAGTGATTTCTATGAAATCGACATCCGATTCATACTTAATCGTATGAATGCCGGGAATTTCACCTTCGCGTTCTGATTTGATGTTCAACTCGTTTTCAGTCGGTACCTGATCGTTTACCCATTTGTTTTTCCCAGGAAATATGTCGAGAATATCCTCGGCCAGACTAATGGCTGTACCGCTGGGTGCATCGAGTTTGTGGATGTGATGTACCTCTGTCATTTCAACATTATACTCTTTGTAGGGAGCCATTAGTTCGGCTAATTTGCGGTTGAGTGCGAAAAACAGGTTTACACCTACCGAGAAATTGCTTCCGTAAAAAAAAGTGCCGTCTTTTTCAGTACACATTCTCAGCACTTCTTCTTTTTTGTCGAGCCAGCCTGTGGTTCCGCTCACCACCGGAATTCCGGCTTCGAAACAAACTTCGTAATTTTTAACGGCGTTGTGCGGAATGGTGAATTCAATCGCCACATCACACTTTTTCAGGTTTTCGGCTGTCAGTTCGTGCTGATTATCAATATCGATGATTAACTTGATTTGGTGTCCACGGGAAATAGCAATCTTTTCGATTTCCTTTCCCATTTTCCCGTAACCAATCAAAGCGATGTTCATTTTTCGTACTCTTTAAAAAATTAAGGCACAAAGATAAAATATTACATAAAGAAAGCAGCATGAGGTAAAAACTTAAAAATTATTCGACAAAACAGCTCAAACAGAAGATAAAACAGCCTTTCACAAGCAGTTTCCATTTTGGCATGTGTTATATTTAAGCCCGAAACAAAATATTGATGAACCGAAACAGGTCGTTTCAGATATTTACAAAACCCGTTGGCGACAGCTGTAATTTAAATTGCAGTTATTGCTATTATCATACAGATGCGAGCATCAACAACAGCAACCTACTAATCAGTGATGATGTATTTTTGGAGGAATACATCAGGCAGCAAATTGAAGCGACAACTGATGAAACTGTTTTCTTTTCGTGGCACGGGGGTGAGCCGACGGTTGCAGGTATAGAATTTTATTCGAAAGCGCTGGATTTTCAAACAAAACATTTACCAACCGGCAAAAAATTGCTGAATGGTATTCAAACCAACGGAACATTACTGAATGAATACTGGTGCCGGTTTTTATCGTCAGCGGGTTTTATTGTGGGTATCAGTATCGATGGGCCGGAGCATCTGCACAATTGTTTCAGACAATCAAAAAATGGAAGTTCAACATTCGAAAGTGTAATTAACGGTTTCAGATTATTGCAAAAGCATCAGATTCCAACTGAGATTTTGTGTGTTGTAAGCGCCGGAAATGAGAATTATCCACTCGAAGTTTATCGGTTTTTTAAAGCGCTGGGTGCCCGTTTTATTACTTTTCTGCCATTGGTGGAGCGAATAGGGAACAGCAATTCTGTATCAAAACGAAGTGTTAATGCCGAAGCTTATGGCCATTTCATGATTACTGTTTTTGATGAGTGGGTACAAAAGAATATCGGAAGTGTTCAGGTTCAGTTATTCGAAGAAGCATTGCGAAGTGCATTCGATAACGAACACTCGCTTTGTATTTTTAAGCAAAACTGTGGCGGAGTGCCGGTAATTGAAAGCGATGGCAATTTTTATAGTTGCGATCATTTCGTAAACAAAGAAAATTTAGTGGGAAATATTTGCGAACAATCGGTCGCTGATTTATTGGATTCAGAAAAACAATTGGCATTTGGCCGGGCAAAATCGGCAACATTACCTGGATATTGCAAAAAATGTGAAGTGCTGAAAATGTGCAACGGTGAATGCCCAAAGAACCGTTTTATCGTTTCGCCCGATGGAGAATCAGGATTGAATTATTTGTGCGCAGGCCACCGTATGTTTTTTAATCATTGCCGTCCATTTATCGAAGAAATCAGGAAAGCAGCTATTTTGGGAGTTTAAGGAAATAAAAAAAGGATGAGTCAACACTCATCCTTTTCACTAACTAAACCAATAAAACTAATCAAACCTAAACTTATGAACTAAAACTTTGATCCAAAAATAGGCTGAATCGGGGAGAAACAGATTAACACAATGTTAAAAAATGTGTTTTATAACATATCTTAATTCAATGTTAATATAAAGGATTTTCTTATGACTGTTTTTCGCTGAAACGGGTTTGTGTACGGAAAAGGCAAAAAAAAAGGACGAGTCAACACTCATCCTTCTCACTAACTAAACCAATAAAACTAATCAAACCTAAACTTATGAACTAAAACTGTGACAAACATACAGTGTACAATTCCGAAACGGGTTAACCCAATGTTAACTGTTGCAAAAGGCAGGTTTTCTTAACATAGGATTAATAAAGTTTATGTGTTTGCTTGTAAAACAACCTTCCGAATTGAAAATTGTATCAAGAAAATGAAAAAATAGTGTTTGAGTTTGAAACAAAATTATTTACTTTGCAATTCAAAGTACTTTTTAAAAGATGAAAACTACAGAAAATTATTTGTCAGAAATAAAGGAAATCAGAAAGATGATGGAGCAATCGAGCCGTTTTCTTTCGCTCAGTGGTCTTTCCGGTGTTTTAATTGGTATTTATGCCCTGGCAGGTTCTTATGTAGCCTACCGGATGATTTATTTTTCGCAACCGGCATTTGCAACAGCAATGTTTTCGGGCAATCTTTTGTATGCAATATTTGCATTAGCCATGTTTGTACTCACAATTTCTATTGTTACCACATTAGTTCTTACCATAAAACGGGCAGGCGGAACTGGTAAAAATATCTGGAATCCCGGTTCACGGCTGATGTTGGTAAATCTTGCCATTCCGTTTGTAAGCGGCGGAATTTTTATTTTGATTTTCGCATTCAGGGGATTGTATGATATTGTATCGCCTGCAAGCCTTATTTTTTATGGTCTGGCGCTTATTAATGCCGCTAAATTCACCCGACAGGAGATTTTTTATTTAGGCATACTACAGATTGTGCTTGGAATATTTGCGGCAATCTTTCCACAATTTGGCACTTTGCTGTGGGCATCGGGTTTTGGGCTGTTACATATTATTTACGGAACAGTAATGTATTTCAGATACGAACGGCCTTCAAAATAAAACGAAGTGAAAAATATCATTCAAAATCTGGATAAGGCTTTCGACAACAAAATCAGACTTGGTATTATGTCGGTTTTGTCGGTGAATTCAAAAGCAACTTTTAATCATTTAAAAGAATTGCTCGAAATAACTGATGGAAACCTTGCCAGTCATTTAAAATCGCTCGAAAAAGCTGAATATATTACTGTAACGAAAACCTTTACCGACCGGAAACCAAATACAAGTTACGAAATCACCGAAGCAGGAAAGGTTGCTTTTGAGCGACATTTACAGGCTTTGGAAGACATTTTAAAACAGTTGTAAATTTTTTTTACTCAACAACTTTGAATTACAAAGTACTTTTAAAATAATAAAAAATGGAAACAAAAGAATTTATTCAGAACAAATCGATGTCGTTTAACTGGCAAATCACTTTTAAAGTGATAATTATTGGTGCAATTACAATTGCCTTGCTCATTCCGAAATTCATGATTATTGAATTGATAGGAGAGAGGGAGCGGACTGCTGACATTTCGAAAAATGAAGTAATGCAAAAATGGTCGCTGGCCCAGACGGTAAGAGGACCGGTACTTAGCATTCCTTACATCGAAAGAAATTTCGACAGTAAAGAAGGGCAGGAGATTGAGTTGATTAAAACATTGTATGTTTTGCCCAAATCGTTAAATGTAAAAGGCGAAATTGTACCGCAGAAACTTTACCGGAGTATTTATGAAACAGTAGTTTACGAGTCGGGGCTTAATTTTTCGGGAAGCTTCGAAAAGGTTGATTTTGACGCCCTGAAAATACCGGAAAAAGATGTTTTGTGGGAAAAGGCTAAGATTGAAGTTGCCATCAGCGATTTACGGGGCATTCACGAAATTGGCGATTTTAGCTGGAATGAGCAAACTGATACTTTTTTGCCGGGAATGGAAAATTCTTTGATTGGCACAACAGGAATTTCACTTTTCCTTCCGCAGATTACAGCCAGTGATTTTCCGGCCAATTTCAGATTTAATCTGCAACTGAAAGGTTCTGAATCGTTGCAATTTGCTCCTGTTGGAGAAATTACAGAAGTTGAACTGCATTCAAACTGGAATGACCCCGGTTTTGAAGGCAGTTTTCTCCCCACTGAAAGAACCGTTGACAATGAAGGGTTTACTGCACGTTGGAAGGTGCTGAATTTCAATCGTAATTTTCCTCAACAATGGAAAAATGAGGAATACCGGGTTACCAATGCCGATTTTGGTGTGAAGCTTGTCACCGTAGCCGACCATTACCAGAAAAATTCGCGAAGTGCAAAATATGGAATACTTGTAATCCTGTTTACTTTTCTATCCTTTTTTCTGAATGAAATAATCGCCAAAATCCGCGTACATCCATTTCAGTATATTTTAGTTGGCTTTGCAGTTTTGGTTTTTTACCTGTTGTTACTTTCCATTTCGGAACAACTTGGTTTTAACCTGGCTTATTTTATTTCGGCGCTGGCGGTAATTACAATGATTTTTACTTACTCGCGTACTTTTCTTAAAAACTGGACGAATTCAATTGTACAAACGCTCATCCTTACTTTTTCATTCGGTTTTATTTTTGTGCTGATGCAACTTGAATCGTATGCATTGCTGGTCGGAAGCATCGGGTTGTTTTTTGTTCTCGGACTTACAATGTTTTTTACCCGGAAAATAAACTGGTATGGTGAATAGAATTTGAAACAGATGAAAATAAAAAAGGATGAGTCAACACTCATCCTTTTCACTAACTAAACCAATAAAACTAATCAAACCTAAACTTATGAACTAAAACTGTGACAAAGGTAAGCCTGGCGGGGCAAACAGAAGTTAAGTGAATGTTAAAACACAATAGATTAACTCAATGTTACTTAGGAAAAATTGAAAACGTATGGGCATAAAAAAGCCTTTTGCTTTCAGGCAAAAGGCTTTAAATCAAATTATTAAATCGAAATTTTTATTGTTCCTTTTTGCTATCTCCGGCAATCGAATCTCGCATGGCAGTATCGGCCATTATGTTTTTGTATTTCATATAATCCATTACACCAAGATTTCCGTTTTTAAATGCTTCGGCCATAGCCAGCGGAATTTTAGCTTCAGCTTCAATCACTTTTGCACGCATTTCCTGGGCTTTGGCTTTCATTTCCTGTTCAAGGGCAACTGCCATCGAGCGGCGTTCTTCGGCTTTGGCCTGAGCAATGTTTTTATCAGCTTCAGCCTGATCCAACTGCAATCCGGCACCAATATTTTTACCGATGTCGATATCTGCAATGTCAATCGATAGAATTTCGAAAGCAGTTCCGGCATCCAACCCTTTTTCAAGAACAACTCTTGAAATAAAATCGGGATTTTCGAGTACAGTTTTATGCGAATGAGAAGAACCGATGGACGAAACAATACCTTCGCCCACACGGGCAAGCACTGTTTCTTCGCCGGCACCACCTACTAATTGTTTAATACTGGCACGCACAGTAACACGGGCTTTGGCAATCAACTGAATACCATCTTTTGAAACCGCAGTTACAGGAGGCGTATTTATTACTTTCGGATTTACCGACATTTGCACAGCCTCGAAAACATCGCGGCCTGCAAGGTCGATAGCCGTAGCCATATTAAAAGTTAAATCGATGTTGGCTTTTGATGCTGAAACAAGTGCATGAACCACACTTGCAACATGTCCGCCGGCAAGATAATGGGCTTCAAGTGCGTCGCGGTTCAACGGTACACCTGCTTTTGTGCCTTCAATCAATGCACGTACAATTACTCCCGGAGGTACTTTACGGAAACGCATCAGGAACAACTGCAGTAACGAGATTTTTACTCCCGAAACCAGTGCTGAAAACCAAAGTCCGATTGGAACAAAATAAAGCATGATAAAAAGCAGTACCATCACTGCCACTATCAATCCAAATAAACCGAGTGATTCAATCATGTCATTCTTTATTAAAAGGTTCTACAATAATTTTATTGAGATGAATTTTAATTACCTGTATTTCTGTGTGTTCATCAATATAAGTACCTGCTGACTGGGCTTCCACAACTTCGCCATTGATTTTTATTTTACCCATTGGCGCTAATCTGCCAATGCTGACACCTTTGTCGCCTGCCTGTATTTTCCCATGTTCTATATTCTCAATCTTTCCATCGATTTTTGAATCCAGAATCATTTTCTTTCCTGACCTCGATTTGAAAAAATAGTACACCATCAGCGGCGACAAAATCAAAACAATCGCGAGTGTAATAAACCCGGCAACTTTTCCCAATTCAGCAAAAGCAATATAAACACTCGCTGCCAACAACAAGAATCCACCCACACCAGCAATTGTAACGCCTGGGATAACTGCAAATTCGAGTAACAGCAGCACAAGCCCGAGAATAATCAGAAGTATAATTGCAAGTAAACTCATGTCAGTCGATTGTAGCGTTTAGTTCTCTTAGTGATAATGCGTCTTTTAGTGGTTTCAGGGTTTGGTAACCACCTTTCTTTATATCGCATTTTCCTTTGTAATGTGTAATCAGTGTGCATTGCGAAGCCTGTTCAAAGCTGTGATCACACACTTCAATAAGTACTTTGGTCACGTAATCAAACGAATGAACGTCGTCGTTGTGAAGCATAAGAAAGTTGTCGTTTGATACTTCCTGATGTTCTTTGTTTTCCGGTTTTCTTCTTGTTTCTTTCGAGGTCATTTTTGTTTTTCTGTTTCTTTTGCCTGTTCCAAAGTTATTCTTTTTCCGTTTTGGTACGCCGCAATTATAGCATCTTTTACACCTTCCTGTTTTACCTGATTCAGCATTAATACTGCATCTTCATAGTTACTCAGATTTCCTGTGGTATAAACTACAACTCCTTTGTTGTCGATATAGTTTTCAACCTTTCTTAGCATCGATATTTTCTTAAATACAGGTTTCATCGTGTTTGGAATTCCTCTGCTATATGCTCCTAATTGTATTTTGTAATTTATTGCTGTGTTTTTAACTTCTTTTGCAACTTTTGCCACAGGCGCATCTTCCACAAGCAGTGGTGAAAGTAAAATACCTGTAACAGGAGTCTCTTTTCCCGCAGTTTTCTCTTTTTCAATCTCTTTTACAAGCGCATCCAATTTATTTATAAACTCCTCTTTTTCTTCAACCGGGGCATTTTGCCAGTAACTGTTTTCAGCGGTTTTTGCCTGCACTAAAAGCTGTTTTACCAAAGTTTTTAACTGGTACGAATCATTTTCGAGCCCAACAATAAGTTGACCCAGTGAATCCTTTTCAGCTTTCGATTTTGATTTTGCATACTTTTCCCTCAATATTTCAGTTCGAAGCATAATTTTTTCCATCTCAACCTGTTTTGCATTTGCATCTTTAAAATAGGTTGCTCCTTCACTGGTCTTGAAATACGATTCGTACAGATAAGTAATTTCGCTGTTGATATTGAAATTAATCACCGGCCCGGTTGGTTTTTGCAGCGCATTTTTTGGCTGTTTTTCAGTGATTTCAGCAACCGGTTCAATGCTTTCTGTAACTCTTGAATCAGCAACTTCTGCTTGCACAGGCAATTCTGTTGGCGGTTCAACTTTAATGTTTACAGTAGTTGTATCGTTTACAGTTGCAGCCAAAACCGAAGTTGAAGTTTCAGCTACTGTTTCAGTAGTTAATTCTTCTGTCGTATTTTCAATTGCAACATTTACCGCGGCAGAATCAATTACGGTTACTGCTACAGATTCGGTTACAAACGGATTTCTCCGTTGTTCGCAAAGTTCAATCTTAACGGCAAGTTCAACCCTGATTTGATCTTCTTCAGAAGCTACTTTTCTGAAATTTTTGTAATAAATGAGCGCCTTGCTAAATAGGTTTTTTGCATGGTATTGTACCCCAAAATAATAATCAATGTCGATGGGATAAACTTCTTTACTTGCCTTTTCAAGATAACCTAAATCAGTATCGGAATAAAAACCGTTTTCGGTACGACTGGCCCCGTAGAAATAGTTAATCATAAAATCTTCAGGCCGCTCGTCAATCAGTTTTTTAAATGCTGTTTCGGCCTCGGCAAATTTTCGTTTATCGAAAAGCTGAATTGCTTTTGTGAGCGGATTTTCCTGGTCGGTTGTTGCCAAAACCCGTTCTTGAAAAAACAAAAGATTCAATAAAATTGTTACGACTGTTATTTTAGAAATGAGTTGCATCATACAGGGCAATCAATAGCTTGTTGTGGGTAAAAATACAAAAAATTGGTGCTGTTGAGCATTGCGGCGATGCATTTCGAAATATTAATTCTGAAAACGATTCAGGCAAAGAATGTCATTAATAAATTATATTTGTACACCTTAAAAATAAAAAAATGAGTTTGAAACTGGCAGTTGGAGATAAGGCACCAGCGTTTGAGGGAATCAATCAGCACGGGAAGAAAATTACTTTGAATGATTTTAAAGGGAAAAAGCTTATTCTTTATTTTTATCCAAAAGACAATACCCCCGGTTGCACTGCTGAAGCCTGCGATTTGAATGATAATTATGAAATGTGGATTTCAAAAGGTTATCATGTTGTTGGGGTTAGTCCCGACAATGAAAAGTCGCACCAGAAATTTATTGAAAAGTTTAACCTGAAATTTGACCTAATTGCCGATACAAAAACCGAAATACTTGAAACCTATGGCGTGTGGGGCGAAAAAAGTATGTATGGCAGAAAATATATGGGTGTTATGCGCACCACTTTTGTAATTGATGAAAACGGTACAATTGAAGGTGTATTCGATAAAGTTGACACAAAAACGCATACCTCGCAAATCATAAAAAGTTTAAATATTTAACCTGAACAAAATCATGACAAAAGAAGAAAAGCTGGCCATTAACAAAGAAAAGCTGAAAGCACTTCAGCTTACGATGGATAAAATTGAAAAAAGTTTTGGTAAAGGGTCAATTATGCGTTTGGGCGACCGCCCCGTTGATGAGGTCGCTGCTATTTCATCGGGCTCAATTGCACTCGATGTGGCGCTTGGCGTTGGCGGATATCCGAAGGGAAGGGTTATCGAAATTTACGGTCCTGAATCATCGGGGAAAACAACACTGGCCATTCATGCGATTGCCGAAGCTCAAAAGGCTGGTGGAATTGCTGCCATTGTTGATGCTGAACATGCTTTCGACCCGTATTACGCTAAAAATCTTGGTGTAAACATCGACGAGCTGCTGATTTCGCAACCCGACAATGGAGAACAGGCGCTCGAAATTGTGGACAACCTTGTCCGCTCGGGTGCTATCGACATTGTGGTAATCGACTCGGTTGCAGCACTTACACCAAAAGCAGAACTTGAAGGCGAAATGGGCGACTCGAAAATGGGTTTGCAGGCGCGTTTAATGTCGCAGGCATTGCGAAAACTTACAGCGAATATCAGCAAAACAAAAACCTGTTGCATCTTTATCAACCAGTTGCGCGAAAAAATTGGTGTGATGTTCGGAAATCCTGAAACCACCACCGGCGGTAATGCACTTAAATTTTATGCTTCGGTGCGTCTTGACATCAGAAGAATAGGACAGGTAAAAGATGGGGAGGAAGTACAGGGAAATAATGTTCGTGTAAAAGTGGTGAAAAACAAAGTGGCGCCGCCTTTCCGCAAAGCCGAATTCGATATCATGTACGGCGAAGGAATTTCGAAATCGGGTGAAATTATCGATTTGGGCGTTCAATACAACATCATCAAAAAAAGTGGTTCGTGGTTTAGTTATGGCGAAACAAAACTCGGACAAGGCCGTGATAGTGTTCGCGGATTAATAGCCGATAATCCTGAACTTTCGCAGGAGCTTGAAGTAAAAATTGTGGATGCAATCTCCGGCAAAACGACGACGGCGTAATTATATTATTATCAGAATAGTGTTACTGGGTGAACCGATTTTCTGTCGATTCATCCAGTTTTTTTTAACCTGAAAATCAAATTTGATGAAAGTTTTAAAATTTGGAGGAACTTCGGTTGGCAATGCCGAAAATATCAGAAAAGTAAAAGCCATAGTTGAAACTCAGAACGACGATGTAATTGTAGTGGTTTCGGCGCTTGGCGGCATTACCGACAAAATATTACATGCAGCCCGAACCGCAGCCTCGGGTTCTGGAAATTATCACGAGATTCTAATCGAAATTAAAAAAAGGCACGAAGATACAATTCAACAGTTATTTAACGGCTCAGGTTCAATTAAGTACATTGTCGATGAACTGCTGTTCGAGCTAGAGCAAATCCTTACAGGGATTACACTTGTGGGTGAACTCACCTCCAAAACCCTCGACAGGATTGCAGGAATTGGCGAAAGAATTTCGTCGCATATTGTTGCTGAATTTTTGGGAGCACGCCGGTTCGATTCATCCGATTTCATCCGAACCGACAGTAATTTTGGCAAAGCTGCCGTCGATTTCAGCATAACAAACAAAAACCTCAGAAATGCATTCGAAGGCTTCAGCGGAATTGCAGTGATGCCGGGGTTTATTTCGAAAAATGCCAAAGGCGAATTTACAACTTTAGGGAGGGGCGGTTCTGATTATACAGCGGCAATTGTGGCTGCAGCGCTTGACGCCGGTATTCTTGAAATCTGGACCGATGTAAATGGTTTTATGACCGCCGACCCGCGGGTAATCAGCAAAGCTTACACAATACCCGAACTTACCTATTCCGAGGCGATGGAGCTTTCGCACTTCGGGGCGAAAGTGATCTATCCGCCAACCATTTTACCCGTTTACCAGAAAAGAATTCCGGTGTTGATAAAAAATACTTTCGAGCCCGAAGATTCAGGAACCCGCATTTCGCACAAAGTTGAAAAAGGTGCGGAACGGATAATCAAGGGAATTTCGTCAATATCAGGAATTACGCTGGTTACACTTCAGGGCATTGGCATGGTGGGCGTTACAGGTATTTCGATGCGCTTGTTTACAGCGCTGGCAAAGGTGAATGTAAATGTCATTCTTATTTCGCAGGCGTCGTCAGAAAACTCAATCAGTATTGCCATCGAGCAAAATACGGTGGAGTTGGCACGAAATGCTATCGAAGCGGAGTTTGAAAGGGAAATTGCCAACGGGCAAATCAGTAAAATTGCCATCGAATCGGACCTTTCGATTGTGGCGATTGTGGGCGAAAACATGAAACATGCCACCGGTATTGCCGGAAAACTTTTCTCGACGATGGGAAAAAGCGGTGTGAATGTGATTGCCATTGCACAGGGTGCTTCGGAACTCAATATTTCGTGGGTGGTGCGAAACGAGGTTTTGCGTAAAACGCTCAACGTGGTTCACGAGTCGTTTTTCCTATCCGAAAATGTGGAGCTTAATGTTTTCCTGATGGGAATCGGGACTGTTGGTGGTAATCTTTTGCAGCAATTGCTCAAACAACAAGGTAAATTATTGCACGAGAAACACCTCAATATAAAGCTAGCCGGTGTGGCTAATTCACGGAAAATGCTTTTTAACCGCGAGGGAATTGATATTTCAGTTTATCGTGAATCGCTTGAAAATAAGGGCGAAATATCTTCGCTTCAGGGTTTTGTCGATGGCATCAGAAACATGAATATTTATAATTCGGTGTTTGTCGATTGTACTGCTTCCGATGCTGTTGCATTGGTTTACAAGGATATTTTACGGTCCAATGTTTCAATCGTAACCGCTAACAAAGCTGCGGCTTCGTCGGAATATGAAAACTATGCCAAAATTAAAAGCATTGCAAAACAAAAAGGCGTTAAATTTTTGTTCGAAACCAATGTGGGCGCGGGTTTGCCAATTATCAACACGCTAAACGACCTGGTAAATTCAGGCGACAAGATTCTTAAGATTGAAGCAGTACTTTCGGGCACGCTGAACTATATTTTCAATACCATTTCGGCCGAAGTACCTTTGAGCAAAACCATTAAAATGGCTAAGGACGAAGGTTATTCGGAACCCGACCCACGCATTGATTTGAGCGGTGTTGATGTTGCCCGGAAAGTTTTGATTCTGGCCCGTGAATCGGGTTATAAAATCGAAATGAACGAAATAAGAATCAACAGGTTTATTCCCAATGAGCTTTTTGATGGCACAATCGATGATTTCTGGAAGAACATTGCAACCCTTGACGCTGATTTCGAGATAAAACGAAAAAAACTTGAATCGGAAAACAAAAAGTGGCGTTTTGTGGCACGTTTTGAAAACGGGATTGCCGAAGCTGGTTTGCAGGAAGTGGATTCGCACCACCCGTTTTACGATCTCGAAGGAAGCAACAATCTTGTAATGTACACCACCGAAAGATATCAGCAGTTTCCGATGCTCATCAAAGGTTATGGTGCAGGTGCTTCTGTAACGGCAGCGGGTGTTTTTGCCGATTTAATTAAAGTATCGAATATTTAATATCAGTTTGAATTATGAAGTTTATTATTATACTCGGTGATGGAATGTCTGACGAACCAATCGTCGGATTTGGTGGAAAAACGCCGCTTCAAATGGCCAAAAAACCGCACATCGACTGGCTTGCAAAAAATGGCCGTTCAGGTTTATTTTACACAGTACCGCCAACCATGCACCCCGGAAGCGAAATTGCCAATATGGCTGTTTTGGGTTACGATGTTGAAAAGGTCTTCGAAGGCAGGGGAGTTCTCGAAGCTGCCAGCATGGGCGTTGCACTGCAATCTGGCGATCTGGCTTTGCGCTGTAATTTGCTTACCATTGAAAACGAAAAAATAAAGAACCATTCAGCAGGGCATATTTCAAATGAAGAAGCGGCTGAACTGATTCAATTTCTGAATGAAAAGCTGGGTAGCGAAACAGTGCGTTTTTACCCCGGAGTTTCGTACCGTCATTTGTTGGTGATAAAAAATGGCATCAAATTTATCGATTGCACTCCGCCGCACGATGTTCCAGGTACTCCATTTCAAAAGGTATTGCCAAAATCGAAAACCGAGGAAGCTGAATCTACTACCAATTTAATTACCCGGCTGATTCTTGAATCGCAGCAATTGCTCGAAAATCATCCGGTAAATGTGAAAAGGAAAAGTGCAGGAAAAGAGCCGGCCAACAGCATCTGGCCCTGGTCGCCAGGTTATAAACCAGCCATGCCAACACTGAAAGAAATGTTTGGTGTTGAAAAATCGGCTGTTATTTCAGCTGTCGATTTAATTCAGGGAATTGGGGTTTATGCAGGAATGGAAGTGATAAAGGTTGATGGTGCAACCGGTTTGTACAATACAAATTACGAAGGCAAAGCCCAGGCAGCCGTTGAAGCACTGAAAACCTGCGATTTGGTTTATTTGCACATCGAGGCAAGTGATGAAGCCGGTCACGAAGGGGATGTGGAATTAAAGACAAAAACCATTGAATTTCTGGATAAAAGAGTAGTGAAATATATTTTAGAAGAGACACAGAAATTTAACGAACCTGTGGCTATTGCTATTTTACCCGACCATCCAACGCCGTGTGCGCTAAAAACGCACACCCGCGATGCTGTGCCGTTTACAATATATTATCCTGGTATTCAGTCTGATGTTGTTGAAGTTTATGATGAATTTGCCGTTGCAAATGGTGATTGCGGAACATTAAAAGGCGATGAATTTATCATACTATTTCTTCAAAAGTTATAGAAAGAGCGCAAGAAAATGTGATTTAAGTCAGGTAATTTGATTGATTCACTCCAAATCTTTTGTAATATTGCTGACTTTTTGATGATAAATCAGAAAGAACTTAACTGAAAAGTGTTTATCTGAACCTGCGAATGAAATATTACAGTACAAATCGTCAAACTCCCGAAGTTTCACTAAAGGATGCAGTTGTTAAAGGGTTAGCCGCCGATAACGGGCTTTTCATGCCTGAAATAATTCATAAGTTCAGCCCGGCTTTTTTCGAAACAATTCAAAATCTCACTTTTCAGGAAATTGCGTTTGAAGTTGCCCTAAAATTCTTTGGCGAAGATATTTCTGAATCAAAACTCAGGGAAATTATATACGATACACTTTCGTTTGATTGTCCTGTGGTTCAGATTACTGAAAATATTTATTCACTCGAACTTTTTCATGGACCAACGCTGGCTTTTAAAGATGTCGGCGCCCGTTTTATGGCCCGGTTGCTCAATTATTTTTTGGCCGACAGAAATAAGAAGATAAACGTACTTGTGGCAACCTCGGGCGATACCGGAAGTGCTGTAGCGAACGGCTTTCTGGGTGTTGAAGGAATTCATGTTTATGTACTTTACCCGAAGGGAAAGGTGAGCAAAATTCAGGAATCGCAGTTTACAACTTTAGGACAAAACATTACGGCGCTTGAAATCGATGGCACTTTCGACGATTGTCAGCATCTTGTGAAAACAGCATTTCTTGATAAAGAACTGAATGAAAAACTGATTCTTACATCAGCCAATTCAATCAATGTCGCCCGGTTTTTACCCCAGTCGTTTTATTACTTCAATGCATTTGCCCGGCTAAAGCAAATGGGAAAACTGAAAGGAAAAGAACTTGTTATTTCTGTTCCGAGCGGGAATTTTGGCAATCTGACTGCGGGTTTATTTGCCCGTGAAATGGGTTTGCCAGTTACAAAATTTATAGCAGCAAATAACGCCAACCATGTTGTTTACGATTATTTAAAAACAGGTGAATATCAACCACGTTCCTCAGTGGAAACTTTGGCAAATGCAATGGATGTAGGCACTCCGAGTAATTTTGCCCGTATTCTTGATTTATACAGCCATAATCATAAAAGTATTTCTGATTTGATAAGTGGGTGCTGGTATTCCGATGAACAAATCGGAGCAATTGTGCAATCGGTTTATACGAAACACAATTATTTGTGCGACCCACATGGAGCTTGCGGATTTCAGGCGCTGGAAGAATCGCTGAAGGATAATCAGGTGGGCGTTTTTCTTGAAACTGCACACCCTGCGAAATTCACCGAGACCATGGAAAAACTGCTTGGATCCGGTAAAATTCCTTTACCAGAAGCGCTTGCTCATTTTATGAAAGGAGAGAAAAAAAGCTTCGAACTTGGTAAAGAATTCAATTCATTTAAAACCTTTCTTATAAATGAAGGGTTAAATGTATCGTAAATAAAAGTGAAGATGTATTGTTTTAAAGCAACAAATTGATAATTTTAAATCTCTGTTTTTCAGAATATTGTTAACAAAATCAACTTATGAGACAACTAAAAATATCGAAACAGGTAACGAATCGGGACACTTTGTCGCTCGATAAATACCTGCATGAGATAGGAAAGGTTGAACTGTTATCGGCAGAAAAGGAAGTTGAATTAGCCAAACGCATTAAAACAGGTGACCGTGCCGCACTTGAAACACTGATTAAAGCAAATCTGCGGTTTGTTGTTTCGGTTTCGAAACAATACCAAAACCAGGGGTTAAGCCTGCCCGATTTAATTAATGAAGGAAACCTTGGATTGATAAAAGCCGCTGAACGTTTTGATGAGACCCGTGGTTTTAAGTTTATATCGTATGCCGTTTGGTGGATTCGCCAATCAATTTTGCAGGCGCTGGCTGAGCAAGCCCGTATTGTGAGACTTCCTTTAAACAAGATCGGTTCAATCAACAAGATTAACAAAGCTTTTAACAAGCTCGAACAGGAATTCCAACGCGAGCCCACCATCGAAGAAGTAGCCAACCTGCTTGAAAGCAAACCTGAATTTGTAGAAGATTCAATGAATTTCTCAGGAATTCATATCTCGATGGATGCTCCGCTGCGTGATGAAGAAGCCGGAAATCTATATGATGTAATGCTCAACGATGATTCGCCTGACCCTGAAGAAGAACTGATGAATCATTCACTCAGAAAAGAGATAGAGCGTTCGCTTTCAACGCTTAATGAGCGTGAAGCCGATATTTTACGTTATTATTTCGGATTGAATGGTTTTCAGCCGTTCACTTTAGAAGAGATTGGTGATGAACTTGGACTCACACGTGAAAGAGTGAGACAAATTAAAGAGAAGGCAATTAAAAAGTTAAAAAACCAGTACCGGAACCGCTTGTTAAAAGCTTATCTCGGAAGATAAAATAAACGATGAAACGAATAATTGCTCCGTCAATTCTGGCTGCCGATTTTAATCATCTTGGCCGCGACATTGAAATGATTAACAATAGTGACGCTGGTTATATTCATTTTGATGTAATGGATGGGGTTTTTGTGCCCAATATTTCGTTTGGAATACCAGTGATTGAGCATGTAAACAAAATTGCCCGGAAACCACTTGATGTGCACCTGATGATTGTTAATCCCGATGCACTGATTCCTTCGTTTGTGAAGGCCGGTGCATCAATAATTACGGTGCATTACGAAGCATGTACACATTTACACCGTACAGTTCAATACATAAAAAAGTTAGGTGTAAAAGCCAGCGTTTGTCTCAATCCGCACACGCCAGTGGCTGTGCTCGAAGATATTGTCAATGAGGTTGATATGGTTTTATTGATGTCGGTTAACCCTGGTTTTGGAGGACAATCGTTTATTGAAAATACCTACAAAAAAGTAACTCAGTTGCGCGAACTTATCGACAAAAACAAGCTGGAATGTTTAATTGAAGTTGATGGTGGCGTGACATACGAAACAGGCAAAAAACTTTTCGAAAGCGGTGCTGATGTGCTCGTATCCGGAAGTTTTGTTTTTGCTTCAGCTAATCCTGCCGAAACCATCAGCAACCTGAAAAATCTATAACTTTTGTTTGATTTCGATTTGTTTGCACAAATCAGCACTCGCGCCTTTCAGCGGTTTTACCGAATTGCGTAGCATGCAATCGGCCGAACAACCTGCGCAATTGTGCTGCATCGTAAACGATTCTTTTTTTAAATCAGCTTTCAATCCCGGTTTTTTCTTTCGGAACGGCTTTTTGATTATTCCTGAAAGAGCGTAAACTACGGCAGCTCCTACAATTAAAAATGTAATTATCTCCTGAATCATAGTAAATTCCCGATTGTTTGAACTAAAAATGCGGCAATCCAGGCAAGCGATGTGGTGTACAAAACAGCAAAAGCAGCCCATTTCCATGAACCCGACTCATTTTTTATAGCACTTACCACACCAATACAGGGAAAATAAATCAGAATAAAAATAAGAAAAGAAAGTGCTGTGGTTGTGGTAAATACTACTTCGCCTGTTTCAAATTTCTCATTTCTCAGTTTTTGCTGTAATCCGGCAGTTGAATCGCTGTTATCAGTTTGGTAAATTACACCCATTGTACTGATAATGATTTCTTTGGCCGGAAGCCCGGCGAGCAGCGCAATACTCATTTTCCAGTCAAAACCAAGTGGTTTCATTACAGGTTCAATGACTCTGCCAAACCGGCCAAGATATGAATGTGTTAACCTGTCGGATTCCATTTTAAAATTAAGTTGCTGAATTGCAGTTTCTTTTTCTGTCGAACTCAGACTTAGATTTTGTTCTGTTTTGTTTATTTCCTGCCGAATTGATTGGGTATTTTCAGTTTCACGCGGGAAATATTCCAGAACCCAAATAATGATGACTCCGGTAAGAATTATTGTGGCTATCTTTCTCAGGTAATGACGGGCGTTATCCCACATGTGATACAGTACATTTCGCAATGTGGGCAGCCTGTAAGCAGGAAGTTCCATAACAAACGGCGTTTCCTTGTTTCTGAAAACAGTTTTATTCAGAATTTGTGCTGTGATAAAGGCAAAAACAATCCCAACCGCATAAATTCCAATCAGAATTAATGCCTGGTATTTTTCAAAAAAGGCCGAAATTACAAGTATATAAACAGGTAACCTTGCACTGCACGACATAAATGGAATAATAAGCATGGTCAGAATTCTGTCGCCGCGGTTACGCATCGATCGGGTGGCAAGAATAGCCGGCACATTGCAGCCAAAACCCATAATCATTGGAATAAACGAGCGGCCGTGCAATCCAAACCTGTGCATAATATTATCCATAATAAATGCAGCCCGTGCCATATAACCCGTTCCTTCGAGGAGTGAAATAAACAAAAACAATATCAGGATGTTAGGGAGAAAAACCAATACACTGCCGGCACCGCTGATGATTCCGCCAACAATCAAATCTTTCAGCATCCCATCAGGCATAATACCCGAAACCAGGTTCCCAAATTCAATAACTCCTGTGTCAATCCAGTTCATCGGGTAAGCGCCTAACTTAAAAGTGGCATAAAATATCAGGAACAGAATGGCTGAGAAGATGGGAAACCCAAGGAATTTGTTGGTTAAAATATCATCAATTCTTTCTGAACGGGTACGCTGAATATGCGTTTGATTTTTGAAAGTTTCTTTCAGTGCACCAGTGATAAAACTATATTTTGCATTGGTGATAATTGTTTCACTGTCGTCGTTTTCGAGCGTTTCAATTTTATGAATCTCTTTTTTTGTAATATTCTTTATATCATCAAAATTTTGATAATCAGATAGTAGTGAGGTAACCTGCTCGTCTTTTTCGAGCAGTTTAATCGCCAGAAAACGAGCTGATATCTTGTCGGTAATGGGTTTGTATTCCTTAATCTTCTGACGTACTACCTGAATTGATTCTTCGAGCTCCTTGCCATAATTAATATGTACATGTCGCGAAACTTTGTCTTTACCTTCAAAAACCTCGATAACTTTGTCGATAAGACTATCCATACCAATACCTTTTGAGCTGATGGTTGGCACAAAAGGTATTCCAAGCAATTTGGCAAGTTCACCCTGTTTCAAAACCAGTTTTTTCTTTTCCAGTTCATCAAACATATTCAGTGCTGCAACAATACGTAAATCCATGTCGATTAACTGGGTTGTGAGAAAAAGGTTTCTCTCCAGGTTTGTGGCGTCGAGTACGTTAATTACAATATCGGGTGTTTGCTCATATATAAATTCGCGGACAAATATTTCTTCTTTTGAGTAGGCGGTTAAACTGTAAGTTCCAGGCAAATCAAAAAAATTGAAAGTGTAGCCTTTTGCAGTAAAAACTGCCTTTTTAATTTCAACTGTAACGCCAGAATAGTTCCCGACTTTTTCCCTTGAACCTGAAATAAAATTGAAAAGTGTGGTTTTTCCGCTGTTCGGATTCCCTACAAGTGCAATGTTGATGGTTTTTGTTCTTTCAGAATGATCGATGAGATCGATGTTGCGGTCGATAACTCCCTGATAAGAATTATTGATGTTCTGTACAAAATCGTCAACCGGAATTACTTCAATCAAATCGGCTTCCGATTTACGAAGCGAAATATTATAATTAATGATTTTGAATTCGAACGGACCATTAAACGGTGAATTTTTTAGTACTTTAACCTCTTTCCCTTTGATGAAGCCCATTTCGGAAATTCGCTTCCGAAACGAACCATGTCCGAGCACTTTGGTAATTACTACTGTTTCGCTATTTTTAACTTCACTTAATTTCACTGCACCAATCTCCCCGCGCGTCAATATTTAAAATCATTCAAAATAAGCTTTGCAAATATAGAATAATTCGGTTCTTTAGTAATGATTATCTTGGTCATGCTATCAAAAAACGACAGTTCGGATTATAAAAATAATTTTAGATGCCAAATACCATTGTGAATCAATGTAAACAGCAATAATTCAGGTTAATTGTAGCACCTTTAATTTAAATTAAAACTAAAACGGGTTTGCAATACGGTGCAAGTCGTTATTTTTGTTCGCAGTAAACAACGCATGAAAGAAAAAAAATTTTATAAAAACATTCAGAAAGTATTGGATGGTTTGCCTGAGAATTTCAGTATTCTGGAAGAACAGATTGATATTGAAGTGCAGATGAAATACTTTGACTTTGCACGGAAACTAAGAACGGCAGGCCGGGCAACGGATTGTTTTGAGCATCGGGATGAGTTATTTCTTGATGAGATAAGTTTTGACAGGAAGCGCGAAATACTCGTAATTATTGCTGCGATCGATGATGTGAAAGCTTTTCGTACCATCGAGCAGTTTGTAAAACAAAGTTCAGGTGAAATATACCAGTGGGCGGTACTTGCCATGCAGGAAAGCCGGATGTTGTTGCAAAGTTCGCTGCTCGACGAGCAGCAGGTTTTTATTTCAACCGGGCTGGGTGGTAAAGGACAGAAATTAAGGTATTATGTAGTTTTTATCAATAGAAAACCTGATGGAATACTAAATCGGACACAGCAGAAATTATTAAAAGACGAATTGCTTACTGAATTAAAATCGAATGATGGGGAATTTGAAACCATTGATTTTACAGAAGGTTTTTCCACCGCCCTGGTGATGCTGCCATTACAAACCGATTTAAAGAATGTTTTCAGAAATATTATTGAGGAGTGTAATCAATATGGTGATTTTCTGAACGATGATATGATTTTAACCAATGTAAAAATGTTATCGCGAAGTGAAATCACTGAAATGTTGCAAAGCGGTCAGGTTTCAGATTTTGAAGATGCCGAGGAGTGGAATGAAATGGATGATGACGACGAAGATTAGTAACAGAAATTTGCTTTTATATCATCTTCGATAAAATTTACGCCTATCAGATTTTATTTGCAAAAAGTATTATATTTGCACCGCTTTTAAAGTAAACAGCAATTGGCCCTGTAGCTTAATGGATAGAGCATCTGACTACGGATCAGAAGGTTGGGGGTTCGAGTCTCTCCAGGGTCACAAAAAAAGCCGCTTCAAGCGGCTTTTTTTATTTTCTATGATTAATGATTTCGATTACTCAATTCTCAACAAAGTTTTATCGAAGCCTTCAAATAACACTTCCCGTTTGTTTTTATCGAATTTCGAAAATCCACGATCGATAATTTTATAATTTGATGGTCTGGCAGCACTTTTTGTGGCAAGTATTTCTACTCCGGTAATGTTTTCGAGGGTTTTCTTTAACATCGCTTCTTCTTTGTTACCCAATGGGATGGTCGAAAACAGATCGTCTTCAACAGCAATATCAGGTGCAAAACCCTCTTTGAAATCTGTAACACCCAGCGAGTTGGCATATTTTAGAATAATTGGTTGAACGCCCCAGTTGTCAATTTCCTTGTAATAACTTATGCTTTCATAGAAATCTTCTGGTTTCAGCGTAATTGAGGCTGTGTATTTTCCATAGGTGGTTTCGCCAACTGTAGTTACAGTCATGTATGGTTTTAAACCAGTAATCGTAAGTTCTGATGCCGATGCAGTTCCTTGTCCGGTAATTACCCATAGTTTGTTTAACCCCATTTTATGTTTCACTGTATCAGCAAAATTAACCCCGAGTTGTTCTGTGGCATTCTGACTTTCCCAATAATCCTGGTATTTATCATTCCACTGAAATTTTACAAGTGTTTTTTGTCCGTTAACTACATCAAGCGGAGCTAACGAACTGCAAAGATGTTGCGCAGCAGTTGTAGTTCCTCCCGGATTGTAACGTAAGTCGAGAACAACATCGGTAACCTGATTGGCCATAAAGTATTGAATTACCGAATCAAGGCTTGAATTATAATTACTAATGTATTGTGCATAAAACAGGTACCCGATTTTTTTTCCGCCATGTTCAATAATATTTGTAAACTGAACCGGATTCAGGTTCAATTCAAGCGCAGTCAGGGAAGCTGTTTTCGAATTGGTAATTCCCGAACCCGAAACGTATTGACCGTATGTGCATGACAGATTTGTGGCGGTGAGTAAATCCATGTAATTCGCATCAGTAATATCCGCGCTGTTCATTTGGTAAATTAAATCGCCACGTTTAAAACCGGCAAGTGCAGCGGGAGTTTTCGGATATACATACTCTACGAGCGCAAATATGGTTTGTGTATCCGAAAAACGTCCGAAAGCAAGCGACCATCCGAATGAAGTTTCTTTTCCCTCGAAACTTCCTTCGAGCGCTTCAATATCATCGGTTACAAACGACCACTTGTCTTCGCTGTAGAGCAACTTTTCAAAATATGCTTCAGAATCGAATTCATAATTAATGTCAATCGTTGGCAGGGTATTATACCAAAGGTAAACATCCTCCATCACATCTTTAAAAAACTGGTTTACTTTAATTGTCAGTGCTGACGCCTTCTCTTTCCCGTCAGGTTCGGGTTCAGGCTCCGGAACCGGATCGTCTTTACAACCAGCAAACATTGCACTTATGATAATAAATACGAATAAAATTTTTCTCGACAACTTAAGATATTTTTCTGTTTCCTTCATGGGTTTAAAAATTTTGTGCGGTAAAAGTAAATTCTTTTTACTTTACTTCTTCTTTCGGATATTCAATTCTTACGTGATAAATGTTAATTAACTTATTTAACAACGTTTCTTTAATAATGTTAATGTCGTTAAACGTAAGTGCTGACTGATCAAGCTGATTTAATTTAATTTTATCATTTATCATGCTGTTAATGAGTTCTTTGAGATTTTCATAGTTTTTGTCTTTCAAACTTCGCGATGCTGCTTCAATACCGTCGATTAACATTACAACTGTTGCTTCTTTCGATTTTGGGAGCGGGCCTGGGTAAACAAATGAATCTTCATCTACTTTTTCGCCTGGATTTTCCTGACGTTGTTTGATGAAAAAGTAGTTTGCTTTTGTGGTGCCGTGGTGTGTTGCAATAAACTCAACAATGGGTTCCGGTAATTTATGTTTATAGGCCATTTTTACCCCATTCCGAACATGATCGATAATCACTTCAGCACTTTTAATGTAACTCATTTCATCGTGCGGATTCATCCCCATTGATTGATTTTCGATAAAAAAATTGGGTTTTGATATTTTCCCAATATCGTGGTAAAGTGCGCCTGCCCTTACCAGAAAAGGATTTCCACCAATTTTCAGAATTACATCTTCGGCAAGATTGGCGATTTGTATTGAATGTTGAAATGTGCCTGGTGCCTCTTCTGCCAGTTTTCTCAGCAGCGGCTGATTACTATCGGATAGTTCAATGAGGGTTACGTCAGAAACAAACCCGAACAGCTTCTCGAAGATAAAAACCAGTGGGTAAACCAGCAAAATAAATAGACTGCTGAGTGCAAACCAGCGCAACATATTGAAATTGAATCCGCTGATTGTTCCCTCGTGTATGAGTGTTAAAGCAGAATAAACAATTAAATAAGTGAGCATTACAAGTAACATGGCTTTCACAAGGTAAACCCTGCGGTGAATTTTATTCAGACTGAAAACTGCCACCACACCAGCCGAAAACTGTACAAGTATAAATTCATAATGGTTTGGAGCATAAAATCCAATGATTAGTGTGATTACAAACAACATAAAAATGGCAGTTCGCGAATCGAAAAAAGTACGGATGATGATTGGGAAAATTGCAAGCGGCACAAGGTAAATATGAAGTTTTGGGATATTATTTACAAACATCGAAATAAACACCATCAAAACCATATAAAGTAGCAGAAATGCAATTTTACGATGTTTGAACATTACATCCTGCCGGTAGATAAACATAAATGTGATGGCCAGGCCAAGCATGGAAAGAATAAACAGAATTTTTCCCAACGAAAGCATCAACGGGTTACTAATGGTATTGCTTTGTTGCCTGAAACTTGTTTTCAGCGATTCGAGTATCTGAAATTTTTCATTATTAACTACTTCTCCTTCAAGTATAATGCGTTCGCCAGCTTGCACCATTCCGCGTGAAGGCGAGATATTTACAGTTTTTTCTTCAATTTCCTTTTCTGTGGTTATTTTGTCGTATTCGAGGTTAGAAGTAATGTATTTTTCGGGTGAAATATTTAACATCCAATTTCTTTCAGCAGGCTTCTGACTTATTATCTCATCGATTATAGCGGAAATCTGGTTGTATGCAGTTTTTTCAGAATACAGTTTTTCGATTGCCACAGGCGTTACCACCGAACCAATCCTTCGCTTAATCTCCGTTTTACCATTAAGTTCGGGATACGAGTCAACCCCGCGCTGTAAAATTCCTGTATGATAAATTTCATTCAGATTTTTTTTAATAATCAATATAATACGAATTACAT
Organism: Draconibacterium sp.; assembly: GCA_050179035.1. GTDB lineage: Bacteria > Bacteroidota > Bacteroidia > Bacteroidales > Prolixibacteraceae > Draconibacterium. The sequence continues at coordinate 75,854 of JBFXFM010000010.1, read as the reverse complement.
CCTGATTGTCGGTACCAGCAGCTGCACGCAGGTCAGTGGCAATTTTAGCCGAGTTCCGCATCGCCATTACTGTATCGAAATGAAAATAGGGGATTACCTCTCTAATAAGCGCGGCTTTTTCGTTTTCGATTTCTGCTTCCGATTTTAAAATGGCAAAATCGAATGGTGCAACAAGGTTTTCGTGTTGCCAGGGAAATCCTTTTCGGTATTCGTATTTAAATTTTGGTTCACCCGGCAATATGTAAAACAGTAGTACTGCTGTTCCCAAAATTAAAACCGACCAGTAAATAATCAGGGGGATGTGCTTCACATTTTTATTTATTTCGTTCATGTTAATTGCACTTGTTCACCAATATTACAGATAATCTGCTTAAAATAACTCTGTTTAAAAGTATAAAAACAAAAAAATGACAGGCATAATTTGTAAAACCTAATTTTTCATAGTTTTGTGACTAACCGGTTAAAAAAAATAAAATTAACAATTAATTCGAATGAACTACGGAATTTGCAATCTCAGTATCATTCCGGTACGCAAAGAGCCTTCTGAAAGAAGTGAAATGGTTACTCAGATTTTATTTGGCGAACATTTCGAAATTCGTGAACAAATGGTTGGCTGGACCAACGTAAAACTCGAATACGATGGATATGAAGGTTGGGTTGATTCGAAAATGATTACTCCCATTCAGCAACGCTGGATGTCGCGGATGAAAAGAAGCCCGGGCGCTGTTACCACCGATATTATCAGCATCATTCCGGTAAATAATGAGCAAAACCTGATGCTGGTTGCCGGAAGTACTTTGCCGGTGTGGCGGCGGAATTTAAGAAGGTTTTCTGTGGGTAAGGAGAATTACTCGTCGGTTGGCGAAGTGGCTTACGGTGTTATAGAAAACCCGAGAGAACTGCTGATTAAACAAGCCCTGAAATATTTCAATGCCCCTTATTTGTGGGGTGGACGCACCCCTTTTGGAATTGATTGTAGCGGACTTACACAGATTGTGTATAAAATGATTGGGATAAAACTGCCACGCGATGCCAGCGCACAGGTAAAACTCGGAACTGCCATGAGTTTTGTTGACGAAGCTGAACCCGGCGACCTCGCTTTTTTCGACGATGATGAAGGCCGCATTATTCATGTAGGAATTATCTGGAAACGAAATAAAATCATCCATGCTTCGGGTAAAGTTCGCATCGATAATGTCGATCAGTTCGGTATCTTTAATATCGATACACAGCGTTACACCCACAAAATGAGGGTAATGAAAAAGATCATCAAATAAATGGAACGTACTAAACTCCTCATATTAATCGTAATTCTTGCAGTGGCCATTTACCTTGTAATCAAATACTGGAAAACCGGCAGGAAAAGCTGAAGTACTAGTAATTGAGTAAATGAGGAGTGGGTAACTGAGTAAATGAGGAATGAGTAACCGGGTGAATGAGGAAGATGAGTAATTGAGTAACTGGGTAAACGAGGAATGAGTAACTGAGTGAATGAGTAAACTGAGTGAATGTGTAAAATGGGTAAGATGAGTAACATGGGAGAAATAAAAAAGAAAGATACAAATTTCTTCACCCAATCACCCAATCACTCAAGCACCCAATCACCCAATCACCCAATAACTAACTAAAAATGTACACATACCAATATCCGCGGGCAGCCCTCACAGTCGATGCAATTGTTTATGTAACAGAACCCGAATCATTTTGGGTGTTACTAATCAAACGCGGGAAAGACCCGTTTAAAGACAAGTGGGCGTTGCCCGGTGGTTTTATCGACATGGATGAGACGCTCGAAGAAGCCTGCAAACGCGAGCTTTTTGAAGAAACAGGCCTGAAAGTGGAAGCGATGACTCAATTTAAAGCTTTTGATGCAATCAATCGCGACCCGCGGCACCGCACTATTTCTGTGGTTTTTTCTGTTCAGTTAAATGAAAAGGTACAAGTTGAAGGAAGTGACGATGCAGCGCTTGCTGAATGGTTTGCGATAAACCAGTTTCCGGAACTCGCTTTTGATCATCAGCAGATTTTAGAACAGTTTTTTAACAAATAATCCCAAAAATTTCCCTGTAAGATCGATTTAAAGCAGTTATTCGTAAACAAAAAATAGTGCTCCCCGTTTTTGAACACTAAAAAGTTAACACTCGATATTATCTTTGATACATTTAAAATTCAATTATGCACGAAATACTCTTTTGGATTATCATCGTAATTCTTGTTCTCGATTTTCTATTCGAAAAATACCTCGATTACCTGAATACAACACGCTGGAGCGACAAGCTTCCTGCTGAATTAGCCGGGATTTACGACGAGGAAAAATACAGCAAACAACAGGCTTACGAACGCGAAAATCACCGTTTCGGAATGATTTCAGGAACTTTCAGTTTCGCAGTTACGCTTGCTATGTTTTTGTTTGCCGGGTTTGCTTTTGTCGATTCGCTGGCTTGGGGTTTTACAACGAATGCAATTTTAGCTGCTCTCATTTTTTTTGGACTACTAATGTTTGCATCCGACATTTTACAAACGCCGTTTGAAGTTTACGACACTTTTGTAATCGAAGAAAAGTACGGCTTCAATAAAACCACCCCTAAAACTTTTGTTTTCGACAAAATAAAGGGTTGGCTGCTGGGAGCAGTTATTGGTGGCGGGTTACTGGCGCTTATTATTTTTATTTACCAGCTTACGCAAAACCTGTTCTGGGTTTATGCCTGGCTGGTGGTTTCGGCATTTTCGGTTTTTATGTTACTTTTTTATTCAAACCTCATTGTGCCGTTGTTTAACAAACAAACCCCGCTGCCTGAGGGCGAACTGCGCAATGCCATTCAACAATTTTCTGATAAAGTGGGGTTCACACTCGATAATATTTTTGTGATTAACGGTTCTAAACGCTCTACAAAAGCCAATGCCTATTTCACCGGATTTGGCGCAAAAAAACGGATTGTGTTATACGACACGTTAATTAACGACATGGAAACCAACGAGCTTTTAGCTGTGTTGGCCCACGAAATTGGTCACTACAAAAAGAAACATGTTCTGCAGAGTTTGATTATTTCGTTGTTACATACTGGAGCTATCCTTTTTATCTTCTCGTTGCTCATTGGCAATCCTTTGCTGAGCAAGGCACTGGGCGTTGAGGTTCCTAATTTTCATATCGGGCTTGTGGCTTTTGGCATTTTGTATTCGCCGGTGTCGTTTGTGCTCGACATTTTTATGAATATCCTTTCGCGCAAAAACGAATATGAAGCCGATGCTTTTGCCGCCCAAAATTACCAGCCCGAAGCGCTGGCTTCTGCATTAAAGAAACTGTCGGTGAAAAATCTGAGCAACCTTACGCCGCACCCTTTGTATGTATTTTTTCACTATTCGCACCCCACACTTTTGCAGCGACTAAATCATTTAAAGAAATTTGAGATTAACGAATGATGATTAACGATTTTGGATTGCAGAATATCCAACATCTTTGTAGCATTATAACAACTTTTATAAAACTTCGGACTCCGGTCTCCGGACTTCCGACTATCTTTAACCCATGAAAGCAGAAATCATAACCATTGGCGACGAAATTTTAATCGGGCAGATTGTTGATACCAACTCCGCCTGGATGGCCGAACAATTTAATATTCACGGTATTGAAGTTTACCAGATTACCTCGGTACACGACAACCACGAACACATTCTCGAAGCGTTGAATAATGCAGCAGAAAAGGTTGATCTCGTGATCATGACCGGTGGCCTTGGCCCTACAAAAGATGATATCACAAAAAAAACGCTGTGCGAATTTTTTGGTTCAGAACTCGTGATACACGAACCAACACTCGAACACATCAAAAACCGTTTTGTAAAACGAAATATCGACATCAACAAACTCAACCGCGATCAGGCGCTTGTGCCCGACAACTGCACGGTGTTACACAACCTGCTGGGCACCGCACCCGGATTGTGGTTCGAATCGAACAATACAATTTTTGTTTCGTTGCCCGGCGTGCCTTTCGAAATGAAATACCTGGTTGAAAACGAGGTTTTGCCGCGATTGGTAAAAACCGGGAAAACAAAAGCGATTTACCACAAAACCATTCTCACACAAGGAATTCCTGAGTCGATGCTGGCGATGAAAATTGAAGATTTCGAAAATAATCTGCCGACTAACGTTAAATTGGCGTACCTGCCCAGCCCGATGGCTGTACGGTTGCGGCTTTCGGCCACAGGAACCGATAAAAATGAGCTTGAAAAACTCGTGGAAAACGAAGTTGCAAAGCTGCAGCAAATCATTCCCGATGCCATTTACGGTTATGGCGACGAAACCATGGCTGAAGCCATTGGAAAGCTGCTTTTGGAAACTGGTAAAACGCTGGGTGTGGCAGAGAGTTGTACTGGCGGTTTTATTTCACACCTCATTACTTCGGTGCCGGGTTGTTCGGCCTGGTACAAAGGTTCGGTAACTGCCTATGCAGATGAAGTGAAGAAGAATGTGCTGGGCGTCCAGGCTGAAACGCTTGAAAAATTTGGTGCCGTAAGTGAGCAAACAGCCCGTGAAATGGCTGCCGGAGCAAGAAAAGTACTCGGTGCTGACTTTGCAGTTGCCACAACCGGTATTGCCGGCCCCGATGGCGGAACACCCGATAAACCTGTTGGAACTGTGTGGATTGCCGTTGCGACTGAAAAAACAGTTTCGGCCCAAAAATTTGTTTTTGGTGATAACCGCGAACGAAACATTTTGCGCTCTGGTCAAACTGCTTTACAGTTTTTAAGAAAGGTAATTTTGAACGGGTTAGAATAGAAATGCCGAAAGCGTTAACACGCTTTTACAGTAACAATTGTGTTTGGTAAATTCATAAAACTGATTTGATTTGTTTCTGAATATCAGCGATATAAATCTTAAAGCAAAACCATTTATAAAGTGGGTTGGTGGAAAAACGCAGTTACTTGACGCACTTGAAAAGGTGTTGCCCGTTAATTTTTCTGAACTCGAAAACTTAACTTACATTGAGCCATTTGTGGGCGGTGGGGCTGTATTGTTCTGGATTTTAAAACGATATCCAAATATATCAAGAGCAATTATTAACGATATTAATCCCGATTTAACCACTGCTTACAAAGTGGTTAAAGAAAATCCGGCAGCATTAATCAATTGGCTGAGAATTATTCAGGGCGAATATTTGCCGCTCGATGAAGAAAACAGAAAACAATATTTTTTGGATAAACGGCACCGCTTTAACACAAAATCACTCGACCCGTTAGAAAATACTGTTTTGTTTATTTTTCTGAACCGCACCTGTTTTAACGGTTTGTATCGTGTAAACAGTAAAGGCCTTTTTAATGTTCCGTTTGGCCGCTATGCAAACCCGAAAATTTGCGACGAACAAACCATTTTGGCCGATAGTAAGCTTTTGCAAAAAGTGGAAATTCTGACAGGTGATTTTGAAGAAACCCTGAAATACGCCGGTAAGAACAGCTTTTTTTATTTCGATCCACCGTATAAACCGTTGAGTAAAACTTCGGCTTTTAATTCTTATGCAAAAGAAGAGTTTGGTGATGTTGAACAAATAAGATTGGCGGATTTCTGTAAAAAAATTGATTTGCTGGGTCATCATCTGGTTTTGAGTAATTCGGATGTTAAGGGGCACAATCCTGATGATTATTTTTTTGATAATATGTATAAACAGTTCAATATTAGCAGAGTTTATGCATCGCGAATGGTAAATTCAAATGCTGAAAAAAGAGGAAAGCTGACAGAATTACTGATAACCAATCAACGATAAAGAACGCCTTTAAAGAAATGCAAACAACGATTTCGATTTGGTTATCTGGTTGTAAACGATATTTGTTATTTAAGTAAAATTTTATGAAAAAGCTCATTATCATTATAGTAGCAGTGCTTGTCTCGCTTGTTGTTTTACTGTTTGCGCTGCCGGTTGTTTTTAAATCGAAGATGGTGGAAGCTGTAAAATCGTCCATTAACCAACAGGTAAATGCCAACATTGAATTTGCCAACCTGAAAATTTCGCTGTTTCGTAATTTTCCGAAAGCCACGCTGGTTTTGGAGCAGGTGGCAGTCACGGGTAAAGGCGATTTTGCCGGCGACACACTTTTTAGTGCCGCTTCGGTCGGTGCTTCAATGAACCTGTTTTCGGTGATGAAAAGCTCGGGGAGGGGAATCGAAAAAATAGTGATTGAACAACCATTGTTGAACTTACTTGTCAACAGCAGCGAAAAAGCCAACTGGGATATCACTTTCCCCGAAAATCAGGGAGGAGTTGCCACTGAAACCTCAGCAACAGAACCAGAAAAACCGTTCGAAATCAGGCTTGAAGAAGTCGTAATCAACAACGGGCGACTGGTTTACAAAGATGTACCCGCCGAATTAAATTTGGGGCTGAGCGGAATTAACCTGGCACTCGACGGCAAAATGTACGGTACTGAAACCACGCTGAATGTGACTGGAAAAGCCGGTGATTTCAGGGTTGAATACGACAGTGTACAATACATCTCGAATGTCGCACTCGAAACAAAAACTGTGTTGGCAGTCGATTACGAAACCATGAAAATTGCTATCACCGAAAACGAACTGCTTGTAAACCGGTTGCCGCTGCAACTTATTGGGACCATTGATATGCCCACCGACAGCCAGATGTATAACCTACAGTTTGCTACTAAATCGTCGGAATTTGAAAATTTTCTGGCACTCATTCCGGCTGAATACGCAAGTTATCTTGAGAATCTGAAAACAAGCGGTTCGGCCAATATTTCGGGGAGTTTTAAAGGACTTTGGTTCGAAGAAATTTACCCTGAAATTAAGGTTAAAATTCAGGTTGAAAACGGAACTGTACAGTACAAGGATTTTCAGGAGAAAATTGAAAAAATAAGCGGTTTAATTGCGTTGGAAAAACCACAGGGCTCGCTTGATTTAACTGAACTGAATATTTCAGGACTTCATGCGGAAATAAAACGGAACCCGATTGATTTTGCCTTGAAGATGAAACAATTGATGACCGACCCACAGTTTGAAGGCTCGCTGGTGGGCAAAATCAACTTTACCGATATCAAAGAAGTTTTAAAAGCCGACAGTATGAATCTGGCTGGATTGATTGATGCAAACCTCAGATTTAATGGAGTTTATTCTGATGTCGAAAAAGGCAGCTACGAAAAAATTAAAGCCGAAGGAACAGCAAATATGTACGATTTTGTGTATAGTTCCTCTGATTTATCGCAAGAGGTTAAAGTTGAGACTGGAAGGCTCGAATTTTCTCCGGTAGCAATTCAACTGAAACAATTGGATATGAAAGTGGGCGAAAGCGATTTCAGCCTTAACGGACAAGTGAAAGATTACCTGAGTTACTTTTTCAGCAAGGGCGTTTTGAAGGGCGATTTGCAATTGCAGTCGAACTTTGTGAATGTGCGGCAATTGATGCAGTTGCAAAATGAGCCGGTTGCAAAACCGGTTGCAAAACAGCCCGTAAAACAGGAGGCTGAACAGGTAGCAGGTACTTCTTCAACAACAGAAACACTGGCTTTTAATGTACCTTCGAACATCAGTTTTACCTTCCGGTCGGCCATTCAACGTGCAGTTTTTGATAACCTTGAAATGAAAGATATTAACGGCCTGATCACCGTTGCCGATGGTAAACTTTCGCTCAACGGACTGGCGATGAAAACACTTGGCGGCGATTTAAAAGTGACCGGTTCGTACAAAAACACACCACAAAACCAACCACTTATCGATTTTACTTTTGATATTAACCAGTTTGATATTCCATCCACGTTTCGCACATTCAGCGGAATTCAGCAGTTTGCCCCGGTATTGGGGCAAAGCGAAGGCAGGTTGAGCACAGCTTTAAAGATGAATGGCCAGCTTCGGCCCGACCTGAAAATGATTTCGTCGTCGGTAAACGGGAATGCCACCATTTCCACTTTCGGGCTGAAAATCGTGGAGTCGCAGGTTTTTAAGGAGTTAAAATCGGTTATCAACCCGTCGTTGCTGCAAAATGTGGCCATCGACGATTTTAAAAGCTTAGTAACAGTAGTCAATGGTAATATCGATCTGAAACCCTTTAAAACCAGGATTGCCGGACAGGAAACCACAGTGGTTGCAACACTGAGTGCCGAAGAAATTCTGAACATGAAAATGAATTTTGTTATCAACCGCGAGGCATTCGGGCAGGATATTAAAAACATTCTGAGTGCAATTCCCGGCAACGATAAAATTCAGCAACTGCCGGCTGGTGTAATATTAACCGGGCCGGTGGGCAAACCGGAGGTTAAACTCGATTTAACCGAAACCCGCGATGTGGTGACCAAGGCTGCCAAAGGTGAAATTCAGAATTCGCTCAATAAACTGGGAAAAGGGTTGAAAGATTTGCTCGGCAAGTAAATTGATTTTGAAACAGCTTTTATTTACATTCTTTCGCTGTTTTGAATAATTACAAATCGATACATTTGCAACCAGACACCATAGACATGTTACAAATGATAGAAAACAAAGTTGTGGTTATCACCGGGGCATCTTCCGGTATCGGAAAATCGCTTGCTGAATTATATGTTTCCAAAGGCTGGCATCTTGTTTTGGCTGCGCGCAGAATTGAGCGCTTGCTCGAATTTGAAAAGGAACATCCTGACGCTAAAATCCTTTCAGTAAAAACTGATGTTTCGATTGAGGCAGATTGCAGTAACCTGATTGAAAAAGCAATTGAGGAATTTGGCAGGATCGATGTTCTCATCAATAATGCCGGCATTTCGATGCGCGCCACTTTCGACCAGGTTGAACTCGACGTGCTGCAAAAACTGATGGACGTAAACTTTTGGGGAACAGTGTTTTGTTCGAAGTTTGCAATACCTCATCTTGTAAAGCAAAAAGGTTCGCTGGTGGGTGTGATTTCGGTGGGCGGATACATTGGTTTGCCAGGCCGAACCGGCTATTCGGCTTCGAAGTTTGCTGTTCGTGGTTTTTTAGATACCCTGCGGATTGAATATATGAAAACAGGCTTGCACGTTTTGGTGGCTGCGCCCGGTTTTACGGCTTCCGAAATCAGAAAAAATGCGCTCACAGCCGATGGAACTTTACAGGGCGAAACGCCGCGCGACGAAAGCAAAATGATGACTTCGGAAGAGTGTGCCCGCCGCATTGTGAAAGCCATTGAAAAAAGAAAACGAAAAATAATTATCAACTTTGTGGATGGACAACTGGTGGTTTTTGTGGCCAAACTTTGGGCCGATCTTGTCGATCGTGCGCTTTACCGGGTTTTTGCCAAAGAACCAAAGTCGCCGTTAAAGTAGTTTATGCAGTTAATCGTTTAATTTTGAATTTATAATTTCACATTTATAATTGAACAAACATGGAAGAATTAGGACCAGGAACCCGCGTTGATCACCCACGCTACGGTGAAGGAATTGTGAGTAAAAACAACCTTACCGCTTATGAAATATTCTTCGAAAAAGGCGGCAAAATGGAAATCACAAAGCGAAACACCGATTTATCGGTAATCGAAAAAGGTCCGGAAATGCCCAAAAATGGTATTTCGGTTAAAGAGATTGAAAAGGTAATGTGTTATGTATTGGATAAATACGCCTCGCTGAATGAAGTGGTGCCGCTGGGTGAAAAATGGATTGGTGGTACAATGCTATTGCAACCTGCTAACAAATCGCTGCAGCCCAAGGAAATACCAGTTGAAGTTTTCTTTCATAAAATAGTAATGCTTCGCGACCGTTTGCGTGTGCTCGAACAAAATATTAACAGTCACGCTGTACTCAGCGACGAGGAAAAAGTTGATTTACAGCAGTACATCACCCGGATTTACGGTTCACTAACCACATTTAATATTCTTTTTAACGACAAGGAAGACTACTTTGTAGGTGCTAAAACCAAATAAAACCAATTGATATGAGAACTTTTTTCTTTTTTCTTTCTTACCTGACGGTTTCGTTCTGCGTTTATGCTCAGGATATTACGCTGAAAGTTTGGCCAAACGGCGCACCCAACGACAATGGCATGAAACTGACTGAAGAGAAATACGACGGAGTGCGTGTCCGCAATGTTTCTGAAGCGGAAATGTATGTTTACCTGCCCGAAAAGGCAATAAACACAGGTGCTGCCGTAGTGATTTGTCCTGGTGGAGGTTACTGGATTGAAGCCATGGACCACGAAGGTTTTCATATTGCCGAATGGCTGAAATCAAAGGGAATTGCTGGTGTTGTGCTCAAATATCGCCTGCCTTATGGTCATCATGAAATTCCGTCGGGTGATGCGCGACAGGCTATGCGCATTGTGCGGTTGAATGCTGAAAAATGGGGAATCAACCCTGATAAAATCGGTATTGCCGGTTCTTCAGCAGGTGGTCATCTTGCATCGACAGCCGGAACAGTTTTCGATAAAGGAAACCCGGCCGGAACAACTCCTGAAGAAAAGATGAGTTGTCGGCCCGATTTTATGTTGTTGCTGTATCCGGTCATCAGTTTCGATGAATCGGTTGGTCACATGGGTTCGCGCAAAAACCTGATAGGAGAGGGGAACGATTGGAATCTCGCAAAAAAGTATTCAAACGAACTTAACGTAACTCCTGAAACTCCACCCACTTTTCTGATTCTGGCAGATGACGATAAAACTGTGATTCCTGAAAATTCAATCAGGTTTTATCTCGCCTTAAAAGAAAATAATGTGCCAGCCGAAATGCATATTTTTCAGCAGGGTGGACACGGTTTTGGTATAACAAAAAAGAACCAGCCCGCCGATCAGTGGCCCGATTTGTTTTACAACTGGCTGAAAGCCATAAAAATAATCGGGTAATGAAAGAAACTCATCCGTTAAGAGTGCTGAAATTCTGTCCGAAATGCGGCTCGCCTGAGTTTAAAATTTCGGGTGAACGTTCCCTGAAATGTGGTAATTGCGGTTTTCACTTTTTTATAAATGCCTCGGCTGCAGTTGCAGCGCTTATAACCAATGGAGCCGGAAAACTGATGCTGGTAACCCGTGGCGTTGAGCCTGATTATGGTAAACTCGATTTGCCGGGTGGTTTTGTCGATCCGGGCGAAACTGTTGAAAAAGCCGTGCATCGGGAGTTAGAGGAAGAACTCGGGCTGAAAATCAAATCGATGCGTTACCTTGGTTCGGCGCCCAACGAGTATGTTTTTTCCGGTTTCACAGTCTTTACCATCGATTTTGCTTTTGAAGTAGTTGCTGAATCGTTCGAAAACCTGAAGCCGATGGACGATATTCTTGACTACAGGTTTTATGCTGAAAATGAATTTGATTACGATGATATTCCCGCCCCTTCGATGAAACAGTTTGTAAAAGAATTTTTTGACCAATGAATATAATTTCAGATCGTTTAAAAGGCTTGCGAAAAGCAATGGAAACCGCAAATGTGGATGCGTGGTACATTTCGGGAACCGACCCGCACGCCAGCGAGTATTTGCCCGCACGCTGGAAAACACGTGCTTTTATTTCCGGGTTTACGGGTTCGTTCGGAATGGTTGTGGTTACTAAAACCGAAGCCGGATTGTGGACCGACACCCGCTATTTTTTACAGGCTGAAAACGAATTGGACGGAACAGAAATAAAGCTGCACAAACTGCGTGTTCCGGAGGCTGTTTCGCCCGAAGAGTGGCTTGCAAAACAGCTTGAAAGTGGCGCCGTGGTTGGCATCGATCCGCAAACAATTTCGGTTAACGGATTTCGCCAGCTGAAAAATACGCTGAGTAAAAAGAATATTAGCCTGGTTGAATCTGCCGATTTCTTTGAAAAAATATGGGAAAACAGACCTGCGCTTTCAACGGATTTGATTTTCGACTTTCCAACAGCGTACTGTGGATACTCAAGAACCGAAAAACACAAACAGATTGCTACACTTCTGGAAAAGAACGGAGCTGATTTTCATGTGATTTCAACGCTCGATGAGCTGGCCTGGTTTTTTAATCTGCGCGGCTCGGATATTACCTACAACCCCGTTTTTACCGGATTCGGATTGGTTGGTAAAAATGAAATGCATTTGTTTGTCGATCCCCGGAAATTACCGGAAGAATTGTTTTCGCAATTAAGAACTGAAAATGTTCAGGTATGGGATTACGATATATTTTACCCATTTCTTTCTAAAAGTAAAGCTAAAAGAGTTTTCATTGATCCATCTTCTGCTAATTATTCAATTTACAGCGAGTTGTATGCTGAAAATGAAATGGTTGAAGGAACTTCGCTTATTGCCTTGCAGAAAGCGATAAAAAACAAAACTGAGCTTGACGGTTTCAGGCAAACCATGATTTATGATGGTGTTGCACTTGTTGAATTCTTATTCTGGCTTAAAAACAGTGTGGGGAAAACACGGTTAACTGAATATTCGGTTGGTCGAAAACTTGCAGAGTTCAGGTCGGAACAACCCAATTTTAAAGGCGAAAGTTTTACCCCAATTGTAGGTTATAAAACTCATGGTGCGATTGTGCATTTGTCGGTTACTGAGGAAAATGCGCTCGAAATCGAACCTGAAGGAATTCTGCTTTTCGATTCGGGCGGGCAATACCTTACCGGAACCACTGATATTACACGCACTGTGGCGCTTGGCCATGTAACTGAACAGCAAAAAAAGGATTTTACAATCGTTTTAAAAGGAATGATTGGGTTAACATTAGCCGAATTTCCGTTTGGAACAAAGGGTTGTCATCTCGATATTTTAGCCAGAAAACCGATGTGGGAGAATGGAATGAATTACGGGCACGGCACCGGTCATGGCATTGGTCATTTTTTGAATGTGCACGAAGGACCAATGGCAATCAGGCAGGAATACAACGAAAACAGGATTGAACCTGGAATGGTATTATCAAATGAACCTGCTTTTTACCGTGAAGGTGAATATGGAATAAGAACCGAAAATATGATTGTTTGTGTTGAAAAACAGGTTACACCTTTTGGCCGGTTTCTTAGTTTCGAAACGCTTTCACTTTGTCCGATTGATACATCTCTTATGATTCGCGAGTTACTAACAACAACCGAAATCAATTGGCTGAATGAATATCACAAAAAAGTGAACAGTCATTTGAAACCACAGTTGGATAATGATTTACATTGTTTTTTGGATGAGTTGACGAAGGAAATATGAGGGATCAGCAGGGAACGGTAAAGTAAAATTTGCTTCCCTGTCCTTTTTCAGTTTCGAGCCAAATTTCGCCGCCGTTTTTTTCAACAAAATCTTTACATATTAAAAGGCCTAACCCTTTGAAAGCAGTTGCATTCCCGTTAAGTTTTTTTCTGCTTCCTTTTTTAAAGTAGTCGAGAATATGTGTTTTTTCAATGCCCTGGCCATTATCAGCAACACAAAAAGTGCAGCCATCGCTGGTTTCGAATGCCGAAATATTGATTTTACCACCCGGCTGGGTGTATTGCATTGCGTTCGATATCAGGTTTCTGAACACAGTGGCCATCATATTTTCGTCGGTATGTACTTTTAACTTGCTGCTGATTTCGTTTTTTACCCTGATTCCCTTAACCCTTGCATGGTTATGTGAAATTTTTAAAGTGGATTCCACTAACTCGTGTACATTCACTTCATCAATAGAAACCTGAAGTTTTTCTTTTTGAATTTTAGTCCATACAAGCAAATTGGCAAGTAATTTAAAAGTATCATTCGAAGTCCTGCGAATATCTCCAATCAGCTCCAGTTTATGTTCATCATCCAGGTTTTCCCAATCGTTCAGCAAAATATCAGAAACACCTAGCAATGCCTGGAAAGGACTTTTTAAATCGTGAGCAATAATTGAAAGAAACTGATCTTTGGCCATGTTGGCATCAATCAGTTTTTGAAGGCTCTCATTTACCTTTTCTTCAATCTGTTTGTCGCTGTTTTCAAGGAGTTCAAGTTTATGAATAACAGTTGCTGCATTAATTGCCGAATTGAAAGCAAGTAAAAAATTTTCAGAAGTGTATGGTTTGGGTAAATATTGAATGGCAAAATCTTCAGGATAAGCGTGCTGTAAATCGCTTAAAATGGTTGTCTTACCAATAGCCAGAATAAACAGGTTACTTTTTAACTGACGAATTCGGGAAACTAATTCAGAAGCATGTTGAAGATTATCATCAAAATCAAGTATTACTGCTATGTGTAATTGATTATTACGAATCTTCAATTTGAGCGATTGGAGTAAATCTTCAACCTGGGAGAATGCATCTTGATTTGCAGAATCTTTCAAAATTCCTTGCAAATTGCGTAATAGATTATTTAACGTGCTGTTTTTTTGCGAAAAACAGATAAAAACCGTGTCGGTCATTTGGGTAATAATTTAATGGTTCCTTGCGGCAAATTTAAATCATTATTACCCAATTATGCAAATTTAAATTATGCTTATCAGAAAATCTTCTTTTTTACCGGCCAGAAAATAAATAAAGAATTCATTATGTAAGCCAGAATGATAATGTAATTGCCCGTTTCTGAATGGTAAAAAACTGCAATAATTTTTCCTGATAATGCCAATAATCCGCCTGAAAGTATTGCCGGTACCACATTCGCTTTATTCACACGAAAATTTAACAACCCGGCAATGGTGGGAATGATAAAGGCTCCCGAGAAGAAAGTTAAAGCCATTAATAGCGTGTCAATTATTTTTGAAACGAACAGTGCGATTCCGATACTTGTAAGCCCGATAAGGATTACATAAATACTTGTAAAAAGGAGCGCTTTTTTGTGTTGCAGGCTCCCGGTGGTAAGCTCACTTAAAATCATGGAAGCATTTAATAAAGTGGTTCCTGAAGAAATTATTGCGGAAAGTAATGCTGCTATAAAAAGGCCGTAAATCCATTCCGGTAACTGAAGTGCTGCGAAATTTATTTCTCCTGAATTGTTGTTTTCACCTGAGAAAAAGCCAAGCCAGGTAAGGGCAAAAGCAATGGCAATCAAAAATATCGCTGTAATCAGAATCGATTGGGTGGCAATTTTCTCTGTTCGTGCACAAAACACACGCGAATAAATATCGGGGCCAACCACAAATGTTACTGAATAGGTCAGAACTAATATTACCAAATCAAATGGTTTGAAGGACGAGTTAAATAGTGCATCAAAACTAAATGGTTCAACCGGTTGTAAATCGCTGTTGAAAAATGAATATAGAAAAACAACTAACAAGCCAATCAAAAGTATGGCAGACTGCAAAGTGTCGGTTTTTAAAATTCCAACCTGGCCACCAAACAGCGTAAATGTGATAAAAACCAACCCGGATAAAACAGCTGACTGATTATAACTTAAAAATCCGAGGCCGGCTAATATTTTTGCTGCCGCAATAATTTGTACGGCAACAATTCCAATCCATGCAATTGGTATAATAACTGAAGCAATTGTCTGAGCTTTTTGTCCGTACAATTTTCCAAGAATTTCAGGCATGGTAAATTGCCCAATCTGGTTTATACGTTTTGTTAGAGGTATCAGCAATAAAAGACCAAATGCGGCGCAAGTAAGAAACCAGACAGCGGGCCAGCCAATATTGCTGCTGAGTTCAATAGTTCCTAAAATTGCAGAGCCACCTAAAATAGTGGCGAGCATGCTTCCGGTAATCGAAATAAGCCCCGCTCTTTTACCTGAAATATAATAATCGGCAGATGTTTTTATCTTAAAAAAAGAGTAAATACCAACCACCAGAACAGCAAGAAAATAGATTGCAATAATAATTTTCGCCTGAATCATGCGGCAAATATCGAAATTTCTGTTTCAATTCTGTATTTTCGTGATTCTTGTTTGCTTTGGTTTTTTTATGTTCGAAAACAGAAACAATTTCTTGAAAAAAATATTCATCATATTATTCAGCCTGGTATTTCCTGTTTTCATTTTGTATTCACAAAACGATACAAAGCCAGATTTTACGTTTGGTAATGCATCTTATTTCAATATAAATTCCGGTGAATCGGTTTTTTTTGCGAATACTGAAATAAAGTTGCTCGGAATAAAAAATCAGTTCAACAGGATTATGGTTGGAACTGATACAATAAGCTGTCGGGTGAGCCGAAGAACACCTCCTGCAATGGTTAACGGATTGCGGATTTTTGTTGCCGATAATCTCAGAATTAAATCATTGTCAGAATTTCCTGAAACTCACGGGTTATTGAAAAAGGACGCAATTATTTGTGTTTCCAACGCCAACGAGCCGCTGCTGAATTCATTCGACTATATTTTCCCTGTAAGTTTTAACGATGGATTTGTGTGGAGTTGTGATGAAGACAGTTATCTTTTTTCGTATAAAAATCAGGGCATAAAATCGCCTCAATCTTGTTTTTCGGAAGGAATTGATTTTGATATGCAGGAGGCGAGGGGCATAGAAAAACATCGGATTGTGGCTGCAGAGAGCAGCACAGTAGCCTGGGTTTATGAAGATAAAAATTTAAAAAACCAAGCAAGTGTTTTGTTGCAAAGCAATTCGCAACCCGGCATTTTTTATCTGTACTCGCATTTATACAGTAAAAAAGTTGAAGTGAGGAAAGGGCAACAAATAGAAAAGGGAGAAATTCTGGGAACTATTTGGGGCGATAACAACTGGGGGCATCTTACCTTTTCAGTCATCAAATCCGATTCAATACCTGAGCCCGGAAATTGTGTGGGCAACATTGTAAATGTATTTCCTCATTTTTTTGAATTGTATTTTCAGTCGTCGGCTGTTTACACCCGGAATTACAGGAAAGGCCGTCTGTTTTTTGGAAAACCAAGCATGTACAATGGCAACCAAAAGAATGCAACTGTTTTTGAAGAATACACTGGTAAGGGCTGGATAACCGGCGACTGGAATATTGCCGAGAAAGTGGAAACAGCATCAAAGGGAACTGAAGGAAATGCAAGGCTGAGAAAAATACTGTTTGAAGGAACCGTGGCAGCAGCAAAAAATCCGGCATACTGGTACGATTATGAAATTTGTGTTCCAAATAACACTTACCGGATAAGGGCAAAGTTGGGCGACGTTGAGTTGTCTACATGGCAAAAAATTGCTTTTGAGAAAGTTGACGTTGGAACAATTGCTACTGAAAAGGGACAGTTTGCCTGGACTTCGGAAAGGGTAGTAAAAGTAACCGATGGAAGGTTGACAGTGAGAATTTATTTTGATGAAACCAACGAAAAAGTTGCCGGGATTAGCGAAATTGTATTTCAGCAAGCCTATTAAAATTTCAGAACCATTCCCGTTTTTACCTGCTCAATTTTAAATTCACCGTAAAATGCTGCAAGCGCTGGTAATTCGGTGCAATGCGAAGGGTAAAGTTTTTCGACGTTGTTTCTTTTGAAATAGTTCATTGTTTCCATTGTTTGCCGGTTTTGGTGCTTCAGGTGAAACCCGCCGATTACGGCTTTTATTTTTGAGATTCCGGTTACTTTTCTTGCTTGTTCGCAAATATTGCAAATACCCGAATGCGAGCAACCGGTGATTACCACAAGTTCGTTTTTTATAACAGCAGCGAGCGCCGAATCGTCGGGCACAAAATCATCTTCCCCGTTTTCAAAGGAAAAGGAAGTTGTTTGGCTTTCAAAATCATTCAGTCTGGGAATTTCGCCTAAAAAGAAGAGATTGTTTGAGATTTGATAATGGCTTTTTGTTTCGGTTAACCTGAATTTTTTCTGAATATCTTCGTGTGTTAATTTTAATCCGACAGGAGAATGGTCCGCTTTTCTGAACCGTTTTGAAAATGATGACGGATGGGTAATTAATGTTTTGTTTTTTATAAATTGAAGTCCATCGCCGTGGTCCCAATGCCCATGACTTAAAACAACTTTTTCAACATCATTGCAAATATCGATTTCCAGAATGGCTGCATTTTTAAGAAAAACATTAGTGTGTCCGGTATCAAAAAGAACTTTTTCTCCATCAATGTCAATCAGGTACGAGAGTCCATGTTCTGCAAGTAATTTGCCTCCTGCTACATTTTCAGTTAAAATTGTTATTTTCATTTGTTCACCGACGATTTTAGAATTCCTGTTTTAATCCTGAAAAGCATATAATCAGAATCCCTGTTTTTTAGTTCATCTTTTAACCAGTTGATGTTCCGGCCAAGAATCATTGTAACTTGTTCCAAATTCTCCTCATGAATTATTACCGGAATAAAATGTTGATTTACTATGTTTATGTTTTTTCCAAACTGTTTCGAAACAAGAACATTGACTTCTTTTTCTTTTAACACTGAAATTATTTGCAACGCTTTGTCTTTCAATCCGTGTTCACCTTCCATATGCTTGTTCTTCACAGGATTTGAAAGAGTTTCAAGGTGTTGTAATTCATTTTCAGAAGAAGTGAAAATCGCAAAATTTTCGGCTTCTCCAAAATGGTTGTTTTCAAAAAGTCCTTGATTGTTGACTGCAAATGCAAATGTTATTTTCATGGTAATCATTTATTATTATGAAGTAAATTTACTTTTACAAACCTTTCCATGCCTCTTTTTCCATTTTTAAAAATGCTTCCTTTTCTTCTGATTTCATCACTCTTACAATGTATTGCATTTGTAGTCCCATCTTTTCAACCACATTTTTTACCGATTCAATCAGTTTGTCGGCAATCGGGATATTCGGAAATGGAAATACAAACGTAACAATTACTGTATCGTACCATAAATCAACATCCTGCAATATTCCTAACTCCATCAGCGGGAGGTTAATCGCAGGGTGAAATATTTTATTCAGTTCGGCTGTAATTTGTTCTTTGGTTTGCATTTCCACTTTTGTTGAATTATTTATTTTTCAGGTTTTAAGCACGCTTTATTTTTCTCAATGATTTCAATAATTTTTTCGGCTGCTTTAATCAGTAAAGTTTTTGTTGGCGCAGCCGTTAAAAGCGGATGCGAACCTATCTGGTACGAAATGAGTTCGAAAACCGAAACGCCTTTCTGAATAGCCAGGCTAATTGTATTGATAATTTCGCCTGCAGTTCTGCTACCCCAAACTTCACCACCCAAAATTGAGCCGTCGCAGGGTGAAGCAAATAATTTTAACGTTAGCGCCGACGTGTTCTTAAAAGCTGCCGGGTGAGTGTCGAAATCGCTGAACTGTGCCGAAACCACCTGAATATTTGCGGCTTTGGCATTGGATTCGTTTACGCCGGCTGCTGCCATCGCCAATCCGTTTATTTCGGTTGAAAATACAGCAATTGTACCGTTAAAAGTTTTCCTGATTTTTACGCCAAACAGGTTGTGGCCCAAAACCCGTGCTTCAGCTGTTGCGGTAGAAGCAAGCATCACTGTGTCAGAGCGACCTGTTAAAAAGCCTGTGGTTTGCGAGCAATCGCCAACTGCGCAAATGTTGGGGAATTCGGTGCGTTCGTAATTGTCAACTTTAATGGCACCGCGTTTATTTAACTCAAGCCCGGCTTTTTGCGCCAATTCGGTGTTGGGACGGTAACCGATTGCCATTATCACTGCATCGCAAGCGATTGTTTCACCTGTATTTAAAAGAACTGAAGTTGCTTTTCCGTTATCACCTTTTAGTTCTTCAACGCGGGTTGAGGTTAATACTTTCACTTTGGTTTCGGAAAGGGCTTTTGTGGCAATTACACTTAAATCTCTCGAAAATGCTTTTGAGAAACAGTATTCTTCGCTTTCTACTAAAGTGATGTTTTTGTCGGGATGAAGAGCCAGTTGTTCAGCAACTTCGGCACCAATAAAACCTCCGCCAATAACTACAATGTCTTTTTTTGTCTGAAGTTCTTCGAACAGATTTTTGATATAGTTGAAACTTTTTTTGATGTAAAAAACATTCTCAAGGTCGTGCCCCGGAATAAAGGTTGGAACCATTACCTTCGAACCTGTTGCAAATACAAGTTTATCGAAAGCAAAGTCTTGTCCCGATTCGGTTTTAATGGTGCTGTTTTTAACATCCACATCAATCACCGTGTCGGTAATCACTTCGCCGCCCAAATCAACAAAGGGTTTTGGGCCCATCATGTTTTGCTCCACGCCATTCAGCGCATGAAAAACGTAAGGAATTCCGCACGGGACCAAACCTTTTTCTTCTTCTTTAAACATCAGCATCGATTTTTCAGGGTAAGCTGTTTTTGCTGTTGCTCCTGTTATAATACCGGCAGGTCCGGCTCCAATAATTATTACATCATATTTTTTCATGGTAAGTAGTTTGAATAATGTTATTTTTTTGTGTAAAACAATCCTCTTTCCAGTTTTATAGTTGATATTTTGCCTTCATTTTCAAGCACATCAAGGTATTTGTTTATTTCGTTAATGTGTTTTCCCATAATCTGTTTAAGGTCTTGCAGCGTACAGGGGCGTCGTGATATGGTTTCTAAAATTGCAGTTTCAATATCATTTCGGTACGACGCGATTTTTTGACGTTCAGGTGCCGAAGCAATAATTTCTGTATTATTCAGGTTCCAGTTTTTTACAATTTCTTCTAATTCTGTCCGTGTGGCTGGTACTAAATCGGGCAATGTACCGGGCCGGTCGAGGGTATTTAGCTGAACAACATCGGGATTTATCCGCAAGATTGCTTTCTTTAGTTCGGCTAATTCTTCTTTGCTGTTGTTATATCCGGGAAGTATAAAAACTTCAAGATTTATTTTAGCTGAATATTCTTCTCTGAATTGAACCAGTCCTTCAATGCAACTTTCTATTGTTAAGTTTTTCGGTGGACGGTTTATTTTTCTGAAAACAATGTCGGTTGCTGCATCCAGCGAGGGTAAAACAAGATCTGCTTTTAAAATCTCGTTTCTTACCGCTTTGTTGCTGAACAATGTTCCATTGGTTAAAACTGCAACCGGAATTTTCGGAAATTTTAATTTAATCGACTCAATTATTTTACCAATCCCGCTGTTCAGTGTTGGTTCGCCAGAACCTGAAAAAGTGATGTAATCGGGAGCGGGATTTGTAGATAAAAAATCGGTAAGTTCAGCAATAACATCATCTGCCGGAACATATTCTTTTCGTTCGGTGGTGAGTTTTGTTGTCCGGCCACATTCACAATAAACGCAGTTTAAAGAGCAAACTTTGTGCGGCACCAGATCGATGCCCAACGATATGCCCAGTCGGCGTGAGGGAACGGGACCAAACAAATATTTATACATGACTTTATTTTTTTAAGTCAGATTTGCAGTTATTTTTTTCCAAATCGTATAAAACTCCCGGCTGATATTTTCGGCTGGAGCAAATTCTACAATGGTTTTTTCAACTACCATCGATTCCACCATCTTTGGTTCAAAAGCAAGTTTTCCGGCCAACGGGATTTTTTTCGCCGCCAGATATTCTTCCACTTTCAGTGTAGATTCAGTGTTTATATCAAATTTATTGATAACTGCCTGAATAGGTATTTTAAAAGATTCGGCGAGTTCAACCAAACGTGATGCATCGTGCAAGCCGGATAGCGTGGGTTCAATTACAAGCAAAACTAAATCGGTTCCGGTAACCGATGCAATGGCTGAACAACCAATTCCGGGAGGTCCGTCGTTGATAATAAAATCAGCCTTTAATTCAACAGCAATTTCTTTGGCTTTGCGCCGCACTTCGGTAACCAGTTTGCCCGAATTTTCTTCGCCCGGCCCCATTCGTGCATGTACAAGTTTTCCAAAACGTGTGTTTGAAACATACCAGAAATTGTTTTCGTTGCGCACAATTGAAATTGCTTCTGAAGGGCACACCCGTTCACATAAACGACAGCCCTCGCACTGAAAGTGATTTACTTCGAGATGCCCGGAAGCATTATGATGGATTGCATCAAACCGGCAATAATCAACACACAACCCGCAATTCATGCAGTCTTCGATATTTATAACCGCCTTGCTTCCACTATCGAAAGTGTAGGTTTCCAGTATTTCGGGATTGAAAATCAGGTGCAAATCGGCGGCGTCCACATCGTTATCGCAAAAAACTACATTTTCGGCTACCGATGCCAAAGCCGCAGCAACACTGGTTTTTCCTGCACCGCCTTTTCCGCTTAAAATGGTAATTTCTTTCATTTTAATCCGGTTTTAATGGTAAGGTTTTCAATAATCCCTGCATATTTGCTTTCAATCTCTGTTGAAATATCGTTCAGCAGATTTCCACTGGCATAAATTGCGGCATATTCTTTTGAGAATGGTATTGCTCCCAATAAATCAATTTGATATTCAGCGAGAAACCTGTAAACTTCGTTGTTTCCCAGTCCTGCTTTATTTACAATTACGCCAAAGGGTTTTTGCAGGTCTTTTAATAACTCAATGGTAATTTTGAGGTCGTGCAATCCAAAGGGAGTGGGTTCGGTTACCAGAATGATATAATCTGCATCGGCAACGGTTTCCACCACGGGGCAACTTGTTCCGGGCGGGGCGTCATAAATGGTAATTTTTGCCGAGCCGCGTGTGCTCTTTTTTACTTCTTTAATGAGCATTGTTTGCATTGCTGAACCAATTTTCAGGCGGCCTTCAATCATCCCTTTTCCAATTTCTGTATCGAAATGTGAAATTACTCCCAGCGGTTGCTGATGTTCAGTGATTGCCCCAAATTCGCAGGCTACAAGACATGCCCCGCATGAGTGGCACAAATCGGGGTTAACCTTGGCAAACTGCAGGTTTCTTACAATCGAAATTGCATTGAACTCACACCAGTCGGCGCATTTCCGGCAGAATGTACATTTTTCGGTATCAATTTCAGGAATCAGTTGAAACACCTGTTTTTCTGAAATTATTTTTGCTTCAGGAAAAAACAACGCATCATTAGGTTCTTCCACGTCGCAGTCAATAAGTTGAATATCAGGGGTAATTAATTTATTAATAAAGTAATACAAATTCGCCGAAACGGTTGTTTTACCTGTGCCACCTTTTCCGCTGGCAATTGCAATTTTCATATAAAACAATTTAAGTCACCATCTTTTTTTTGATGATGCAAGAGGATTAAATCACAACTTAGAATCTTACTGTTCCTGAATTAGTGGTCGCAATAATTTGCATTAAAAGCAATGCTGCCATTTAAAAATCCATTTACAAGTTCAGCAGCCTGTAATTGTGGTGCACCCACAAAAACATTTACATTGTTGTAGTTGAAAATCTGGATGGCTTTGTGTCCCATTCCCCCCGCAAGAACATCGGTAGCTCCTTTTTCAGCAAGCCATTTTGGCAACAAGCCCGGTTCGTGGGGTGGGGGAACTACTTTCTCGTTTGATAGAATGGTGTTCCCCTCAACAGTAATTATTTCGAAAAATTTGCAATGTCCGAAATGGCCATCCAATACTCCGTTTTCATCAACCGGAACAGCAATTTTTTTATTCATACTTTTTTCTTTATGAAAAGTTATTAATGTAGTAATTAGTTTCCCCCGCGGAATCTATGTCCCATTCCTTTACCCCGAGCGGGCATTTCCTGGTTGTTTCCCATTCTAAGTCTGCGACCCATTCCCCGACCGCGTCCTGTTAGAATTTCATCAGTCTGCACTGAACTGTCTGTTCTGCATCTTCCCATTCTTCTTCCGGTAGCTGGACCTTGTCCTGCCGGTCCGGTTTTGTCAAATCCTGGCATGTTTTTAAAATAAATTGTTTACCTGTTTTTATAGCGCTTTTTAAGTATGAAACTGTTGGAATGTTTTGATTTCACCAACAAACTTTTCTGCTTAAAAAGTTACTCTTGTTCAATGTTTCAGCCGGTTTAATAACTCCTGGATAGTCTGGTCTTTTTCCTCCAGAATAATCATTTGAATTTTTAATTGCTCAAGTAATGATTTGGCTTTTGGCCCGAAATCGCCCGATATTACTTGCTTAACTCCAAGTTCAGCAATCATCTCTGCTGTTTTTGTCCCGGCTCCCCCGCTTAAATTTTTGTTGTCGTTTTCGATAAACCGAATGTTTCCGGTTTCATTGTCATACAAACAAAACCAACCTGAACGCCCAAACCTGTCATCAAATTTCGAAGCAGAATTATTGCCGGTAGATGTAATTGCAATTTTCATTTTATTTTGAATAAATGTTTAAAAAATTTAATGCAAATATAAATAATTATTTTGCTTAAAACGAAAACAAAAAGAACAAATGTTTATTGAAAATATTGATAATAAAATTACAGAATAATATTAAAGAATTAAAAATCAGATATATAGATGTCAATTTGTAATTATTAAAAAAATATAAAAATGAATAATTTTAGTTTTTATGAATTTGAAAAATTTATGTACAAATTCCGTATAATATTTATTGTTGGATACAGTCAGGTTAATTCAGTCTGATTTGTGATTTAAGCAAGAGCTTTACAGATTGTGATTAAGAATGTTTAACTATCTTTGCCACTCTTTTTTCAGAACTTGTAAATAGTAATAAAATGATACAAATTACACTACCCGATAATAGTGTGCGGTCGTTTGGCCAGCCGTTAAACGGATACGAAATTGCCAAATCACTTTCAAACAGTTTGGCGAAAGAAGTGCTTTCGGTTACAGTAAATGGTGAAGTTTGGGATTTAATGCGCCCAATTACTGCCGATGCATCGGTAAAATTGAACACCTGGGAACAGCGTGAGGGTAAGGAAACATTCTGGCATTCGTCGGCGCACTTGCTGGCTGAGGCTGTTGAATATTTTTATCCCGGAACAAAATTCGGAATCGGGCCAACGGTTGATAATGGGTTTTATTACGATGTTGATTTGCCAGCCGGACAAGTTCTTACTGACAAAGAACTGCAAAAGATTGAGCAAAAAATGCTTGAACTTGCCAGGCAAAAGAATGATATTGTCCGCTCCGAGATTTCAAAAGCGGAAGCATTAAAAATGTTCACTGATAAAAATGATGAGTTGAAACTCGAATTGATTAGTGAACTTGAAGACGGTACAATTACCTTGTACAACCAGGGCAACTTTACCGATCTTTGTCGTGGTCCGCACTTACCCAATACAGAATACATAAAGGCAATTAAACTAACTTCAATAGCCGGAGCATACTGGAGGGGTAACGAAAAGAACAAAATGCTTACCCGTATTTACGGCATAACATTTCCGAAGCAGAAAATGCTCGAAGATTACCTGCTGATGATTGAGGAAGCCAAACGTCGCGACCACCGCAAAATTGGTAAGGAAATGGATTTGTTTGCTTTTTCTGAAGCTGTTGGTCAGGGTTTACCGCTTTGGTTACCCAAAGGAACGCAGCTCCGTATGCAACTGCAGGATTTCCTTCAGAAAGTTCAGAAAAAATATGGTTACGAACAGGTAATGACACCGCACATTGGTGATGTAAAATTGTATAAAACCTCGGGTCATTACGAGAAATATGGAAAAGACTCTTTTCAGCCCATTTCAACTCCGGTAGAAGGTGAATCATATTTGCTGAAACCGATGAATTGTCCGCATCACTGTGAGATTTACAAAGTGAAGCCAAAATCTTACAAAGATCTGCCTATTCGTATGGCTGAATTTGGTACAGTTTATCGTTACGAAATGAGTGGTGAGTTGCACGGTCTAACTCGCGTGCGGAGTTTTACACAAGACGATGCACATATTTTCTGTCGTCCCGACCAGTTAAAAGAGGAATTCAAAAAAGTTATCGATATTATTTTCATCATTTTCAAAGCGTTGAATTTTGAAAATTATACCGCACAGATTTCGTTGCGTGACCCGAAAAAGCCGGAAAAATACATCGGTACTCCCGAAAACTGGGACAAAGCCGAACAGGCGATTGTTGAAGCCTGTCAGGAAAAAGGACTGAATACAGTGACCGAACTGGGCGAGGCAGCATTTTATGGACCGAAACTCGACTTTATGATAAAAGATGCCCTGGGGCGTAATTGGCAGTTAGGAACTATTCAAGTTGATTATAATTTGCCTGAACGCTTTCAGCTTGAATATATTGGTGCCGATGATCAGCGTCACCGCCCGGTAATGATTCATCGCGCACCGTTTGGTTCGATGGAAAGATTTGTTGCTGTTTTGATTGAACACACTGCCGGAAAATTCCCGTTGTGGCTAACACCCGAGCAGGCGGTAGTTTTACCAATCAGTGAAAAGTATAACGATTATGCTAAAAAAGTTTCAGATTTATTAAATATTTCCGATATTCGCACCGTCGTTGACGAACGTAACGAAAAGATTGGTAGGAAGATACGCGACAACGAGTTAAAACGTATTCCTTATTTGCTGATTGTTGGTGAAAATGAGGCTGAAACAGAAACCGTTTCGGTTCGCCGGCAAGGTGAAGGAGATATGGGAATTATGAAAATCAGCGAATTCGCTGATTTGCTTGTTAAGGAAGTGAGAGATCAATTATCAGGATTGTATAACTAATTTAGGAGGAATTTAAAATAGCTATTATTAACAACAGAGGCCAGAGACCTCAACCAAAAGCAGAGCAGGAGCCTCAACACAGGTTAAATCATAAAATCAGGGTACCACAGGTACGATTAGTAGGCGATAATATTCCGGAACCGGGAATTTTTGCTTTACGTGATGCGCTGAAACTTGCAGAAGAGTTGGAGCTGGACTTGGTGGAAATTTCGCCAAAAGCCGAACCACCGGTTTGCAAGATTATTGATTACTCAAAGTTTCTTTATCAGCAGAAAAAGAAACAAAAAGAGATGAAAGCCAAAACTGTTAAGGTAGTTGTAAAAGAAATCAGGTTCGGGCCACAAACCGATGAACACGATTTCAATTTTAAACTCCGACATGCCGAGAAGTTTTTAAAGGAAGGCGCAAAAGTAAAAGCCTTTGTATTCTTTAAAGGACGTTCAATTCTTTTTAAAGAACAAGGCGAAATTTTACTGCTGAAATTAGCCACAGGACTTGAAGATGTTGGCGCAGTTGAACAGCTTCCAAAACTCGAAGGCAAAAGAATGACGATGTTTATTTCACCGAAGAAGAAATCATAAGTTCTTTGAAACCATTTAATTTAAAGTAGGAATATGCCAAAAATGAAGACGAATTCCGGAGCCAAAAAACGTTTCAGGCTCACCGGAACAGGTAAAATTAAAAGGAAACATGCCTACAAAAGTCACATTTTGACTAAAAAATCAACAAAACGCAAACGCAATCTCGGTTATTGGAAAACCATTGACAAAACCAACGAGAGTAACGTTAAACTGATGTTGGGCATGAAATAATCCGTTGGCAAACGGATTGCAAAAACAAAAATCCTTTTAAGCGAAAAGGTAAAACAAGTAATTAACCAGATAATCAGGCAAAAATAAAGAGTCGGTTTTCGTAATAAAAACAGGCCGCCGGTTATCAAAAAAAAGAAAAAGTATGCCAAGAAGTGTAAATCATGTAGCATCACGGGCCCGGAGAAAAAATTTACTGAAAAAGACCAGAGGTTATTTCGGTTCCCGTAAAAATGTGTGGACGGTTGCAAAAAATACCTGGGAAAAAGGCCAGCAGTATGCGTACCGCGACAGGAAAGTGAAAAAAAGATTATTCCGTGCATTGTGGATTCAGCGTATTAACGCTGCCACCCGTTTGGAAGGAATGTCCTATTCACAATTCATGGGATTGTTAAAAAAGAACGAAATCGAGATCAACCGCAAAGTGTTGGCCGATCTGGCTCTCAACCAGCCTGAAGCGTTCAAAGCAATCGTAAACAAAGTAAAATAAGAAGAACAGATTTTTCAAAGGTGAAATAAACAAAAGCCCTGACGGTACCGTCAGGGCTTTTTTATTGCTTTTTTCTTCCGACTTCGGTCTCCCGACTTCTGACTTTCTTCTACCACACAGTTTTCATTATTCCCCCGTCAACTGCCAAACTCACTCCAGTTATGTACGAAGCAGCCGGTGAAAGCAAAAATGCCCCGGCTTTGCCAAATTCATCAATGGTTCCATACCTCCCAAGCGGAATGGTGGCTTCAAATCCTTTTTTGATTTCTTCGGCTGAAACAGCTGCCTTTTCTGCAATATTGGCGTCCAGCGATTTTACCCGGTCGGTGTCGATGCGGCCAGGCATAAGGTTGTTTACCCTGATTTGGTCTTTGGCCAGTTCAACCGACAAACTTTTTACCAGGCTGGTAACTCCCGAACGAAAAACATTGGAAAGCAGTAACCGTTGAATCGGTTCTTTTACCGACATGGAAGTAATCGTAAGAATTGAACCTCCGCCTCCGTTTCGCAGCGTAGGTAAAACCCCGCGGATTAAGCGAACGGCGCTCATTAAAGTGAGGTTAAAAGCTGATTGCCATTGTTCGTCGGTAAAATCGTCAAAGTTTCCGGGAGGCGGACCACCGGCATTTACCACCAACCCGTCGATGCGTTCAAAAGCTGTCTCCACTTCAGAAATCCAGTTTTTTATTGATTGAGCATTGGCAGCATCAAAAACCGAGGCAAGGATGGTGGCGCCGGTTTTTTTTCTTAGGTTTTCGGCCGCTTGCTCAATCTCTGCTTTTGTGCGGCTGGCAATGCACACAATGGCGCCGTTCAATGCCAGTTCGCGGGCAATTCCATAGCCAAGTCCTTTGCTGGCTGCAGCTACCATAAAAACTTTGTCGTTTACCTGAATATCCATATTTTCTATTTTTCAAAACATAAATATTGGGCTAAAGCCCTAAATATCATTTTATTTCAGTAACCGTTGGCTGAAGCCAACGGCAATTCTTTACTCCTCTCCTCTGGAGAGGTTGGGAGAGGCCGCATATAATGCAAACGATGCCAGCCAGTGGGCACCGGCATATTCGCCCGTATCCATTTTTTCGTAACTGTAATTAAAATGGCGTTCTCCCAAATCAATCATTTTTTGGTTATTCAAAGCTTTTCCCAATTCAAAAAGACACCAGGCACGGCTGAAATTTAATCCGTCGAGGTGTGCCAGTTTTCCGTCGGAGCGGTCGGTAACAACAGCAATTTCAAGGTATTTGGCCGGATTTTTTACAAAACCTGGCATAAATTCTTTGAGCCATTTTTTGTATTCTTTTTCAGGAAGAATTTTCATCATCAAACTGGCTTCCTGCAAACAGGGCGAGAGGAAATCAAAACCGCCTGGTTCCCAGGTGAGCGGACAGCCACAATCATTCAGATAATATTGACGGGATTTTGCTTCGATTTTAGCTGCCAGTTTTGCATCGTACTTTTTTGCATAATCGTACGCAAAACTCATCCCGAAAGCGGTATTCGGGTGTTCTCCCACGCGAATCGGGTAATTCAGTTTGTCGAGAAACTCCATGAATTTTGCTGAAATCAAATCGACAAGCGGTAACAGATTTTTGTGAATTTCAACAGCTTCAGGTGATTTTGATTCGCGCAGCGCTTCATCTAATTTCAACAGCCAGGCCCAACCATAAGTTCGCTCAAAATCCTTGTTGTGCTTGTCGTTCAGAAAATCGATTTCTTTTTGGATATTTTCAGGAGTAATATTTTTGCTGATTTTTTGCCAGATTGAATCTTTCTGATAAAAATCAGGAAAAGTGTTGAGAATGGTAACCAGCGCCCAATGTCCGTGAACCGATGAATGCCAGTCGAAACAACCATAAAACGCCGGGTGCTGAAGTCGGGGAGGAACTAGGTAGTTGTCGTCGCCTAAAACTTCGCCGGGTTTATTCGGGTACTCCTGGTCGATACATTCAAACGCGAAATGATAAAGGTATTCAGCTTTATGCTCATCTAAATTCAATTTTGTTTGAGCAAATCCGGAGGATGAAATTCCGATGATGAAAAACAGCAAAAAATAAGACGCTTTCATGAAGTAAAATTTTGCTGAAAATAGCACTAATTAAAATATTTGATAAGTGTCTGTGTCCTGAAACTGAAAATTTGATAAAGTTTTCTTTTGATGAAAAGTAGGTAAGCCAATCGGCCCAAAATGCCCAACGGAATTTTAAAAGTTACCCGGTCTTTCATAAGAACTCCATTGTCCGTAGGTTTGAAATGGTGCTCGTGGTGCCACATTTTATAAGGGCCAAACCGCTGCTCGTCGATAAAAAATGCTTTTTCTTTTACCTGTGTAATTTCAGTTACCCAGTTGCTTTTGATGCCTGGTAAAATCCCGATTTTGTAAGTGATTATCTGGCCGGCGAACATTTGTTCAGGTGTGCCAGAAGTGATGATAAACCCCATTTCTTTCGGGGTAATATTTGCCAGGTTGCCCGGGTTAGAGAAAAATTCCCAGGCTTTTTCCAATGAAATCGGTAATATTTGTTGGGTTTTTAACGTGTAAACGCCCGAATGATAACTGATATCGATGTTGTTGTTATTCATTGCTTTAATTTTGTATGAATAACAGGAATTGAAATGTTTTGTTTAAGAGTTGCTATTTAAAAATTAGTCATCAGCTCACGAATCGAAAACTACTTTTTGTATTTATCATTAAGTCCTCTTTTTCCCAGAATCATGGGAATAATTTTCTGCACGCGGGTTTCGCGGGTTTCAACACGTTTGGTTTCGGTCACATAACCGGCAAATTCACGCTGGCAACCGGGGGTAAATGCCAGAAATGCTTTTTCAAGGTTTTTGTCATTATCAAAAGCAGTTTGAAGTTCTCCGGGAATCAAGAGCTTTTTGTTGCGGTCGGGCCTGAGTTCTTTTCCGTCTTTTGCATTATGAATCGCTTCGCCAACATATTGTAAAACGAGTTTATCATCGATTTCATCCACCGAGGTAAAACGCCACTGTCGCAGTGCTTTTGTGGTACCTTCCTGCGCATTTATCAGAACTTTGGCTTCGTCATTCAGAAAAACACCCTGGTAAAACCACATTCCGGCGTACAATTTAAACGCCCCCAGTCCAATTACGTTTTTGTCGTTGATGGTATAAACCGGGCCGCCCCATTTTATTGTCTCGGTCAGTTCGGTTGAACGCAGTATTTCCCTTAATACGATGAGAATTTCTTTTCCGAATTGAGCATTGAGAATGTACTCATCAACGGTTTTATATGCTTTCATAGTAACTAATTTAGTTTGAGTTTTTATTACTTCCAACTCAGGACTTCGGACTCCCGACTTTTTAAACCTCCCTCAGTTTCCATTTTCCCCTTCTGAAAAGCAAAAATGCGGTTAAAGCAAGAAATGATTCTGCGATGACAATCGCAAAGCTGGCTCCTTCCAAACCCATATTTAATACAATTGCCATAAACCAGGCCAGCGGAATTTCAAAAAGCCAGAAACTGAATAAATTGATTATAGTGGGCGTGGTTGTGTCGCCACTGCCATTAAATCCCTGCATCATCACCATTCCAAGTGCATAGAAAAGAAAGCCGGAACTGATAATACGCAAAGCAAGAATTCCATTTTCAACAACAGCAGGGTCATCGATAAAAAGTCCAATCCAGTAAGAGGGGAACAGGAACAACAGCAAGCCGAGCGAACCCATAAAAAACATATTTACAATGCCCGTTGCCCACACTGCTTTTTCAGCCCTGTCGGGTTTTTTTGCTCCGAGGTTTTGCCCGACGAGTGTTGCCGCAGCATTGCTCAAACCCCAGGCAGGCAGCAAAAGAAAAATCACAATACGGATGGCAATTGTATAACCCGCCAATGCCGAAGCACCTGACACAGCGATAATTCTGACCAGAAAAATCCAGCTTGAGGTGGCCACAAGATTTTGCAGAATGCCGCCACCAGAAATTTTTATGAGTTGCATCATTACTGAAAGCCTGATTTTCAGACTATCCCAATGAAGCTGAATCCGGTGATTTCCTTTGAAAAGCAAATAAAATTGATACACAACTGCTAAACCTCTTCCAATCGAAGTAGCGACGGCTGCACCCATGATTCCCAGCTCAGGAAATGGCCCGATACCAAAAATCAGTAGCGGGTCGAGAATAATATTAATAATGTTGGCGAACCACATGACCCGCATCGAAATGGCTGCATCGCCCGAGCTGCGGAACACGGCATTGATGATAAAAAGCAACATGATAACCACGTTGCTGCCAAACATGACGGCTGGATATAAATAACCTTTTTCGGCCATTTCGGGAGTTGCACCCATCAGAATTAAGAATTCTTTGGCAAAAATCACCCCGGGAATGGCTATAAAAAGCGAAACAAACATGCTGACAACAATTGCCTGAAAAGCCACGTTCCCAGCTTCTATGGGTTTCTTTTCGCCAATGCGCCGCGAAACCAGTGCGGTGGTTGCCATGCTCAAACCCACGCCAATGGCGTACACCACTGTCATCACCGATTCAGTGAGACCAACTGTGGCAACCGCGTCGGGACCGAGTTTCGAAACAAAAAAGATATCGACCACTGCAAAAACCGATTCCATCACCATTTCCAAAACCATTGGAACGGCAAGGATAAAAATAGCCCGGCCCAGCCTTGTTTCGGTAAAGTCGCGCTCCGAACCGGCAATCGATTCTTTGATATCGCGCCAGACTTCGGCGTAATCGATTGCATTAATGTGATTTAGTAATGAAAATCGTTGTTTTTGCATTTTAATGATTTCGCACAAAAATAGACATTTTTATCTGAATAGCTGATTTGTTGAACCTGACTGCCTGAAAACTGTTATTGATACTAAACTTTTGAAAACCTGGTATGCATAAAATATTCGGAATCGTTTTATCAATCTTCGCCCTCTTTTTATGCTCGTGTTCCGAAAAAAATCAGTTTCCGGAGAAAAAAAGTGAGAAGTTGCCTTTGTCTGCGGTAAAAGTGAACCAGCCAATTTTTAAAAATGAAGTGACTGTTGCTGATAGTTTGTCCATACAAAGTTTGAGCAGTGAAATGCAGCAGCTTAAAACTTATATTTCGAAATATGAGAAGCATGACTCAGATTTTTCAGTGGAAACCATGGAATCGCTTTGGTTGTCGGAGAAAGGCAAGATTGATTTTACCGGTTTGGAAAGTGTTTCGGCGTGGATTGAAACAACCGGTTTTTTGCTCGAAATCACCGGAAAACCTGTTTATGCCGAGGCATTGCAAAAACTTGGTTATGAGGAAATAATCAATTTAAGTGCACCAGAAACAAAACTTGCCGAAGAGAAACTTGCTCCCTACATTTTTACCAAAAACGTTGACCATATTTTTGTCAATATTTTTGTGAATTCGTCGGTTGAATATGTTCATTCCCTAGGCGGACAAGTAAAGATTACGCAGGAATTAACAGGCTCAAATAGTTTACTATTGAAATTCAACACCACGGAAAAACGCTATATCGAAGTGCATATTATCATCCCGGCAGAAGCCCAAAATGCCACGGTAACCGAGAAGAATGTAAAATATGTTGCCACGCCCGGTGAATATTGTCTGATTGCCCGCAAATGGAAAGAAGGCGACATGGTAGAAATCAAATATTAGAATATCAGAATGTCAGAATAAGCAGAAGTCCGTAATTTTCTTGTATTTGGTTTGCTTTTAAATTCTAATCTTCTGACCATCATCATTCTAATCTTCTTAATGTTTTGGCATAGCTTTCAGCATGGCAAGTCCGCCTTCTGAAGTTTCGCGGTACTGACTTTGTAAATCGACCCCCGTTTTGTACATGGTTTCCACCACTTCATCAAAACTGATGCGATGCCGTCCGTCTGAAATGATGGCGTAAGTTGTGTGAGCCACAGCCCTTTCGGCTGCAAAAGCATTTCTCTCAATACAAGGAATCTGAACCAATCCAGCCACCGGGTCGCAGGTTAATCCGAGGTGGTGTTCCAGTCCCATTTCGGCTGAATATTCAATCTGGTAAATGGTCCCGCCCAGAAGTTGTGCCGAGGCCGCCGACGCCATTGCGCAGGCAGTTCCCACTTCTCCCTGGCAACCCACTTCGGCTCCTGAAATAGATGCATTTTGTTTCACCAGGTTTCCGATTAAACCGGCAGTTGCCAACGCACGCAGAATGGCAGTTTTATCCGAATCATAAACTTTACGTGCATATTCAAGAACAGCAGGTAAAACGCCACAAGCGCCGCAGGTTGGGGCAGCCACTATTTTTCCACCCGATGCATTTTCTTCAGACACCGCCAAAGCAAACGAGAAAAGCTGCGACCGGCGTTTAAAAGGTGTGGCATAATTTTTCCCTTTCAGGTGGTACGATTGTGCTTTGCGCGGCAATTTCAACACACCCGGCAAAACGCCGTCGCGGTTTAATCCGCGGTCGATGCTATCTTTCATTGCATCCCAAACCTCTTCAAGAAATCCCCAGATTTCGGGGCCTTCCACTTCCTCCACGTATTCCCAGTATTGTTTGCCGTTCTGGTTGCACCAGTCCATAATTTCCTGCAGATTTTTGTGTTGGTAAATCTGTTTTGTTTCAGTTTCTGTGAAATCGTCGGTTATGGTTCCGCCGCCAACGCTGTACACCGTCCACTCATCAATAATTTTATCAAGGCAATCAAGTGCCGTAAGTTTCATGGCATTCGGATGTTTTGGCAAAAATGTTTTTGGTTCCCAGGTAATGTTACATTGAAATTGCTGAAAAACATCTTTTATGGCACGGTCGGTTAAATGGCCCAGCCCAGTGGCTGCGAGGCTTCCGTATAAAATCACTTCAAAACGGCAGGCGTGTCTGTTTTTCTGCAAAAAACGTTCCGACGCTTTTCGTGGTCCCATGGTGTGACTGCTCGACGGCCCGTGTCCGATGCGGTATAACTCGCGGATTGATTCCATTTCTTATTTTTTGGTTCTGGCAAATTAATCATTTCTGTGAAAAATAAAACATGATTAAAATGGCATTGAACCTGTCATTTTAATCGGATTTTAAATTCCAAAATGTATTTTTACCAATCAATTAAAATTACAATCTATGAAAAACCTGAACCTGGTTCTTATTCTGGCAGTTTTAATCTTTTTAAATTGCTCAAGCCAAAAGGCCGATTCAATAAAATTCCCTTACAATAAGGCTGATTTTGAATCTGTTGTTGACGGCAAACCCACCCGTTTGTTTACCATGGAAAATAAAAATGGAATCGTGGTAACCCTCACCAATTACGGGGCAAAAATTGTGTCGGTTTACACACCCGACAGGAACGGAAAACTGGCAGATGTGGTTTTGGGTTTTAAATCGATTGCTGAATATCAGCAATATAGTGCAAGTCATGGTGCGGTTGTGGGGCCATTTGCCAATCGAATTGCCAATGCCCAGTTTAAAATTGACACAACAACCTATAAGTTGCCTGCTAACAATGGGCGAAGTTGTTTGCATTCAGGAAATGACAGTTGGTATCGTAAAGCCTGGGATTTTCAGAAAGATGGTAATGTAACAGTGTTCACACTTGAAAGCCCTGACGGTGAGTTTGGTTTTCCAGGAAACAAAAAAGCAAAAGTGATTTATACACTTACCGAAGACAATGAACTTAAAATTGATTATGAGGTAATTACTGATAAAGCTTGTCATATCAATGTCACCAATCATTCCTATTTTAATTTGCGCGGCGAGGGCAATGGCGATGTGCTGAACCATGTGGTTGTAATTAAAGCTGCTAAAAGCACTCCTGTGAATATGTTTATGATACCCACCGGCGAAATTACCGAGATCCGTGGAACTGCACTCGATTTCACAACACCACATACTATTGGTGAACGAATTGATTCGACGCATCAGCAACTTCAATTTGCGAGAGGGTACGATTTTAACTATGTAATCGATAAAAAAGAAAGCGAACTTGCTTTTGCAGCCAGCGCTTACGAACCTGAAAGTGGCCGCCTGATGGAGGTTTTCACCACCGAACCCGGCGTACAATTCTATACAGGAAATCATTTAAGAGGTGCTGAAACAGGAAAGTCGGGCGTTGCCTACACCAAGCGTACAGGCTTTTGCCTCGAAACGCAGCATTTCCCCGATAGTCCGAATCAGCCACAATTTCCAACCACGTTGGTAAAACCGGGCGAGGTTTTTCAGTCAACAACCATTTATAAATTCTCGTCGAAATAATAGGGAATCTGTATTCTTTTTTCTCCCCCTCGGGGGAGTCAGAGTGGGCTTTTTTCAGTCTTTTACTTTCATAAACCTGAAAAGGTTGAGCATCCAGTTGGGTAGCGGGTGATGACCGCGTTTTCTGAAGTCGATGTACCAGCCCACTTTTTTGAGTAGCGGTATTTTGTGGGTTTCCACAAATTCTATGAGCGTGCCTTCGGGTGCCTGAATGTAGGCAAAATTCCCAGCTGCTTCACCCATATCAAAGGTGTCCATGGCTTTTGCACTGTCAACGGTAAAAGGGAAACCAATTTCTTTTACCTGTTCACGTATGGCATCCATTCCGTTGATATCGAAGCACAAATGAATAAAACCGGGGTCACCCCAAATGCGGTCTTTGAAAATATCCTGTGGTTCGCGGTCGAGTACCTGAACCAGTTCAATTACCGAATGACCAAAAAACGGGCTGAAAGCGCCGGTTCTGGCATTGGAATGTTGCAGTAAAACCCGGCGAACTTTTTTATCTCCTCCCGGAATTCCTGCAAAGTCTTCAAAAACACCGGTTTTATCGTAAACAACTTTGTCGTATTGCAAAATTTTCTGGTAAACGGGCAGGCTTTCTTCTATGTTTTTCACCCCGATAACAGTACCGAAAATTCCACCGGTCAATGCTTTTTCCTTTAATCTGAAAACCCATTTTTCGTTCCTGACTTCCCAAAGATTATTGTAAATGTCTTTCAGGAAAAAGTGCTCGTTTCCGTTGGGACAGGTTTTGATTTCGGTTAACACATTCAGCCCCGAATTTTTGAAAGCTTGAAATGCCCCTTTGATATCAGCGGTTTTCAGTATGCCGATATTAATTCCCAAATCGCCAAGTTGAATTTCAAATTGACAGGGTTCAGGCTTTTTGCCCGTGTGCTGCCAGATTTCGAAGCCGCCGCCGCCCTGCATATTCAGGGCCAGCACAGCGTGCCGGGTGCGGGTTTTTCCATCGGTGTGTGCCAGCATCAGTTCGGCAGTTGCCTCTTCTTCGAACATGCGGATGTTCATCGAAAAATGCTGTCGGTACCATTTCCAGGCTTCATTTACATTTTCAACTCCAACGCCTAATTGCTGAATACCATTGATTTTTATTGACATACGCCTAATTCTTAATTCGTGATGATAAATAATAGTACAACCTGGGGAAAAAGCGACGGATGTGTACCATAATCAGTTCCTTTCCGCCAACAAGAATCTCTTTTTTTTCTTTTTTCAACCCCCGACAGATAATTTCTGCAGCTTTTTCAGGGGTGATACCTGTATCCTGGCCTGCATCCATTTTTCCATGAACCGTGCCGTCTTTAGTGATAGCATTCACCGAAATATTGGTTCGCACCCGGCCGGGTATAAAAATGGAAACCTTAATATTATTTTGCTTATTTTCTGAACGGAGGCTTTCGAAGAAACCATGCAAAGCGTGTTTTGTAGCTGAATAAGAAGAGCGGTACGGAAACCCAAATTTGCCTACAAGACTTGAAGTTACCGCAAGCTGTCCGCCGCCATTTTTTATCATTCCGGGTAAAACAGCTTTTGTAAGTGCAATCGCTCCAAAGAAATTGATTTCAAAAATCTTCCTGTCGATAAACAGGGGAGTTTCGCTTACCAGCGAACGCTGACTGATTCCGGCAAACTGGTACAAACAATCGATTTTAAGTTTTTTATCCAAAACTGATTGGGCTGCATTAACAACTGATTTTTCATCCGACAAATCCATCGGCACTACCAGCGTGGTACACTTGTTTTTTTCGCAAACCAAAGCAACTTCCTTCAGGCCGGTTTCATTGATGTCAGAAAGAATCAAATGGGTGTTTTCTTTCGAAAGTAGCAGCGCTACTGCTTTGCCAATGCCCGATGAAGCGCCGGTTATCCAAATTGTTTTGCCTGTAAATTTCATAATTGTAAAAATCAGAGGTGCGAAGATAAAAGAATAATTAAGCGGTTGAAGCAGCTTTTTAAGAGAATATTGTTGCTGATTGCTGAAAATAAATGGGGTGTTGAAAATTATTTTGGGAGTGACCACGCAGGCTTTTTAGGGATAAACTGCGGGCTATATGTTTAGCGGTTTTAATTCACTTAGCGCTTAATTTCAAAATTCAGTTTCTCCGGAAACATCAGGCTGAATAAGACAGCCACCCCGAAGGCAATCAGGTAACTAGCCAACCGCTCTGAAACTCCGGTGGGTTCAAGCAACCATGTTTTCCAAACCACAGCTGAAACTGTACCCGTAATCAGACTGGCAAACACCCCGGCGCGCGATAATTTTTTCCAGAACAGGAGCAAAATCACTGCCGGTCCGAATGATGCCCCGATACCGCTCCAGGCATACGATACTAGTCCATAAACCGTATCTTTCATCGTAATGGCCAGCACAAATCCGACAACACCCACACCCAGTGTAAGCATTTTGTTGAGCAAAAGCAACCGTTTTTCCTCCATCTTCTTTTTCGACAATTGCAGGTATAAGTCTTCTGTCATCGACGATGAAACCACCATCAGTTGCGATGATGCGGTGGACATCATCGCCGAAACAGCCCCCGATAAAAGAATTCCGGCAAGGATTGGGTTCATGAGTGTAATTACCATAACCGGCATTATTTTTTCGGCATCGGCAGTAACAATGGCAGCAGCTTCACCCAGCGCTCCGGCCTGTACCAGTTTGTACCCGATAATGCCAATCATGAATGCGCCGATGTAAGCCAGTAATGTCCAAAGAATGGCGACACCGCGGCTTTGCCTTGTTTCCTCCCTGCTTCGCATGGCCATCATCCGAACCAGCAACTGCGGCTGACCTGTGTATCCAAAGGCCCAGCTCAATCCATTCAGAATCATTAATCCGCCGGTGGCCTGATTTACAGTTTGTGCATTTAGCTGCACGGTATAACTGGCTTTGGTAATGGTTTGTGCAATATCAATATTATATGAGGCAGCAATAATCAGCGCAATTATTGGCAAAACAATGCAAGTGAAAACCATTAGAATTGCCTGAAAAACATCGGTTGCCACCACAGTGATAAAACCACCCAAAACGGTATAAACAGTAACAAGCCCTGAACCGATGACCATTCCCCAAAACGGGTCGATATGAAAGGTGTCGTTAAAAATTTTGCCTGCGCCACTGAATTGCGCCGCGATGTACAAAATGAAAAAGAAAATAATTATTAATGACGACAGCACGCCAAAACTGCGGTTGTTTCCGGGAAATTGTTTCGAAAACAAGGCAGGTACGGTTAACGCTTCTGTTTTTGCTGCCAGTTTTTGCAATGGAACAGCAAGGAAAATCCACAAAACAAGAATGCCCGAAACACACCCGATGGCCACCCAGATTGCAGCCATTCCCTCGGAATAGGCAAGCCCCGTTAAACCCAGTAGCAGCCATGCCGACTCGCCGGTTGCCCTTTCCGACAAAGCCAGCGAAAAACCCGAAATCTTTTTTCCGCCCAAAATAAAATCGGTATTGGTTCTTGAGCGGCGAGCCGAATAGATCACAATCCCGATAAGCACTAAAATATAGGCGATAAATACAGCAATCATTCAAGTTTGATTTTTAGTTCGCTTAAAGATAAAACCTGAAATCGGTTTTGCAAGTTTTAAAGGGATGGCATCGCTTTCGGCGATGCTATCCCTTTTTATTAATTGATTGCAGCACAGATTTTGGTGTTGCATTTAGAAAACCGTATCACCCTTTCGCCGGAATTTTACTCATCGCATACTCTGCCAGCGCGGTGATGGTAAAACTGGGATTTACGCCGAGATTTCCCTGAATAACAGAACCATCGAGAACATACATTTTCGGATAACCATGCACCTGAAAATCGGGGCCGATTACACCGGTCTCTTTTGTTGAACCCATGGGAATACCTCCCAGAATGTGTGCCGTTGACGGTATGTTCAGCAATATTTCGGCAGTGGAGTTTTGTGGTTGGGCATTCACTTTGCGGGCGTATCGATGCATCACCTCCTGACCAACCGGAATATACGCCTGTACTTTGTCGGTGCCATTATTTTTCAGTGTGATTCTTTTATTGAAAGGCCACTTTTTCAATACAAAATTCATTTTTGTATCCACGGTTTGCATCACCAGAAAAATGATGGTGTTTTCGGCCCAGTGACGGTTGAACATCATTTTCAGGAATTTCACCGGATGGGTAAATACTTTTCCGGCAAAATGAAGGATGCGTAAACCTGTACTGCCTTTTTTGTCGGTGGCAATAGTCAGCAAAAGGCGCATCAGGTTTGAGCCATTCGGGTATTTTACCACCTCCACCGAGGTGTTTTCATCGGGACTGAAAATGGAGCTGATGGCAATACCGTTGTTCATCTTGCGGTCGGCGAAAGTGGCGGTACACAGTGTTTCGGAGTTGGTTCGCACATTTTTCCCCAGCGTGTCCGACAACCCTGGTAACGTTTTCAGGTTGTGTTTCTGGTTCAGTAATAATTTTACGGTTCCCAAAACACCTCCCGCAACAACAAGTCCTTTTGCCCTGAAAACCTTTCTGTTTTTGCTGAATATTCCTCCTGTTTTCCCGGTGTGAATCAGGTACTCATTATTTACAAATTCTATCTTCCATACTTCAGTTTCGGGTAAAATCCGAGCGCCGGCTTTTTCTGCAAGCCACAGGTAGTTTTTGTCGAGTGTGTTTTTTGCATTTTCGCGGCAGCCCACCATGCAGCCTGCACAATGGGTACAAGGATTCCGCAGTGGTCCGGCCCCATCGAAGTAGGGGTCTTTCGGAGTTTGGTCGTCAGAAAAATAGACAGCCACCTGCGTACTGTCAAAAGTTTCTCCTCTGCTGGTTTCAACTGCAACTTCCTCCAACAATTTATCTTCGGTATTTTTGCCGGTAAATTTTGTACGGCCCAGCATAAACGCGGCCTTTTCGTAACAGGGTTTCAATACCGTCTTCCAGTCTTGCAGGTCGCCCCATTGTTTGTTGGTAAAAAAACTATCCAGCGGCTCCATCAGCGTGTTGGCGTACACAAGACTTCCGCCGCCAACGCCGGCGCCGCTCAATATAAAAGCATGTTTGAAAAGATTGAGTTTCTGAAACCCAAAAAAGCCAAAAGCGGGCAGCCAGATGTACTTTTTGATATTCCAGTTGGTTTTGGGAAAATCTTCGGTTTTCCAGCGTTTCCCTTTTTCAAGGGTCAGTACTGAATACCCTTTTTCAGCAAGGCGAAGCGATGCCACACTGCCACCAAACCCGGAGCCAATGACGATATAATCGTATGTTTTAGCATTTACCATTTATCGATTTACCCCCGAAGTGTCGGGGTACTATTTATATCCCATGCATTTTCAAGCACTCACTCATTCACCCAATTACCCATTCACCCAATTACTTTCCACTTATTTCCTCCGTTTTCCCTTTCACCCTGATTTCCAGTTTGGCAGCCGGTTCCTTCCCTTTTTCAGAAAAAGCACAATCAAAAGCGATGGAGTGATTCCCATTTCCCAGCATCAGTTTTGATTCATCGACCTGAAAATCATTGATTTTTTGTAGTTGATTATTAAAAATTTCGGCAGTTCGACCACCTGAATAACGAATCGATTCGCCTGCTTTTAACGTAACCGGAATTTTCACTTCGCAGCAGTTGTTAAATTCAAAACGGATTGAATTAATTTTTGCATCCTGTGCAGTAATAATAAAACTGATATTCGAATTTACTTCCTGTGTTTCAAATTTAAAGGTTGAAAACAAGGGTTCGCCCGGTTGTTTTACTTTGTCTTCGTGTTTGAATTTGTAGGAATAAACCTGACTGAGATTCCAACTGTTTTCACCGGTTGTTTCAAGGTGAAATTCATTATTAATGTCTTTCATTTTTTCCTTTTGTTCCGCCGTGAAAGCGCTGCTCATCCGTGCTTTTTCCCATTCGCCAATCAGTTGCAGAATTTCTGGTGCCTGCCCGTTGGTTTGGAGTTGCCTGTCGCCGGTAACAAAAGCATAACCCGCATCAAAAGCCGCCGAGCGGGCGAGCATCCATTCAATGTCTTCAACGGGTGTGTTTTCGCGCATGCTGAACCAGCCCAGCATCCCGGGCATCAGGTTGCGCTGAAAATAGGCCTGGTTTTTCAGCCTGTATTCAGTCTGGCTCTCGCGGAACCCGGCGTACCAGGGCTCTCCCCAGTTCATTCGGCTGTAAATGTGCCAGAAATAATGAGTGGTGCGGCTGGCATCGATAATGGTGTGTTTTTTTACTTCTTCCGAAAGCTGATTCCATCAGGTAGTTGTAAATAGTATCTCGCCATAATTTCCCATACCGGTTGAACGGTTGCCCTCCAGTCCATCGAACGAAATCTGGCGCAATCCGCAATAGTTGTAAAGTTCAGCCAGTTTTTCCGCGATTTCGATGCTGAGTTCCGGGTTGGAAAGAAAAACCTTGTAACCATGGTCGGCCAAAAGACTGATGGCAGCCCCTTTTTCATGCGCCGATTTTTGTGTCCTCCAGGCACCCCGTTCGCAATTTTTTAAAATCCACGGCGCTTGCTCTGAAACAGTTTCGTAACGGATTAACTCGCTGCCAATCATCACCGTGTGCAGGTTGTTATTTTCATATTGATTGAAGAAATCAGGCGATTCAACTTCTATTTCGATTTGATTTGCATCTATATTTTTTGCGATGACCGAACTACCAACTTTTGCCAGCCGTGGGTCGGGAACCGGCGTTACATACGGGTCGTTGGTGGTGATAAAGTTGGAAAGCGTGTGAACACCAACATGGATACCTTCTTTTTGAGCTTTTTCAACACACATCTTAAGTCCGTCCCAACCGTTTGGAAAAGCTGCCGGATTCAGTTCGAAATGCCCCCAGTTTTTGAATGGTCCCGAATGATATAAGTATCGCAACCCGGCTTTTTTTGTGTATTCAATTGCTTTATCAATGTTTGCTTCACTAAAATCATAAATAAGATAAGCTGCCGAAGCAGATTTTGCTGTTTTGCCCCATTCACCGTCGATTGTAGGGTGGGGAAGTTCTTCGCCGGTTTCAATGTTACCAATTGTTTCCAGCGCCATTTCAACCGGACAGCCAAACAGTGCAATTTTCGACCCGATGATGCCGCCATCGTCAAAAACCGGTGAAACATATTTTTTGTGACTCAGGTTTTCAATGATTCTTTCTTTAGAGCGATTGCGGCAATAGGCTTGTAACGTGCTTCCGAATTTCTCCGGTTTGGCGGCTTCAATCCTGTATAGAGTCTCGCGTTTGTTGGCTTCGCTTAAATCGGAATAATCTTCCTGTTCAAAAATATCGAACTGCGGGGTGCAGTCATTGTCGGTCCACGGGTAGCCACCCAGCGTTTTCGGGTTGAGTGCCTGCAACCCGATGGCAAAAGCCGAATCGCGCACTACGCCCACGGTTTCACCAATTATCTGTTTGATTTTTGTTGGAAACGGTCCCCAAACCACCAGTTCTACTTTGTCATTGGATGAAAATTCGGTCAGTTCAAAGGTGACGTAACCGGGTTTTTCCTCCACTTTGATTTTCGCTTCCATTTGTTCAGGAAACTGAATGGTAACGATTCCGTTTTCAAAGGCCGCTGAAACCGGGTAAATCATTACTGAATCAACGCGGCACGAAAGCAACGGGGAGATGGTATCGGTTGCCAGGTATTCTTTTCCATTTTTGATATCTTTCAGACTGGAAATGGTGCCTTTCCCCGAAATTCCGATTAAAAAACTATCCGTTTTGAACTCAGCAACATTCC
Source organism: Draconibacterium sp. (assembly GCA_050179035.1). Lineage (GTDB taxonomy): Bacteria > Bacteroidota > Bacteroidia > Bacteroidales > Prolixibacteraceae > Draconibacterium. Next base: position 32,470 of record JBFXFM010000010.1, on the reverse strand, counting down.
GGGTTTTTGTGCAGGAAACAAGCAGGAAAACGGATAAAACAATCAGTACCGAAAGTTTTTTCATTAGTGAAAGTTTAAAAAACAGGTTTCTGTTTCAAACATAAAAAAATTAATGGCGACTACCGAAAAAACGGAATCAATTATCCTGCCTTCACCGTGTAATTCTTAGATTTGTTGAAATCTTAAAACAACTGAATTTATGAACAGATTATTGGCCTTTTTATTTTTGTTAGTGTTTGCTGTACCGGTTTTTTCACAGACCGGAAAAGTGCTTGAATCACTGAAGTTTGAAAGCAAACTGGTTGGCTATCCGGTGGAATATTCGGTTTATCTGCCGGCTGATTATGAGTCCTCGAATCGCAGTTATCCTGTATTATATCTTTTACATGGTTATTCTGATGATGAAACCGGCTGGATTCAGTTTGGCGAAGCCAATTCGGTGGCTGATAAAGCCATTGCATCGGGCGATGCGACTTCGTGTATTATTGTGATGCCCGATGGAAAAGTAACCTGGTATGCCAACAGTTTTGATGGCAAAGACCCGTGGGAAGACATGTTTATCAAAGAGTTTATTCCGTTTATTGAAAAACAATACCGTATCCGTCCGCAGAAACAGTTCAGGGCAATCGCCGGTTTGTCGATGGGTGGCAACGGCGCTTTGCTGCTTTCGCTGCGTCATTCCGAACTTTTTTCGTCGTGTGTGGCCATGAGTGCCGGCACTTTTACCGACGAAGAAGTGGAGAAAAACAGTCAGTTCGACCACTATTTCGGCAGTATTTACGGACCGAAACCTGCAAGTGGTGTTAGCGAATATTGGAAAGCTTACAGTCCGCTACATTTACTGAATAGTGTTGAAAAAGACAAAATCAAATCGGTGCGGTTTTATATCGATTGTGGCGACGACGATTTTCTGTATAAGGGAAATTCGGCCCTGCACGTAAAAATGCGCGACCTTGGAATCCCGCATGAATACAGGGTTCGCAACGGCGGCCACGAATGGAGCTACTGGCGCACCGGTTTGTACGACGGACTAAAATTTATCTCGCAGGAGTTTCACAGGTAGTTTTTAATGCGTGAATGCATAAATGCTAAAATGCGTGAATGGGGACGTAAGGAATACAATTTTTATATAAGTGAATTAATCTGACTTTGTGCTCTTTGCGACATTCTTCGCGCCCTTTGCGTTGAATAGCTTATGGGTTAACAGCTCCTTTAATAAATTAGAAATCAGTTTTATGTCAACAAAATCATTTATCGTTTTTTTTCTTTTGATTTTTGCAGGAATTACATCAGTTTTTGCAAGTGTGAGACCCGTTAACCTGCATACCGAACACTTGGTAAATCCGATTGGAATTGACAATCCAAATCCGCGGTTAACATGGCAGCTTTCTGCTGGAGAACCGGACGTTTTGCAGGCTGCTTATCAGGTTTTTGTTGGGACAAACGCTGAAGAAGTCGCCAGCGGAACCGGCAAAATCTGGAACTCGGGCATCGTAAAAAGCGATAAACAACTGGTTATTTATGAGGGCGAAAAACTCGTTCCGTTTACAAAATATTTCTGGGCAGTAAAAATTCAAAGTAAGAAAGGGGAGCGGTCGGCACTTTCGGAAGTGGCCTCTTTTGAAACAGGAATGATGGACCAGCGAAACTGGAAAGGAAGCTGGATAACTGATACTTATGATTATAACCTGAAACCGGCGCCTTATTTCAGAAAGACATTTGACACAGATAAAAAAGTGGTTTCGGCGCGTGCTTACATTGCTGTGGCCGGTTTGTATGAATTGTATATTAACGGTCAAAAGGCTGGCAATCACCGGCTCGACCCGATGTACACCCGGTTCGACCGCAGAACGTTTTATGTCACTTATGATGTTACTGAATTAATCAAAAATGAAAAAAATGCCATCGGAGTTTTGTTGGGAAATGGCTGGTACAACCACCAATCCACCGCGGTTTGGTATTTCGATAAAGCGCCGTGGCGCGCCAGACCACGATTTTGTTTCGATTTGAAAATCAGGTTTGAAGATGGTTCGGAGCAAACAATTTCGTCGGGTGATGATTGGAAAACAGCTACCGGGCCGCTGGTTTTTAACAGCATTTACACAGCAGAACATTACGATGCACGGCTGGAACAGCCCGGTTGGAATTTGCCGGATTTTGATGATTCGAAATGGAAAAAACCGCTGTTGACAAACGCTCCGTCACAAAATATCACTGCACAGGCGCTGGCTCCCATTCGTCACGTTGAGGAACTGAAGGCGGTTGACATGAAGCAACTGAATGCCAGTACCTGGCTTTTTGATTTCGGGAGAAATATTGCCGGTGTCAGTAAAATCATCGTTTCGGGACCTGCCGGAACTACGCTGCGGCTGAAACATGCAGAACGATTGGGAAAGGATGGTTTTGCTGATATGTCGAACATTGATGTGCACTATCGCCCAACCGACGACACCGACCCGTTTCAGACCGATATTTTTATTTTGTCAGGAAAAGGTAACGAGGAGTTTATGCCATTGTTCAATTACAAAGGTTTTCAGTACGTTGAGGTTACTGCCGACAAACCCGTTGAACTAAAAAAAGAAAGCATGACGGCGTATTTTATGCACAGCGATGTGCCACCGGTCAGTGAGCTGAATTCATCAAATCCGGTGATTGATAAAATGTGGAAAGCTTCCAATGCTTCCTATCTTTCCAATCTTTTTGGCTACCCGACCGATTGTCCGCAGCGCGAAAAAAACGGCTGGACTGGCGACGCCCAAATCAATATTGAAACCGGTTTGTACAATTACGATGCAATCACCGTGTATGAAAAATGGCTGGCCGACCATCGCGACGAGCAGTTGCCAAATGGTATTCTGCCGGCAATCATTCCCACAAGCGGGTGGGGCTATCATTGGGCAAACGGGCCCGACTGGACCAGCACCATTGCCATTATTCCGTGGAATATTTATCTTTTTTATGGCGACAAAAAAATTCTGAACGACAATTACGATAACCTGAAAAGGTATGTTGACCACATTACGAGCATCAGTCCCGACGGAATTACCGACTGGGGACTTGGCGACTGGGTGCCGGTAAAATCAAAGACACCCAAAGAATTTACTTCCTCTATTTACTATTTTGTTGATGCGCAGATTCTGGCAAAAACCGCCGCTCTTTTGAACAAACCCGGCGACGCAGAAACCTATTTCAAACTGGCTGAGAAAATAAAAAATGCCATCAATAAAAAATATCTCAATACCGAAACCGGAATTTACGGAAGCGGCTACCAAACGGAATTGTCTGCAGCCCTGAAATGGGGAATTGTACCCGAAAACCTGGTGGCAAAAGTGGCTGCAAACCTGGCCATAAGAGTGGAAGCCGACAACGCGCATTTAGATGTGGGTTTGCTGGGAACAAAAACCATTCTGAATGCGCTCAGCGAAAACGGTTATGCCGACCTGGCTTACAAAGTGGCTTCACAGGAAACCTACCCGTCGTGGGGATGGTGGATTGTAAACGGTGCCACTACTTTTTACGAAAACTGGCCGCTGGATGCATTAAGCGATATTTCGATGAACCACATCATGTTTGGCGAAGTGAATGCCTGGTTATTCAAGGCGCTTGGCGGTATTTTCCCCAATGAGGAGCAGCCCGGATTCAAAATTGTCATCCTGAAACCCAATTTTGTGAGTGGGTTAAGTCATTTCAGCGCATCGCATAACGGACCGTACGGAAAAATTGTTTCTGCCTGGAAAAGAACCGGAAAAACGGTTGAATATAAGGTCGAAATTCCGGCAGGAAGCACGGCTACATTGGTTTTAACGGCTTCGGAAATTAAGGAAAACGGAAAATCACTTTTTGAAAACAAAGGAATTTCTGTATCAAAAACCAGTGAAAATGGGTTTGTCCTGCAACTGAAACCAGGGCAATATTTGTTTGGTGTGCAATAAACAATTGATTGTTCCGGGCGTTAATTCAATCTGACAGTTTTTTGTTGATTCAGTAACAAAAACTGAAATCAAGTTACTAACTGTTTGTTTGCTATCAGGTAGCATTCAGTAGGAGTTTCATTTAAAAATAATCAATATGAAAAAACGATTTAATTTCAGTTTAAAAGGAAAAACGCTGTTGGTTGCCGCGCTGGCATTGGCTTTTGCCGCCTGCACCCAAAAAGCGGAAGTAAAACCGCCGGTAGCTAAAAAGGTTCCCAAAGAATTGACCATGCACGGCGACACCCGAATCGATAATTATTACTGGCTGAATGAGCGTGAAAATCCGGAAGTGATTGCTTATCTGGAAGCAGAAAACGCTTACAAAGATGCCATGATGGAACACACAAAACCGTTGCAGGACAAGCTTTTTGAAGAAATCAAATCGAAAATCAAACAACAGGATGAGTCGGTGCCATATAAAAAGAATGGTTACTATTATTACACACGCACGGTAGCTGAAAAAGAGTACTATGTTTCTTGCCGGAAAAAGGAAAGTCTGGAAGCACCGGAAGAAGTTTTGCTGGATGTAAACCAGATGGCCGAGGGGTTTGACTATTATGCTATTGGAGGTAGCTCGGTAAGTACCGATAACAAAATCCTTGCTTATGGCGTGGATACCGTGAGCCGCAGAAATTATACGATTTATTTCAAAAATCTCGAAACCGGCGAACTGCTGGCTGACCAGATTCCGATGACAACCGGTGGTGCCACCTGGGCCAACGACAACAAAACTGTTTTTTATATGCTGAAAGACAGCGTGACACTGCGCTCGGAAAAAGTGATGAAACATGTTTTAGGAACGCCGGTTTCGAGCGATGTGGAGGTCTTTTACGAAGACGACGAAACTTTTAACGCTTTTGTGTACAAAACCAAATCGGAGAAATACCTGATTATCGGCAGCGAGAGTACGCTCACTTCTGAATTTCGATTTCTGGATGCCAACACCCCGGATGGCGAATTCAAAATCATTCAGCCCCGCACCCGCGGACTTGAATATGCTGTTGACCATTTTGGCGACTACTTTTATATTCGAACAAACCTCGATGCACTCAATTTTAAACTGGTAAAAACACCGGTTGCCAAAACCACCAAAGAAAACTGGGTGGATGTGATTCCACACCGTGCCGATGTTTATTTTGAAGATTTCGATATTTTCCAGAACTACCTTGTGGCATCTGAAAAAGTGGAAGGAATCACCAAATTACGCGTGATGCCGTGGCAGGGAGGAGAATATTATATCGATTTTGAAGAAGAAGTTTACACTGCTTACTCAGGGACAAACGTTGATTTCAATTCCGAAGTGTTTCGATTTGGATATACTTCAATGACCACTCCGACTTCGACTTTTGACTTCGATATGAAAACCAAAGAGCGTACCTTACTGAAACAGCAGGAAGTGCTGGGTGGTTTCGATAAAAACAACTACGAAACCAAACGGATTTATGCCACTGCCGGCGACGGAACAAAGATTCCGATATCCATTGTTTACAAAAAGGGAATGGAGAAAAATGGCAACAACCCGGCGCTGATTTACGGTTATGGTTCGTATGGTTACGAAATGGAACCGACTTTCAGCTCATCGCGTTTGCCGCTGCTCGACCGTGGTTTTGTGTATGCAATTGCCCACATTCGCGGAGGCCAGATTTATGGACGCCAATGGTACGAAGATGGAAAACTGCTGAAAAAGATGAACACCTTCACCGATTTTAACGATTGTGCCCAGTTTTTAATTGATGAAAAATACACCAACGCCGGAAAACTTTTTGCCATGGGCGGCAGTGCGGGTGGCTTGCTGATGGGCGCCATCATCAACCTGAAGCCGGAATTGTATAAAGGTGTTATTGCCGCTGTTCCGTTTGTGGATGTGGTAACCACCATGTTAGACGAAAGCATTCCGTTAACCACTGGTGAGTTTGATGAATGGGGCAATCCGAAAGATTCAACCTATTATTTCTATATGAAATCATATTCGCCATACGACAATGTAAAAGCCCAGAATTACCCGGCTTTGCTGGTTACAACCGGTTTGCACGATTCGCAGGTGCAATATTTCGAACCTGCAAAATGGGTGGCCAAACTCCGCGAAATGAAAACCGACACCAATCCGCTGATTTTCCATATCAATATGGAATTCGGTCATGGCGGTGCATCCGGGCGTTTTGACTATATCAAGGACATTGCATTGGAATACGCTTTCATTTTTGACCAGATTGGGATTAAGGAGTAAGATTGCATGAATGCTATAATGCATGAATGCGTGAATGCGTGAATGGAAGAATACGATAATGCTTGAATTCAGAAAACTCAGAGGTTCAATTCATTTGTATTTAAGTTGAAAGAGAAGAAGTTTTATGGCTTTGCTGTCAAACTTCTTCTCTTTCTTTCAACCCAGTTAAAACCTTGTCATTCCGAACATAGTGAGGAATCTATTCTTTTTAGAGGGAAGTATTGCCTTTTAGTAACAAAATCAGATAATATTCTCTTTATATTAACTTTTATAAGAAAAAAACCAACTTTGATTTTCATTTTTAAAAAATATTATCATATTTGCGTCGAATTTATAAGCAAAACATGAGTTTAACAAACAACATTATTATTCTTCTCGGTATTATTCTTCTAAACAGGGAGTAACTGAGAATGGTATGTTGTAAAAGGATATTTAAAATAAAATAAAGCCATTCTCAGTAAAGAGGGTGGCTTTTTTCATACAAGAAAGTCTGGAGTCGGGAGACCGAAGTCAGAAGAAAAAGAAGAACAAAAAGAACTATATAAGAATTAGAAAAATGGAAGTAAAAAAGAACGGTGTGAAAATGGCGGAAGAATTGTTTCCAGCTTCGGACTCCCGTCTCCGGTCTTCCGTTAATAGCAAATAATAAATAATAAGTAATAAATCATCAATAATAAATTATATGAGTGACAGACTTTTTATTTTCGACACAACCTTGCGTGATGGCGAACAGGTGCCTGGTTGCCAGTTGAATACGGTTGAAAAGATTGAAGTGGCCAGGACGTTGCAGGAACTGGGCGTTGACGTGATTGAAGCCGGATTCCCGATTTCAAGCCCGGGCGATTTCGAATCAGTGGTGGAAATTTCAAAAGCGGTGACATGGCCAACCATTTGTGCCCTGACCCGCGCAGTACAGAAAGACATTGATGTGGCTGCCGAATCGCTAAAATATGCCAAAAAAGGGCGTATTCATACGGGAATCGGAACATCGTACTGGCACATTCACCACAAGCTAAACTCCAATCCCGAGGCAATTATTGAACGTGCTGTTGAAGCCGTGAAATATACCAAAAAATATGTGGAAGATGTGGAGTTTTATGCCGAAGATGCCGGCCGTACCGAAAACGAATATCTTGCACGTGTTATCGAAGCGGTGATTAAAGCCGGTGCAACTGTTGTGAATATTCCTGATACAACCGGTTATACACTACCTTATGAATATGGTGAAAAGATTAAATACCTGGTTGAAAATGTAAAAGGAATCCACAAAGCCACCATTTCAACCCATTGCCACAATGACCTTGGAATGGCAACAGCCAACACCATTGCCGGCGTTATCAATGGTGCCCGCCAGGCCGAAGTTACCATCAATGGCATTGGCGAACGCGCAGGAAACACTTCACTGGAAGAGGTGGTGATGATTTTGAAAAGCCGTTATGCCGTGCTGGGAATCGACACAGGCATCAATACAAAAAATATTTACCGCACAAGTCGTTTGGTTTCAACATTGATGAACATGCCGGTTCAGCCCAACAAAGCAGTGGTGGGGCGAAATGCTTTTGCGCACTCTTCGGGTATTCACCAGGATGGTGTGTTGAAAAACCGCGAGAATTACGAAATCATGGACCCCAACGATGTGGGTATCAACGAATCGGCAATTTTGCTGACAGCCCGCAGTGGTCGTGCTGCTTTGAAACACAGGCTCGAACTGCTGGGTTTCGAACTGACAAAAGAGAAGCTGGATGAGGTTTATGAACAGTTTTTGCGTCTTGCCGACAAGAAAAAAGATATCCGAGACGATGATGTGGCACTTTTGGTGGGTGATGCAACCCGCCAGGAACGCCGGATTAAACTCGATTATCTGCAGGTGGTAACTGGAAAAAGTCTCAAACCGATGGCTTCTGTCAGGCTGGATATTGCCGGCGAAAAGTTTGATGCTACAGCGGCAGGAAATGGTCCGGTTGATGCAGCTATCAAAGCGGTGAAACAAATCATCCATCGTCAGGTTACTATTGAGGAATTTTTGGTTCAGGCCATTACCCGCGGCAGCGACGATATTGGAAAAGTACACATGCAAATCGATTATAATTCGACGATTTATCATGGTTTTGGTGCCAACACCGATATCATCACCGCATCCGTGGAAGCATTTTTGGATGCCGTGAATAAATTGCCGGTGGCAGAATAATAAACAAACGACCCCGGCAGATGTAGAGACAAGGCATGCCTTGTCTTTAACAGCCGGAAAGACGAACAAAAACAACAAAACAAAATATTTATGCAAAAAACATTATTTGATAAAATCTGGGATGCGCACGTGGTGAAACAGGTGGAAGCAGGACCCGATGTGTTGTACATCGACCGTCACCTGATTCACGAAGTTACCAGCCCGGTGGCATTTCTTGGTTTAAAAACACGTGGGTTGAAAGTTTTCAGACCCGACAAAACAACGGCAACACCCGACCACAACGTTCCGACCATTGACCAGCATTTGTCGATTAAAGACGAGCTTTCGCGTCACCAGGTGGAGATGTTGAAGAAAAACTGCGATGAGCAAGGAATAGTCTATCATGGTTTGGGTTCCGAAGGACACGGTGTGGTACACATCATTGGCCCTGAAATGGGTTTGACCCAACCCGGAATGACCATTGTTTGCGGCGACAGCCACACTTCAACCCACGGCGCTTTTGGTGCCATCGCCTTTGGAATCGGCACCAGCGAGGTGGAAATGGTTTTGGCCAGCCAGTGCATCATGCAGCCCAAACCCAAAAAAATGAGGATTACAGTGAACGGGAAACTGGGCAAAGGAGTCACTGCTAAAGACATTGCATTGTATATCATTTCAAAAATCTCGACAAGTGGTGGCACAGGCCATTTTATCGAATATGCAGGTTCGGCTATCACAAGTCTGACCATGGAAGGCCGCATGACGCTTTGCAACCTGAGTATTGAAAGTGGTGCCCGCGGTGGTATGATTGCCCCTGACGAAACTACTTTCAGTTATATGAAAGGCCGCAAATATGTGCCGCAGGGCAGCGATTGGGATAAAGCGCTGGCAAAATGGAAAGAACTGAAATCGGACGAAAATGCTGTATTTGATACAGAATATACTTTTGATGCAGCCGACATTGAGCCGATGATTACCTACGGGACAAACCCCGGAATGGGAATGGGAGTGACACAAACAATTCCTTCGACCGAAGGAATGGAAGGAACCGATAAAGTTACTTTCGAGAAATCGCTTAGTTACATGGGGTATGCTCCGGGTGAAAAAATGGCCGGCAAAGCCATCGATTTCGTTTTTCTGGGAAGCTGTACCAATGGCCGAATCGAAGATTTCAGAGAGTTCACAAAGTTTGTGAAAGGTAAAAAGAAAGCGCCGAATGTAACGGCGTGGCTGGTTCCGGGTTCAAAACAGGTGGAAAACCAGATTCGTGCTGAAGGATTGGTGGAAATTCTGGAAGAAGCCGGATTCGAACTGCGTCAACCGGGGTGTTCGGCTTGTCTGGCCATGAACGACGACAAAATTCCGGCCGGCAAATATTCGGTTTCCACATCGAACCGCAACTTCGAAGGTCGCCAGGGACCGGGAGCACGCACACTGCTGGCAAGTCCGGTTACGGCCGCTGCCGCTGCAGTTACAGGGGTAATCACTGACCCGAGAGAGTTATTAGCCCCCTAATCCCCCGAAGGGGGACTTAAAATAGAGAAGTATTAAAATGAAATTTATAACAAATTAAATTACTCTTTCATCTCCTCCCCTTTGGGGAGGTCGGGAGGGGCTTTTATATCATGAGCTACGATAAATTTTCAACAATAACATCGCCGGCAGTACCGCTGCCCATCGAGAATGTGGACACCGACCAGATTATTCCGGCGCGATTTTTAAAAGCTGTGGAACGCAAAGGGTTTGGCGACAATCTGTTCCGCGACTGGCGTTACAATGCCGATGGTTCGCCAAAAACCGAATTTGCACTGAACAATCCGAAATACACTGGTAAAATATTGGTCGGGGGTAAAAATTTTGGCAGCGGCTCCAGCCGTGAACATGCCGCCTGGGCAATCTACGATTATGGTTTCCGTGTGGTGGTTTCGAGTTTCTTCGCCGATATTTTTAAAGGTAATGCCTTGAATAACGGGTTGCTTCCGGTGGTGGTGGAACCTGCTTTTCTTGAAAAAATCTTCAAAACCATTGAAGCCAATCCAACGGCCACTTTTACGGTGAATCTTCAGGAACAGACATTTATCAACGATTCAACCGGCGAATCGGCAAAGTTTGAAATCAATCCGTACAAAAAACATTGTTTGCAAAACGGGCTCGACGACATCGATTTTCTGGTGGAAATGAAAGATGAAATTGCAGCTTTTGAGGCAAAGTAATTGGTTTTGATGACTTAACATTGACAACTGTCATTTCGGTTTCTGTCCATCGTTTTGGAAGAGAAAAGTAAATGAAAGCCAGTGAATCAACAGATGTCTGGAATCATTCGAAATGACAATTAAATGGTATATAATGACAGTTAAAACAGTTGAAATGGAAGGCTCACTGCTTACAATCATGGACACCACGCTTCGCGATGGCGAACAAACATCGGGTGTTTCGTTTGGTGAAGGCGAAAAATTGAGTGTTGCCAAAGTGTTGCTCGAAGATGTAAAAGTTGACCGCATTGAAATTGCTTCGGCGCGTGTCTCCGAAGGAGAGTTCAGAGGTACACGGAATGTGATGCAATGGGCTGCAAAAAAAGGTTTTCTCGAAAAAGTGGAAGTGCTGGGTTTTGTTGACGACCGTATTTCGCTGCAATGGATTGCCGATGCCGGTGGCAAAGTGGTGAACCTGCTTTGCAAAGGTTCGCTGAAACATGTGACCCAACAACTGCGCAAATCGCCCGAAGAGCACATTGCCGACATTCGCAAAGTGTTGAAAAATGCCGATGAAATGGGTATTCGGGTCAATGTTTATCTCGAAGACTGGTCAAACGGAATGCGCAACTCAAAAGATTATGTGCATTTTATGGTTTCGAACCTGGTGAATGAGAAAATCGACAGAATTATGTTGCCCGACACGCTGGGTATTCTCGACCCTGTTGAAACCTTTGAATTTTGCCGGGAAATGAATGATACTTATCCCACTGCGCGGTTCGATTTTCATGCCCATAACGATTACGACCTGGCCATTGCCAACGTATTTCATGCCATCAAAGCGGGAATCCGTTGTGTCCACACCACCGTAAACGGGCTGGGGGAGAGGGCTGGTAATGCACCGCTTTCAAGCGTAATTGCCACCGCAACCGACCATCTGAAACTGAAAACCAACGTGGTGGAAAGCGAACTGAATAAAGTGTCGCGGTTGGTGGAATCATTCTCCGGAATCCGGATACCCACCAACAAACCGTTGATTGGCGAGTTTGTGTTTACGCAGTGCAGCGGAATTCATGCCGATGGCGACAGCAAAAACAATCTCTATTTTAATGAACTTTTACCCGAGCGTTTTGGTCGTACCCGGCAATATGCACTGGGCAAAACTTCAGGAAAAGCCAACATCAAAAAGAACCTTGAGTACCTGGGTATCGAACTCGACCCTGAATCGCTGAAAAAAGTTACTGACCGGATTATAGAACTGGCCGACGAAAAGGAAACCATCACCAGTGAAGACCTGCCATACATTGTGTCGGATGTGCTGGATGGTGAAGTTGTTGAACAACGCGTTAAAATGGTCAATTTTACGGTTACGCACACCATGGGTTTGCGTCCTGTTGCCAATCTTGCTATTGAAATCAATGGCAAAACTTATGAGGAATTCAGCGATGGTGACGGACAATACGATGCGTTTGTAAAGGCGCTGCGTAAAATCTACAAAAAGATGAACCGGAAGTTGCCGTTGCTTGCCGATTATGTGGTAACCATTCCTCCCGGTGGGCGTACCGACGCACTGGTTGAAACCATAATTACGTGGAAAAACAGTCACGAGTTTAAAACCAAGGGCCTCGACCCCGACCAGAACGCTGCGGCCATCAAGGCAACCATCAGGATGCTGAACATTGTGGAGAACGAGTTTAAAAGCGGAATAGCGAAATAGGATACAGGCGTTATCAGTTAATTTTTTTTGTAAATTTGATTTAAAATTTTCATAATGAGCTACCTGGAAAGAATTACAGTGGATTCAGAAATTTGCCACGGAAAACCATGCATACGTGGAATGCGGTGGCCGGTTGAAGTGATAATCGACATGATTGGCTCAGGAATGGGTTTTGACCAGATTTTAAACGACCATCCTGAACTGGAGAGAGAAGATATTATTGCGAGTCTGCACTATGCAAAACTGAACCTGTCAGGCAAACCATTAAAGGATGTTGCTTAATGAAGTTCCTTTGCGATGTTTATATTTCGTACAGTCTTGTTAGTCAACTTAAAAAACTGGGATTCGATACAATCCACGTGAATGAATTACCTGATAAATGGTTTTCCTCCGATAAGTTTATCTGCAATTATGCCGACGAATCTGACCGAATTGTAATAACAAAAGATTCCGACTTTAAGAACAGCTTTTATATCAATCGTACTCCGGCAAAATTGATTAAGATTAACCTTGGGAATATTGCCAACAGCACGTTAATTGAGACAATTCTGGGAAATATCCGGCAAATTGAAGAACTCAATAAATCACCTTACTTTTTGATTGAGGTTGATGCAGAAAACATTTTTTACAACAAATACAATAATAAAGCATAAACAAAACAAATCTTCGGACTCCGGTCTCCCGACTTCGGTCATTTCTACCTTCCGACTTCGGTCTCCGGACTTCCGACAAATAAATTAACATGAAACTCAACTTAGCAATTCTTCCGGGCGACGGAATCGGTCCCGAAATCATTGAACAGGCTATGAAAACCGTGAAAGCCGTAGCCGAAAAATTCAATCATGAATTAACTTACGAATACGCACTGACAGGTGCCATCGCTATCGATAAAGTGGGCAATCCTTATCCCGACGAAACACATGAACTGTGTATGAAATCGGATGCGGTACTTTTTGGTGCCATTGGTGACCCGAAGTTCGATAACAACCCGAAAGCGCCTGTGCGTCCCGAGCAGGGTCTGCTGGCGATGAGAAAAAAACTGGGACTTTATGCGAATATCCGACCGGTTGAAACATTTGAGTCACTGCTGCACAAATCGCCGCTCCGCCGCGAACTGGTTGAAGGTGCCGATTTTGTTTGCATCCGCGAGCTGACCGGGGGTATTTATTTTGGTGAAAAAGGCCGCAAAGACAATGGCAATACAGCCTTCGATACCAATACCTACACCCGCGCTGAAATTGAACGTATTTTGGTACTAGCCTACCAGTTTGCCGCCAAACGCAACAAAAAACTCACTGTGGTTGATAAAGCCAACGTGCTCGAAAGTTCGCGTTTGTGGCGCGAAGTGGCGCAGGAAATGGCACCCAATTATCCCGACATCAAAACCGAATTTATGTTTGTTGATAATGCAGCCATGCAGATTATCCAGTGGCCAAAGAACTTCGATGTGATGGTAACTGAAAATATGTTTGGCGATATTCTCACCGACGAAGCCAGCGTGATTACAGGTTCACTGGGTTTGCTGCCTTCGGCTTCTATTGGAATTCATACCTCTGTTTTTGAACCGATACATGGTTCGTACCCACAGGCTGCCGGAAAAGACATTGCCAACCCGGTAGCCACCATTCTTTCTGCAGCCATGATGTTTGAATATGCTTTCAACCTGATGGAAGAAGGGAAAGCCATCCGCGATGCAGTAGCAGCTTCACTCAAAGAAGGCATTGTTACTGTTGATATTGCGGAAGGGCAATCACATAAAACTTCGGAAGTGGGCGACTGGATAGCTGCTTATATCGGGAAAAACTGATTGGGTATTTTCAATATGAAAAAGAAACCGTTCTTTGCCGGAAAGAGCGGTTTCTTTATTTCTGGCGCTCAATGTCGGTATTTTTAATCTGGATGGAAGTCTATAGCAATAAAACCAGAATATTATAGGATGTGAGACACATTTTTATTAACGGTGGCTTGTGGAATTCGATAATAAAATAAAACAAATTGAGTTATTATTTAATGCAAAAAGTATTTCATTTGCCGAACTAAAATACATTGTTTTTACATTGAATCAAGCTCTGATAAAATACCCAATTTTGTTCCTCTTCCTTCTGGTTTCTTTTATGCCGTTGGCCAATGCCCAAAAAACATCCAAAAGCAGATTTAATGTGGGGGCAGATATCGGAATTTCGCGAATGATGGCTGAAATCCCTAATGGTTTTACGAATATCATTAACGAATTTGACAATAAAGCCGGATTTGCGTGGTCAGTCGAAATTTCAAAGTACATTTCACCCCGGTGGGAAACTGGAATTGACGCGGGAAATTCTTTATTAAGAGGTGTTTCTTATAATCCCCGATTTACGGCAGAAGGATTTCAGTCAGGTATTCCCATCGAGATTATTGAACCAGTGGATTACAGAAACAATCTTTACAATGCGAATTTATTGGTCAGGTATTATTTTAAGCCGGCTGAAGTTGAATCGTCTTTTATTCCATATGTTTCAGGTGGGGTTGGGTTAATGTATTATCGTTCGAAGTTAACGTATTTTGATGCACCGGATGAAGATCCAATTTTTGGAAAAGGCATCCGAGGCCAGACAAACCTTGTTACTCCTGTTTTTAACCTGGGAACTGGTTTTAAAACAAGTTTGTCAGAGCAATGTTATCTGATGACATCGCTCGATTTTCGTGTTGTGAATTACGATTTTCTCGATGTGATGCACAACTACAATCCGGGTGGTGGAAGGCTCGAACTCGTCGGTTTGTTTTCAGAGTTAAAGATTGGCATTTACTATAGTGTCGGGTTTGGAGACAAAGGTAAAAATCCGGCAAAACACCGTAAGACTCGATATCGAAAAGCAACAAAACCAGTTTATATGCCCTTTCGGTAAACATTTAATTGCTAATGCCTCTTCCCGCGAAACTGAGAGTAGTGCCCCGGTTTGATAATCACGCGGTTCACTCCTCCTGTGAGAAGAAGAAAATTTTTAATGTGCTTATTGTAATTTGTTTGGCCGATTAAAATTAAAGGGAATCGTGTCGCTGCTACGCAGCTTTACATATGATAACACGACGCTATCGCTCTTGTAGAAGCAGCGTAGCTGCGACAATATGGTGGAAAATCAGAAAAATAAAAACAAAGCCCCGTCGGGACGACACATGAATGAATGTATTCACATTAACGGATTGTAAACGGATTGAATATTTTTCAACCGGACACTATTGATTTCTAATTTTCATTTCTTCCCTCTCACCTCTCATCTCTCACCTCTCTATAAATTCCTCTGATTTTCAATTTACAATTTTTCATTTTTAATTTCTTCTCTTACGCTTCCTCTTCTTTTTTCAGATGTTTGCGTTTGCTGCCTTTCTGATCTTTATCCTGCCCGTATCCATAACCGTATCCGTATCCGTATCCATAACCGTACCCATATCCATATCCATAACCGTATCCATAACCTGCACTGAATCCATAATTCTTTTTGCCGATAACAATGCCATTTACGATGATACCAACACCTTTCAGGTGGTGTTTAGTCACTTCATCCAAAGCGCTTTTTAAGCCCGATTTTAAAGTGTATTTGTGACGAACGATAAAGAGGTTGGCATCAAAAATATCGGTGAGTTGAAACATATCTGCCACAAAACCCACGGGTGGTGTGTCGATAACAACCACATCATAGATTTCCTGGAGTTGTTTAATCAGGTTAATCATTTTGTCATCTGTCAGCATTTCGGCAGGATTAGGAGGTATCGGACCGGCTGGAATGAGTTTCAGAAACGGATGTTTTGTGCTGGCTGTTATTTCTTCAATCGTTGCTTTGCCGATAATATAATTCACCACGCCCTTGTCGGCATCAAGATCAAATTCATCGCTTAGTTTTGAGTTGCGCAAATCAAGGTCAAGCAATACTGTTTTTTTCTTTAACAACGCAAATGACGAAGCCACATTAATCGCATTGTATGATTTCCCTTCTTTGGGGAAGGTGGAAGTAACAGCAATTACAGGTTTGTCTTTCCCCTTGGTAATCATATTCAGTTTATTTCTGATAGCCCTGTAGGGTTCTGAGGCGGGTGAATTGGGCTTGTCGAGTACAAGGGTACGACTATTTAAATCTTTTGTATTCTGAAATACATGACCGATGATAGGAATATTGGTGATGGCTTCAATCTCATCCTGCGACATGATTTTGTTACTGAAAAAACTTTTCAGAAACAAAAATGCAGCGGGCAATGCCAGGCCAAGCATCAGCGCAATGGCATACACCATCATTTTTTTGGGTTCAACCGGACCGTCAACCGTTGAATGTGATTCTTCAATTACCTGGCTGTCAGGAATATTTGATGCTTTTGCAATCTGTGCTTCCGACATCTTTTGCAGCAGGAATGTATATGTCTCGTTGTTCAGCTTGTATTTGCGTTCAATGTTCACAAAATCACGCTCAGTAGCAGGCATACGGCGTACCTGCGATTCAAACTGGTTAATTCGTTTGTTCAAATCACTCAGCGCAATATCCGACTGTTTAATTATGCTGTTGGTGTTCTCCAGCAACGAGTTCTTCACGCTTTCAATCTGGGCGTTCAGCCGCACAATAATGGGGTGACTGGCACTAATTGTAGTCTGACTTGATTTTTGTGTCACAAGTTCGTTCAGCTGCAAAATCAGGCTGTTCAGCAGCGGGTCGGCAATTCCCATGGCCGAAGGGGCAATTACTGTTTCCAGTTCCCGGTTGCTGTGTATATAATTCCGCAGGTAATGATAGTATTTGTTCTGGGTTTCCAAAGCCACCTTTTCCTTATCAAGGTCTGTCATCTGCTCAAGCAGTTGTTGCGACTGTACAGAGAGATCCATCACCTGGTTGGTACTTTGAAAAGTTTCCATTTCACTTTCCGAAATGTTCAGTGAATCGGCTATCGATTGTAATTGCAGATTGATAAACTGAATGGTGCGGTTGGCATTCTCATTCTTTTTACTCAGGTTGTCCAACTGATACACTTCGGTGAGTTTATTCAGAAAATCAATCCCTTTTTGAAGGTTCATATCACGCATCGTTAATTGGATAACCGACGACTCTTCATCGGGCAGGGTAACGGCCAAAGCTGTCCGGTATTTCTTTATCAGCGATTCAGATGTATTAAATGTAAACTTGTATTTATTTTCAGCAGTGGGATCAAAACGCTCGTTTAAAAGAATGGTAAACGAAAAATCATCGGTGGCAATCTTTGCTCCTGGATCAATGATTTTATCCAACTGATATTCAGGGTACGATTTCAATACTTTGTCCTCCCGATAACTGTAAACTTTAACATCTTCTCCCGAAACCGAAAGTTTTAGTTTCCCGTCGTTGCTTATGGAAAGGTGAAATTCGGCACCCAGCAACTGCGGGTGTTCCTTGTCCCAGTTCACATTAAAAGGTACCGATTTATAGGCTTCCGAAGTGGTAACCCTGCCAACTGCATAATAACTGATTTCAAAATCAAGCTGGTTCAGTGCTTTTGAAACTACGGGAGTGGAACCCATAATCACCATCTGGTTGTAAATGTTCTGCATGCTTCGCAAACCGCCAAGCCCTTCAAACACATTGCCTCCCATGCCACCGGCGGTTCCCATCAGCGCTGAAGCCGAGGTACGGCTGTTTCCTGCATCAAAAAGCACCGTCGAACTTATTTCATAAACAGGGGTGGTGTAACGGTTGTACGCAAAGGCGATAGCCAAAGCCACAAAGGCTGAAAGTGCAAACCAATACCAGTTTCGGAGGATTAAAAAAATAATTTTTTTGATGTCAATGGTATCTTCCTCCTGAAGATAATTTCGCGGCTCATGCTGCGGTTGTTGTTCCTGTGTTATCATAAACGGAAAAGTGTTACGATGGATAATGCGATTGAAACAAGGGAAGTGGCTACACCCAGTGGAGCGGCCCATGGTAATGTTTTTGCACCATATACCTTCTTGTCAGGCTCAACAAAAATCACATCATGAGGTACTATATAATAAAAAGGTGAATTTATCACTCCGGGATCGAGCAGGTTTATCTCTCCCACAACTTTACCAGCAGGAGTCTCCCTGATGAGTTTTATATTTTTTCGGTTACCCCAGTCGTTTAGTCCTCCTGCCGTTCCCAAAGCTTCAAAAATGGTTAACTGGTTTTTTACCATCGGTTTCTGTCCAGGTTGTATTACCTCTCCCAAAACAGTAATACTCCGGTTCACAAGTTTTACAAACACGGAGGCCCCTTCAAGGTAGTTATTCACTCCTTTTTGAATCGATGCCGTTACTTCTTCAACAGTTAATCCTCCTACCTTTAGTTCACCCAACTGAGGAAAACTGATTTTCCCCTCCTCATTTACAAGATAAGTGATTAATTCCATCGCTGTGGTGGAACTACCTGCCGATACCGAACCCATCTGCGTGTTTGTAAGATTGAATATCGCAACATTGGTGGGGTCATCGCTGATTACCTGAACAAAAAGCTGGTCATTTGGCCTTATTCTGTAAGCTTCAGGTTGCGGACCTGTTTCATAGGTTTTCCCGGTTTCGATACCGTTTAAATAAATTAATTCGGTTAAAGGGGTACTGCACGAAGTGAACAGAACACTAAAGAATAATACATAGAAAACACGTTTTGCTGAAATATTCATTGTTTTATGGTTGGTTTTTATTCTTGCACAAAAATAGTATTTTATTCGGGCTCATCCAATAATTTGCAAATATATCAATAACAAGGTGAACAGGTCGTACAAAGCGTTTATACTTGATGTTTTAACAATTTAATATATTAATTGTTTGATGACTCATGATTAAGAATCGAATAATTTTATCCGGTTCATTTGCTTTATAAACTTTTCATACCCTATATTTGCAATGAATATTGAGTATTTTTATTACTCGAATAATATAATAAAAAACTTAACGGTAACTGAAAGCAATCTGTAACCGAGAGGGCGAAGCTGTAGGAAAAAGGTGAAATTAAAAATGGAAAATGAGAGGAGAAAGAGATGAGCGATGAGAAATGAGAGGTGAGCAATGAGCATCCTCATTCCGGACTTCCGACTTTCCCAATCTCCATCAGTCTCCATCAATCTCTTTTTTATCAAGAACCCAGTATCATGAAGAAATAAGCGGAGAGAATTGAGCGATGAGCATTGAGCAAACAATCTCCACCAATCTCAATTAGTCTCTGTTCTTTTAGTATCCAGTATCCAGTATCCAGTATCTGGCAGCGATGAGCATCCTCTCCGGACTTCCGACTTCTGGCTTCGGACTTTCCCAATCTCCATCAGTCTCCATCAATCTTTGTTTTTATCATTTATTCAGACATCCAGTATCGAGTATCTGACATCCAGTATCCACACCATGCTTGAATCATTAATCACATCCAAAACCCGGATTAAACTGCTGTTGAAATTCTTTTTGAACAGTCAGACCAAAAGCTATTTGCGTAGCTTAGAGCAGGAGTTTGGCGAGTCGTCGAACGCGATCAGGGTGGAACTGAACCGTCTCGAAGGTGCCGGACTGTTGAATACGGAAGTTACAGGTAACCGGAAATATTTCAAGGCAAATACTGCCCACCCGTTGTTTCATGATATTAACAATATCCTCAAAAAATTTGTGGGAATCGATCAGTTGATTGAAAAAGTGACGAGTCGTATCGGTAATCTCGATGCAGCCTATCTTACTGGTGAGTTTGCCATCGGAAACGATTCACCCATCATCGATCTTGTACTGATTGGCAATGAACTTGATACTACTTATATCAGTCAGCTTGTTGAAAAGGCCGGTGAATTCGTCGATCGTAAAATCCGCTACCTGGTACTTTCAGCAGCACAAATGGAAAATTATTTCAACGACAAACCGGCATTACTGATCTGGAAAAGCGATAAGAACACGAAGAACACTAATTTGCACTAATTAGCACGAATTATACGAAGTATTCATGGTTGAATTAATATACAAAGAGGAGAGTTACAGGATAATTGGTGCATGTATGAATGTTCACAAAAAACTGGGTCCCGGATTTTTGGAATCTGTCTATAGTGAAGCTTTGGAACCGGAGTTTAAGCATGCTGAAATTCCATATGACAGGGAAAAAAAACTTCCGGTTATGTATAAGATTAACCATTAAAGAAATATTTCAAAGCCGATTTTGTCTGTTTTGAATCGATTGTTTTAGAATTAAAGGCTACAAATTTTTTTATAGAAGCTGACCACAAGCAGATAATCAACTGTGTAAAAGCTACGAAATTCAAACTGGGATTACTTATTAACTTTGGCACACCGTCATTAACTTACAAAAGAATTGTCAATTAGTGTAATTCGTGCCATTCGTATAAATTCGTGAAATTCGTGTATTAAATGAAGATACTTATCACCGGCACCGCCGGATTTATTGGCTTCCACCTCGCCAAAAAACTATTGGAAAGAGGCGACACAGTGATTGGCATCGATAATATCAACGATTATTACGATGTAAACCTCAAGTATGCCCGGCTGGCAGATGCAGGCATAAGCAGAGAGGCAGAACAGTGGAACACCCCGGTTCAGAGTAGCCGATATCCACACTATACCTTTGTCCGCATGAATCTCGAAGACAGGGAGCAACTGAACCAGCTTTTTGAAAACCAAAAACCGGATAAAGTCTGTAATCTGGCGGCCCAGGCTGGTGTGCGTTACAGTATCGATAATCCTCATGCTTATATCAACAGTAATGTAGTCGGTTTTGTGAATTTACTTGAAGCCTGCCGAAATCACAAGATTCAGCACCTTGTTTTTGCCAGTTCATCGAGTGTATATGGCAACAGCACAAAAATGCCGCTAAGCACAACCGACCCTGTCGATCATCCCATCAGTCTTTATGCTGCCACAAAAAAAAGCAACGAGTTGATGGCTTTTACCTACAGCCACCTGTTTGGAATACCTGCTACTGGTCTGCGGTTCTTTACAGTGTATGGCCCCTGGGGACGACCCGATATGGCTTATTTTTCGTTTACAAAAGCCATCCTCAGGGGAAAACCCATCAAAGTATTTAACAACGGCGACCTTTACCGCGATTTCACCTATATCGACGATATCGTTGAAGGCATCACCCGTGTAATCGACTCACCTCCTTCCACTAAAACTGTGAGGTACGGTTTATCCTCCTCTAAGGAGGAGAAACCGAGGAACGAGGGGGAGGTGGTAGTATTCGAAACACTGAACCCGGAACCCGCAACTCCTTATGCCATCTACAACATCGGCAACGCGTCACCTGTTTTGTTAGGCGATTTTATTACAGCCATCGAAAACGAACTTGGGAAAAAAGCGATAAAAGAATACCTGCCCATGCAACCCGGCGATGTGTACCGAACCGAAGCGGATGTAACACCATTGATGACAGATTTTGGCTACAAACCCGAAACGGATGTGCAAAACGGAATTGCCGCGTTTATTGCCTGGTACAAAAGGTATTATGACGTGAGTGCGTGAGTGAGTGAATGGGTTAGTGAGTGAATGGGTTAATGGGTTATTGAGTTAATGAGAGAAAATAGTAAAACGTAAATTGTAATCAATCTCCACCAATCTCTTTTTTATCAAGTATCCAGTATCAAGTATCCAGTATCCAGCATCCAGCATCCAGCATCCAGTATCCAGCATCCAGCATCAAATATCCAACATCAAATAATATGGACAACAAAAATCAACTTCTCTCAAAAATCTCCGCCAACACAGAAGTGGTGGGCATCATCGGCCTCGGGTATGTAGGCCTTCCCCTGGCAGTTAACTTTGCCGAAGCAGGCGTGAAAGTCATTGGATTCGACAAGTCAGAATCCAAAGTAAATAAAATCAATGCAGGTGAAAACTATATCAAAGACATCCGTGATGCAGTGCTGCGTGAAGTGGTGGGCAAGGTAAAACTCGAAGCCACCACCGACTTTTCCCGCATGAAAGCCTGCGATGCACTCATCATCTGCGTACCCACACCTCTCGACAAATTCCGCAAGCCCGACATGAGTTACATTGAAGCTTCATGTGTTGCCATTGGCCAAAACATGAAAGCGGGTACATTTATCAGTCTTGAAAGTACCACTTATCCAACCACCACCGAAGATTTTATGTTGCCCATTCTTGAAAGGGAAAGCGGACTAAAACAGGGAACTGATTTTTGGCTGGCTTATTCTCCTGAAAGGGTCGATCCGGGCAACGTTTCGTTTCACACAAAAAATACGCCCAAAGTATTGGGTGCAATGACTGCTGAAGGACTGGAAATTGGCGAAAAGCTTTATTCTAAAGCCATCGACAATCTTCATCTGGTAAGTTCACCCAAAGTAGCCGAAATGGTTAAGATTCTTGAAAATACTTATCGCCTCATAAACATCAGTCTTATCAACGAACTTGCTTTGTTGGCCGGTAAAATGGATATCAACATCTGGGAAGTAATCGAAGCCGCCAAAACAAAACCTTTTGGTTTTCAGGCATTTTATCCGGGCCCAGGTATTGGCGGACATTGTATTCCGCTCGACCCGTTTTATCTCGAACACATTGCCAAACGTTTTGATTTCGACCTCAGCATGATACATGCCGCCGGCCACATCAACATGCGGATGCCGCATTACATGTATATTAAAATTTCCACTGCACTCAACCGCCATAAAAAAGCTGTAAACGGCAGTAAAGTGCTGTTTCTGGGTGTGGCTTATAAACCCAATATCGACGACGAACGCGAATCACCAGCACTCGAAATCATGGATATTGTGGCCCGCAAAGGAGGCATTGTTTCTTACAACGATCCGCACATCCCGCAGGTACAGACGCACTATAGTGCGTCTGAAAGTGCGTCTCATGGAGAATACTATCATTCAGTGGAATTAACCCCCGAAGCCCTTGCCGATGCCGATGTTGTTGTACTTACAACAAATCACAGCGCTTTCGATGTGGAGTTTATTCAGCAACATGCAGGGCTGATTGTAGATATGCGAAATATGATAAAAGAGGGTGGCGAAAAGGTATATAAACTCTGACCCTCCCACACCCCTGACCCCCAAGGGGGAACCCCTTCGCGTACTTAACAAACAATATAATGAAAGAATACTTCTAACAATTTGTTGATATAAACTTTATTTTGGCAGAATCAAAAAGTCCCCCTTGGGAGATTTAGGGGTAACATGGACGAACTCGACAAACAAATGTATTTCGGGGCAAAACCTCCAATCTTCGATAAAGCAACTTTGCTTCGGAATAATCAAACCAGGGCAGAAAAAATGCTTTGGGAAAGACTGAAAAACAAGCAAATCTGCAGAGTACGTTTCAGAAGGCAACACCCACTCGATATTTTTATTGCCGACTTTTATTGCCATGCTGCCCGTTTGGTTGTTGAACTCGATGGAGAAATTCACCGCACACAGAAAGATTACGATGCTGCTAGAACCGAAGAGATGAACAATTTTGAAGTGGAAGTTATTCGTTTTAAGAACGAAGAAGTATTTACCCAAATCGACAGTGTTGTTCTGAAAATTACAGAAACCGTACAAAAGCGTTTGGAATAGTGAAGGTATCTTTCCCACCAATGTATCTCTTATTTAATTAGATATTCCTTATATTCTCTCCTCCCAGGAGAGATGTCCGGTGTCAGCCCCGAGATCTATCGGGGGCAGGAGAGGAGGACAGAGAAGTAAGGGCCGGGGGTCGTTGCACGAAATATGATAAAAGAAAGTTCTGAAAAAGTGTACAAACTATGATTTTCTTAAAAATTCCCCTCCGGAATTGAGGAGGGGTGTCAGCGACCAAAATCCTGTAATGAAAAACACGCACGCTTTCGCTGACGGGGTGGTCTGACCCGTAACCGTACCCCGCGACTTGTAACTCAGTTTAACCACTGAGAACACAGAGCCTGCCCGAATGAATCCATTCAGGCGGGAAGCCACAGAGAAAAACATAGAAAAGCAGTTAGCTGCAGCGGTTAGCAGGCAGTGGTAAGAAACTAGCCGCCAGCCGCAATTTATACTACTTAACCTCTAACGAATTGGGGTACCAGTTATGATTATCAAAGCATCAGAAAACTAACGAATCAGATTCCGGATAAATGATATAAATTTGTGGGTGGGTAAACGATGCCGGAATTTTGTTGCACTTTTTAAAAGTAAAATTATGACAACACTGATAATAAAACCAAAATCAAAAGACGAAAGGGTTTTTCTAACAAAAATGTTAAGGAAAATGAATATCGAAGTTGATGTGGTGGAAGAACCAACTCCTAATTATGAAACTCAGAAAGCAATAAATGATGTGGAAAACAAGAAGGGAATTAGGGTAAAAAACGCTGCTGAATTATTCGAAAAACTTGGCCTGTAATGCTTAAACTGGTATTCACAAACAGGTTTAAAAAAGATGTAAAACTCCTCCAGCGAAGAGGTTATGAAATGGAATTACTAAAAGAAGTAATTTTATTTTTGGAAAGTAGCGGACAACTTACCAACAAAAATATTCCTCATAAATTATCAGGTAACTATTCGGGATATTGGGAAGCGCATATTAAACCCGATTGGTTGATCATATGGAAATATATTCCGGAAGAACAGGAAATCTGGCTTACCAGAACAGGAACACATGCCGACCTTTTCTGAAATTAATAACGCTGCGAAAAAGACTTTTAACAAACCAGTTTTGATTTTAGATGAGAAATGAGAAATGAGAAATGAGCGATGAGTGAGTGAGTTGAGTGAGTGAGTGAGTGAGCAATAAGTCTCAATAAATCTCCACCAATCACTTTTCTTATCAAGTATCAAGTATCCAGTATCCAGAATCGAGTAATGAGCGATGAGTTAGTGAGTAAAGCATGAGCATCTCCGGTCTTCCGACTTCGGACTTCGGACTTCCCCAATCTCAATCAATCACCATCAATATCTTTCCTTATCAAGTATCAAGTATCCAGAATCGAGTATCCAGAATCGAGATTTGAGCGATAAGAGTTGAGCGATGAGCGACAAGCAAACAATCTCTACCAATCTCAATCAATCTCTTTTCTTATCGAGTATCCAGCATCCAGTATCCAGAAGCGATGAGAGGTGAGCGGTGAGCATTGAGCAAACAATCTCTATCATTCTCCATCAATCTCTTTTCTTATCAAGCATCCAGAATCAAATATCCAGTATCCGGTTAAATCTCAATAATTGATTATTTTTACAATCAAACTTAAAAAAGTGAACGAGAAAGAATTTCTGATATTTCTGGGGAATCAATTGAATGACAGAATAAGAGTTCGGTTTTCTAAAGAAGCAGGCGAAATAATTGATTTAGTAATACAATATGAGGCATTGATTAAAGGGAAATGGACAGCCATTGTACGATATGATTGCGCACATGGATTTTTTCACAGAGATCTTATGCATCCAAATGGTGATAAGGAAAAAAAAGTAATTGACGCACCTGATTTAAAATATGCATTTACATTTGCAAGGCAGGATTTAGAAGACAAATGGGAATGGTATAGAGAACAATTCATTAAAAAAATTAGAAAATGACAAATAAAGAACAGGTTCAAAGAGATATTGCTGTCGCTTTTGATTTTATTGAACAGATTATTGATAATCCCGAATTGACAGATAAGATTCCTGAAGGCGCTGCGATAAGTTTTATCGATGAGGAAAATAGAAAAACTGAAAAATTAAGTCCCGACGCTTCGGGAAAAATTTCACAAAGAAAATATGTGAAAGTAAAAAGACATTTTGAGGTACTTTAGTGACCCAAACTCAATAAATTTAAGCCCGCCGAAATGAGCGATGAGATTTAAGTGTTGAGCGATGAGCATTGAACAAACAATCTCTATCATTCTCAATCAATCTCTTTTCTTATCAAGTATCCAGTATCCAGAAGCGATGAGAGGTGAGCGATGAGCATTGAACAAACAATCTCTACCAATCTCAATCATTCTCTTTTCTTATCCAGCATCTAAAATATCCAATATCCAGTATCCGGTGAATTGATTATCTTAGCATGGTAAATAATTCAAGAATGAACACGATAGACCAATATATCAGCCTTTTGACCGAATTCAAAAACCAAC
This sequence comes from Draconibacterium sp., assembly GCA_050179035.1. GTDB lineage: Bacteria > Bacteroidota > Bacteroidia > Bacteroidales > Prolixibacteraceae > Draconibacterium. Next base: position 6,163 of record JBFXFM010000010.1, on the reverse strand, counting down.
GCGGTTATTTATATGGAATAAACCGGATCGGAATTTTCGGATCTGTTGCCAAAGGAAATCAAACCGAAAACAGCGATATCGATATTTATTATGAAGGTAAGGCCTTAAGCCTTTTCAAAATAGCAGCACTCAAAGAAGAACTTGAAAACTTGCTGAATACAACTGTAGATATAATTCGGGTTCGCGATTCCATGAATGGATTACTCAAAAGAAATATAAAAAAAGATGGTATTTATGTTTGATCGTGATCTGACGCTTGATGTAGTGAATTTATTGATTAACAATCTGGAGATTGTACTGAAAAGATCAGCAAATGTTAAAACTCCGGATGAATTTACCAGTACCGAATCAGGAATGATGTTGTTGGATAGTATTTGTATGAAGCTGGTAGCTATTGGAGAAAGTATAAAAAACCTGGATAAAGTCAGTAATAAAGAATTGCTTGTTAAATATCCTCAAATCGAATGGAAACAGGCAATGGGTATGAGGGATATTATTGTACATCACTATTTTGATGTGGATGCAGAGCAGATATTTGTAACGTTGAAAGAAGATGTGCCACCGCTGATTGATGTGTTATCGCTGATTAAACTTGACCTTGAAAGCATAACTGATTAACGATTTAAAGCCAGTAGCCAACAGCCAGAAGCATTGAGCATTGAACAAACAATCTCCACCAATCTCAATCAATCTCTTTTCTTATCAAGTATCCAGTATCCAGAAGCGATGAGAGGTGAGCGATGAGCATTGAACAAACAATCTCTACCAATCTCAATCAATCTCTTTTCTTATCATGTATCCAGTATCCAGTATCTGAACAATGCCAACCACGATAACTTCCTCTCTCCGGTCTTCCGTCTTTTTCCATTCACCTCTTGACTTATGTTTGATTGTTTTGTAACTTGTTGCACATAAAACTCTATTAAAAAACAAGTTATCAATTTTTAACCTTAAATCAGAAAAAACATGAATGGAAATCCATCACGCAATTTTAATTGCAAAAACGAGGAATTGCCTGTTATAGCTGGTTTCTCAGCCATTAGCCTGGCACGCGATCTTGAAGCTTTCACAGCTTATTCTCCCCAGTTCAACAGCGGGTATGTTGAAAATTACAAAGTAAATATCGATGCTGCACAGGAGTTGGTTCAACCCAAAGCCGAAACGGTGCAGTTGAAAATGCTGAACGAACACATTTATTCCACCCTCGATTCGCTGATAACCGATGCGAACCATGTGGAAGGCTACCTGATGCTGGCGAAAAAAACAGTGCCACTCTCTGCAACCGATTTTGGACTTACCAAATTAAGGAAAAGCTGCTACAGCCGCGACCTGGAAAACGTATTGACTCAAATGCACACTGTAAAAGGCAATATGGTTAAATACAAAACCGAACTGGCAGCAAAAGGACTCACCGACACTTTTAT
>JBFXFM010000010.1:0-4639 GCA_050179035.1 Draconibacterium sp. | reverse complement strand
CCAAATTAAGGAAAAGCTGCTACAGCCGCGACCTGGAAAACGTATTGACTCAAATGCACACTGTAAAAGGCAATATGGTTAAATACAAAACCGAACTGGCAGCAAAAGGACTCACCGACACTTTTATTGGGAAATTTACAGAAACCGAGGTACAATTGGCTGAAAACCGGAAAACAAAATACGGAATCGTATCAAACCGGGCGGCCATTGTGCAAAACAACATGGGAACTTTAAATGCCCTTTACGACGAGTTTACTGAAATCTGTAAAATCGGTAAAATCCTGTACAAGAAAACCGACAAGGCAAAACGGAATGACTACACCTTTAGTTACCTGCTTAAACAGGTACGGAGGGTGCAGAAACCCGATGATCAAAAACCACCGGAACAACCGGACTAATTTATTATTTATTATTTATTATTGATTAATGATTAGTGATTACCTTGAAAGGAAATGGTAACCGGGTTATTGAGTTATTGTGTGATTGAGGAAATCGTGCTAAAAAGATTCCATCTCTGTAATGAGATGGAATCCTTTATTCCGACAACTGATAATTTTTAATTAAATGCGATACAAAAAGTTATTTTTTAGCGGACATGCAACAACTCAAATGTTTAAGCGTAATATTTCTGTAAAACAGGTTGAAGTTGTTTTAAAAAATGGGAAAATAATAAAAAACTACCCTGATGATAAACCATTTCCCAGTTATTTATTGCTTGGTTTTATCGACAAACGACCACTGCATATCGTAATATCAATTGATAAACCGGGAAATTGTTATATCATTACTGCTTATGAACCGGATATTAAAATCTGGGAAGAAAATTTTGAAACAAAAAAGTAAGATCATGGAATGTGTAATTTGTAAAAATGGGAAAACTAAAAAGGGGAAAACAACAGTAACTCTTGAACGCGAAGGAACAGTTATTATTATTAAAGATGTTCCTGCTCAAATTTGCACTAACTGTGGCGAATATTACCTTGATATTGAAATGACCAATGAGGTACTAAAAAAAGCAGAGCAGTCTGTGAGGAATGGCTCTGAAGTTGAAATTATTAAAATGCAAAAAGTAGCATAAAATTTTTGCAAAATCGGTAAAGTCGTGTACAAGAAAACCGACAATTAATTCGTGTAATTCGTCCCGATAGCAATCGGGATTCGTACCTCGCTGGTGCGGATTTGTAATCCGTACTTCAGCCCTGAAGGCTGAAAAAAATATCACTTTAGTTTAAATCAATGAGCAGGAAATACAAATTTCTTAATCCCGAAGGTGTATATTTTGTTTCTTTTGCAGTACAGGGATGGACAGATGTGTTTACCCGTAATGAATACAAAAACATTCTTATTGATAATTTAAAATATTGTCAGACACATAAAGGTCTTGAAATTTTTGCATGGTGTATTATGACTAACCATGTGCATTTGATAATCAGGGCTGGTGGAGACATTCATTTGTCCGATATATTAAGAGATTATAAGAAATATACAAGTAAAGCAATTATAAAAGCAATTACAGATAATATTCAGGAAAGCAGAAAAGAATGGTTATTACATCAGTTTAAAACAAATGAAGGCTATCGTTTTTGGAGAAATAGTAACAATCCAATAGAACTTTGGAGTAATAAAGTGATTGATCAGAAAATTGATTATATCCATCAAAATCCTGTTGAAGCAGGATTGGTTTTTCGACCTGAAGATTATGTATATAGCAGTGCTGCTGATTATGCAGGGGACAATGGATTACTGGATATTTTGGTTATTAAGTAGTGTGGATGGAGAGAAGTAATCAAAATACTTTTGTTTTTTCAAAACAAGGCACGGATTGCAAATCCGCGCCAACTTTGGAGGTGGATTTTTTAAATTTGATGTTTCTCCCGACTACTCAACCAACCGCGCCATAAAACCCTTGCAACACCTTCTGAAGTTGCTGCAACCCGATAAGTAACCGGTAAATAAACGAAAGTAACGGCTTTAAGACGTTTAGTAACTCCTGCAAAATGTTTAGTAACTCCTGCAACACATTCAGTAGCTCCTGCAAAATGTTTATTAACTCCTGCAACCCATTCAGTAACTCCTGCAAAATATTTAGTAACTACCGCAAACCATAAAATAGCTACCGCAAGCGGTTGAATAACTGCTGCAAAACGATTAATAAGCGTTTGAAAACACTGAAGAACGAATCTAAGATGTTAAATAACTGTTTGCAGTGGTTGTAAAGTTTTATACTGGAATTTTTTGGATTTTACAAAAAGATACAGATTACACATCTGGTTCAACAGATCTTACAGCCGAATAGTCAAAATTTAAAATGAATTAATCAATAGAATTGGAAAACTCGAATAACAAAATTGTAAAAAATACTCTTTTCCTATATCTCCGAATGGTTTTAATCATGGGAGTATCACTATTTACGTCCAGGGTTGTTTTAAATATTCTTGGAGTTGAAGATTTTGGAATATACAATATAGTTGGAGGAGTGGTTGTATTATTTTCTTATTTAAATAGTGCAATGACTGCATCAACACAACGTTTTATAAGTTTTGAAATTGGAAGGGAAAACCCTGATGGCATAAGAAACATCTTTAACATGGGTTTAAACATTCATATTATTTTTACAGTTCTTTTTCTGGTTATTGCTGAAACAATTGGATTGTGGTTAATTAGAACCCAATTGGTTATACCAGAAAACAGGCTTTTTGCAGCTAATTTTGTTTATCAGTTTTCAGTTATTTCAACTGCTATCAATATTTTAACAATCCCATATACTTCATTAATAATTGCACATGAAAGAATGAACGTTTTTGCTTACTTTTCAATAGCAGAAACGATGTTAAAACTTATTATTGTTTTTTTATTGACACTGGATTTGGGTGATAAATTAATTGTTTATTCAATTCTTTATGCATTGATAACAGTTTTGATCAGATTAATTTATTATATCTATTGCAGGTATAATTTTACAGAAAGCAGATTCTTAGCCTTCTGGTCGACTACAATTTTTAAGGAAATGTTTTTTTTTACGGGTTGGAATTTCTTTGGAGCTACTGCGGGAGTTTCAATGAATCAAGGAACAAATATTCTGATGAATATATTTTTTGGACCCGCTGTAAATGCAGCAAGAGGAATAGCAACACAGGTTCAGGGAGTAATAAGCCAGTTTGTTACTAATTTTATGCAAGCAGTAAATCCACAGATTGTAATGAAATATGCTTCCGGAAAAAAAGAAGAGATGTTTTTGCTAGTATCAACATCGTCTAAGCTTTCCTTTTTTTTAATGGCAATTATCTCCTTACCGTTTATAATAAAAATGGAGTTCATTATTAATTTGTGGTTAGGGAAAGTACCAGAATACTCAGTACTTTTTACACAGTTAATGATTATTTACCAGCTTACAATCAGTTTAACTTACCCTATTAATACTGCTTCACAAGCATCCGGAAAGGTTAAATTGTTCCAGATAACTGAAGGGACTATACTACTTTTAATATTACCTGTTAGTTATTTTCAGCTTAAAGTTGGATTTCAGGCATACACGGTTTTGGTTACTATGATAATTTTATCTTCAGTTGCTTTTGTTGCAAGACTTTTTGTTCTTAAAAAAACAATTGGTTTTCCATTGAATAGATATTTTAACGATGTACTGCTAAAGGTTTTTTTAGTTACATTAATGTTTGGAATAATATATTTCGCTGTTTCATTTATTCCTTCAACATCTTTTTTGTCGGAATTAAGTTTAATATTTCTTGTTTTTTTTAGCTCAATAGCTTTTGTTTATTTCCTAGGTTTGAATTATAATGAAAAACAGTTTATAAAAAATAAAGTAAATTCACTTTTAAAAACTAAATCAATCAATGAGCATATTTGACAATAAAGTTCTTTTGATAACTGGTGGAACCGGTTCATTTGGTAACGCTGTTTTGAAAAGATTTCTTGATAGTGATATCAAAGAGATTCGCATTTTTTCGCGTGACGAAAAAAAGCAGGATGATATGCGTCAGCAATTAAAGAATCCTAAAGTAAAATTTTATATTGGTGATGTAAGAGATAAGCGTTCAGTAGATAATGTAATGCCCGGTGTCGATTATATTTTTCACGCAGCGGCTTTGAAGCAGGTCCCCTCATGTGAATTTTTTCCAACACAGGCTGTCCATACAAATATTCTTGGAACAGAAAACGTTCTGGATTCTGCAATTTCACATCAGGTGAAAAAAATTGTGGTTTTATCTACAGATAAGGCTGCATACCCAATAAATGCGATGGGAATGTCGAAAGCGCTTATGGAAAAAGTTGCAATGGCAAAAGGAAGAACATTAGCAATGAATAATGGAGAAACGACTATATGTTGCACCAGATATGGGAATGTTATGGCCAGTAGAGGTTCAGTAATTCCGTTATGGATAGATCAATTAAAAAACGGAAAAGAAATAACATTGACCGATCCTCAAATGACCCGTTTTATGATGACACTTGATGATGCAATTGACCTTGTATTATATGCCTGGCAAAATGGAGAAAATGGCGATTTGTTTGTACAGAAAGCTCCTGCATCAACATTAGAAACGCTGGCCCAAGCATTGTCAGAGTTATATCACCTACCGGCTAAGATTAAGATTATTGGTACACGACACGGCGAAAAATT
>JBFXFM010000009.1:0-108900 GCA_050179035.1 Draconibacterium sp. | reverse complement strand
CCCCTTCTTTGAGGCGCTCAATGGCTTCTTTCTCAAATCCTTCAAAATCAAAACTTGATTCTCTTTTCATTTTGCCAAATTAAAAGTTATTAATCTTTAATTTGACACACTTATTTGAACAGTGTCTGTTAAATATGTTACCGGACTTTCTATAGAGAACAGGAATATCGTGGATTTAACAGGAATTGAGGCCTTAATATCGCTGGAACACCTCGAATGCAGTAATAATCAAATCAAAACACTGGATTTAAGCTCAAATCAAAAGCTGAAATACTTTTACTGTAATCAAAATCAGTTACAATTGCTTGATTTAAGCCAAAACAAAGAGCTTAAATTTCTGATTGCTACCAATAATCAATTACTAAACCTGAACCTGCAAAACGGGAACAACAAGAACATGGCCGTTGATGTCATGAATAATCCTGATTTGACTTGCATTCAGGTTGACGATCCTGAAACTGCGTACACAATGAATTGGGGCAAAAGTCAGTGTGCCGGATTTTCTGATGATTGTTCGACATTCAAATTACAAATGGTTTACTTCCCCGATGACAAATTCGAACAGACACTAATTGCCAGGGGTATCGACTGCGGCGTTCTGAATGATTCAGTTCCTGCATTCGCTATTGACAAAATTGAATCACTTGATATAAGAGGACTTGAAATCACTGATTTGACAGGTATTGAATATTTTAAGTCGCTGAAAAGTCTGGATTGTTCCTCAAATTATCTGACTTCGCTGAACCTTAGTGAAAATACTGCTCTAGAACATTTGTATTGTGCTTATAACGGATTCACAGATTTACAACTGCCATCCGGGAATTTAAAACATCTGGATTGTACCTATAATAACCTGGATTCTTTGGATATTTTACAACTTGGGAAAATCGAAAAATTGTATTGTGGAAACAATAAATTAAAAACACTTGATTTAATTGGAAACACCAATTTAACCACACTTTTTTGTGAAACCAATGAAATTGAAAATCTTGATTTGAGTAACAATACAAATTTAGAAATGTTAATTGCCAGGGAAAATCAACTGGTCAGCCTTGATGTTTCAAAAAATCCAAAACTCTATTACTTAGAATGCGGAAAAAATAATTTGAACCAACTTAACCTGAGAAATGGTAATATTAAAAATTTTGCAATAGTAGATGCTTCCAATAATCCTGATCTGTTTTGCATTGAAGTTGACGACCCCGAAATTGCATACACTAAAAATGTCTGGTACAAAAATAATTATGCGGTTTACACCGAAAATTGCTCAGAGTATAAAAGTGAAATGACTTATGTACCCGATAATGTTTTTGAAGGAAGACTGATGTATCTGGGATATGATACAGGAACTCCAAATGATTCAGTTGCAACCGCTGTTTTGCAACACATCACTTCACTTAATTTCAACAGTTCAGGTGTTAAGGACTTAACAGGTATTGAGGCTTGCACAGGTTTAACAGAATTTTTTTGCGATGAAAACAAATTAACATCTCTTGATTTTAGCTCAAATAAAAAACTAAAAACACTATCGTGTACCAATAATAGTTTGACTTCGCTGAATATTGGTTCGAATGTAAACCTTGAATATTTGCGGTGCGATTATAACAATCTCAATGAACTCGATATAAGTTCGAATTTATTGCTTTATGTTTTTTCCTGTAGTAGTAACAATATATCTTCACTTGATTTAAAAGCACATAAAGACCTGGTTGAAATTAATTGTCAATACAATAAGATTAAGTATCTGGATCTATCAAAAACTGATTCATTATTGCATGTGGCTTGCACCGACAATCAATTAGAAGTACTTAACCTGAAAAATGGTCACAACGACAGATTGAACTCATTATATTGTGAAAACAATCAGCTTACTTGTATTCAAGTTGACGATCCCAAAAGTATTCCCTATTATTTTGATTGGCGTAAAGATGAAAAGGCTTCCTATTCGTCCGATTGTGGAATTCCACCAGTTAAAATCGTTGATTTAGGTAATAGTTTTATTGATGTTTTCCCCAATCCGGCCCATGACAAAGTTTTTGTAGAAACTGGAAACAAACCAGTTTCAGTTGAAATTTACAATCCGATAGGCTCAATCGTTTTTAAAGATGATAATTTTGTTTCATCCTGGATTGAAATTGAGAAGTACAATCCAGGAATGTATATTTTCAGAATAACCGAGAAAAGTGCAGATAACATAATCAACAAAAAGGTTGTGGTTGAGAAACAAAAATAAAAAACCAAAAACAGAAATAGCTGAGTCTTCTCTCAGCTATTTCTGTTCTCAAATTAAGTATTCGATTAACCATCATCTGCTTAACTTCAATCGATCAAAATATCGTCTCCTTCACTTCTATTCTATCAATATATACATACACCTATTCATGTCTTTTCAACATGTCCGGGACATTCTTTATATTTTCAACCAATAAGGTATGTCAACCTGTTTTGTATAAAATGATGTTTATAAAATTTGCCTGCTTATCATCTTTTTATTCAAAAACTATTTAAAAAATTATAACCTTTTGATTTCAATTCTATTATAACCTGAAATAAGTTTCACTTTATCATTTTTAGGGTTCATCGTTTTTCCATTCAAAACCATTCTTTCGGTTTTATCCTTGTCGAATACAAAGTTGCTTTCCATATTCGCCGGAATTGTGATGGTATATTCTTCAGTTTTATCATTCAAATGCCTGTATTCCCCTGATATCTGTCCCCTTATTGTTGGCACCGTAATAGAACTATTTTCCAAATCGCTCATTTGCGGATAAATCTCAACTTCGGCAAAACCAGGTTTTGTGGGTTGAATACCCCACAAATACCTTGGTATGATGTTGGCAGGAGCCGCTCCCCAGGCGTGATTCCAGTCCGAATTGGGTTTGTACTTCATATCCCATGCTTCCATTGCAATGGTTGAACCCACTTTTATCATGTTGTACCAGCTACGGTCGTGTGTGGCAGTCATCAGTTCCAGCGCATAATTTGCTTCACCGGCATTGTAAACGGCTTCTAACAAAAACTGTGCGCCATAAACACTGCAACCCATTCCGCGTGTTTTAATATACTCCGCCACTTTCGGTTTGAAATCGTCGGGAACAATCCCGAATGCCAGCGGAAGCATATTGGCATGTACCGAACCATGGTCAGTCCCAATTCCATCGCGGTAATAACCACCGGCTTCAACCCATAGTTTTTTGTTAATGGCCCTTTTTGCTCTTTTTGCCTTTTTCCTGAACGCTCTTTCCTCATCTTTTTTGTTTAGCAACCGCGCAAACTCAGCCATTATTTCCATGTTGCGGAAATAAAAACTGTTGATTACCGTATTCACCGGCATAAACTCAAAACCGTCGCGCTCACCCTGCTGCCATTTTTTTGGCAGTTTCCAACCTGTATCCTTTTGTGCAGGCGGCCAATCCACAATATCGCGCACCCGTTGCGTGGTGTCGGCAAATCCCAGTTTTGCCATAAACGCACCATTCAGTTTTGGCGTTTTTGTACTGATTAAACCCCTTTCCACTTCCAGTTCCATCAGGGTTTTGTGTTTCAGTGGCTCGTAATATTTCTCAATGAGTTCGGTGTTACCGGTGTACATGTAATCCTGGTAAAAAAGCAGCGCCACATGCAATTGCCATTCGGTGGGCCAGGTGGGGTAATCCATAAAATACTCAATCGTTCTCCGGGCTATTGCATACTCGTTGTCAACCGAATAATGGCTAAGCTGGTTGAGGTATGCATCCGCCTCGTAAGGAATCCGCTCGCGGTCACCATCAACATAAACACCCGCAAACGAGGTGGCTTTCTGCGAATATTTGCACATTTCCCAAACCTGATTCAGAATAGTATTGGAACTTGAAAACGAACTTGTATTGTTATCGAAGTAGTTGAAATACGCAACTTGCGTTAAATCACCTGCATTTAAATCTGAACTACATTCAATTTCGGCATATCGAAACGGAGTAAGCACCGGAAAAGAATCGGGCAAAGCCACTGCTGCCGGGCCTGTATTTCGCGGGTCAGGAACCAGTTGAAGCTGATATTTTGATTTTCCAGGTTCAACCTGAAGTTTTACTTCGGAATACCGGATAGTCCCACCCGGATTTCTGTCGATCTTGCCGTTCAGCAGTTTTTCGCCCAACCGAATGGTCAGTGTTTCAACCCTTTTCGTTGAATAAATCAGTTCAAGCGTTCCAAAAGCATCTTTGCCGAAATCGGCAAAATAACTTCCGTATTTCAGTTTCCTGAACGTAACCGGTTTAATCCTTTCAATCTGAAACCAGTTGTGTGAGGTTAGTTTTTCTCCAGAAACACCGGTTTTAAATTGCTGTGGTTCTGAATATTCTGTAGGAATTCCGTTGCTATCCCAAATTCTCACTTTCCAGAAATAAATGGTTTCAGGATTTAACGGTTCTCCCCCAAATTCAATATTTACAGAATTGCCGTCGGAAACTTTCCCACTGTCCCACACATCGCCAATATTTTCTTCAACTTTTTTCATATCCGAAGAAACAAGGATTTCAAAAGCTTTCTGTTCAATTGCATTCTGAGGCACAATCCATCCAAATTCGGGTTGAGAATCCACAATCGAGGTAAAAAGAGGTTCGCGGATGAGCTCAACAGAAAGACCTGCTGGTTTTGTAAACGCATCTGCAACTGTGTTTTGCGATTGAATGCTGCCCGAAATCAGCAGCAAAAAAAGTGCAGCTACAAATATTTTTGCGTGATTTTTCAGATTCATTTCAGTTCAATGGTTTTAGTACCCTAAGATTAAATGTTTTCCACCGGATTTAAAACAGTTTTTTGTTTAAATTACATGAATATTTGCAGATTAACGCAATAGCAGCAACCTGAAAAGTATAAAACACAGTTTATCTGGTGTTGATTTACTTTACAATTTTAGCCGTCCATCGTTGTTTTGATTTTTCTGCGGTAAATGACAAAAAATAAAATCCTTCCTGTAAATTTTCAGGAAGTGTAAAAGTGGTTTTGTCGGCCTGCACAAAATGATTGGTTTGAAAAATGAATGAACCCGAAATATTGGCTAATTCCACAATACAATTCTCGTCGATTACAGCGGGGAACCGGATGTTTACAAGGTTTTGCACCGGATTGGGATAAACTTCAAATTTTCCTGTTTTTATGCGATTTTCGAAAACACCAGTGGTTAAATTTCTGCCGGTAAACCTGAACGATTTCAGTTGCATCAGGTTAGCAGTTCCCGTGCCTTTAAACCAGAGATACACATCGTGATTTCCTTTGATTTCGGGAATTTCGGCAGTAAAAGTTTTGTAGGTACTCAAACCACCGGTTGCAGAAATAGCACATTCAGCAATTTTTGTTCCTGTTTCAAGCGAATCGAGCCAGACTTCGATGGTAGCCGAGCTAACCGTTGATGAGGCAGTTGCTTCAAAAGTCATTGATTTCATCGGGTAATCATCGTTACCAAATTCAATACCGGCATACAAAGCCCAGTCGTTGTTATTGATTGAAACCAGTGGTGCAATACCCTGAACAGTATTACCCTTTAATGTACCAAATTGGTTGGCTGGGCATTCGGCAGAAACCGGCGTGTAAGCGTCGCGATAAATATACAGGTCGAAAAAGGCACTGCCGGTTCCCTGAACATACAATCCCTGTAATGTTCCTGTGAAAGACGAAAAATCGGAATAGGAATCAATTACTGAAACATCAAATGCCTGGCCAACCTGTGTCCAATCGGTTCCATTAGCGCTGAAATAACCTGTGATACTGTGATTTATTCTCACCATTTTCAGCCACAATGTATCGCCAATTGTATTATCTGTTTCGTGGCTTGAACTCTCGAAACTGAAAACCACTGCTTTTTTACCTTCAGCATTTAACGTGCTTACAAGTTTTACAAATTTGGTTTCATCGCCCCGCAACAAACGGAAACCAGCCTGATCGTCTTTTGATTTTGGGTTGAAATCGAGCCGGGTGATGAGTGAATAGTTGTGTTCGCCATCGTATTTGATAACTGTATTACCTTTCGATGCTGTTTTTGGCGATAATCGCAACCAACCAGGACGTTCTGTTAATGAGTATTTTCCTGAAGCAGTATAACCCAATGAAGACCATTCGGGATGAAGTTTGGATGCAGAAAAATCATCCGATTTAGGAACCATCCAGGGAATTCCGCTGCTCGGCAGTTTTGGAGCTGTAAATGATTTATTCACCGGGTAATCGGCAACAGGCCTTCCGTTGGCATTGTACCGCACCTGGTTAAGTAACCCCTGACGGCCTTGTCCTTTCCACTCGCCTTTTGCATAAACCGGATGAACAACCCATGACGTACTGTCGTCAATCATCACCGCCGGTGAAGCATGATTCGGACTGGTGAAAAGGGAAGATGACTTTTGCGGATCGCTCTCATTAAAAAAATCGCCTAACATTTCCCAGGCAGATTGATCGGCAGTCAGTGTCAGGCTGCGCATCACTTTTTGTCCGCCGGCAAGATCGCGTGCAAACGAATAGTAGTAGTAGCCGCCATATTTCCACATTACCGGACCCTCAGCCCAGCTGTAAGGATATGACGGGGATGGATTCAGCCATTTCAAATCGTAAACCACTCCGGTTGGCTGGCCGGTACTGCCGAGTTCAACAATGCCCCCGTTGGGCTGGCCATTTTTTACAACAAGGTACCATTTATTGTTATCGTCGATAAATATGGAATTGTCGTAACCTAAACCATAGGGAAGACTCGCAGGTTTGTTCACCAATGTGGGTGTGCTCCACGGTCCCTTTGGATCATCAGCCTTTACAAAATACATGGTATTTGCCCTCGAAAAGAAATCCCACCATTTACCGTTGTAAAAAACGATATGGCCACCCCAGCAACCACCACCGGGTGTATCGCCAAAATTCGACCATGAAGCGCTTACCGGTTGTGCAATTGCCTCCCAGTGAACCAAATCGGTGGAATGATAGATCACCGGAGTTACATTGAATGATGAACCAGTGGTATAAAAATCGTTTCCAACTTTTGTGAGTGTACAATCAGGGTGATCACCCGGAATTACCGGATTAAAATAGGTTTTAAAAGAAGGACTCTGGGCTTTGGCTTCGTTAATTTCGATTGCAAAAAGAAAAAAACAAATTACAAAAAGCTGCGTAACGAATTGGAATTTAAAGTTTTTCAAAGCTTGAGATTTTAATTTAAGGTTGATTATTAATGAACTTCTTTAACGTTTTAATTGCACAAGCCAGCCTGCCAAAAAAGCCATCGGCAAATAAGCGGCCAGCAAATCGACAAGCGTAAACCACAATGGTGATGGCAACATTAAAATATTTGCGATTCCCCCTGCCAGAAAAAAGACGCTGATAATCAGAGCAAAAAGCATTTTCCGTGTCGATGCAACTAATGCAGTCAGCAGCGCACCCACAAATGTTCCAAGCGCGTGAGCCAGAAACGGGAAAAGAAAATGTTTGGGCTGAAACAGGTGTATCCCGGCTTTCAGACCCTCAACAGTTGTATTATCAACTCCCTCCGGTGGAGGAATGATTGAACTACTGACCATGATAATGCCCATATTTACTGCGCTTCCAACAATCAGCCCAGCAATTACAGCTAAAATATTTCTTATTGTTTTATTCATAATACATTCAATTTTTATCTGATAAATGTAAAAAAGATAATTGAACACCTGATAGAACCATAAGAAAACCCGTGTACCAAAATAAATTTTTCTCTCCACTACGAATTACTCAGCAGAGATTTGGTAACGCCAGCCGATTTTTTCATCACTGGAACACCTAAAATCACAATATTTTGATTGTAATTTATTCTGTTTCAACAAATAAAATTATTTGAAAAAAGTAACAAAACTTGACTGAAAGAATTCATCATTACTCTTTCAATCATTTTCCACAAAAACAACCTCACTCTTTAACCTAAAAACCCGGTATTTTTCAACATAAAATTGTGCAAGTCGGTATTTTTTACAAAAGTTGGTAACGACTCGCTACCTGCGCCAAACATTGCCAGTTCAACAAATTCAGCCGAGTGGTCCATGCCTGACCAGCCCACTGAAGTATAATTTTGCTGAATCTGCCCCAATCGTTTAAACGGCAGTTTATAAGAATTGTAAATTCCTTCGTTGTCAAGGTCGGAATAGTGCGTCAGCAATTCAGAAGCTTCTTCTTTGGTAATAGCATAACCCTGTGCTTCGTATAAACGGTCGATTACCTGCTGAGGCGTGTCGGTTTTGCGAATTCCGTTGAGTACCCATTCGTTGGTGTATTTAAATTTCTGCACTTTATCGAAGCTTTCATCCACTTTTTTACTTTTTATGAGTCCGGGGCTTGCATTGCCGTGGTCGGTGGTAATGACAACCAATGTATCCTCATTTCTTTCGGCAAAAGCTAAGGCTACACCTACTGCTTCGTCAAAAGCAATCTGGTCGTAAACCAAAGCAGCGAGGTCGTTGGCATGAGCAGCCCAATCCACCTTACCACCTTCAACCTGCAAAACAAAACCATTTTGATTTTTGCTGAGTTGCTCAATAGCTTTGCGGGTCATTTCTGCTAAAGTCGGGATAGTTGCTATCAAATTTGAATTGGAAGCGTGGTCAAGAGCATATGGCAGTCCGTCATCGTGAAAAACGCCAAGTACCGGAGTTCCGGTTTTAAAATTTTGCATTTCGGTTTTGGTGCGGGCTACCTGGATACCGCTTTTGGCAAACTCGGCAAATAAATCGCGGCCATCCTTGCGTTTTTCTGCGCTGAAGAATTCGGTTCCACCACCCATCATCACATCAAATTTCAGGTCGAGGTACATGTTGGCAATTTCTTCCTGGCTGCCACGGCTTTTTGTACTTACACAAAAACCAGCTGGTGTGGCATGAGTGATTGGCACGGTTGTTACACAACCCACTGCTTTTCCACCCTCTTTAAATTTCTGAAGAATCGGTTTGTGTGCTGCTCCATCAGGCCCAACGTTGAGTGTTCCGTTGTTAACCCGAACACCACTACCCCACGAAGAGCTTCCGGCTGCCGAGTCAGTAACCATCGAATTGGCCGACGCAGTATCCATATATGCACGACTGGCTTTCTGTTCGCGATACAAACCAATCCAGTTGCTCGAACGACCTTCTTTGCGTTGTAAAAGTAAATCGGCCATATTCAGTGTACCGTGGCTCATTCCATCGCTCACCATAAAAATGATGTTTTTAGTTTTGCCAGTTGGCGAAACCATTTTATTCGAAATTCCACCGGCAATTGCATTCACCGAAAAAGCACCACCTACTGCTGTAAGTGCACCGATATTTAAAAAATCTCTTCTTTTCATTATAATCTGCTTATTATTTTATTTCTGTTTATTTAAACATGCGCAATTATTTTGCGCCGCAATTTCATCACTATTCAACAAATCAACCTGTCAAAATTTGATACAAATCGGTTAATTTTTAACCAGTATCCTGTTAATTGTCTGACTGGAAATAATCAACATCCTTTCCGGTTCTTTGTTTAAAGTCCTCATCGTGTTTTTGTTTTCCCGGGTAAATTTTCGCTCTGCAATTAATAGAAACCCAAATAATTATTTCATATCAAAAGTAAGTTTCTGTTTCTGATTGTTTATGAATAAAAAACAGCTTATGAAAACATTTGCAACATCAAGAAAAATCGCAGCTTCAAAAAAAACAGTTTTTGCCGCTTTTCAAAATCCTGATATACTGGCCAACTGGTGGGGACCAACTGGTTTTACCAATACATTCAGCCAGTTTGAATTTCGGGATGGCGGAAAATGGGTGTTTGTGATGAATGGTCCAGATGGCAAAAACTATCCGAATGAATCAGTTTTTGAGGAGATTATTCCGGATGAAAAAATTGTAATCCGGCACATTGTTCAGCCAATCTTTACACTCACGGTCCGGATTTCTGAAGAGGAAAATGGTTCAGTGGTACACTGGGAACAGGAATTCGATAATGAAGAAGTAGCCAAAAATGTAGCTCATATTGTAATCCCATCCAACGAACAAAATCTTGACCGGCTCGCTGAAGAAGTTTGTAAATAAAAACCTCTTTACAATCAATATTTAATAGATTAGCTCATTAATACTTGAATAATAGATAGATACTATTTAAATAACTCAATCATAATTCTTTTCATTTTAAAACTTAAAAACCATAACTAATTTCAAATCAAAAAGTTATTTTTGTTTTGAAGTACTGCTTTTGTTAACTGAAAAATATCCTTATGAAGCGATGGATTTTTATTTGTTTAAGTACACTCCTTTTTTTCAGCTGTAAAAAAGAAGTTATTACTCCCGATCCGGAACCTCTGGAAAAAATACTAATACGTTCAGATAAAGATACAATCACCATTTACAATAATGAAACCCAGTCACTTTACCTGTGGTCTGCTGATTATTGGACCGGTTTTAAATATACAGTTATTTCACAACCTGATTGGATTTCCGTTATCCCTTCAACAGGTATAATTGTTAAGGAAAAGTACGAATTAAAATTAACCACCAGTCTTAATATAAATAACCCAATCAGCCGCGAAGGGAAAGTGGTTATTTTTACTGAGTATGGGAGTAAAGAAATCTTCATCAAAGGAATTATTAAAGAAAATGTGATTTTTGATTTACCAGATTCTTTATCCATTGATTTTTTCGAATCTGAAAAAAAATTCAAAATAAAAAACCAGGGGAATATACACTTCAATTATAATACCCGGACATCAAATGATTATATAACAGTAACGCCTTCGGCAGGATATCTGGCAGTTGACAATGAAACAGAAATCACTGTAAAAGTGAATAGTGATAAACTTTCAACCGGAAGGTTTTATTCTTATATATTTTTCGATTTCAATAACGATAAAGACACCTTGAAGGTTAGTATTGAGCATAACAACAATGTGGTTACAAATTTATTGGCAGAGGATATTGTTGATGCAGAATATTGTAAATCAAAAGATATACTTGCTTATATTACCACCTCGCCAAGAATGTTAGTAGTCAATTATACTTACACCCGGTCATTTGATAAATTTGTTCTGAGTAATAATCCATTATGTGTTTCAGTCTCACCTGACGGAACAAAAGCAGCAGTTGGATTCGACGGCTATATCAGCACATTTGATTTAACCCAGCACAAATTTTTAAAATCTTATCCGCTTACCTGCAAAGCAACCGATGTAGTTCTTGCTCCAGACCACACGGCTTATATTTTTACTGATGAACAGCAATACAACCCAAGAAGTATTGACACAAAAAACCTTGATGCAAAAGAGAAGATTCATTATAACGTGTTTATAAGCGAAAAGAAAGACTTCAGGTTACATCCATCGGGTAAATATATTTATTGTAATCCTCCGTATTTTGAAAAATACGAAATTAAACCAGATAGTATAAAACTTATTGGGAATGGACCCAATGGGAATGGAATTAACTTTTATGGAATTTTATGGATAGCTGAGAATGGTAAATATATTTACACTGGAACAAAAGATGTTTTTAACTCTTCAGAAAACCCAAATGAAGATATGATTTATCATACGTCCTTTAGCGATGAATCAGCTATGGGTTGCTTTTTATCACTGGATCAATCAATACAAAACAGTGAAATATACGCCATTTTAGAGTCTTATCATGATAATAACGACCTCCATCGACTGAATGAACCAAGGATATATGTATACAAAAGCAGAGATTTCACCTTTTACCGCATCTACGAATTAAAAAAATATCGTTCAACTGATTATCTCGGAAACTCGGTTAATTATGAAGCCAATCCAAGGTTTGTATTTTGCAACCAGGCAGGAGATAAACTTTTTGTATTTACAAAAGCATTTGAATCAGAACTAAATTATCCATGGGCATTACAAGAAATCAAAATTGAAAAGTAAGAAATCAATAGACTGCCATAATTTGATTCGTCTTACAATTGGAATCTGCATTTTCTTCCTCACGAAACCAAAACGCATATCACTGTGTTATTTTTGCGGTTGGTTTTCACTTCCTGAAAACTGAAGTTTTATAAAAAAATGAATAACACAGAAATTCTGCAATACAGGCCGCCCATAGAATACCGCCGTTTTGGTAAAACGGAAAAGTTGCTCAGTGTAATCACGCTCGGTGGGATGCGTTTTAAACATGGCTGGGATGAACCGCGCCATGAAATACCCTCCGACACATTTGAACAGTGCCGCGAAGTGGTGCAATTAGCTTTTAGCGCCGGTATCAATCATATTGAAACCGCCTGGGGCTACAAAAAAAGTGAAACTGTTTATGGCAGGGTACTCAACAAAGAACTACTGATTCCACGCAACAGCTACCACCTGATGACAAAAGGGAATGCGTTTACTGCCAGTGACATGCGCAAAATGGTGGAAAACCAGCTTACCGACTTGCAGACCGACTATTTCGATTTTTATGGTTGGCATGGCATAAATAATGATGAACTGCTCAACCAATCGTGTAAAACCGGCGGTGCTGTGGAAGAGTTGTTGAAAATGAAAGAGGAAGGCATCATCAACCATATCGGATTCAGTACGCACGCCCCATTGCAAACCATTATCAACGCCATTGAAACAGGTCTTTTCGAATTTGTAAACCTGCATTATTATTATTTCAACCAGCGAAATGCCCCGGCAGTAGAAGCGGCCAAAGCGCGCGATATGGGTGTATTTATTATTTCGCCAAACGACAAGGGCGGACAGCTATTTAACGCTCCTGCAAAAGTAAAAAATGCGGTTAGCCCTTTAACTCCGATTCAGTGGAATGCCAGGTTTTGTTTACAAAACAGCGGAATTCATACACTTTCATTCGGACTGACTGAAGCTGTACAGTTTGCCGAAATGAAAGGAATTTTTCCGGTGCAGTGGACCAATGCTGAAAAACAAATTCAGGCAAAGCTGGATGGATTTCTGGCCGATGACCCGTATTCGGGTTTTGATGGTTTTGAACTTGAAAATGACCCTTCGGGCATTAACATTCCTGAAATACTTCGTTTGCGAAAGCTCTGGAAATGTTACGATATGAGCAGTTTTGGAAAATACAGATACAAAACTTTTGAAGAGAGGAGCCACTGGCTGCCCGGAGAAATGGCCTTCAATCATCATCTTGAAAAACTAGATCAATCGAAAATTCCGGCAGAGATTCCACTCAGAAATATTTTAGCTGAAGCACATAAAGAATTTTATCAGCCTCAGTTTAAAATGGCGAAATATTGACTAAACAGCACCAAGTCTGATTAAATCTTCGCTGCACAAATAAGTTAAGAGAATTAATATTTTTTGTGCAAATCAATCCTGCTGAAGCTTGGGTTAATTTGGAAAACACCGGATTTTCATTACTTTCACCTCCTTATTAACCAATAAATCTGATTCAACCATGAAAAAAACATTTTCATTTGCGATTAGCGCAAAACTTGCCATTCTGCTGATTTTTGTCTTTTCAATTACCACACTTTCGGCACGCGATTTTTACCAGATTAAAGTTTATACCTTTAAAGATGCCACCCAACAAACCGTGGTGGAAAAATACCTGAAAGATGCTTATTTACCGGCATTGCACAAGGCAGGAATTAAAAAAGTGGGTGTGTTTAAACCCATTGAAACTGATACTGTCAATTTTGGTAAAAAGCTGTTTGTACTGATTCCGTTTGAAGACCTTGATGAATTTGATGAAATTGAGAAAGCAGTTACAGGGGATGTTAAATTTGAAAAAGCTGGTTCTGGTTATATCGATGCAACTTTTGATAATCCACCCTATGTAAGAATTGAATCGATTTTGCTGAAAGCATTTAAATCGCAGCCCGACTATTTTGTACCCAAATTCAACACGCCAAAAAGCGAACAGATTTTTGAATTGCGCAGCTACCAGAGTGCAACTGAAAAAATTCACAAGAAAAAAGTGGAAATGTTTGACGAAGGTGGCGAAACCGGAATTTTCAAAAAAATTGGCGCCAATGCCATATTTTACGGTAAAGTGCTGGCCGGCAGCGAAATGCCCAACCTGATGTACATGACCAGCTACGAAAACATGAAAGCAAACGAAGAGTGCTGGAAAGCTTTCCGCGATCACCCGGATTGGAAAACACTTTCTGCAATGGAAGAATATAAAAACACAGTTTCGAAAATCACAAAATACATGCTTCACCCGGCAGATTATTCTGATTTTTAGAAAGCCCAAAGCCCCTCCCGGCCTCCCCAAAGGGGAGGAGAAAGAAACAGTTTAGTTACAACAAACCGACCAGATAAATTTGGATAGATTGCGTCGCTGCGCTCGCAATGACGCAATCTCAACTGGAATTAAAGGGAAAAAGTAAGGTTGGTGGCTTTGCCACCAACCTTACTTTTTCCCTTTTTTACTTCAACTATTTGAGCGTCATTGCGAGCAACGCGAAGCAATCTTAATTTCTCACCTGGAACCTGATTAAAATAAATGACAGGTTAAATCAAAAGCCCTGACTTGCGAAACATAAAGAGGCATTGCAATTATTTAATTTTATTCTAAATTCGCCATCATGATTTACCACAAGGCATTTATACATAAAAAATCAGACACGTGGGTGGTATTTGTGCATGGAGCCGGAGGCAGCAATGCCGTTTGGTTCAGACAATTGCGCGATTTTAAAAAGCATTTCAATGTTTTGCTTATCGACCTCCGCGGACATGGTAAATCAAAAGCACATTACTCGCAGGAAGAAATCTACCGCTTTAACGAAATTGCGCTCGATGTGGTGCAAACAATGGATCACCTGAATATTCAGAAAGCGCATTTTGTGGGAATTTCACTGGGGTGTATTGTTATCCGGGCCATCGATAAACTGGCACCGGGTCGCGCCGAATCCATCATTTTAGGTGGCGCTGTAATTCAGTTTAACTCAAAAATGAAAGTTCTGCTCAATACGGCCAAACTGCTTCATTATATCTTGCCATACATGTGGTTGTATCGCATCAACGCGTGGATTCTGATTCCTTCGAAAAAACATGCCGAATCAAGGAAACTGTTTATCAGGGAAGCGATAAAACTGGGCCGTCACGAGTTCAGAAAATGGCTGAAAATGTCAACCGAAATCAGAGACAACCTGCAGGAATACATCAAAAAGGAAGCATCAGCTCCGGTTTTGTATATTATGGGTGACCGCGACCACATGTTTCTGCCCATGGTAACCGACCTGGTAAAAAAGCATATCAATTCGAAACTTGAAATCATCCGGAACAGCGGTCATGTTTGCAATCTCGACCAACCCGAAGAATTTAACACGCGTTCCATTCAGTTTATCAAAACCATTTCAGCATCGTTATAAAAAACCCGCTACAACGAGAACCAGTACGAAAGCTTTACCAGAAAAACATTGTGTGGTTTTACGCTGAAAAGGTCGTTCATTTCGTTTCCATAATCAAAATCTCCGTGTGTATCGCTACCAGTGCGGCCTTGTGACCAAACAAAAAACAGGGTTGAGCCGGGCAAATATTCCCACCTTAAAACAAGGTTAGAGCTAAACTGTCTGAAATTAAAATTCGGATTACTAAAAGAATAATCGGGCGTTCCATCAGTATTTTCATCAATAACATACAGATTTTCAGCTTCTTTATAAGATAATTCATTTTCTGTAAAAACATGATACCTGTCGGAAAATTCACCTGCATTAGTATCTGTTATCCTCTTAAATTCGTTGTAAGAACCTGCTGAAACAAAGGGTTGTCCGTAAAATTCAAGCGAGAGTTCGGGCGTAAATGTATAATTCAGTCTGAAGGTAAAACTCACAATTTTCTGATCGATGGCGCCAAATACATATCGCGACTCATCTTCCATTTCAGTGGTTGAAACATATTGCAGGGTTTTGTTTATACCGGTTATTTCAGGTTCAAGAGAAATAGAAAGCGCGTTAAATGGTCTTGCTTCAAAACCAAGCCAGTATGCCTGGCTTCTTTCCGACTGCAAATCGCCAAATCCATGGTAATTACCCGCAAACAAAATGAGCTTTTTCGATTGGTCAGTTGAAACATTCAGGTTCATCTCTGTTCCACCCGGCATTTTAAATGCCGGGCCGCCACGTAAAAGACTGGTTGAAATATTCTCGCTCTTACGGGTAAAATTACCGTTCATCCGCCAGCGGTTTTTAAACTGCGAGTTAAAATTAGTGTTGGCATAAACACCCAGCATTTTCCCCGAAAAATTCCAGTAAATCCAGTAATTGGTGTTTAAAAAGAAATTATTGAAAATGGAAAACGGGTTGCGGATATAATAGCCTGCCCAGCTACCATGATGTATCACATCGGAATAGCGCATAAAACCAACATCGTTAAATTCAAGTCCGGGCGAACGTAATGTAAAACTTGTTTGGAACTGAAGTTTTTTCTGGCTGAACCGCCCAAATTTAAAAGTTCCGCCATAACCTGAAAGCGAAGTCCGGGTTGAATCGAAAGTCACATGTCCGGCATCGGGCCGCTGGTAATACCGCGCCGAAGAAGACTGGGCCGCAATCATTGCCTCCTCTGTTCCACTAATGTAACTGAACTCTGTATTGCCATTTACATACCATGTACGGTCTTTCCAGTTGTGGTTAAAATCGATACCGCCAGTGTATGCTTTCACCGGAAGATAATTGAGTGCAGGATTGGTGATATCACGATTTACCGCTGTAAAAATTCCTCCCAGCACCGTTTCACCTTTATTAAAATCTTTCTGCACCCTACCCGCAAAATAGTTGGTCAACGGCTCCACCGATTCTTTTCTGCGCTCCCCGATTTTGTCAATCAACGCATTTTCGTTGGCAGTTACGCTTTCGAGAATACCTATTGACAACCCATTTTTTGTCTTTCCCGATAGTTTTAATGCACCGAGAATCGTGGTTGCTTCCGGAACTTCGGCATATTCATTCTCTCCCAGTTCAGGGTAATTGTGCGGGAAACGTCCAACTCTCCGCGAGTAGAAGAGGTTATCAGCACTCATATTATGAATTACAATGGTATTGGATGGTTGGAACTGGTAAATATTTTTTCCTTCCACAAAAAAAGGTCTTCTTTCCGAGAAATAGGATTCAAAAGCCGTCAGGTTCACTTCCGACGGGTCGGCTTCCACTTGTCCAAAGTCGGGATTGATGGTAAAATCGAGGGTTAGGTCGTTGGTAATAGCAGCTTTCCCGTCGAGACCGGCAGAAATAGCGCTTTTTTTACCATCGCGAAAAGGATTGCCCTCTTCTTTTTCAAAACGCTCGGTGCGGGCCACTGCGTAGGGCATTAATTCAATCTGGCGCTGAGGTTTTATTCCTTTTATGCCGCGCAATTCGCCATAAAGGTGCACTTCGCCTGGCGAACCTTTCGGAATGTATTGCCACATGGAACGTTCCTCAAGTCTGAATATGTGGCGCTGCAACTGGATTCCCCAAACATGTTCCTCTTTCTTTCCAAAACGAAGTTGGCTGAACGGTATTTTCATTTCGGCACACCAGCCTTTATCGTCAATCGAGGTTTTCAGGTACCAAACCGGGTTCCAGCTTTCGTCGTAATTTTGCCCGTCGTCGGTAATTATTTCATCGCCTTTGGCGCCCGAGGCCATGGCTGCAAAAGAAAAAGCAGTCTGGTGATCGAAATAGCTGTCGATTTTTATAGACACGATATCGCCATCGAAATTGTCGCGGCGTGAAATTCTGCGGCTGATTTTTTCGGGTTCCGAATCCCAGGCGCAGATAAATACATAAAGATTGTTATCGTCGTACAAAACTTTAAATGCGGTTTGCTGCGATGGTGCAATGTTTTCCTTGGGTTGAATCTGGGTAAAATCGTTACCCCACTCTACCTGGTTCCAGCAACTGTCGTTCAACAGCCCGTCGATTTCGGGGGCTGAGTTTGTAAAACCTGTTTTGTAAGAACGTTTCTCAACTGTTTGTGAGATACTCTGTAAAAACAAAAAAGAAATGATTCCTGTTAAAGCAATTCCGCGCACTAATTTCATAAAGTTTCTGTAATTCTGATTTTCTGCATATAAGGACTTGAATTTCCTGCATCTGTTACAGCGGTATAAGAACTCACGAAAATTGTACTGGAAAACTGATTAAAAAAATTAGTTATCTGGCTCATTATTCAGATTTTAATCATTATATGTTTTTCGAAAAATTTTTGCTCCACTGAGTTCTGGTGGCATAAAATCGGGCAATTTGTCGGTAAAAACCACCCGTACTTCTATTTCATTTTACTATGAAACTGTGCTGTCGTAGTTTCGAACCATTCAAAACAAAATGGTTATGAAAACAAAAACGAAAATTTTAATCAGCACGGTGGCATTTCTCACCGTACTTTTACCGTTAGAAAACAATGCTCAGCAGGCAGATTCCACTGAATGGACACTGACCCGTTGTATCGATTATGCACACGAACAAAACATCGAGGTGCGGAGCAGTGTTCTGAATATCAAATCAGGCGGAGTAAGTTTCGACCAGGCAAAATCGCAAAAACTGCCATCGGTGAGTGGTGCAATCTCGCAGAATTTCAGCTGGCAGAAAGGCGAGGATGTCACCGGCGCATCAACCGGTTACTCGGGCAACAGCAACAACAATTACCAGTTGAGTTCAAACATGACACTTTCAAACGGCTATAAACTTTCGAACAAGGTAAAACAGGCCGAGCTCGAACTTGAAAGTGTAAAACTAAATTCAGAAACAATTAAAGAAAACATCAGCCTGCAGATTCTGAACGCCTTTTTACAGGTTCTTTATTCTGAAGAACAAGTTAAAAATGCTGAAAGACAGATTGAATCGACAACTGAACAACTTGCGCTGGCTAACGAAAGACTTACGCTGAGCATCATTTCGAAATCGGATTATTTACAGGTGAAATCGGAGCTGGCCAGTGAAAAACTCACGCTTGCCAATGCACGAAGCCAGTTCGAAATTGCGCGTATTTCGCTGATGCAAATTATGGAACTGCCCGTAAATCAGGATTTCGACATTGTTCGTCCCGACCTTGAAAAGGAGCTGAACCAGATGCGCACGCCCGATGCACAGTCGGTTTACGAAACTGCACTCGGAATTAAACCGCAGGTTAAAAGCGCCGAAATCAATACCGAAAGTGCGCTTTACGACGAAAAAATTGCCAAAGCCGATTTTTATCCCTCAGTTTTTGTAAACGCCGGTTTGGGAACCGGGTACACAAGTGCTTTTACAAATTCAAACTATTTCGACCAGCTGGGAAATTCAATCAGCCCGTCGGTTGGACTTTCGGTTTCGATACCGATTTTCCAGAAAAACCAGGTAAAAAACAATGTAAAGCTTGCCCAGATTGGCATTGAAAGCGCCGAACTGAATCAGCTTAATGTAAAAAACCAGCTCCGCAAAAGTATTGAACAAGCTTGTACCGATGTAAATTCGGCACAGGAACAGTACGAAGCCGGCAAGGAAAAATATGCAGCCACTGAAGAATCGTACCTGCTGGCCGAAGAAAAATTTAAAAATGGCCTTATCAATTCCATCGATTTTCTGGTTATCAAAAACTCGCTGATTCTGGCCGAAAGCGACCTGCTTCAATCAAAATACAACCTCGTATTCAGCTACAAAATCCTCGATTTTTATGCAGGTGTACCCATCAGCCTATAAAACAATTAATACAATAAAATCATGAAAAAGAAAATTATCATTATCGTCATTGGAGTAGTTGCAGTGTTGACCACCGCCTTCTTCATTATGAAACCAAAAACTGTTGATGCAAGCAAAATCAACATCGAAACTGCCGAAGTTAAAACCGGCACCATCAGCAAAACTATAACAGCAACCGGAACACTTGAAGCCATTACCACTGTTGAGGTGGGTACGCAGGTTTCGGGGATTGTGGAAAATATTTATGTCGATTTTAACTCGTATGTAAAACGCGGCCAATTACTGGCCAAACTCGACACCACCAATCTTGCGGCTGCGATGGACCAAAGTCGTGCAACGCTTGATAATGCCAAAGCCGAACTCGATTACCAGCAAGCAAACTACGACAGGCTTGAACCCTTGTACAAGAAAACGATGCTGGCAAAAAGCGATTTCGACCAGGCCACGTACAACCTGAACAAGGCAAAAGCCAGTTACAACAATGCGCTTGCCCAGCATAAAAAGAATAAAATCAACCTCGATTACGCGTTCATTCACTCGCCAATCGACGGAATTGTGCTGAACCGCGCCGTTGAAGAAGGCCAGACCGTGGCTGCAAGTTTTAACACGCCAACACTTTTCACCATTGCCAACGACCTTACACAAATGGAAGTTCAGGCCGATGTTGACGAAGCCGACATAGGCCAGGTAAAACAAGGACAAAGAGTTACATTCAAAGTAGATGCCTATTCCGACCAGTCGTTTGAAGGAACTGTTACCGAAGTTCGCCTCGAACCAACCGTTACCAACAACGTGGTTACTTACACCATCATCATCAACGCGCCCAACCCCGACTATAAACTGATGCCAGGAATGACTGCCGAAACCGAAATCTTTGTGCTCGAAAAGAAAGACCTGCTTGTGGTACCAAGCAAAGCACTGCGTTTTACTCCCGACCAGACCCTTTTAATGAGTTACATAATGAGCCAGGGAAAACCTGAAATGCCGGAAGGTGTTAAAAAAGGTGATATTCCGTCCCAGGGAATTCAAGCAGGAACTAGCAATGGCGGCAAAATGGTTTGGGTGAAACGCGACTCCACCATTCGTCCGGTTCCGGTTGAAATTGGGCTCGACGACGATATTAATACCGAAATCATCAGTGGATTGCAGTCGGGCGACGAAGTTATTACCTCGATGGAAAAACAGACAGCCGAAACAACTAAAAAGGCTGCAGCCAGCAACCCTTTTATGCCAAGGCCACCGGGAGCAAATAAAAAATAACCCCGTAAGTATTTAAAAGGAATTCAATTAACATGAATAATACAATGATGTTTAAGCAATTTTCACCCCTTTATCCCCTCAAGGGGAGAATTGCAGCTAACAAGTGCCAGACAAAACTGGTTGTAATTGCCCCTTTGAGGGGGTTGGGGGTGATTAGAAATAATAAAAAGAAACGGTAAAATGAGTAAAGTAATTATAAAAGTGAGTGACCTGAGAAAGGACTACTATATTGGCGAAGTCACTGTTCATGCGCTCCGTAAGGTTGACATGGAAATAAACGAAGGTGAATTTGTAGCCATTATGGGCGCCAGCGGTTCAGGCAAATCGACCATGCTGAACATTCTCGGATGTCTCGACAAACCCACCGCAGGCGAATACATGCTCGACGGTGTGGCCATGAGCAAGATGAACAAAAACCAGCTTGCCCTGCTTCGCAATCAGAAACTGGGTTTTATTTTCCAGTCGTACAACCTGTTGCCACGCACAACTGCACTCGAAAATGTGGAATTGCCATTGTATTACAATCCGAAGGTTAAATCGAAAGAACGCCGCGAAAAGGCTATTCATGCGCTGGAACTGGTAGGATTGGCCGACCGTATGCACCACATGCCCAACCAGCTTTCGGGCGGACAGCAACAACGTGTGGCCATTGCCCGCTCGCTGGTAAACGACCCCGTGGTAATCCTGGCCGACGAAGCCACCGGAAACCTCGACACCCGCACTTCATACGAAATTATGGAGCTTTTCCAGAAACTGAACGACCAGGGAAAAACCATCGCTTTTGTTACACACGAACCCGATATTGCACGGTTTATGAAACGAAACATCGTTTTCAGAGACGGACGCATTCAAAAGGAAGCGATGGTTGCCAACCGTCTTTTTGCAACGGAACTGATAAAAAATCTGCCGGTAGAAACCGAAATCATTTAGAGAATAATACGATTATGAATTATACAAATCTTACCAAAATTGCGGTTAACGCACTGAAGCGAAACAAGTTTCGTTCGATTCTTACCATGCTGGGAATTATCATTGGCGTTGGCTCGGTTATCGGGATGCTTTCCATCGGGCAAGGCTCAAAAAAAAGTATTCAGAACCAGATTTCGGAAATGGGCTCGAACATAGTTTTTGTGATGCCCGGTTCGCAACAGCGCGGCGGGGTGATGATGGGCAGCTCGAACGCCAAAACACTCACACTTGCGGATGTTGAAAAACTACAGAAAGAGTCGCAATATCTTACAGCTATTTCGCCACAGGTAAGCACCAGCGGACAGGCAGTGAATGGCAACAAAAACTGGCCGACTTCTTGTACCGGTGTCAATGCCGAATACCTGACCATCAGAAAATACGAACTCGAAGATGGCCGTATTTTCACCGAAAAGGAAATCAACAGTCTTGCAAAAGTTTGTCTTGTGGGGCAAACCGTAGTCGAAAATCTTTTTGACAAGGGAGTTGACCCTGTTGGGCAAACGCTTCGTTTTTCAGGTATTCCGTTTAAAATCATCGGAGTTTTGAAAGAGAAAGGCGAAAACGGAATGGGGCAAGACCAGGACGACCTGATACTGGCGCCCTACACCTCGGTACAGCGCAGAATACTCGCCATCACCCACATTCAGTCAATCAGTGCTTCGGCAGTAAGCGAAGATAAATCGGACGAAGCCATTGCCGAGATTGAAACCATTCTCCGGCGCGAGCACAATTTAAAAGAGAGTGAAGCTAACGATTTTCAGGTACGTTCGCAGGCCGAAATGATTCAGACTTTTTCGTCGGTGAGCGACATGCTGACCATGCTTTTGGGAGCCATTGCAGGTATTTCGCTGCTGGTGGGCGGTATCGGAATTATGAACATCATGTTTGTTTCGGTAACCGAGCGCACCAAGGAAATCGGGTTGCGCATGTCGGTGGGCGGCCGTGGCATCGATATTCTAATGCAGTTTCTTATTGAAGCTGTTTTGCTGAGTATAATCGGTGGTATAATCGGCATTCTTTTCGGTCTTGCCATTTCGTATGTTGCCACGTCGCTGCTCAATTTTCCAATGATTATTATGACCGAGGCCATTGTAGTTTCATTCCTGGTTTGCTCTGCCATCGGTATATTTTTTGGCTGGTATCCAGCAAAAAAGGCGGCCAATCTCAATCCAATTGATGCTGTTCGACATGAATAAAACAACTTAAAATGGGGTCGTTCCGGCCTCATTTTAAATTTTTGGTTAGCTTTGATTTCAACATAAAAATTTACTGAACAAGAAATAAAATGAGCAATTTAACTGCAAAAAACCGTACACTGACCATACTGATGCATCTGTTGATATGGATTGTATTGATTATTTTACCACAAATTATAATTAGCCGCTTTTCGGGGAATAACAACTTTATTGCTTGGGGATTTTATGCAAATGCATTCATTATCGGAATCATTTTCTATATCAATTATTTTTGGCTGGTTCCAAAGTTTTTTATGAAGAATAAAAAGCCAATTTACTTTATACTTGCTTTTGTAGTAATTTTAAGCTTCTATTTTGTCCTCGATTTCACCAATCAGGTTTTGCATAAACCAGAACTTGAACAAAGAATATCAGAGTCGGTTGAAGAGGGAGCACATGAACGAAGATTTCAACGTCCGCCATTTAAATTGTTTCAAATTTATGGCTACAGTTTGCTTTCGATTGTAATTGTTGGGTTTTCGATTGGGATGAAAGCAATCGAAAAACAGTCGGAAATCGAGAAACGGCAAAAAGAACTCGAAAAGGAAAAGCTGAACTCCGAGCTGGCATTTCTGAAAAACCAGGTAAGTCCGCACTTCTTTTTCAACACGCTGAACAACATTTATTCGCTCATCGAAATCAACAAAACCGATGCGCAGGATGCAGTAATGAAACTCTCGCGGCTGATGCGCTATCTGCTGTACGAGTCGGAACACGGGAAAACAGCACTAAACCACGAAATCAATTTCATGAACCACTACATCGACCTGATGCGGCTGCGGATTTCGCCCAAAGTGGAACTGAAAATCGACCTGCCCGAAAACGACAACGGGCTGAAAATACCTCCGCTGCTGTTTATTCCATTTATTGAAAATGCGTTTAAACACGGCATCAGCTATCGCGAAAAATCGTTTATCGACATTTCGATGAAAACCGAAAACGACAGAATTATATTTTGTTGCCACAACAGTGTAACCACCGGCACAGGCACTTCACCCGACGAAAACCACTCGGGAATCGGGCTCGAAAATGTTAAAAAACGCCTCAACCTGCTTTTTGCCGGAAAACATGAACTGAAGATTTCGAAAACCGACAACGAGTTTTTGGTTGATTTGTGGATTGAAGTGACAAGGGAAGATTAGAATGTCAGAATATTAGATGATTAGAATATCTGAAAGAAAAAAATAAGGAATATCGAATAAGAAATAAGGAATAACAAAACAGGAAAATGATTTAGAACTACTTCCTGATTTTAAATTTCTTATTCAAGTCATTTAGTTAAGAAATGTAGGATATTGACAATTGAAAACAGTTTGCTTCGCTTCGCTCGCAATGACGATGCAGGATAGGGCAACAGGTCGGGTTTTTTAACCAGACGCCATTGATTTCTTATTCGATATTTTAGATTTCATAAAAATTTGAAAGATGATAAAAACAATTGCCATCGACGACGAACCCCTCGCACTGCAGCTTGTAAACAGTTACATTGCCAAAACCCCGTTTCTTGAATCGGTTGCAACATTCGACAACCCGCTCGATGCAATGGAATTCCTGACCGACAACCCGGTTGACCTTATTTTTCTGGATATCCAGATGCCCGACCTCACCGGCATTGAATTTTCGCGCATCCTCGAAAATAAACCAAAAATTGTTTTTACAACGGCTTATGCAAAATATGCTGTCGAAGGTTTTAAAGTGGATGCTGTTGACTACCTGCTGAAACCCTTTAGTTACGAGGAGTTTCTCACCGCAGCCCGCAAAGCCGAAAAACTGCTCAAACTCGAACAAAGCGCACAAAACGAGGTAGTTGAAGCCAACAGCGAATTTCTGTTTCTGAAATCGGATTACAAAATCAGGCGTATCAATTTCAACGACATCCGTTACATTGAAGGATTGAAGGACTATGTAAAAGTATATCTGCAAAACGAACCCAAACCGGTGATGTCGCTTAGTTCGCTGAAAGCACTGGAAACCAAATTACCCGAAACCAAATTTATGCGGGTGCACCGCTCATTCATTGTAAATCTCGATAAAATTGAAATTGTGGAGCGTGGCCGTATTGTTTTCGATAAAACGTATATCCAGGTCAGCGACCAGTACAAAGACAAGTTTCAGGAGTTTTTAGACAGGAATTTTTTGTAATAACTCCCACTGAATCATAGCTATAAGTTTCATCGTTTAATATTTTGTTTAACGGAAAATTGTAAATTGTCGTTGCAAAAAGTGGGTGAGTATCCGTCTTCAGAATCAAGAAAATCAAGCGGGAGGAATTCATGGCGACAACAGGCAACGAACTCCGAGCAATTTAAAACTTGTTAACCGCGTATTTTAATATTTTTCCTTTCTTTCATATTTGTCATTAAGTGTCAAATAATGTATTGCAATAATAAGTCTGATTTTTGGGTCTTTGAGGTTATAATTTTTATAGTTTATTGCTAAGTCTGCAAACATAGTTGGTGAAATATCTCCAGCTATGTCAAGCGAGTTATAATAGTTATTAATTACACTGTCTTCTTCTCCGAATGTCTTTAAAAACTCCAAGTATTTACCCTGACGATTTAACAGTACATTTTTTAGGGTATCATTCGAATTCATTTTAGTCAACCAGCTAATTGTCTAGATATTATCAAAAGTCTTTTGGTCGAGTTGATGATAAAGTCCTTTTTGTTCGCTGAAATTAATTGACAGTTTAAAGTCTGCAGCTTTCTCAATGTCAGAGTTTTGAAGAAAAAAGTTGGTATATCCCTTTTCTAAATTTTCTGGTCTATCATTTTCTGCCAAGCCAATACTTTTATCAAAGAAACCTTGGATTTTTAATAAGTCATTGATTTCTGCTGCATTAAATGTCTTCTTAATGATGTCGTCATTCGACAAATCTTTATGGTTTTGTGCAGTGCAACTGAGTGCAAAAATCACAGTTGAAATAAGCAGTAAATTCTTCATTTATCATCAGTTTAAATTTGTGGTTACCGTCTGTGTTGCTGTAAAACTAAGTTTATTTTGGCATTTTTGAACCGGCATTTTTGAAATACTTTATCTCTTTCTGCTTTTCCAGAGCTTTGCAAAAATGGGTTTGAATTGCAGCCAAAGAATAAAACCAAATTTCTGATTTCAGGATGATTTTGTTTATTATATTTCAACCCGTAAAAACTAATAATGCCAGAACTTATGAAAGCAATATTTTTAACAAGTCAATTTTGTTTCCTTTTATTTCTGATGTTGTCATCGGGAAAATTGAAAAGTCAGGAAACAGATAAAACCACAAAACATTCAACAACAAGTTCTACTGAAGCTGCCTATGATTTTAATAAACTGGTTTGGGCAGATGAATTTGACGGAACCGGGGCAATTGATGCTTCCAAATGGTTTCACCAAACCAAATTACCCAACGGAACAAGCTGGTACAACAGCGAAATACAGCATTATACAAACCGCACTGATAATTCATTTCTTGACAGCGGCTATCTTCATATTGTAGCGAAAAAGGAAACATTTACCGACCAAGGTGTTACAAAGCAATACACCTCGGCCCGCTTAAATTCGAAATTTGCTTTTACTTATGGGAAAGTGGTTATCAGGGCTAAACTGCCTTTTGGGCCGGGTACCTGGCCTGCGATGTGGATGATGGGCAAAAACGTGAAAGAAAACGGAGGTTATTGGTTTACTCAGGGATTTGGAACCGCCGGCTGGCCTGCCTGCGGAGAAATTGATATGATGGAACATTGGGGCACCAATCAGAACTATGTTTCAAGTGCCATGCATACACCTTCCAGCTCCGGCAACACAATAAACAAAGGTGGAAGAACCATTCCCGGTGTTTCAACCGGCTTCCATATTTATACGATGGAATGGACAGCGGAAAAAATAGTTTTCAGCGTTGATAATATTGTGCACTACACGTACAAACCTGCTGTTAAAGACGATAGAACCTGGCCTTTTGACAAAGAGCAATATTTTTTACTGAATGTGGCCGTTCTTTCTTCCATTTCACCCAATTTCACTGAAAGTCCTCTGATTATGGATTACATAAGAGTATATCAGGATAGCACTGCAACGCAATCAGGCTCGGTTGATTCAGGGAAAACCGGTTATTTCCCCAATCCTTTTGACAGCGAACTAAACATACATCTTGGCGAAACTCCGCAGAAAACTGTGGATTTACGGATTTATGACATCAGCTCCAGACTTGTAAAAGCCTATAATTTTGATGATAACAACGAAAAAATTACGCTGAATAACCTGGGCAATTTGCCGGGTGGAACCTACTTCTTTCATTACAACCTTAACAATAAACCTTACAGTTTTAAGGCGTTAAAAAGATAAAGCTTCAGAATATTCTATTTCTCTGGTTTCGATTTCGGCAGATTGTCTTCCCAAATCACTTTTATATTCGAAAGGTACCAGTCTTTTCCGTTGGTTTTGTTTCCCTGGAAAAACAGGTAATCATCGCCGTTGGGATTGGCAAAAATATGCGGATGGCCTGATTCGCTTTCGTTCCATTCGCCGGGCTCACCGTTGGAAAGAAATGGCTCAACAAACAACCTTTCCCAGTTAATTCCGTCGGAACTTGTGGCTACGCCGACCTGTTGTGGCGCGTTGTTGTAGGCGCCGGCGTAAAACATATACAACTGTCCGTTTTTTTCTATTACCGACGCCCCTTCAATACAATCTTTTTCCCATGAAAATTCGGGTTTTAAAATGGGTGCGGTGGTTGAGAGATTTTGCCAGTCGGAGCGGTTAAAATGGGTATTTGCCGGAGCTATCGCAACACCCTGCATTTGTATTTCGTATTCCGGGTCGCGGGTGGCGTAATACAAAAAGTATTTGTCTTTAAACCGGATTACTTCGGCATCGATAGCGCGGCCACAATTCCAGTCGCCACCGGGTTTGAAAATGGGGTTGGTTTTGTTTCGGGTAAACGAAATTCCGTTGGTTGACCAGGCATGGCAAATCGCATCGTTGCGGCCATTTCCGTAGGTTTGGTAAAACAGGTGAACCGTGTCGCCAACCACCAGTGCGCAGGGTGCAGCAAAACCTTTTGATTCATAATCAGCATTTGGGTCAGCATTTACTTCGCCCATTCTTTTCCAGTGAATAAGGTCGGCGCTTTTGGCAACTGCAACTCCCCAGCCGTGCTGGTTATCGACTTTGTCGGTAAATCCCGGCACCGAATAATACATCAGGTACTGCCCCAAAAACCAAATTACATGCGGGTCTTTTGAAAATGGAACCCCAGTACGAACCGTATCGCCAAAATACATGGGCGGCAGACTGCCGGGTTGCTGGGCAATAATTGAAATTCTAAAAAGAATAGCTATAAAAGTAAAAATGTGTCTTTTCATGATTGATAATACTTAAAAAACTGCCACAGATTCACAGATTAAAACAAAAATCTGTTCAAACTAAAATTAGGAAAAGTTAAAAACCCGAAAAGTCAGGGTTGGGAAGTTTTGTTGTTTTCGATTATCGTTTCAAGCCAGTCAATCATTTCGTCCAATAACAACAAGTTATCACGTTTAGACATATATTAATTCTGAATCAATCGATTTTAAATATTTTTCCTTAATACCCTTTTTCGAAACCAAATCCACTCTGAATCCAATAATAGATTCCAGTTCTTCTGCCAAGTCGATAAATCTAACTCCGACATTTTCTGAAAACTCCACAAGAATATCCAAATCACTGGTATCATTTTGTTCTTTGCGGGAATAGGAACCAAAAATTGCCATTGATTTTATGGGGGAATCATGAAACAACCTGTTTTTATGATTACTTAAAGTGTTTTTTATATCCTGTAGTGTTCTCACAATCCAAAAGTATCAATTTTTAATGAATCGATGATAAATTCAAAATCACGTTTAAGTTAGGTTTCCTTTTTTTCTTTCGGTCTTTTGTTTCTTATCCAATTTAACTTTTCCAAAGTTTAGAACTTTGGAAAAGTTGAAAATCGGAAAAGTTAAAAACGAAAATTAATCCAAATGAAAAACCTCTTCCATATTGGCCCACCATTCGCCCGGCTGGCGGTTTTCGACGGGTTGTTGCATGGGGTCCATAATTTTCCACCACTCATGCGTGGTGGGGTCGGCAGCCATTTTTGCCATGTCGGCAGCAAAATCGTTGCCTATATATTCGAAATAGGCAAACAACAGCCCGTCTTTGTAAAAAATGGAGTAGTTACGAATGTTGCATTCCGTAATTTTAGCCAGCACTCCCGACCACACAGCTACATGGTATTTTTTATACTCTTCAAGCGCTTCGGCTTTTACGCCAATAATTTGTCCGTATCGTTTCATCGGTTGATTTTTTGTTTGGCAATTTAGCTGATTTTGACGAAAGCCGGAGAAGCAACCAGACAGAGATTCACAATCATTTGGAATTATTTTTCTAGCGTCACACTCCTGCCTTGTTTGATGTATTTATCGAGCAGCGTTCTAAGTTCTTTTACTTTATCAGGATGTTTTGCCTGCAAGTTGATGCTTTCGCCGGGGTCGGTTTTCAGGTTGTACAACTGAATTGGTGGCAGACCTTCCTCTTCTTTTCCGGGTTTTGGCGCGCTCCATCCGCCAGAGCCGGCACAAAGCAGCAACTTCCAGTCGCCCTTTCTGATAGCCAGACTTCCGTCGATGGATTGATGCACTGTGGCTTCGCGGATAATTTCATCAGTTTCCGGACCGAGCAGCAACGGCAAAATATTGTAGCTGTCTTCGGCTTCGTTTGCACTTAGTGCATAGTTTGAAACTGCCGCAAAAGTTGTCATAAAATCGTTCAGACAAATGGTTTGATTCACCTTGCGCGGTTCGTTAATTTTTGCGGGCCAGCGCACCATACACGGCACATGATGGCCGCCTTCAAACAAATCGGCTTTGTGCCCACGGAAAATATAATTTGGGTTGTGCCCCAGTGTTTCCAGTTCTCCAAACCCAGCCTGCGGCGAACAGCCATTGTCGCTGGTAAAAACCACGATTGTGTTTTCAGTCAGCCCGTTTTTTTCAAGCGCATCAAGTACTGCACCCACAAAATCATCGGTTTCGAGCACAAAATCGGCATTCGCATTTAATCCCGAAAAACCAATGTAA
The DNA here is from genome assembly GCA_050179035.1 of Draconibacterium sp. Taxonomy (GTDB): domain Bacteria; phylum Bacteroidota; class Bacteroidia; order Bacteroidales; family Prolixibacteraceae; genus Draconibacterium. The sequence goes on along the minus strand of JBFXFM010000009.1, from coordinate 78,797 downwards.
GGCGATGATGGCGCAATCGGAGCATGAGGTGAAGTGATGGGCAAAAAAAGAAAAAATGGGGTGCTACCACTAGCCGCTTTCGAAATATATTCCACGGTTCTGATTTTGATTTCGGGCAGAATTTCGTCCATTTTCCAGTCGAAAACTCCCATTCCGGGCTGACAACCAGCATAAACATGTTCCGTGTAATACATTTTTGGAATACTGAAAACTTTGCGGTTTTCAATAAATGTGAAGGGAGGTAAATCCGGAGCATCAACACCAAAAAAATAGTCAAATCCAAAATCACATGGACCACCCGTAATTTCGGCATTGAAATCGATATTATAATGCCCCATTTTATTTGACGGAGGCAAACTATCAACTGTTTGCCAGTTAAAACCGAGGTTCCATTTACCAAAACAGGCAGTTTTATAGCCTTGCTTTTTCAACATCGATGGCATTGTAATTTCGTTGGCGTCAAATAAAGGAGGTGCGTAAACCGTCTGAAGTTTCCTGTTTTTTTGATTTCTGAAGGGATACCGGCCTGTAAGAATTCCATACCGGGTTGGTTTTCCGGTTGCAGCTGCAGCATGCGCATCGGTAAATACAACGCCAGTTTCAGCCAGCCTGTCGATGTTGGGAGTGCGGATTTGCCCGTCTTCATTTAGACACGAAACATCGCCATAACCCAAATCATCGGCTAAAATAAAAACGATGTTTGGCTTTTGTGAATAAGCAACAATGACAGAAACCAGCAAAAAAACAATTGTCAATCCCAGTCTGAACGCCAGTTTTCGGATTTCTTTCAGCATAACTATTTTTTTTGTCCGAGTGTGCTCCCTTCGTTATAATTCTGAATCTTTGGAAGAGCAGGATTTCCAGTCCCGGCTATCATCAGTTTCTTCAATTCCTCAAAATGGGTTGAATAAATTTCACGGGGGTCGCAACTTTTTTGTTTGCAAACCGAAGCAGCCATTCCAATCACTTCTCCCATCATCCCGGTGGTACGCATCACACGTACTGTTCCAAGCGCCACATGCGAAACGCTGATATTGCGACCAGCCATCATCAGGTTGGGCACATTTTGCGAATACAAACAGCGGAATGGAATTGGATAAGGATGAATAGGCGTGTGTTTTGCAATTGATTTGAACTCGGTTCCCGGAAACTGTTTTGAGTTTTCAGGGTCAGGATAATGCAGGTCGATGGTCCAGGAGGTTGGCGCAGTGCCATCTGGATAAACATTGTGTTCCGTCAAATCAGATTCACGCAGAATGTAATCGCCGATTAACCGCCGCGATTCACGCTTACCGGCAATAAAAGCCACCCATTTCAACTGGCGTTTTTCAAACTTATTTTTGTCGATGGAATGATTTTTCAGAAACGACCAGTTGCTGAAAACCACCAGTAAACCATAATCCCGGATGCGTTCAAACTCGTTAACCTGGTCGATACCCATGCCAGTTTCCCAGTTCCAGTCGCCGCGAATCAGGTGTTCGGCTTTGTCCTCATCCCACGGCAAACCCCACTGAATATCGGGGAAAGGAACTGTTTTCTTTTTGTCTTCGGCAAACCATTGAACCGACGAGCCCATTGTAAGATTATCGGCTTCTTCAGGGGCAGTCTTTTCACCAAATTCTTCTGCACTTTCGCGACCTGTCAGGTATTTTGCACCAGCAAGAACGCCAATGGTGGCATCGCCGGTACAATCGGCAAACAACGGTGCTGAAAAGGAGCGTTTTTCACCGGTCTCTGTATCAACAGCCACCACACTTTCAATCCGCCCATCTTTCATATTCACCTTGTTGGCATGGTGGTTCAGAAAAAGCGAAATGTTTTTTTCAGCCCTGACTGCTTTCATTTTTTTATCGTCTTCATAATTTTCGTACGGACGGGCATTCCCTTCTTTCGACGGACCAATTTCGTTAACCAGATTTCCAAGATTCGGGTACGGCTCGAGGTTGATTCGACCACCCAAATGAACACGCACTTCAGAACTGTTATTGCCACCCAACACCGGACGGTCCTGCACAAGCGCCACTTTCAATCCCAACCGTGCCGCTGAAATGGCGGCACAGGTTCCGGCCATTCCACCGCCAATCACCACAAAATCGAATTTGCCTGCATTTCTTATTGAGGCTGTTTCAGGATTCAGTTTGGCACGCAACTCAGCCAGTTTTTCAATTTCAGCAGGTGGAATAAGTTCGGCTTCGGTTGTAAACAGCAGCGCATCGCAACGGCCATTAAAACCAGTGAGGTCTTTCAGTTCAATTTTTGTTTTTGTTTTGCCGATTTCAATCCAGCCGCCGTCCTGCCAGCTCCAGTCTGCCGATTCGGTGCCAAAAACAGGAGTTGCGGCTTTACCGTTTACCAAAACCTGGAATTTACCGGGAGCGTCTTTGTTGGTCCAGCGGGCAGCCCAGTTGCGGGTTCTTACATAAAGCCGATATTTCCCTTTTGCCGGAAAAACAACTTCTGTTTCTGCATTTTTAACCGGAATGCCCATTCCGTGCGCCATCAGAAATGGTGAGCCCATCTGGTCCATAAACTGCTGGTCGGTTACCCAGCCGCCTTTTTCACTAAAACTTTCTGCTTCGATTAAAACAGTATGATTTTGCGCAAAAACAGAGCTGATAAATATTGTGAGGGAAATAAGAAACAGATACTTCTTCATAATATTACTGATTCAGGTTTTCCAGATTATTCTCAAAACAGGTTCTTCATTTTTCAAGGCTCACGCCATCAAAAGTCATTTTTACGGGTTTTATGGTTCCGTCATCATTAAACTCAAGTTTGTCGATGCAGGTAACCCTGTGGTCGCGGTCCTCATTCGGAATTGGCCGCCGATGATAAACAATCAGCCAACGGTCAGTTCCTGGAATTTGCATTACCGAATTGTGACCAGCGCCGGTTGCCACATTTTCATCCGATTCAAGAATCGTCCCGATTCGATGAAAAGGCCCTGTTATATTGTCTGCCATTCCGTAGGCAACTTTGTAGGTTCCATTTGTCCAACCCCCTTCCGACCACATAAAATAGTATTTTCCGTTTCGCTGAAACAGCATCGGGCCCTCCACATAATTTTCCGGAGTGACGTCTTTAAAAATTGTGCTGTCTTCCCACGGAATAAAACCTGTAAAATCGTCATTCAGTTTTACAAGATTACATTTTCCCCAGCCACCATAAAACATATAAAACTGGTTGTCGGTATCTCTGTAAACAAACTGGTCGATGGGTTGCGCATCGTTGTGAAAATCGTCAATCAGCGGTTTTCCGAGATAATCCTTAAATGGGCCGGCGGGCGAATCGGCTACAGCAACCCCGATTCCCCCGGTGTGATTGATTTTATTTTTTTCGTCCCAGTAAACGCTGCCTTTCCGCTGAATATCGTTGGCACCAAAAAAGTAATAGTATTTCCCATCCTTTTCCACCACCGACGGCGCCCACATCGCCTGATTTGCCCAGCTGATAATGGTTGTATCGAGTACTCGCGGGTGTTTTTGCCAGTTTACCAGGTCTTTCGACGAAAAAGCATCAAAGAAAACCTGCTTTTCATAATCATCGGAAGTTGTGGGATAAATCCAGAATTCGTCGCCAAAAACAATGCCTTCGGGGTCGGCATACCAGCCTTCGAAAACCGGATTGCCGGATTTTTGAACCTGTTTGGGAGTTTTTGCACAACCGCAAAAAACGAGAATCAATACAATAAGAAAATAGTTGGTTTCAGTTTTAAATGACATGGTTTCGTTTTAAAATTTTGCTCCAAAATACAAATTCCAAATTCATGCTTTACCCGATTTTTGTTTCCGAATGCTAATTTCTTCGAAAATGCCTGAAATCATTGTAATTGCCAAATCAAATTTACTTTTACTTTTGCTGAAACATCGATAAAAAAATGATTCCACAAATTAAAAATCTGAAATACACCGATTCTGGAAATTTCTTTCTGATGGCCGGACCTTGCGCCATTGAAGGCGAAGAAATGGCGATGGAAATTGCCGGAAAGATTGTTGAAATCACTAACAGGCTAAAGATTCCATATATTTTCAAAGGTTCGTATCGAAAAGCCAATCGCTCACGCCTCGACTCGTTTGCCGGAATTGGCGACGAAAAAGCGCTCCGGATTCTTGAAAAAGTGGGAAAAACATTTGGCATTCCTACAGTTACCGATATCCATTCGGCACCAGAAGCGGCAATGGCAGCAGCATTTGTCGATGTTTTACAGATTCCGGCTTTTCTTTGCCGCCAGACCGATATTTTAGTGGCAGCAGCCGAAACCGGGAAAGTTGTCAATATTAAAAAAGGACAGTTTTTATCAGCGGAAGCCATGCAGTTTGCTGTTACAAAAGTGTGCGAAAGCGGGAACAATAACATTGTTTTAACCGAACGCGGCACTACTTTCGGTTATCAGGATTTGGTAATCGACTACCGTGGAATTCCGGAAATGCAAAAATTCAATGTGCCTGTTGTGCTCGACATTACACATTCGCTGCAACAACCCAACCAGGCCAGCGGCGTAACCGGCGGTAAACCAGCATTGATAGAAACCGTTGCCCGCGCCGGAATTGCTGTGGGTGTTGATGGCATTTTTATCGAAACACATCCAAATCCGGCAGTGGCAAAATCGGACGGTGCGAATATGCTGCGTTTGGATTTACTGGAAGGATTGCTGGAGAAACTTGTAAGAATCAGGGAGGCAATTAAGGCGTGAATGCATGAATGCTATAATGCGTGAATGTATTGACAGGATGATTTTTATGTAAAAATGAACAATTCAAATAATTCAATGAAACAGTTTGAAAATATTGCTAATGAAATCAACTCGCTGATAAATGAGTGGGAAGTCAAATTGTTGTCGTTACCAGAAGAAATGATAACGCAACGCCGGAATTCGCAAAACCGGAACATCAAACAGATTGTGGGGCATTTGGTCGATTCAGCATCTAACAATACCCACCGGGTTGTGCATTTGCAGTACCGCGAGTTGCCGTTGCGATTTCCAAACTACGCAACCTACGGAAACAACGACCGATGGATTGCCATTCAGAATTATGAAAATGAAAACTGGCAAAATCTTGTTCAGCACCTGAAATTTTCGATGCTGCATTTTGCGCATATTATTCAAAACATTAATCCCGAAATGTTGCAAAATGAATGGCTGGCTGATGTAGGAGAAAAATTGACTTTAAAGAAGATGGTGGAAGGATTTGTACCCCATTTTAAATTGCATTTAAGGGAAATTGAGGAATTAGTGGCCCCTCCCCAACCCTCCCCGATTGGGAGGGAGTAAGAAAAAAACCAATATAAACCATTAACATTGACAAATATGAAAAACAGACGTTCATTTATTAAAAAAGCAGCAGCCAGCATGGCTTTGGCTGGCATGGTTCCGATGGCACAAACAGCCAACGCAGGTGAAGTAAAAATAACTGGAGCACTAATTCACCATGTATTCTTCTGGCTGAAAGAACCCAAAAACGAGGCGCACAAAAAACAATTGGTAAAAGCTTTGACCGACTTACTGAAAGTTGAAACCATCAGAATGAGTCATATCGGATTTCCGGCCGGAACTGAAAGCCGCGATGTGGTTGACCATTCCTATTCAGTTTCCTACATGACGATTTTCGACAACCAGGCCGGACAGGATGCTTACCAGGTTCATCCGCTGCACCTGAAATTTGTGGAAGAAAATTCACACTTGTGGAACAAAGTGGTGGTTTACGATTCGGTGGATGTCTAATAAAAAAACAGGTAGGCCATTAAAATTGCGGCTGTAATTCCCACAAAATCGGCAATCAGCCCGCAAACCACTGCATACCTCGTATTTTTTATTCCTACGGAACCAAAATATACAGCCAGGATATAAAAAGTGGTATCGGCTGAGCCCTGAATTGTACACACCACACGGCCAATAAACGAGTCGGCCCCGTATTGTGTCATGGCATCCACCATCATACCACGGGCGCCGCTTCCGCTGAGTGGTTTCATAAATGCTGTTGGCAAAGCCGGAGTAAAATCGGCATTAATACCCACTGTATTAAAAATCCAGGTAAATCCTGAAACCATCCATTCCATGGCTCCCGATTCGCGGAACACGCCGATTGCCACTAAAATGGCAATCAGATAAGGAATTATTTTAATGGCGGTTCCAAAACCCTCTTTTGCTCCGTCGATAAAAGCATCGTAAACATTTACTTTTCTGATAACGCCCATCGTGATAAAACTGATGATGACCGAAAACAAAATCACATTGCTGGCAATGCTTGAAATTTGGGTAATCATCTCCTTTTCGAGAGTTGAGAACCACCAGATGAGTGCGATGATAAATGCCGAAAGTCCGCCCAGGTAGGCAAGTATAACCTTATCAAAAAGATTGATTTTCTGATAGATTGCCACTGAAATCAATCCGGCTAACGTTGAAAAAAATGTGGCAATTAAAATCGGGATAAAAATGTCGGAAGGATTTGCCGCACCCAATTGCGCCCTGTAAACCATGATGCTCACAGGAATAATGGTCAGTCCCGATGCATTTAAAACAAGAAACATGATTTGCGCGTTGGATGCTCTCTCTTTGTGCGGATTCGATTCCTGCATTTCTTTCATGGCCTGCAAACCTACAGGCGTTGCCGCATTATCGAGATTCAACATGTTGGCGGCAATGTTCATCATGATGGGTCCGTAAGCCGGATGATTTTTCCCAAGTTCAGGAAAAAGTTTGTTAAAAAATGGCCCTAATAAACGGGCAAAAACTGCCACAACCCCGCCCTTCTCTCCAATTTTCATGATACCCATCCACAGCGTGAGTACACCCGTTAAACCCAGCGAAATTTCGAAACCCGTTTTAGCCATTTCGAAAGTGGAGTTCATCATGGCCGGGAAAACTTCGGTATCGCCAAAAAGAATAAGACGGACCAACCCAATGATAAAGGCCGAAACAAAAAAGAAAATCCAGATGTAGTTTAATGCCATATAAAGAGAAGTGAGTATTGAGAAATGAGTATTGAGAAATGAGCAGAATTCAGTTGGTTCATCGCTCCATACTCACTACTCAAATCTTAAATCAGATTTTAGCGGCAAATTCTTTGGCCATTTTTTCAATTTCTTCGATAGTGGGGTCGCCCGAGAAAACCGCAAGCCGATAGCGGAAAGTGGCAGACTCGCCATTTTCAATGAAAAAGTTCATTTCTTCTGCTCCTTTCGAGAATACTTTTTGTCCGAGTGTGTTTGCAGCAAAGAGACCGTACCCGCGTGCATGCCAATAGGTTGGATAACCGGCATTGTTCGGGTGATCGAAAATTACAATGGCAACTTTTTCACCGTTAACTTCACCGGCCAGTTTCATCCAGCGGCCACGGGTAGCCCAAACCGCTTCACCCGTTATCCCTTCACTACTCAGGTAATTTCCCTTTGCAACACCGTCGTTTGTGGCATCAACTGTTGTTACTTTTCCATGCGAGTCGGTAAGCTCCACTTTACCACTGGCAGGCAGTTCAAGTTCGCGCGTAACCCTGATGGCAAACATGCCTTCTTTATTGTCGGTAATTTTCACCGGACCATTATCTGCTTTCAGCATGGTGGTGCGGTCAATAATCCGTGCTTTCCCATCCACTGCAAAATGATATTCTGTTATTTCCCTGAGTAACTTATTACCCTGATAATCCTTCCATGAAGCAGTTACGAGCAAACGGCCAACGCCATTTTCTGTTCTTACACTCTCCAGAGTTTCATGGTAAATTGTACCATATTTTGCTGCGTCTTCTTTTGGAATTGCTTCTGAATTATTCCAGAAATCAAGTCCGTTCACATCACCATAATTAAGCCAAATCCCCACATGGTGCGGATGATCGGATCGCTCGCCTGCTTTATTTTTTAATGGAAACTGGCGGGTAATGTGATTTCCGCCCGCACTGATAACCGGCCAAAGCACCGGCTTTTTAATATTGTCAGGATAGATGTACGAAGTGAATAATTTTCCATCAATTAAAACATCAATCTTTTTTTCTGATGGTTTTGTAACCAATGAAATTTTGGGCTGTGCATTAGTAACAAATACAGTCGAGACTATCAAAAACAGTATAGTGGACATACTTTTCATAGTAGTACTTTTTAAATTGATTAATCGGGAACAAATTAAGAAAAAAGGTGGAAATATCAGTCCTTCATTTCATCGCCTGATTCACAATTATTTTACAAAAAAAGGGAACATTGCTGCCCCCTTCTGATTTTGAAATCTAAAGAACGTTATTTGTATTCCGGTCTTTGTTTTAATACACCAGGCTGCATATCTAACTGACTTTGCGGAACTGGCTGGTATTTGTCGCGTTCATCAAAAGAGGCACCTCTCATAAATGAAGGACGAATTCTTAAGTCGGCAGCTGCAAAATTGTTCAGAATCTCAGCCATTGATTTTCCACCAATTTTACCAGGTAATTTATCCCAGCGGCGAAGATCAAAGAAACGCATACCTTCGGTAGCAAATTCAAGGCGTTGTTCCCACTGAACAGCTTTCATTGCCTCATATTTATCAGCAAATGCTGTATAAGTACCAATTTTATAATTGGCTGCAGGTTGAGTAAAATCGACATCACCTTCAGCACCCCAGGGATAAAAACTTTTGGGCAATTTAAACACCTGAACACGCCCCATCACTTTTTCGTTCCCTGCCCTTTCCCTGATTTTGTTGATCAATACCTTTGCAGTGTTCAGATCGCCTTCCGCAGCTGCAACTTCGGCACGCCACAATAAAATGTGTGCAAATCTGATATAACGGTAATTATTGGCATTAACACCTGTCATCCAGCCGGTTTTGGTTGAATAATTATTGCGTTGAGCTTTGTAAAAGAAAGGTTTCATTGCGGGCAGGTAAGGCCCTCCGTCTTCCTGTTTTCTTATCCAGTCGCGTCCACGCATAACTCCCCAATCAAGGTATGGTATTCCCCGCCTGCCCAGTGTCCAGTCGATTCGTGGGTCGAGCGGGTCGTTTGCCGGAATAAATTCATCTTCCGAATGAATACTCATATCATTTTTCAAATCCTTCAGGTTTATAGAATCGAATAATGGCAACCCGTTTTCGTCCACTTTAAACGCATTTGCAAGATTTTGAGATGGTTGATGAAAACCACAGCACATTCCGATATCTCCGCCATGAGGAAAATTTAAACCTATACCCATTTCACCGTTAAGTGATTCATTAATATCGTTCACATTGGCCTGAATTTCAAATACCGATTCGCGGTTGTTCTCTTTTTCAATCCTGAAATTGTCAAAAAAATTGGGCATTAATTCGTATTTCCCGCTGTTGATGATGTTATCTAACAAGATTTTGGCTTCGGAATATTTCAGTTCCTGCAGATAAGCACGGGCAGCTAACGCCATTGCAGCATATTTGGTTGGGCGCCCGGGTTCAGGTTGGATTTCCGGCAGATTCTCCCAGGCGAACCGGAGGTCGTCAACAATGTGCGTCAGAACAACTCCTGGTGGATTAACATTATTGACCCTGGCCGGGTCTTCAGTATTTTCTGTAATAATGGGAATGTAGTCGCCAAAAACAAGCCACGCTTCAAAATTAAAAAGTGCCCTTAGAAAGCAGGCTTCTGCAATAAATTCATTTCTTTTCCCGTCCGTGATTTGATTTGTACTTTCAATGACTTTCAACACCTGATTTGTGCGAAAGACACCTAACGCGAATGCCCATTTCCATTTTTCCTCAACAAAACTATTTTCAGGATTCACTTCCCAGCGTTCTATCTGAGGGATGGCCGGGTTTGAATCTGTGCTTTCAGATCCCTTATAAGCATCATCGGAAGCTACCGAGCCAAATGTCCAGTTTTGTATTGATGCACCCCAGGTTACATCCCACATTGCGCTTCCGCGCACCATGCTGTAAGCACCGGTTAACAGGGCTTCAATACCTTTCTCGTTTTGGAAATAATTCTCTGCAGGAATTCCGGGCGGCTCTTTTATAAGAAAAGAATCATCACAGCCTGAAAGCCCTAAGGAAAGCAGGACGAAGAAAACTAATTTCAACTTATTCATTTTACTTCAGGGATTTTTAGTAATGCATATGGAAAAAAAGGGGACATTGCTGTCCCCTTTTTAATCTTGAAATCTAAAGAACGTTATTTATATTCCGGTCTTTGTTCTAATACACCAGGTTGCAAGTCTAACTGACCTTGCGGAATTGGCTGATATTTGTCTCGTTCATCAAAAGTAGCCCCTTTCATAAAGGCTACACGAACTCTTAAATCGGCAGTTGCAAAATCGTTAAGTACCTGAGCCATTGATTTTCCACCAATTTTACCAGGTAAATTATCCCAACGGCGAAGATCAAAGAAACGCATTCCTTCAGTGGCAAATTCAAGGCGTTGTTCCCACTGAACAGCTTTCATTGCCTCATCTTTATTGGCAAATGCGGTATAAGTACCAATATTATAATTGGCTGCAGGTTGGGTGAAATCAACATCACCTTCAGCACCCCATGGATAGAAACTGGTTGGCAATTCATATTTCTTCACTTTTCCCATAACCATATCATTACTGGCTCTTTCACGAATCATGTTTACAAGGTCTTTTGCTTTGGCAACATCGCCTTCAAAAGCTGCAACTTCGGCTCTCCAAAGCAATATGTGACTGTAACGGATGTAGCGGTAATTATTGGCGTTAATACCAGTTTGCCAGCCTGTTGTGGTTGACAGAGTGTATCTTTCAGATTTTTTGAAGAATGGTTTTGAAGTTGGCAGATAAGGACCTCCTTCAGACTGTTTACGTACCCACGATGCTCCGCGATTAACACCCCAGTCTTTGTATGGAATACCACGACGACTCACTGTAAAATCGAGACGTGGATCAACAGGAGTTACATCATCAGGAACAAATGTGGCTTCAGAACCAATACCTGCGTCGTTCTTAAAATCGGTATTATTAAACGAATCAAATAATGGAAGACCATTGGCATCTACTTTATAAGCATTTACAAGGTTTTGAGATGGCTGGTGGAATCCGCAACACATACCAATATCGCCACCATGAGGCCAGTTCAAACCAATACCCATTTCCGCATTCAGCGATTCGTTAATGTCATTCACATTAGCCTGAATTTCGAAAATCGATTCTTTGTTATTATTGGTTTCAATTTCAAAGTTTTGTATGAATTTATCCATCAACGAATATTTGCCACTGCCAATAATAGCATCCAATAAAGGTTTTGCTTCAGCGTATTTCAAATCCTGCAAATAAGCACGGGCGGCGAGTGCCATTGCCGCATATTTTGTAGGACGTCCTGCCTGAGCCTGTGATTCGGGAAGATTATCGGCAGCAAATTTTAAATCGTCGGTGATGAATTTTAACACAGCACCTTCAGCATTCACATTTGAAACTGTTTTTGGATCTTCAGTTGTTTCATCTAAAAGTGGCACATAATCGCCAAATACCAACCGGGCTTCAAAATAGAATAATGCACGCAAAAATCTTACTTCAGCCAGGTATTTTGTAGCCTGATCCTGAGTAATTGTTCCATCTTCGAGAGATTTGTTAATCACCTTGATGGTTTTATTAGCGCGGTCAACCCCCATACCAATGGTTAAACGCCATTTATCAGCAGGGTAGCCATTGGTAGGTGTAACTTCCCATCGTTCAATATCGTTCACCGGCACCTGGTCGGTAACTTCCGATCCTTTGTAAGCATCGTCAGACGCTGCTGAACCATAAGTCCAGTTTTGAATGGATGCACCCCAACTTACAGTCCATAATGCACTTCCTCTAATCATGGAATAAGTTCCGGTTAACAATGCATCTATACCTTTTGCATTGTAGAAAACATTTTCTGAGGTAACACCCATGGGTTCTTTGTTCAGAAAATCTTCCGAGCATGAAAATGAGATGGTCATTAAAATTGTCATGACCATTGCTATAGCTATTTTTTTCATATAATTCATTCTTTTAAATTTTTAAACAATCCCCTGTATTATAAGCCCAACTGTATTCCAAACATAATCTGTCGTGGTGTTGGCCAGGCTCCTGTATCCATACCCATGTAGGTGCCACTTTGATTAACTTCTGGATCGAGTCCTTCATATTTGGTCAATGTGAACAGATTTGACATCTGAACATATACATAGAGGTTTTTAATCTGAGCTTTGTTTACCAGCGATTTTGGTAAAGTATAACCCAATTGCAGGTTTTTCATTCTCAGGAATGATGCATCCTGAACAAATGCAGTTGACGGCTCCTGTGATACACTGCTTTGATCAAGCATTGGTAATGTTGCATCTGCATTGTTGCCCAGGTATGGACTGCCCCACGATTCATACAATGCTTTTTTACTCAGGTTACCGTTAAACATACCGTAGTCAATCCAACGGGTTACATAATTAATCATATCGTTGCCATAACTGCCATAGAAGAACATGTTTAAATCGAAGGCACCATAAGCAAGGTCTATATTTAAACCACCTGTAAAATCGGGATGCGGGCTGCCAATCCAGGTACGATCGTCAACATTCAGTTTACCATCGGGTTTGCCAGTGAGTTGTCCTGCTTCATCGCGACCGTTCACATCTTTGTATTTGAAATGACCGGGTGCATTGTAAGTTGTTGTTCCAAATGCCGGATGTGCATCGGCTTCGGCTTGGGTCTGGAAAATTCCTTCCACCACATAGCCCCAGAATTCAGGGAATGCATGACCCACTGCATAGCGGCTGTACAACATCTGACGTTCGTTTGCACCATCACCAATTCTATTCGGATCGCTATACAAACTTATAACTTCGTTTTTGTAATGAGAGCCGGTTAATGCAACCCTGTATTTCAGATTTCCATCAAGAGCAGTGTTATTATATCCAATTTCAAGGTCAAAACCTGTGTTTTTCATTTCACCAATATTTACAAATGGAGCAGTTGCAAGACCCATAACGTTCGGAATCGGGTCGCGAACCAACATATTGGAAGTATTTCTGTTCCAGATATCCAATGTAAAATCAAGTGTTCTGTCAAACAATACACCTTCAACACCAAAATCGAGTGTAGTTGTGGTTTCCCAAGTTACATCGGCATTCCCCAAAGCTGATGGCTGAAAGCCTGTTACTGCCGTTGAATTTGTTCCGTTAAAATCATACGCAGCAGTATATTTGTTACTTGCAAAAGTGGTAAACGAGTTATAATTACCAATCCTGTCATTACCCAAAACGCCATAACCCAACCTCAATTTCAACATATCAAGCCAGTTACTGGTGCCTTCCATAAAATTTTCTTCGGTCATTAACCAACCAATAGATGCAGCCGGGAATACGCCATAGCGATTAGCCTCGCTGAAGCGAGAAGAACCGTCACGACGAACAGATGCTTCAAGATAATACTTACCCATCAAATCGTAGTTTACGCGGGCAAACTGAGAAAATAGCGACCATTGCGATTGACTACCGCTGTTGTCTTTATTTTCTTCACCTGAATCTAATTGCATATAATCAGGGTCTTCAGAGAAATAAACCCTGCGACTTGCATTGAGTGATTGATAGTTATCAGCAACAGCTTCAGTACCAACAACAACATTCAATTTATGAATGTCTGCAAATGTTGCATTATAGTTAACAGTATTTGTCCAGTTCCAGAGTAAATCATAATTTGATTGTGCGTCTAATCCGTTTACTTTATTTGGTTCAGAATGTTCGTAGTTAGGAATAATGTATCCTTTATAATTCCATTGGCCCCAGTTGTAGCCAAACAAACTTTTTACTGACAAATTTTTCATCAGGTAAATCTCTGCATATACATTTCCCAAAACCCTTGCCCATTTTCCATTATTGTTTTGAGCTCTTGTCAACTGAGCTACAGGATTATCGGCATTACCCATTTCAGGGGCTCTTGAACCGGCAAAATTTCCGTTGATATCATAGACCGGAATGATAGGTTGAGTACGATATCCGTTTGATATAGGTATTCCCTCACCATTGTCCCCCAGATTGCCATATTGATCAATAAAAATTGCCTGAAGTGACTGGCCAGCTTTAAACCAATCGTTGAACTTAGCATCCGAATTCATCCTGAAATTATACCGTTTGAATTTGGTATGAATTAAGATTCCTTCTTCATCTAAATAGCCTCCAGAAAATGCATAGGTGCCGTTTTTACCACCACCGGCAACCGACAAATCGTACTGTTGGGTAACGCCATTCTGATAAATTTCATCATACCAGTCAGTTCCCTGTTTATTCGCCTTATAAATCTGATAATCAGGATACTTATACAAGGCAGGATCAACAGATGCAGCACCTTCCATAGTTCCTGCAGGCAAAATATAGTCAGGAATAACCGGAGTTGTTCCGCTACCATATTGAGCATGATTTGGAGCTACACCCCTGTTTTTATAAGATAACCAAACAGCTTCTGCATACTCGCTTGTATTTAACAGGTCGTATTTGTTACTGGCTTTATTAACACCTGCTTTAAAGCTAAAGTTTACAGTCGGAGCCTGATTTAATTGTCCCTTTTTGGTTGTGATAAGTACAACACCGTTGGCACCACGCGTACCGTATATAGCTGACGATGAAGCATCTTTCAAAATTGAAATTGATTCAACATCATCGGGATTAATGTTGTTACCCGGCCCTACCGGAACACCATCAATAACATAAAGCGGATTTGCATCGTTAATTGTGCCAATACCACGGATACGAATTGTGGCCTCACCACCAGGACGGTCGGACTGTGTTATGGTAACACCGGAAACTTGTCCCTGAATACGGTCCATAACACTAGCCGAATTCGAAGTTTGTAATTGGTCGGCAGAAACAGTGGAAACAGAACCCGTAATTTCCTCTTTCAATCGGGTACCGTAACCAACAACAACCACTTCGTCCAAACCAACAACATCTTCCTGTAAAACCACGTTAATTGTGGTTTGATCGCCAATGGCAATTTCTTGCGTTGACATACCAATGTAAGAATACATTAAAGTTACCGCATCAGCAGGAACTGCTAATGTATAAACACCATCAACATCGGTAACCGTACCAATAGTAGTACCTTTAACAACAACAGAAACGCCGGGAAGCGGGCTATTACCGGAATCGGTAATTTTACCCTGAATCGTCTTTTGCTGTGCATAAACGCCACTGGAAAATGACATTACAACAGCAAGCAATAAAAAGGCAATAAAGCCCTTAAAGCATTTTTTTTCCATACATTTTTAGTTTAAATTAATTTTTGAATTGGTAAGAAAGTTTAAAAATTTCCTAATTGATAAGTTCAATCCATAAGTAGATATATTTTAGTTAGTTAAATTAGTCTGTCCTTGTGTCATTACCTTAACATGAAAAACTATACGATGCTTTTCTCCTATCATATAAATGTTAAAGAAATTCAAAAATACAGTTTTAACCGTAAATTAACATCGAAAAAAACATGTTAAAAAACATGTTTTTAAAAATTCAACCAACAATCATCCAACTACAAAAGGAAAAATATTGAAACAATGGCGCTTACAAACATCTTATCAACAACAAGATTTTCAACGGGAGCCAAACTTTATTTCCATAAACCTGTTATACTTGTGCAATTCAAAAAATTTATTTATATGAAAATCGCCTTCTACTGGATTTTAGCCGTTTTTATCACATTTGCAGCCATAATTTATCAACGTAAAACAGGACCTACCTACGACAAAAAAGTAAGTATTGTGATTGACAATCAGGAGTACAGATTCAAATTAGTCAGAAGCCATGGTGGCACAACCGATTGTAAGATTGATTTATCAATCCCCGATACTCAGATTTCAGGAACTTTACTTTTCAAACAATTTCCCACTAACAATCAGTGGACTGAAGTTAACATGAAACGTGACGGTGAGAAGTTATCGGCTGCACTTCCAAATCTTCCTCCTGCAGGTAAGTACGAATACAAAATCAACCTGAAAAAAGGAGAACAAACTTTTGCCCTTAATCAGGGAGAACCTGTCATTATCAGGTTTAAAGGAGATGTTCCTGCTTTAGTTTTAATACCACACATTATTTTAATGTTTTTTGCTATGTTTCTTGGCAATGTGGCTGGAATAATGGCAGTATTTAAACATGCAAGGTTCAGGTTTTACGGAAATCTTACTGTTATCTTTCTTTTTGCAGGAGGATTGATTTTAGGACCGTTGGTTCAGAAATATGCATTCGGAGAATTATGGGCTGGCGTGCCATTTGCCTGGGATTTAACCGATAACAAAACTTTAATTGCATTTCTTTTCTGGGCGCTTGCCTGGTTTATGAACCGAAAATCGGAAAAACCAATTTATACAATCATCGCTTCTATTGTTATGATTATTGTGTATTCAATTCCGCACAGCATGTTTGGCTCACAACTCGACCCTGAAACCGGAAAAGTTATTCAGGGCTGGATTCAGTTATTTTTGTGAGTGATTAAGTAAGTGGGTAATTGAGTGATTGGGTAAAAGAAGAAAAAAGAACCGTTCTTTTTGTTTTTAATCGAAAGAACGGTTCTTTTATTTATTCAAACTTAGTTGATAACCAATGGAGAAGAAAGCTTTTCAGCTTCTTCGGTAATATATTTTCTGAATCCTTCTTCGGTTTTCCACTGTTCTTTTTCAAGTCCCCAAACCGAAAAGAAATAATGTTTTGCCGGGACATTGGTTTTACAGTTTTGCCCTATGTAATATGTTTCGGCAATGCTGTGGCTGAAACTCTTTTCCACAACTGTTTTATCGCCAAGTGCGAAGAAATTAATGTTTGTTGTTCGCCCGATCTTCCCGGTTTCATTCAACGGAACTATTACAGCCATGCCAAGTTCATCGTTGTTCAGCGACTGAATATCGTGGGTGCCGATGCACTGAAAATCGGCTGCCTTCATTTCAAACGGTTCGCGTTTCAGTTTACTGGTTACAATACCTGTAACAATCTGGTCGCCTTCCTTGCAATTATTTACAGTAACATCCGACTCAAACCAGTATTTGCCCGGATAAACCGAGATTCTTTCAACCGCACTGAGCATTTCCCCATCTACATTCCAACCCGAGTAGCGCAGTTCAAAAACCGAACGCAGCGGGCCTTCCACAATTTTTTTGTATTCATACACTTCGGTAGAACCCAGCCTGAAAAGTGAATCATTCCTCATCAGCGCCAGGCCGCCTGAGCCCAGCGAACTCCCGCAATGCAATACATCCATTCCCCAATCGGCCAGTTCGTGATAGCTTGGTAATTCAGGCGTTTGAATTTTATCGATTATCATTTCAGGCTTCAGTTTTCCAAACAGGTCTTTCACATTTCTGCAATCGAAATACACGCGAAAAGCAATTTTATCGTTTTCCCAGTTTACACTTTCGGCTTGCGCAATAATTTCAAAACCATCGTTGCACGGCAGTGCGCTATAATTATCAACCTCCTTAAAACTGCCGTCATCCTGTTTGATTCCCAACCTTAAATTGGTGCGTTTTTCAAACTCAGGGTAGGCTGACAGAGCTACTTGTTCAATGGTAACTGCTTTTGTTTCACCAGCTTCAATATCGAAAACCAAAACAACTTCATCCCAATTAGCATCTCCATCCAAATCGTCAATCTGACTGGGAATCAATTTACGTTCTGCTGTTTTAAAAACCGGCAATTTCCCGTCTTCCAACTTTATTTTTTGAGATAACTGTGCTTTGGTGAGTACAATTGCTTCATCGGTTCTGCTTCCATTTAACGGGTTTTTAAATGTAAGTTGAGTTTTTGAATTGCATGAAACAAAAAGAGTTGCAACAACTATCAGATTTAAAAATATTTTTCTCATCCTGTAAATCTTTGGCTTCCATTCTTCACCTCCAAACGGAAGATAATTCGTGCTTTACAAATCGTTTTCGCCTTTTACATAGCCAAAATTGGCCAGAATTCCGCCATCGACAAAAAGAATATGACCATTGACAAAATCACTGGCTTTTGACGCAAGGAATAATGCAGCATTACCAACATCTTCAGGTTCGCCCCAACGGCCTGCTGGAGTGCGCGTCATTACAAGGTCGTTAAACGGATGATTGTTTTCGCGGATTGCAGCAGTTTGCGATGTGGCAATGTACCCCGGCCCAATGCCATTGATTTGCACGTTATATTTTGCCCATTCACAGGTCATGTTGGCGGTAAGCAATTTTAAACCTCCTTTGGCAGCTGCGTACGCTGACACCGAATTTCTTCCATAAATACTCATCATCGAGCACATATTTATGATTTTGCCTGAGCGTTTGGCTATCATTCCGGGAGCAACCCTTTTCGAGACAATCAGAGGAGCTACCAAATCAACATCGAGTACAAGTTTAAAATCGGAAAGCGGCATATCAAGAATTGGCACACGTTTGATAATTCCGGCATTGTTTATAAGAATATCAATTTTGCCCACCTCTTTTTCGATGATTGAAATTCCGCGGTCAACATCGGCTTCATCGGTTACATTAAACATCACTGTAAATACATCAACGCCTGCTTCGGTATATTCAGCTTTGCAACTTTGAAGTTTATCTTCCGAAATATCGTTCACACAAATTTTAGCCCCGGCTTGCCCCAAAACTTTTCCAATGGCCATACCAATGCCGTGTGTTCCGCCAGTTATCAGGGCTACTTTTCCTGTTAAGTCGAATAATTGTTGTATCATTTTCTTATTTGTTTGATGTGAGAATTGAGTAATGAGTATTGAGAACTGGTCTTAGATTTCTACTTTATCACACTACTCACTACTTTGTACTTTTTATCTGAGTTCTGTTGGTTTTATGGCATCCATATCAGAATAGTCGAGGTTTTCGCCGGCCATTCCCCAGATAAAGTTGTAATTGCTTGTTCCGGCTGCTGAGTGAATCGACCAGTTGGGCGATATCACGGCCTGTTCGTTTTGCATCCAAATGTGGCGGGTTTCGTGAGGCTGCCCCATGAAATGACAAATTGCCTGACCTTCCGGCACCTCGAAATAAAAATATACCTCGTTTCTGCGGCTGTGTAAATGCGGTGGCATGGTATTCCAAACGCTACCAGTTTTGAGTTCGGTCATCCCCATTTGTAATTGACATGTTTCAACTACAGTATTAATAAGTAACTGATTGATTGTTCGTTCGTTTGAGGTTTGAAGCGACCCCAAATGAAGTTTATTCGATTGCCCTAGTGTAACATGTTTAACCGGGTATTCCTTGTGGGCCGGAGCCGAATTAATATAAAAATGAGCAGGATTTTCAGCATCGACCGATTTAAAAATCACCTCGCGACTTCCTTTTCCAATGTACAATGCATCTTTATAATCGAGCTTATAGGCAGTTCCATCCACTTCTACAACACCCGTACCTGCCACATTAATAATTCCAACCTCGCGTCGCTCACAAAAATAAGTTGCTTTTAGCGGGTCGATGGGTTCGAGTTTTAAACCTTCATTCAGTGGCACTGCACCGCCAACAATAAAACGTTCAATAACCGAATAAACAAGTTTTATTTTCCCCGGTTCCATCACTTTTTCAACCAGAAACTCTTTTCTGATTCGTGAAGTATCATACGTTTTGAAATCATCAGGATGGTAATTATACCTTTCCTCGTAAATGGTATTCATTGTTATTTGTATTTAAAATTTCGCACTGAATTTTTCTGATTTTTTACTACCGGCATTTCGCAAAATCAAATTTTTGCAGCCGTAATAAATCAGACACAGGCAAAATTAGAATTAAAAAACACAATCGCAATCGATTGCATTAATAATTTTTTCATAGTTTTACGTCAAATTGCTACCAGAATGTTAGACAGATTTGAAACTACAATTCATGATATTGCGCGAAAACTTAACATTTCAGCTTCAACAGTTTCGAGGGCTTTAAACGATAATCCGATTATCAGCGGGGCAACACGGGAAAAAATAAAACAAACTGCCGAAGAAATGGGCTACCGCCCGAACACACTTGCCGCCAGTTTCAGAACAAAAAGAACAAATACGATTGGAGTGATTGTTCCTTTAATTAACCGCCATTTTTTTTCATCTGTCATCAGTGGTATCGAAGAAATGGCATACAAATCAGGTTTTACTGTTACAATTTCGCAATCGAACGACCAGTTTGAAAAAGAAACCAAAATTGCACAAACCCTGTTTACCAACCGTGTTGATGGAATTATTATTTCAATTGCAATGGAAACCAGGGAATTCGACCATCTGAAACTCTTTTCGGTGAAAAATATTCCACTGGTTTTTTTCGACCGCGTGGTTGATGAAATTGATGCTCATAAAATTGTGGTTGATGACTTTGGAGGAGCATATTTAGTTACAAAGCACCTCATTGAGCAAGGGGCCAAACAAATTGCACATATTGGCGGACCATTAAATCTGAAAATTTACGAAAACAGGCAAGCCGGATTTGTAAAGGCTTTGGAAGATGCAGGTATTAAGTTGAATAGTTCAATGATTATCAATAATTCACTGCGTCGCGAGGAAGGAACTGCTGCAATACAGACTTTGTTAAAAGACAATACTAAAATTGATGCTGTATTTTGCGCCAACGATACAACTGCATTAAGTTCAATTATTTACCTGAAAAGTATTGGAAAAAGGATTCCGGAAGATATTCTTGTGATGGGATTCAGTAATGAACCATTTTCAGAGGTTGTCACTCCTTCAATCAGTACTGTTCAACAACCCGGTTTTTTGATGGGCCAAAAAGCAGCGGAACTTTTAATTGACCAAATTGCAAACAAATCACAAAATACAGGTTTTCAAACCATTGTAATGCCCACAGATTTAATCATCAGGGAATCGTCATCCCGGCACTAACAAAAAAGCCTGCCCTGATAAACAGAACAGGCTTGTAATAATTTATGTTGTCCGGATTATTCGTCTATCGAAATAGCTTCAACCGGGCAAACTTCTGCACATGAACCACAGTCGGTACAAAGACTGGCGTCAATCTTATAGATATCACCTTCAGAAATTGCATCCACCGGACACTCGTCAATGCATGTTCCACATGCAATACACTCTTCAGAAATTTTGTATGCCATAACTAGCGATTTTTTAAGTTAAACATTTCCTTTGCGCAAATGTAATAAGTTTCAGTAAAAATCATTATTTGGTCATCTTAAATTTCCCCGATTTCACAAACTGGTTACATCAAAACAATACCATTCAACCACTTAACCACAATATTTTTTTCAATTCCAAATAAGGTGTTTTTATTAATTTTACCTGCAAAACAATATCGATATGTCAATTGAATGGTTACTACAATTCAACCCGATTTTTCTGGCATTAATGGCTGCACTTTTTACCTGGGGACTAACTGCGTTTGGTTCGGCCATGGTTTTCTTTTTTAAGGAAATCAATCAGAAAGTACTCAACTCGATGCTCGGTTTTGCCGCCGGCGTTATGATTGCCGCCAGTTTCTGGTCACTGCTGAATCCTGCAATCACGATGACCGAAGCCAAAGGCGGAGTTCCCTGGGTTCCGGCCCTGACCGGATTTTTGGCTGGAGGTGCATTTCTTTACCTCATCGACCGTTTATTGCCTCACTTGCACATGGGATTGAAAATTGATAAAGCTGAAGGTATTCATACCAACTGGCAACGCAGTGTTTTGCTGGTTTTGGCCATTACGTTGCACAATATTCCCGAAGGTTTGGCAGTGGGTGTTGCATTTGGCGTTTTGGCCAGTACACCCGACGCCACATCGCTTGCCGGTGCGATTGCACTTGCCATGGGAATCGGGTTGCAAAATTTCCCAGAAGGAGCTGCAGTTTCAATTCCTTTGCGACGTGAAGGCTTTTCGAGATTAAAAGCGTTTAATTATGGGCAACTTTCGGGGATTGTTGAACCAATTGCCGCTGTTTTAGGTGCTTACCTGGTTTTTGTAATGGAGCCGATACTGCCGTTTGCACTTTCGTTTGCAGCCGGTGCAATGATTTTTGTTGTAGTTGAAGAACTGATTCCGGAATCGCAAACCGGCAACGAAACCGACCTTTCCACCATTGGTGCAATGCTTGGTTTTGCAACCATGATGTTACTTGATGTGGCGTTGGGATAAAAATGCATGAATGCGAGAATGATCCAATGCATGAATACCTGACTTTTTCAATCTCAATAAGTCTCCATCAATCTCCTAAAATCACTTTCCCCTTAAACAACGATAACCGCCAACCTCTGTGTACTCAGTACTCAATACTCTTCTGAAAGTATTTACAAATACTGGTAAGTCCACATTTTTCGCATTTCGGACTGCGGGCCAGGCAAACGTATCGCCCGTGCAAAATAAGCCAGTGATGTGCTTTGGGGATTAATTCTTCCGGAATATATTTCACCAGCTGCTTTTCGGTTTCGAGCGGTGTTTTCGAATCAACACTTAAACCAATCCGCGCAGCCACCCTGAAAACATGGGTATCAACTGCCATTGCAGGTTTATTAAAAACCACCGATGCAATTACATTCGCTGTTTTGCGGCCAACACCAGGCAGTTTTTGCAACTCATCAATATCTCCCGGAACTTCACCATTAAACAATTCAACCAGTTTTTGCGCCATGCCAACCAAATGTTTCGATTTGTTGTTTGGATATGAACACGAACGTATATAGTCAAAAACTTCTGCCGGTTCAGCCTCCGCCATTTTCTGTGGTGTTGGAAATCGCTTCATCAAATCAGGGGTAATTTGATTGACTCTTTTATCGGTGCATTGCGCTGAAAGAATAACAGCCACAAGCAATTCAAACGGATTATCGTTGTAGTCAAGTTCTGTCTCAGCCACAGGCATTTCGCGCTGAAAATAGTCTATTACGAATTCAAAGAGTTCTTTTTTCCGCATGTTAAAGTTTTTGAACGAAAATAACAGAAAAACCTATTCATTGGTTAGTTTTCCACAACCAGATACCTTCAAACCGTTTTTGGCAGATTTTTGTATCTTCGGCGCTGAATTTTTCAAATAGACCATATCTTTTATGCCGAAGCAAAAATACATTCTGCTTATTATTTTTCTCATTGTTGCTATTGCCACGCTGGTTGTCGGTTACACCTTTGTTCAGGATAAACCGGCAATGGAAAAGATAATTGAGCAGGTAATTCCGGTTGACCACTCAAAAGAAATAAAGGATGTCCTCACCCAATTCGACGATTTGTACAACGCTGCAAACGATTCGTCGGATGCAGTGGGCGGGGCAGTTATAATTACCTACAAAGGACAAATTGTTTTTTCAAAATGTTTTGGGGTGAAAACAATCGGAGAAAATAATCCGGTGGATGAAAACACGCTTTTCAGGCTGGCTTCGGTATCAAAAACAGTTACTGGCGTACTTGCCGGAATCCTGGTAAACGAAAATGTGGTGGGGCTCGATGAGAAAGTAACCGACCTGATTCCCGGGTTCAGGCTAAAAAACGAAGAAAACACAAAAAATCTGACAGTCAGACATTTGTTAAGCCATTCATCAGGATTGGAACCTCATGCTTTTGATATGCTGGTGGAAGACCTTGTTCCTCTTGATCTGATTATTTCAAGACTGAACGAAGCTGAAATAGCAGCACCTCCCGGAAAAATTTATGGTTACCAGAATGTGATGTTCAGTCTGTTCGACCCGGTTATTCAGGCTAAAACGCAAAAAACCTATCAGCAGGTGATGAAAGAAAAGGTGTTTGAACCTTTCGGGATGAAAAATGCCTCACTCGATTTTGCATCGTTTGAAAACAGCACCAACAAAGCATTTCCGCACCAGCAAACCGAAAAAAGCTACAAGGTTCTAAAACTGAATAACCGCTACTATTCAACCGCTCCGGCTGCAGGTGTAAATGCCAGTATATCTGATATGGGCCAGTTTCTGCTTGCCATCTCAGGCGATGACTACGACCTTTTTCCAGCCGAAGCAAGAAAAATAACGTTCACCCCACAAATTGAATCGCCTTTAAAAAGAAGCTACTACCGCAACTGGGGCGCACTTGGCACAAAACATTATGCGCTGGGCTGGCGGATTGTGAAATATAAAAACCACACCATTGCACAACACAGTGGTTTTCTGTCGGGTTACCAGGCCGAAATTGCGGTTTGCCCTGATTTCGAAACCGGAATTGCAGTGTTAACCAACTCGCCCAACAACATGTTCTCCACAAGTGTTCCTGCGTATTTATCGCTTTTAATCGGCCACAAACAAAAACTGGAACAACAGGCAGCCGATACAACGCTTGTTAGCGCACAATAATGGACTATTAAATTATCAGTTTACACTTAAATTATATACATGAAACCGTTACTACAGGGTGAAAATCTTTCGAAACGATGGAGCGAAGTGCTGCTTTTCGAAAACATTTCGCTGACCATTTTTGAGGGTCAGAAAGTGGCGCTGATTGCGCGTAACGGTACCGGAAAATCGACACTGCTCGATATTCTGGCCGGAAAAGAAAATGCTGATACAGGAAAAGTTACGGTAACCAATGACGTGGCGATCGGTTATTTCGAACAAATTCCACAGTTGAACCCTGAACATACAGTGATTGAGGAAATTTTTGTTTCCGACAACGAGAAACTGCGGACAATAAAAGCTTTTGAACTGGCAATTGCAAAAAATGACCAGCAAAAAGTAGCCGAGATTTCGGCAAAAATGGACGAACTGAATGCCTGGGATATTGAGGTTGAAATCAAACAGATTCTTTCGCAACTCAAAATCACTCAGCTTGAACAAAAAACAGGCGAACTTTCAGGCGGACAGAAGAAAAGACTGGCACTGGCAAAAGTGCTCATCAACAAACCCGACCTGCTGATTTTGGATGAACCCACCAACCACCTCGACCTCGAAATGATTGAATGGCTCGAATCGTATCTCGAAAAAACAAGATCGACACTGCTGATGGTGACACACGACCGCTATTTTCTCGACCGTGTGTGTAACGAAATACTTGAAATGGAGGACAACCAGATTTACCGTTACCTCGGCAACTACTCTTATTTTCTTGAAAAGCGCGATGAGCGTATTGAAATGCAGCAAGCCACCGTAACCAAGGCCAAAAACCTGCTGCGCACCGAAATCGAATGGATGCGGCGGATGCCGCAAGCCCGCAGCCACAAAGCCAAATACCGCATTAATGCGTTTTATGATTTAAAAGACAAAGCCGCTCAGAAATACCAGAATGAGGCAGTAAACCTGAATGTGAAATCGGCACGATTAGGAAAAAAAATAGTTGAACTCGATAACGTTTCAAAAGCATTTCCCGGAATAAAACTTGTTGAAAATTTTACCTACAAATTTTCGCGTGCCGAAAAAGTGGGAATTATCGGCAACAACGGAACCGGAAAATCAACATTTCTGAACCTGATTACAGGCAGGCTACAACCTGATTCGGGATTGATAGAAGTTGGGCAAACCATCAAATTCGGGTATTACCGCCAGGATGGAATTACATTTGATAACCGCGAACGGGTGATTGATGCGGTTACTAAAATTGCCGATTTTATTGAGTTTGAAGACGGAACAAAAATGAGCGCCTCGCAAATGCTCACCCACTTTCTTTTTCCGCCCGACACACAATATAATTTTATTGAGAAGCTGAGTGGCGGCGAACAACGCCGGTTGTACCTCTGCACTGTGCTGATGCAAAACCCCAACTTCCTGATACTTGACGAACCCACCAACGACCTCGATATTATGACGCTCAATGTGTTGGAAGATTATCTTGTTTCGTTTGGCGGTTGCGTTGTGGTGGTTTCGCACGACAGGTTTTTTATGGATAAAATTGTTGACCATCTTTTTGTTTTCGAAGGCAATGGCACAATTACCGATTTCCCCGGCAATTATACCATCTACAGGAACAAAATTGAAGCAGAGCAGGAACAGGAAAAAATTCAGGCTAAAAAGAAAGAACCTGAAAAGAAAACAGCTCAATCTGAAACAGCTCAAACAGGAAAACGAAAACTGACTTTTAACGAGAAACGTGAGTTCGAAACGCTTGAAACCGAAATTGCTCAATTAGAAGCTGAAAAATCAGTGACAGAAGAAGCTTTGAATTCGGGGAATGGTGCACACGATGAACTGTTCCGGTTATCGGAAAAGCTGGTAGAAATAAAATCGCTGCTCGACGAAAAAGAATTGCGCTGGCTGGAGTTGAGTGAATTAGGGTAAAAAACCAAACAGAATTAATCGTTGAAGAGATTCACGCAAAATCGAGAAGAAAGCGATGGAGCGGAACATGTACAACACCCTCGAATGAATTTCCTGCATAGTCGTCAAGAGTGATTACATATTTGGGATAATTGTCCTTGATGGCCAACAAATTGCCAAATTCCCTCTCACTGGTTTGTTTTTCCGAAATCCGTAAAGCAACCTGAATATATATTTTTTCATTCGCGCGTTCAGCAACAAAATCAACTTCCTTTTCATTTTGAGTCCCGATTAAAACTGTATATCCGATTGTTTTCAAATGCAGGAAAACCACATTCTCAATAATTCGCCCCAAATCAAACGGAGAAAACCCCGCTAAAGAATTCCGAATACCTAAGTCGTTGAAATAATATTTTTCGCCAACCTCGAATATTTTTTTCCCATGAATATCAGAACGTTTAACACTTGATACCAACAAAGCATTTGTGAGGTAATTCAGGTAATTTAAAATGGCTGAAATAGAAATCGCTATTTTCTGTGATTTTAAAAACCTTTCAATATTTCGGGCCGAAATAATATTTCCGGTTTCTGTTGCCAGGTATTTAATAAGACGCACCAAAAAATCGACATTCCTCACCTCAAAACGTGAAACAATATCCCGAAAAAGAATCGATTGACTGATGTTTTTCAAATAATCAAATACTACATCGTCAATCAAATCAAGATGAATCAGATAGGGCAAACCGCCGTACTTTACAAATTTCAGCAAATTATCAGCTGAATGTTCAAGTTTATGGAACTGCAAAAACTCGGTATAACTTAATGCGTGTACCGGTATTTCAATGTACCTCCCTCCCAGATAGGTTCCAAGTTCACCCGATAAAATATTGGCATTACTGCCCGTACAATAAATATCATATTCACCCTCTGCGAGTAAACTTCTTAAAGTCTTTTCAAATTCCTTAATCGTTTGAACCTCATCAATTAGTACAAAGTTTAACTCTCCTGGCTTTGATTTCGACTTTATAAAATCGTAAAGTTGTTCTGAATTTGTTATGTGCTCAAATTCATTAAGTTCCAGATTGATGTAAATAATATTGGCAGCACTAAAACGCTCCTTAATGCTATCAATAATTTGAAACAACAGGTAACTCTTTCCAACCCTGCGTTGCCCAACAAGCACTTTTATTATTTCTTTACCAATATACCGGTCAATCTGATGCTGGTATCTCTCTCTTTTTTGGTATGCTCTTACATTTTTCATTCCGAATCTATAAATAACAAACATACAATGTTATGTAATTTTGTTATTTATACCAAACAGAATATACTAATATTTAGATTCTGTTATTTATAAAATAGACATTGAAATCAAAACCCCTTTTGACGAAAAAGAGTTGCATTGGCTGGAGTTGAGTGAATTGGGGTAAGAAAAAGGAACTAAATGTCTTCAAAATCGACGCCTGTAAAAGTGGGTGCAGGCTCGCTGGATTCAACTTCTTCGTTGTTTTTTTCGACTAATGGCAGCTGGTTTTTGTTGATATAACCCACAATTTCCTGCAAACAATCGGTGAACTTTTCAAAATCTTCGCGGTACAAAAATATTTTGTGTTTTTCGTAATGAAAATCGCCGTTGTCGCCAAATTGTTTTTTGCTTTCGGTAATGGTAAGGTAATACTCCTCGTTTCGGGTGCTTTTCACATCAAAAAAATAAGTCCTCTTCCCTGCCCTCACCACTTTTGAATAAATATCCTGGTTGAATTTTGCATCCGAATTTTTCAAATCTCCCTTATTATCAACACTTTCCATTCTAAATAAATTTGGTTTTTTTCAGTTTCAGTTCAAAAATAGAAAAATAATTTTTAGATACAATTTCTATTCTCTTTTAAACCTTGAAAATTAGCATTTTAAATCCGTGAACTTTGAACAATATTGCATAAAAAAAGAGGCACCAGCCTCTTTCTTCATTATTCGTTTTAACTATAAATTTCTTTTTTTGCCGAAAGCAATGTGTTTTGCAAAAGCGAAACCCTTGTCATTGGGCCAACTCCGCCCGGTACCGGCGTAATGGAAGCGCACTTTTCTGCTACCTCATCAAATAAAACATCGCCTTTTAGTTTGAAACCCGATTTGGTTTCTTCTGATTTTACACGTGTTGTTCCAACATCAATTACTACTGCACCTTCTTTTACCATGTTGCCTTTAACAAAACCGGGAACACCAATAGCTGCAATCAGAATATCGGCTTTCCGGCAAATCTCTTCAAGATTTTCAGTGCGGCTGTGGGCCACGGTGACTGTAGCATTCACTGCTTTTTGCGACATGAGCACGCTCAACGGGCGACCAACAATGTTGCTGCGGCCAATAATCACGCAGTTTTTTCCGTTGGTTTCAATTTTGTAACGTTTCAGCAGTTCTACAATGCCAAAAGGTGTTGCCGAAACAAATGATGGCAAACCAATTACCATACGACCTACGTTGGCCGGATGAAACCCGTCAACATCTTTTTTAGGGTCGATAGCTTCAATTACTTTTTGTTCCGAAATGTGTTTTGGCAGCGGTAATTGAACGATAAAACCATCAAGGTCATCGTCTTCGTTCAGCTCTTTAATTTTAGCAAGCAATTCAGCTTCAGTTACATCATCTTCGTAACGAATCAACGAAGATTTGAATCCAACTGCCTCACAATCTTTTATTTTGTATGCCACATAAGTTTCGCTGCCGCCATCGTGACCCACCAAAACGGCAGCCAGGTGAGGTTGTTTTTTGCCATTTTTCACCATTTCAGCTACCTCGGCAGCAATCTCCTGCTTTATTTCAGCAGCCACTTTGTTTCCGTCAATCAGTACCATAGAATTCTAATATTTTGTCAGAAGTCCGAAGTCGGAAGTCCGAAATTGTTTTTCTTTTTTCAAACTCTCCCCCCTGGGGGAGTCGGAGGGGGCTTCTTACCTTTTTTTCATGCTGCTCATTGCCCGCTGCATGTTGTTGCCCTGCGAAACCATCTTCATCATCCGGCGGGTCTCGTCGAACTGTTTTAAAAGACGATTTACTTCCTGAACATCGGTTCCTGAACCATCGGCAATCCGCTTGCGGCGGGTTCCGTTGATGAGTGCCGGATTTTCGCGTTCATAGGGTGTCATCGAATAAATGATTGCTTCGATATGTTTGAATGCGTCGTTGTCGATGTCGAGGTTTTTCATGGCTTTGCCCATTCCCGGTATCATACCAACCACATCTTTCAGGTTACCCATTTTTTTGATCTGGCTGATTTGCTTCAGGAAATCGTTAAAGTTGAATGTATTCTGTGCCAGTTTCTTTTGCAATTTCCGGGCTTCTTCGGCATCAAACTGTTCCTGTGCCTTTTCAACCAGCGAAACAATGTCACCCATCCCAAGAATACGGTCGGCCATTCGATCGGGGTGGAAAATGTCGATGGCATCGAGTTTTTCGCCGGTACCCACAAATTTGATAGGTTTCTCGACCACTGCACGAATTGAAAGTGCCGCACCACCGCGGGTATCACCATCAAGCTTGGTCAGCACAACTCCGTCGAAGTCGAGCCTGTCGTTAAATTCCTTGGCTGTATTTACCGCATCCTGCCCGGTCATCGAGTCAACCACAAACAAAATTTCATCAGGATTCACCGCATTTTTGATGGCCGCTATTTCCTTCATCATCTGCTCGTCAACCGCCAAACGACCCGCGGTGTCGATAATTACGATGTCGTTACCATTCTTTTTGGCTTCGGCAATTGCATTTTTTGCAATTTTCACCGGATCCATGCTGCCTTCTTCCGTATAAACCGGCACATTAATCTGTGATCCCAATACTTTCAACTGTTCGATAGCTGCCGGACGATAAACGTCGCCTGCAACCAAAAGCGGATGACGGCCTTTTTTACTTTTCAACATCAGCGCCAGTTTGCCCGAGAAGGTGGTTTTACCTGAACCCTGTAAACCCGACATCAAAATAATTGCTGGTTTGTTTTTCAGGTTGATATCGGTGAATTTGCCCCCCATCAGTTCGGTGAGTTCGTCTTTCACGATTTTCACCATCAACTGGCCTGGTTTTATCGCTGTCAATACCTGCTGACCCAAAGCTTTTTCCTTTACATCGTCGGTAAACTTTTTGGCAATCTTAAAGTTAACGTCGGCATCGAGCAATGCGCGACGAATTTCTTTTAACGTTTCTGCAACGTTGATTTCAGTAATTTTTCCTTCGCCCTTTAACAGCTTAAATGACCTCTCGAGCCTGTCGCTTAAATTCTCAAACATCGTTTTTAATTCTTTTGAAAATGAGGTGCAAAAATAGAGTTTAATGTTTAAAGTAAAAAGGGTGACGCGGTTTTTAACCGCGTTTTAAAATTTGAGTTATTATATTGTTGTAAATCTGCCTTTTTCAATTGTCCAAATTATTGTCAATGCTGCAAAAAATCGATTCGGGTGGCTGTTTGCAACCGCGCTAAATTTCAGCGGTTCGGAAACCGCCGCACCCGAAAACCGAAACAAAAATTCTTTTCTACCTTTGCCAGTCGTTTTAAAATCTCTGCATGAATTCAAAAATAGTTGAAATAATTGCCCAAACGCTGGGAATAAGAATCGGTCAGGTAACAAATACTATCACACTTATCAACGAAGGTGCCACGGTGCCGTTTATTTCGCGATACCGGAAAGAACGTACCGGCAGTCTCGACGAAGTGCAGGTTTTGAATATAAAAGAGCAGCACGAAAAATTTACTGAACTTGAAAAACGCAAGGATACGGTTTTAAAAACCATTGAAGAACAGCAGCTTTTAACGCCTGAACTGAAAACACGGATTGAAAATTGTTTCGATGCGGTAGAACTCGAAGATATTTACCTGCCCTACAAACCAAAAAAACGGACACGCGCCACCATCGCCCGTGAAAAAGGATTGGAACCACTGGCAAAAATTATGATGAAACAACTGGAGCGCAGCCTCGAATCACGGGCCGCTTCGTTTCTGAACGACCAGGTTGCCAGCGTTGAAGACGCGCTTGCCGGTGCACGGGATATTATTGCCGAGTGGATCAGCGAAAGCGAAAAAGCAAGAAATATTGTCCGTCGCGGATTTGAGCAGGATGCTGTTATTTATTCGAAAGTTATCAAAGGGAAAGAAGAGGAAGCCGCCAAATACCGCGATTATTTCGATTGGAAAGAACCGCTGAAAAAATGCGCTTCGCACCGGTTGCTGGCAATGCGCCGTGGCGAAAACGAAGGCTTTTTGCGGGTTTCAATTGAACCCGATGCTGATAAAATTCTTCTGCATTTGAACCGCTTTTTTGTAACCGGATTGAATAGTTGCGCCGACCATGTGGAAATGGCGGTAAAAGACAGCTTGAAACGTCTGGTTCAACCATCAATAGAAACCGAATTTACCGCGCTTTCGAAAGAAAAAGCTGACGAAGAAGCTATTCGTGTTTTTGCCGAAAATATCCGCCAATTGTTGTTGGCGCCGCCACTCGGACAAAAACGGGTGCTTGCTATCGACCCCGGCTACCGCACCGGATGCAAAATTGTTTGTTTAGACGAACAGGGAAATCTGTTGCACAACGAAACCATTTATCCGCACAAACCGCAGGAAGATTTTAAAATGTCGGCCAAAAAGCTGAGTTCGATGGTTGAGATGTACAAAATTGAGGCAGTGGCCATTGGCGACGGAACCGCCAGCCGCGAAACCGAATCGTTTATCAAACGACTGCATTTCGACCGCGAACTGCGTGTTTACATGGTAAACGAAGATGGAGCTTCGGTATATTCGGCCTCGACGATTGCCCGGCAGGAGTTTCCGCAATACGATGTTACCGTGCGCGGTGCAGTTTCAATTGGTCGCCGTTTGATGGATCCGCTGGCCGAACTGGTAAAAATCGACCCGAAAAGCATTGGCGTTGGCCAGTACCAGCACGATGTTGACCAGAAAAAACTAAAAAACAGCCTTGATTCAGTGGTCGAACTCAGTGTAAACTCGGTGGGTGTAAACCTGAATACTGCCAGCAAACACCTGCTGACCTACATTTCAGGACTGGGTCCTCAATTAGCTGAAAATATTACAATTTACCGGAAAGAAAACGGTCCGTTTGCCTCACGTGATGAACTAAAAAAAGTACCACGCATGGGGCCTGTGGCTTTTGAGCAATCGGCTGGTTTTTTAAGAATTCCCGATGCAAAAAATCCTTTAGACAATTCTGCTGTTCACCCCGAATCATACAAAATAGTAAAACAGATTGCCAAAGATCTGAAATGCGAAATCAACGATCTGGTTCGAAACGAAGAACTTGTTTCAAAAATTGATTTTCAGAAATATGTTACCAGCGAAGTTGGATTACCTACACTGAACGATATTAAAACCGAATTGTTGAAACCTGGTCGCGACCCGCGAAAAGCCATAAAAGTTTTTGAGTTTGCCGAAGGAATTTACACCATCAACGACCTGAAAGTAGGAATGGTTTTACCCGGAATTGTAAACAACATCACCAACTTTGGCGCTTTTGTCGATCTGGGAATCAAAGAATCGGGATTGATTCATATCTCCGAAATGGCCGACCAGTTTATCTCCGACCCGAATACGGTGGTAAAACTTCAGCAACACCTGATGGTGCGGATAAAAGAAGTGGATATTGCCCGAAAAAGGATTCAGCTTTCGCTAAAAGGAATTTAACTTTTCCAAAGTTTAAAACTTTGGAAAAATTAACGGCTACTCTTCGTCTTCGTCAAGCAATTCTTCGTTTTCGAATTCCTTTTCGAGAAACTCTTCTGCAGCTTCAATTAGTCCGGCAATCAGCTCTTCGTCTCCCGGCTCACCATCAATCCAATGAATTTCCTGATTGTTCCAAAAATCGTCAATGTCCGATTCAACAATAAACCGCGGTGTTTCTGTGTGTACCACAAAAATGGTTTCGGGTGTTTCCTGAGAGTTGTCGGCGAGTAAGAATTTTGGTAGCATGGCTTTTACTTTTAAGAATTATATGTTACGAATTTACAATTAATTGCCTTTCTGCATGGCACTTTCGGTAAATATTATTCAAAATTTGATTTTTACTTCTTTTTCCAAAAAGGCAACAGTGAAAACCGGAAGTAATCGAAATAGATTGTTATTTTAGCCACTGTTAAAATAAAAACCAGCCTGTAATGAATAAACTAAACGATTTTTTATCACTCATCGACGGCTATATCGGCGGCTCTCAATGGTTTGTTTTCCTGCTGCTAGG
This sequence comes from Draconibacterium sp., assembly GCA_050179035.1. GTDB lineage: Bacteria > Bacteroidota > Bacteroidia > Bacteroidales > Prolixibacteraceae > Draconibacterium. Next base: position 45,538 of record JBFXFM010000009.1, on the reverse strand, counting down.
CACCGGGATTTTCTTTACCATTTATCTCCGTTTTCCACAATTACGTTACATGAAACCTGCTCTCCGAATCGTTCGGGGTAAGTTTGATAAAGCTGGCGACAAAGGTGATACATCTCATTTTCAAGCTTTGGCAACTGCATTGTCGGGCACAGTTGGCACCGGAAATATTGCAGGCGTGGCACTGGCAATTCATTTGGGTGGTCCGGCCGCCTTGTTCTGGATGTTGGTAACTGCAGCAGTTGGAATGACGACAAAGTTTGTAGAAGTTACGCTTTCTCATAAATACCGCGAATTTGCAGCCGACGGTTCCGTATCGGGCGGCCCGATGTATTACATGAAAAACAGGTTGAATATGAAATGGCTGGCTGCGATTTTTGCTGTTGCCACCATTTTATCATCATTCGGAACAGGCAGTTTACCGCAGATTAACAGCATTGCCAACTCTCTTTACGAAACTACGGGAATCAACCATATGCTTACAGGCGGAATTCTGGCAATTCTGTTAGGGGCAATTATCATTGGCGGTATTAAACGAATTGCAAAAGTTACAGAAAAACTGGTGCCATTTATGGCAATCGTTTATTTCCTCGGGGCGATGGCCGTAATATTATTTAACTACGAAAACATTATACCTTCAATTACTACCATTGCCACCGATATTTTTACCGGAACAGCCGCTGCCGGAGGTTTTCTGGGTGGAAGCGTAGCATTTGCATTTAACCGTGGCGTAAACCGCGGGTTGTTTTCAAACGAAGCCGGACAAGGTTCTGCACCAATTGCCCATGCTGCTGCCCGCGCACACGAACCTGTTTCAGAGGGACTTGTGGCTTTGCTCGAACCATTTATCGATACGATTGTAATTTGCACCCTTACCGGATTGGTAATTTTATCGTCAGGGGTGTGGAAAGAGAAATATGAAAATAAATTTCAGGAGGCTGATTTAATTGTTTTAAACGGAACCTATTCCGACAAAAACGAACAAGATGTGGACAAACTCTATCATTTTATGGCAAAGAAGGCCGATCTGCCTTTGTTTTCCGGTGAATTGAATATAGTAAATGGAGCGATTGAAAACCAGCCAACCATCATTCATTCACGCTCAGTTGCCGAAGACGTAAAAGTACTGATGAACAACCAGCCTTTCTCGGGAAAAATTCAGTTGAACAACGGGAAACTAGTAAGTCAGCCGGGATTGAGTTTATCAGGCAAATCGTTGTTACACAGCGCTCCGCTAACCACCGTGGCATTTACAAAAAGCTGGTTTGGCGAATACGGAAAATATGTGGTTGCCTTTGGATTATTGCTCTTTGCATTCTCGACAGCCATCAGTTGGTCGTATTATGGTGACCGCGCAGTAACTTACTTGTGGGGTTCGGGAAAAGTAATTTACTACCACATTATTTATGTTATCGGGTTCTTTTTGGCTTCGTTTACCGATACTACAATCATTTGGACACTTTCAGGAATCACCATCGCTTTAATGACAATACCAAACCTTTTTGGAATTCTTTCGCTTTCAAAAGAAATGAAAAATGAAGTGAAACTTTTCTGGAAAGAGTGGGAAAAACGGTTCCCGGGTGAAAAAGTTCCGAAATAGATATATTTTACCTGGAAGGAAGAAATCTGGTAGAATAACGAATTGTGAATTCTGATTAACGATTTCAGAAATACCTTGCAACTTTAATCTTTATTCTTCCGTGTGGTTTCCTATTTTTGCGCTGAATTTGAAATAGTAAAATGCAGAAATTTTATCCTGATAATTTTGAATTGAAAATCGGTTTTGACCGAATCCGCGAAATGCTGCACAACTTCTGCCTCAGCAACATGGGGCACGAGTGGGTTGAAGCGGTTCAGTTTCAGGATGATTTTGTCAATATTTCGGTTCAGCAGGGCGAAACCGATGAGTTTTGCCGCATCGTTCGCGAATTCGACAATTTCCCCTCCAGTCATTTTTTCGACCTGCGCGAAGCGTTACAAAAAATAAGTATTGAAGGCCGTTTTCTTGAACCCGAAGAATTGTTCGACCTGAAACGCTCGCTCGAATCGGTGCGGGCTATTATTGCTTTTTTCAACAAACAGGAAGAAGCTGTTTTTCCATTACTGAAAAAGAAAACCCGGAACGTACAGATTTTTCCTTACATCTACGAACGTATCGATGCGATTATCAACAAGTTTGGAAAAATTCGCGACAATGCAACGCCCGAACTTGCCAACATCAGGCGCGAAATTCTGTCGCGACAGTCGAACATGTCGAAACGGCTGCATGCTATTCTAAAGCAGGCACAAAAAGATGGGCTGGTTGATGAAGATGCAACGGTTACCATTCGCGACGGACGTGCTGTAATACCGATTGCAGCCGGAAACAAACGCAAGCTGAAAGGCATTGTTTACGATGAGTCGTCAACCGGAAAAACTTCGTATGTTGAGCCAAACGAAATCGTTGAAATGAACAACGAAATACGAGAATTGGAATATGCCGAACGTCGCGAAATCATAAAAATCCTGACCACATTTTCAAACGATATCAGACCTTACCTCACCGATTTACTGTTTTCGTATGACTTTCTCGGCGAAATCGATTTTATCCGATCCAAAGCAAAACTCGCTGTTGAGCTTGGCGCAATAAAACCCGATTTTGCACCGCACCCTATCATCGACTGGTTTCAGGCAGTTCATCCGGTTTTGATGAAAGCGCTGAAAAAAGAAAACCGCAAGATTGTTCCCTTAAACATCAGGCTGACAAATGAAAAACATATCCTGCTGATTTCGGGACCCAACGCCGGTGGAAAATCGGTTTGTCTTAAAACAGTCGGGTTGCTTCAATACATGCTGCAATGCGGATTACTTATTCCCATTTCGGAAGGCAGTCGTACCGGAATATTCAGTAAAATTTTTATTGATATCGGCGATGAGCAGTCGCTCGAAAACGACCTGAGTACCTACAGTTCGCACCTGCTCAATATGAAGCATTTTGTGAAATTCAGCGATGAGAAAACATTGATTTTGATTGACGAATTCGGAACCGGAACCGAGCCCATGTTGGGTGGAGCCATTGCTGAATCTATTCTTGACAAACTGAACCAACTCGGCACATTCGGGGTAATTACCACCCACTACACCAACCTGAAACATTTTGCATCTTCGGCCCCCGGAATTGAAAACGGGGCAATGTTATACGACTCGCAAAATATGAACCCGCTTTTTCAACTAGAAATTGGGAAACCCGGAAGTTCGTTTGCCTTTGAAATTGCCCGAAAAATTGGGTTACCCGAGGAAATCCTTGAAAAAGCCACAGAAAAAATAGGGAAAGACCACATCGATTTCGACCGCAACCTGCGACAAATTAACCGCGATAAACGCTATTGGGAAACCAAGCGTGAGAAAATAAGAAAGGTCGAGAAAATTCTGGATGAAATGGCGGCAAACTACGAAACAGAGTTGAAGGAAACCCAGAAACAGCGTAAGGAAATTCTGAAAAAAACAAAGGAAGAAGCTGACATTTTGCTTTCGGGTATTAACAAAAAAATAGAAAACACCATTCAAGAAATAAAAAAAGAGCAGGCAGACAAGGAAAAAACGCGCAAAGCGAGAGAAGAACTTTTGGTACTGAAAACCGAGGTGATTGAAAAAACCACTGCCGACGATGCTTCCATTGATGCAAAAATTAGAAAATTGCAGGAGCGTGAAAGAACCCGGAATGAAAAACGGCCTGAAAAACCAAAACCAGTTGTTCTTCACAAGGAAGAACCTGTAAATACCGCCCCGAAACCCGGCGACAAAGTTCGGCTGGCTGGGCAAAACAATGTGGGTGACCTCATCGAAATCAACAAAAAAAATGCGGTTATTGCGTTTGGTCAGCTCATCACCACAGTTCCCGTTTCTCAAATCGAAAGAATTAGTAACAACGAGGCAAAACGTGTTTCAAATGTCCCGGCGTTTGGTAAATCGCGTATGCTCACCAACTTATCAGAAAGCAAAATCAATTTCAAATCAGAAATCGATATTCGCGGAAAACGGGCTGAAGAAGCCATTTCGATAATCCAGGAATTCATCGACAAAGCCATTATGTTCGAAAGAAATGAACTTCGGATTTTGCACGGAAAAGGTAACGGTATCTTAAAAGAAATCATTCGCAGTTATCTGAAATCGGAACCGATGGTACAATCGTTTAAAGACGAACATGTTGATTTTGGCGGCGCCGGAATCACCGTGATTCAGCTTGCGATGTAATCAGATTTTCTGATAAACCGTTTTCAAAATTTCACTCTCGGTTTCTTTTGCCTGCTGCAAAATTTCCTGAGCTTCGGCAAGAACCTGGCTTACATACTTTTCATCTTTCAGTCCGGCAGCATTTATTTTTACGTTCAGAAATGCACCTTCAACTGCAGTTCGCGCACACAATGCGCCAACTCCGGCATCGGAAATCGAATTCGGGTTACCAGTTTCAGCCATTGTTTTTATAACTTCCATCGAACCAGCAGCCAGTTTCATTACTTTTAACGGAACTTCGATGGCATTTTTGGTAGCTACTTGTATCGCTTTCTTTCGCACAGCAATTTCCTGCTCAGTGGTTTTTGGCAAATCAAAGGCGCTCATAATCTGGTTGAAAGCCGCTGTATCTTCATCAACACATTTCAACAATTGTGAATGAAATAACTTTCCTTTTTCCGCCCATTCAGAAAACTCATTCCATCGGTCGTCCCACCCGCGTTTATGAGCAGAAAGATTGGCAACCATGGTTCCCAAAGCCGCACCCAAAGCGCCAACATACGCCGAAATTGAACCACCGCCCGGAGCCGGTGATTCTGAGGCAGTTTCTTCAGCAAACTGTTTTAATGTGTAATCAATCAACTTCTTTCCGGCATTATCGGCAATAACATATTCGATAATTTTTTTCTGTGGGTCGAATGGGGCAAGTTCGTTTAATCCCAGCGATTTAACAGCTATTTTAATTATCTCTTCATCTGATATTCCGGTTGAGCGCTTTTGCTTCTGAAGAAAATATTTGCCGGCATCGAGCATTGCGTTTAACGGAATCAGCCCAATCAATTCGGAACCCGTAACCCGAATTCCGCGCTGGCGGGCCTTTTCGCAAACTTCGTCAAAAGCCACATGCACCGGAGTAACCGAAATATCCGTCAGATTCATCGAAATTTGAGCAATCCCGTACTCTTCGATAAACCAGCCAATGGCACGTGTTTTTTTCAATGTTCCCGGAATTCGAACAGGTTCTCCGTTTTCGTCATTCACAATTTTACCTGTTACAGGGTCACTCTCACGCAAAACCCTTCCGGCTTCACGCACATCGAAAGCGATTGAATTGGCCCGCCTTACCGAAGTGGTATTTAAATTTACGTTGTATGCGACCAGAAAATTTCGCGCCCCAATTGCTGAAGCGCCTGTTCTTGCCACATTCCCCGACCAAACCGATGGCCCGAAATCAGGTTTCCATCGCTCACTTTCAATGCGTTCTTTTAGTCCTTCATATTCTCCAGAACGGCAATTGGCAAGGCTTTTTCTTTCTTCTTTAAACGCTGCAGACTCATAACAAAAAACAGGGATTCCAAGTTCAACTCCCACTCTTTCCGCGAGTTTCCGGGCGTACTCCGCCGCTTCTTCCATCGTAATATTTGCCACCGGAACCAGCGGGCAAACGTCGGTTGCGCCAAAACGGGGGTGTTCACCTTTATGATTTCGCATATCTATTACTTCGGCAGCCTTTTTTATTCCCCTGAAAGCAGCTTCAATCACATCTTCGGGTTCTCCCACAAAGGTTACAACAGTGCGGTTGGTGGCTTTTCCCGGGTCAACGTCAAGCAAATTAACACTTTCAACACTTTCGATGGCATTTGTAATCTCTTTAATTACGGCCATATTTCTACCTTCAGAGAAGTTTGGAACACACTCAAGTATTTTGTTCATGTATTTTCAGTTTGAATTTTCAGGCCGAAAATAGTATTCGTCTGTGTTGTGGAGAATGATTTATAACAGCATCTAAAACGTCTGAATTTCGCCATTAATTATGACGGTTTCAATCATGTTCGAACCAAAATTGTAGGGTAACGAAGCAATGCTTCCGGCTTCGGAGGTGATGAACAGATTCGCTGTTTTGCCTTTTGTAATACTTCCAAAACAGTCGCTTACGCCCATTGCATAAGCTGAATTCAGCGTTGTTGCATTAATAACCTCTTCGGGAATCATGTTGTACTTTATACATCCTAACGACGAAATAAAACTCATATTTCCACTGGGCGATGAACCCGGATTAAAATCGGATGCAAGCGCAACCGGCAATCCTGCATCAATCATTTTTCTTACCGGTGACAAGGGCAGATTCAGAAAAAATGCTGCGCCTGGTAATACTGTCGGCATGGTTTCAGTTCCTTTCAGCGCCTGTATTTCTTCGTCGCCCATGTATTCCAGATGGTCAACCGACAAAGCGTTGTATTTTACTCCCACTTGAACGCCACCCGTAAAACCCAATTCATTAGCATGAATTTTTGGTCGCAAACCATATTTGATTCCTGCCAATAAAATTCTGTCGGTATCCTGCGGTGAAAAAAATCCCTTATCACAAAAAACATCAATAAAATCAGCCAATTCATCAGCCGCAACCTGTGGAATCATCTCATTAATAATTAAATCGACATAATTTGATGGTTTCGATTTGTATTTTTCAGGAATGGCATGAGCACCCAAAAAAGTGGAGCGGATGCAAATAGGTGCGGTTTCTTTTAATCGTCGGATTACCCGGAGCATTTTCAGTTCATCGTCGGTATTCAGGCCATAACCGCTTTTGATTTCTATGGCTCCGGTTCCCATTTTCATCACTTCGAAAGTTCTGTCCATCGCCCTTTGGTACAATTCATCTTCCGGTGTTTCATGCAGTTTTTTGGCTGAATTCAGGATACCACCGCCTTGTCGGGCTATTTCTTCGTAAGTTAAACCAGCAATGCGGTTAACAAATTCTGTTTCGCGTGAGTTCGCATAAACAATATGTGTGTGAGAATCGCAAAAGCTGGGATAAACCAACCTGTTTGTACAATCGATTTCAATAAGTACATCATCGTCGGTGTATTTGTCTTTCAATTCTTCCATTTCTCCATACTCTTCAATTAGCTCATCACGAATAATCAGAAAAGCATTTTTTATGGTTTTTAACCGGCTCATTTCCTTTCCGGCCCTGAATAACAGGGGTTCATCGATAACTTGTACAAGCTCTTTTATATTCTCCAAAAGTATTTTCATCCAAAACGATTTTGTTAACTAATCAAAAAGTTACGAAAATGATTTGAAAAACCAATAGGCATTTTTAAATAAAGTAAAGAAACTTCTTTTAAAAACATGTCGCTAACGGTCTGAATCAATTATTACTATTTTCGGAAATTGTTATTAAACCTGTAAAATTCTGTTTCATGCTGAAGAAAGTACCTCACACTTATGTCATTGTTTTCGGGTTGATTGTTATTTGCGCCGCTTTAACCTGGCTTATTCCAGGGGGAGAATTTGAAAGGGAAACTGTAATTGTGAATGGCATTCCAAGAGAAGTGATTCAAAATAATTCGTTTCAGTTTACCGAGAGCAATTTGCAAACATGGCAGGTGTTTTCTGCATTTTTTGATGGATTTGTTAAAACCTCAAATATCATTGCTTTTATACTTATGATAGGCGGCGCATTCTGGATTTTGAATGAAAGCAAATCGATTGATTTGGGCATTTATCGTTTCCTCACCAGCGCAAAAAAATGGGAGAAATCAAAATTATTGAAGCAAATAGGAGTCAATAACATCATTTTAACTACCATCATGTTCATCTTTAGTCTTTTTGGGGCAATATTCGGAATGAGTGAAGAGACTATTGCATTTACCATCATTTTTGTGCCATTGGCAATTTCGATGGGTTACGATTCAATTGTTGGAGTTTCACTCTGTTTTGTGGCGGCTGCACTTGGATTTGCCGGAGCCTTTTTAAACCCTTTCACCGTAGGAATCGCCCAGGGACTATCAAATCTGCCATTATTTTCAGGAATTGAATACCGCATTTTTATGTGGGCGACAATAAGTATTACTGGCATAGCTTACATTTTGAGATATGCATCAAAAATTCATGCTAGTCCAGAGAAATCAATTGTTTACGATGATGATAATTACTGGCGGTCAAGAAATAAGGAAACAGACACTAATTTCAGTTTCTACGTTCCACGGGCAGCGTGGATTTCATTTGTTTTGCTTTCTGTCGCGCTAATATTATTTGCTTTTTATCACCCAATCACCACGTTGAAACTGGGTAATAGCGAAATTACATTTCCGGTGGTGCCCATTTGTACAGCAATTTTTTTTATCTCAGGAATTCTTGCACTACGAAAAACAGTTCATTTTTATATTCTTGTATTACTATCGTTTACAGTTGTTTTTCTGATTGTAGGGGTAATGGGATATGACTGGTATGTAATGGAAATTGCGTCACTGTTTTTCGCACTTGGAATCATCTCAGGCATTGCCATGGGGAAAACACCCAACGAATTAACCCGTTCGTTTATAGAAGGAGCTAAAGACATTCTTCCGGCTGCAATGGTTGTTGGACTGGCCGTAGGCATTGTTGTAGTTCTTGAAGAAGGAAAAATAATTGATACAATACTATTTTATGCTTCACAATCGATGAGCGATTTGGGCAAAATAGGTTCAGTTTCTGTAATGTACCTGATACAGAATTTTTTAAACATTTTTATTCCCAGTGGCTCAAGTAAAGCGGCATTGACAATGCCCATGATGTCGCAGTTTTCAGATTTGATCGGTATTTCGCGACAGGCAACGGTTATTGCTTTTCAACTTGGCGATGGAATTACAAATATGATAACTCCTGTTTCGGGAGTATTAATTGGGGTACTCGGGGTTGCCCGAATTCCTTACGAAAAATGGGTTAAATGGGTATTTCCTTTGATATTGATTCTCTTTGTACTGGGATTTTTGCTATTAATTCCAACAGTTTTGATTCAACTGAACGGTTTTTAAAAGAAGAAGAAGCTGCACCAACCGATACAGCTTCTTCCTTATTAAATATTTCGAAATTTTACTTACCGTCCATTTCGAGAATTTTAAACTCTGTTCTACGATTTTGGCGATGTACTTCATCGGTACATTCAACGCCATTTTTGCAATGGTTTACCAATTGCGATTCGCCGTAACCTTTGGCAATGATTCTGTCTTTGCCAATTCCGTGGTTAATAATATAACCAACAGCTGAATCCGATCTTTTCTGGCTCAGGATTTCATTGTATGAGTCGCTTCCTCTGGCATCGGTATGTGAACCCAATTCAACTTTCCAGCTTGGATTATCTTTCATTATCGCAATCAATTTATTTAGTTCAATTTCCGATTCCGGCAGAATATCCCATTTATCGTAATCATAGAAAATATTTTCCATCACAAATTTCTGGCCTACTTCCACCTTTTCAACCCATATTGTATCCCTGATAATTCCATATGGTTTGCCTACAGTTGTGATTGTTTTTGATGAATTCTGATAACCTTCAATTTCAGAAGTTGCATTTACGCTCGAATTTTCGGGTAATGCTCTGGTTAGTAAAACACCTGCCAAAGTAGCAACAATATTGTCGCTGAATCTTACTTTTGGATTTGGAATGGGAACCATTGTTTTCTTATCCATTACCATCAACTCAAGATTATATTCTCCTGTGAAGGTTACTTTGTAAATATCGTCGTCGCCCAAACCACCTTCCCGTCGCGAAACAAAATAACCAACTTTACCATTGGAATGAATAATCAGACCAAAGTCATCCTGATCGGTATTAAAATCGTTTTGTATTTTTGGTGCAGAAAATGAGTTCCCTTCCTTACAAATGTATTTAATATCGAAATCTTCTTTTCCGCTGTTTCCTTTATTTGATGCATAAAACAAAACTGAACCGTCCATAAAAAATGGGAACATTTCATCAAATTCAGTATTTACTTTATCGCCCAAATTTACCGGAGTTCCCCACTTCCCATTTGTACGAACCGACATGTATAAATCTGTCAATCCTTTACCACCCGGCATATTTGAGGCAAAAAACAGGGTGTCACCAGTTACCGATATTGCTGGTTGACCAACAGAATATATTGAATCGTTGTATGGAAATTGCTCGGTTACTTTCCAGATTCCATCAACCTTTTTCGCAGTAATTAATTTAAGCCGGATATCAGCTTTGCGATAAACTTTGTTTCTGATATCTGGATTATCGAAATTGCTCAAAGTCACAAAAAGTTCCTGAGTCTTTGCACAATAGGAAACCGGACCGGCATGATATCCTGCACTTATTGCTTCAAACTGAACACTTTTTGTACCAACAACATTTCCGTCGTTATCAGTTTTTGAGCTGTACAAATTGTAAAAAACGTCTTTGTTGACTCCTGCTGATAGTTTATTAATCTCTTCCTGAGTAAAGGCAGAATACCACAATTCATCGGCAACAAAAGAGGGTCCGAAATCACTCTGCGTAGTGTTCAGATCGGTCTTTTCAACTTTAATCTTTCTGAACTCAAAGAAGTCACAGGCATTCTGAGCAGAAAGTAACATTGGGAATGCCAACACAATGAATAGAACCAAATTTTTCATAATTTCAATTTTTTTAGGGTTTAAAAAACAACCAGACAAACCTTGTACCACAAAGTCAATCAACTGCTTTTTAATGTTTATAAGACCATATTTTTCACCTTATTAACAACCATTATTGTTAATAAGTTTGACTAAATTAGACTATTTGCTCCTTATAAAAAAATTTTTTTACTCAACAGAACCACATTCTCAACATGATGAGTATGAGGGAACATATCAACCGGTTGCGTTTTTACAACTTCATAATTTGCAGACAGTAATGCCAGATCACGTGCTTGTGTAGCAGGATTACAACTAACATATACAATTTTTTGTGCTTCAGATTTAATGATAGAATCAATCACATCTTCGTGCATTCCGGCCCGGGGTGGATCGGTAATTATGATATCAGGATTCCCATTTTTAACAAAGAATTCCAAATTTAGAACAGCCTTGATATCTCCAGCATAGAAATCCGTATTATCAATTGCATTGATTGACGAGTTAATTTTTGCATCTTCAATTGCCTCCGGAACATATTCAATACCAACAACCTTTTTCACCTGTCGGGCTACAAAATTTGCGATAGTTCCGGTTCCTGTGTAAAAATCATAAACAACATCGTTTTTACCAGGATTTGCAAAATCGCGAACGACTTTATATAAATTATACGCTTGCTCAGAGTTGGTTTGATAAAAACTTTTCGCCCCAATTTTGAATTGCAGGCCTTCCATTTCCTCAAAAATAAAATCCTGACCATTAAAAACTTCAATTTTCTGATCCGTTATTGTGTCGTTTCCCTTTTCATTAATTACATATAATAATGAGGTAATTTCAGGAAATCTTTCCTTAACCGCTTCCAATAACCTGGTCCTTTTCTCCAAATCCTCATGAAAAAAGGACAATACGACCATTACCTGACCTATTGAACTGGTTCGGATAATAAGTGTTCTTAAAAAACCCGATTTTTCTTTTATGTCAAAAAAACTGAGATTTTCTTTGAGTGCGTACTTATAAATAAAGTTCCTGATTTCATTTGAAGGTTCAGTCTGAAGCCAGCATTTATTTATGTTGATTACTTTATCAAACAACCCGGGAACATGAAAACCCAATGCATTCATATTTGCAGTCGCAGAAGATTCGGTACTGAAATCAAGCCAGCGCTTATTTGAAAAAGTAAATTCAAGTTTATTGCGATAGAAAATATTTTTTTCGGATCCCAGTATTGGTTGAAACTCCCCAACTTCAACTTTACCAATTCTGGTAAGCTGATCGTAAACCTGCTTTTGTTTATAAAACAGTTGCTTATCGTAAGGTAAAATCTGCCATTTACATCCGCCACAAACACCAAAGTGTTCACAAAAGGCATTAACCCGATCAGGTGAATATTCGTGAAACTTTGTTACTAAGGCCTCGGCATACTTGCTTCTCTTTTTTGTTACCTGCAGATCGACTACATCGCCTGGAACTGCATACTGTGTAAATACCACCAATTCCCCGTTTCGGGTTACCGCTTTCCCTTCGGCTCCTATTGAATCAATAGTTAACCCTGTCAATAATGGTTTTTGCTTATTTCTTCCCACCTTTTTTGGCGCAAATATATAATGGTTTATGGATATTACAGTTAAGGAGCGCCTGTCCTGTTCCCAATCGAAAACAAAATTTCCCATTACGGGAAAACGATTGGACTTTTCCCCTGTTTTCACTTTTTTACCCAGTTCATATTTTGAAACTCAAATTCTTAGTAGTTATATTTGAACCGATTTAATGGTTGGTTTTATTTCTATAGTAAAACTTAAAAGGGGAAAGTAACTTCTGTATTTATGATTGGTTTTGTGTTTAGGGGTTTGTAAATCATCAATCATCTTCAAAAAGCGTCCATAGTTCTTTCCCCTTCCTTCTTTTTATAAATCGGGGTTTTCAAATCAGCAGCAACGCTTCAGACATCTCAATTCAGTTTAACTTTAATCATTATCTTTGCCCACTTTCAATCCGACTTTTATGATTTCGCTCGATAAAATATGGCTGAGTTTTGGTGGTTTCGATTTATTTAAAGAAATCAGTTTTCTTATTAATCCGAAAGATAGAATTGGGTTAATAGGCAAAAACGGAGCCGGGAAAACCACGCTTTTAAAAATTATCAAAGGAATTGATTCTCCAAGTAAGGGTGCAATCGGGATTCCGAAAAATGTAACCATCGGGTATTTGCCACAACAAATGCGGCATACCGATACGAGAACATTAAAGGAAGAAACAACTTTGGCTTTTGAAGAGTTAATTGCCATCGAAAAAAAAATAAACAGCTTACACGATGAAATTTCGGAAGAACACGATTTCCATTCGGAGCTGTATCTGAAAAAGATAGACCTTGTAACCGAACTCACCGAACGTTACCAGATTCTTGGTGGCGATAATTATGAAGCAGAACTTGAAAGAACACTTTTAGGCCTTGGGTTCGAAAGGACCGACTTTTCAAGGCATACTTCCGAATTCAGTGGCGGCTGGCGCATGAGAATTGAACTGGCCAAACTGCTTTTGCAGAAACCCAGTGTTTTTCTGCTCGACGAACCAACCAATCACCTCGATATTGAGTCGATTCAGTGGCTCGAAGATTTTCTGAAAAGTTACAACGGCGCAATTGTACTGGTTTCGCACGATAAAGCCTTTCTGAACGCGGTTTGCAACCGTACAATCGAAATTTCGCTGGGTAAAATTACCGACCAGAAAATGAATTATTCAAGTTTTATGGACTGGAAAAAAGAACAGCGCGAAGTACAACTGGCGGCGTTCAAAAATCAGCAAAAACTGATTGAAGACACTGAAAACTTTATCGAAAGATTCAGGTACAAAGCTACAAAAGCGGTGCAGGTTCAGTCGAGATTAAAACAACTCGAAAAAATTGATCGCATCGAAATCGAAGAAGAAGATAATTCGGCTATCAGGATTGCATTTCCACCGGCACCCCGGTCGGGAAAAGTGGTGGTTGAAGCTAAAAACATTTCGAAACGATATGACAATCACCTGGTTTTAGATGACATCGATTTTATGATTGAGCAAGGCGATAAAATTGCCTTTGTGGGTCGGAATGGTGAAGGAAAAACCACACTGGCGCGAATTATTCTCGATGAGCTGAAATTTGACGGTCACCTTAAAATTGGGCACAATGTGAAAGTGGGCTATTTTGCGCAAAACCAGGCGCAATTACTCAACGAAGATTTAACAGTTTTTGATACGATTGACCAAATTGCTGTGGGCGATGTACGGACAAAAATCAGGGATATTCTCGGGGCCTTTCTTTTTTCGGGCGAAGATGCTGACAAAAAAGTGCGTGTGCTCAGCGGAGGCGAAAAAACCCGGCTTGCCATGATAAAACTGATGCTCGAACCTGTCAACTTCCTGGTTCTCGACGAGCCTACCAACCATCTCGACATCAGAACAAAGGAAATTCTCAAAAATGCGTTGATTCGGTTTAACGGAACATTGCTGGTAGTTTCGCACGACCGCGAATTTCTTGATGGGCTGGTGAATTGTGTTTACGAATTCAGAAATAAAAGGATCAGGCAACATCTTGGCGGCATTTATGATTTTCTTCAGAAAAAGAAAATTGAGTCGCTGAAAGAACTTGAAATAAAAGCTGCCGCAAAAAAAGAAGAGAAAAACAGTACAGTTTCTGTTTCAGTGAGCGAAGTCAGTTTTAAAGACCAAAAAGATATCAATAAAAATATTTCGCGACTTGAAAAGCTGATTGAAAAGGCTGAGGAGGAAATAGAAAAACTTGAAGCTGAAAGCGCTGCTTTGGATAAATTGCTATCATCGTCGGCAACGATTGAGGACCACTCGGTTTTTGGAAAATACGAGGCGATAAAAATAAGGCTGAAAACTGCAATGGAAAACTGGGAAATACAACACAACGAACTGGAAATGTGGAAAAACAAAAAAAACTGGTAATGGAAACTGACGAATATATTTACGGAACACGGGCGGTTATCGAAGCCATCAACAAAGGCAAAACGGTTGAACGGGTTTTCATCAGAACCGGGCTGCAAAATGAGTTGATTCAAGAATTACTTTCACTCATTAAAGAGCATGAAATAGCTGCGCAATTTGTTCCCATCGAAAAAATTAACCGCATTACCCGAAAAAACCATCAAGGAGTGTTGGCATTTGTTTCGCCCATCGAATACACAAATATTGAAGTATTGCTGCCCACTCTTTTCGAAACAGGCAAGGACCCGTTGTTGCTTGTGCTCGACCAGATTACCGACGTCAGGAATTTTGGCGCGATTGCACGTTCGGCTGAATGTGCGGGTGTTGATGCGATTATTATCCCCGAAAAAGGGATGGCGCGTATTGGCGCCGATGCCGTTAAAACATCAGCCGGGGCACTTCACCATATTCCGGTTTGTAAAGTCAAAAGTCTGACCAAAACCATCCATTTTCTGAAGGAATCGGGAATTGCCATTATCGCAGCAACTGAAAAAGCCGATTCAGTTTACACTTCGGGTAATTTCAACCGTCCGGTTGCTATTGTGATGGGTTCTGAAGAAGACGGAATTTCTGAGGCAGTGTTAAAAATTTCTGACGAAAAATTAAAGATTCCGTTATTTGGCAGTATCGAATCGTTAAATGTTTCTGTTTCGGCAGCACTGATGATTTACGAAGCCGTTCGGCAAAGAAGCTAATCGAGAATCTGCAATGTTCTTTTAAACGATTCTTCAAGCGATATAAATGTTTCGGTACTCGAAACACCTGGTATTTTTTGAATCTGGCCGCTTAAAATTGATTTCAGGTGCTCGTTGTCTTTTGCATAAACCTTTATAAAAATTGCATATTGTCCGGTTGTGTAATGACATTCAACTATTTCGGGAATACTTTTCAGCCGTTCAACCACCTCGGGAAACAAGCCACCTTTTTCAAGAAAAATACCGATGTAAGTACAGGTTCTGAAATCAACCTTTTTAGGATCGATATGATAACCCGAACCAACAATTACCCCTAAATCAATCATCCGGTTCACACGTTGGTGAATGGCCGCACGCGAAACCCCCACTTCAACGGCAACATCTTTAAACGGAATTCTTGCATTTTGGGTGATAATATCGAGTATTTTTAAATCGATATCGTCAAGTTTGTTTCTCAATGTCATATTTCGTGCAATTTTTCACGAAAAATATATAATTATTGCCAAAATCATAACATTTTGTCGTTTTATCGCCCGATAAACATCAAATAAAAAACTTCAGTTAACAATCGGTTACTCCATAAAATGTGATACACCTTTTTTCTATTTTTAACCCGCAATATTTTCGGAATCAGAAAGACCGGATATTCGAAACAAACTCATTTGATTTAAAATAAAAACTGAATAGAAAATGAAACCTACTTTATTGATTTTAGCTGCCGGTATGGGCAGCCGTTTTGGCGGACTGAAACAGGTTGAACCTGTTGGCCCGAATGGAGAAGCAATTATCGACTACTCGATTTATGATGCCATCAGAGCCGGTTTCGGGAAGGTGGTTTTTATCATCCGCGAAAGTTTTGCTGATGCTTTTAAAGAAAAATTCGACGCTAAACTGAAAGGAAAAATTGAAGTCGAATATGTTTATCAGGAGTTGCACATGCTCCCCGATGGGTTCACTTTACCCGCCGAACGCGAAAAACCCTGGGGAACAGCACACGCCATTCTTGTCGCACGCGATGTAATAAAAGAACCTTTTTGCGCGCTCAATGCCGACGATTTTTATGGATTTAACGCTTACAAAGCCATGGCACAATTCCTCACCACATCTGAAAATGAGCATGAATATGCCATGGTTGGATACAAACTGAAGGAAACCCTATCAGATTTTGGTTCTGTATCTCGCGGAATCTGTGATTCTGACGCGAATAACAACCTGCGGAAAATTGTGGAAACCATAAAAATTGTAAAACGCCCCAACGAAATTGTTTCGATTGAAAGCGACGGAAGCGAAACACAACTTACCGGCAACGAAGTGACATCGATGAACAACTGGGGTTTTAAACCCTCTGTTTTTGCACAACTCGAAAAAAGATTTACGAGATTTCTCGAAACCAACGTCGGAAATCTGAAGTCGGAAATGTACATTCCATCGGTGGTTTTTGATATGATTGACGACAACGAAGCTGTGGCAAAGGTGTTGGAAGCCGATTCGCCCTGGTTTGGAGTTACTTACAAGGAAGACAAACCTTTTGTGATTGAAAAACTGAATACACTGATTGCCAAAGGCGATTACCCTGAAAAACTTTGGGACTAAGAAAGCCGGAAGCCAAAGCAATTTACAATTTAACTATTTGCAATTTACAATTTTGATCAGCGAAAGTCCAAAAATCCAGTATCCAGAATCCAGCATCAAATTCTTTAAACATGAACAACAAACTAATCGGCATCGCACAAAATTTTCAGCTCGAAGGTAAAATTACAGCGGTGGATAATCTGGGCGAAGGTTTTATCAACGATACTTTTATTGTGAAAACCGGCAGCGGCAACCCGAAATATATTTTACAACGAAAGAATAAACGCATCTTTTCGCCTATTCCGGCCATGATGGAGAATATCCAAAAAGTTTGTCTTCATATCAAAAAGAAGGTTGAACTTGCTGGTGGCGACCCGATGCGTGAAGCCTTGACTTTGATTCCGGCTAAGGATGGGAAACTGTATTTTGTGGATGAAGAGGAAGAATATTGGGCGGTTTGTTTGTTTATCGACGATACAATTGCCTACGATTCGGCAAAAACACCCGCGCTTGCTTATGCCGGGGGAAAAGGAATTGGCAAATTTCAGTCTCTGGTGGCCGATTTGAATGAACCGCTGACCGACATTCTACCTGGATTTCACAACATCCGTTTCCGGTTTAAACAATGGGATGAAGCGCTTGCCAAAGATATAGCAGGACGGAAAGCCACGGTTACCAAGGAAATTGAATGGATTGAAAGTCGCCGAAACGAAATGCTTGCTTTCTGGGAAAACGTGGAGAATAGAACCATTCCCACACGAATTACCCACAACGACACAAAAATCAACAATATTCTTTTCGATAAAAAAGGGGATGTGCTCTGTGTAATCGACCTCGATACAGTGCTGAACAGCACAGTATTGAACGATTTTGGCGATGCCATGCGCTCTTATACTAACACGGGAGCTGAAGATGATGAAAACCTTGAAAATGTTTCGATGAACATCGGAATCTTCAGCGCTTTTACCCGCGGCTACCTCGAAGAAACAAAGTCGTTTCTGACTCCTGCTGAAATTAAATACCTCGCTTTCTCGGCCCGTTATATTACCTACGAACAGGTACTCAGGTTTTTAATGGATTACATCAACGGCGATAAGTATTATCGTACAAAATCGGCCGGACACAATCTTGTACGTACACACGCCCAATACAAACTGCTGCAAAGCATGGAAGAACAATTTGACGAAATGAACCGGATTGTAATGGAATACTACAGGTAAAAATATCGGGTCATCTTTTAGTTTGTATTTAAATTCAATCGACCATTTCTTGAGTGCTCCTTCCCCGGGTTTTTATGATAACAATCGGGACCGATGTTTTTCATAAAATGCCCCTTCAGAGGATTTGGAACAGATCATTCAACTACTGTTTCTGTATCAATTACCCAGTTACTCATTTACCCACTCACCCTCTAAATCTTCACATGTACAGCTTCCACTTTATAGCCCATAAACAAAGCCGCTTTGCTTTCGAAATTGGCAGCCGATTCGGTAGTCTGAAATTCGAGTTGATTGTTTTTTGTTAACCGCTTATCGATTTCGGGATGGCGTTGCAGGTAATCCACCAATTTACCCGCAGTAATTTCGCCCTGCTCAACGATATTGATTTGCTGAGGAACGTATTTTCTTATAGTATCGATTAACAACGGATAATGTGTACAACCCAAAACCAGTGTGTCCATTTGGCTGTCTTTGCCCAGAATATTCAGGATATGGCGTTTGATAAAATACTCGGACCCTTCGTTTCCGATTTCGTTATTCTCCACAATCGGCACCCACATGGGGCAAGCCTCCTGAACTGTTGCAACCACTCTCCCGCCCGACCATTTTTCCAGCTCGATGGGGTACGATTCAGAAGTTACAGTGCCCACAGTACCCAAAATTCCCACATGACCGGTTTTTGTAATTTCGGATACAGCCTCCACACTAGGCCGTATTACGCCAAGAACCCGCCTGTCGGGTGCAATTTTGGGCAAATCAAGCTGCTGGATATTGCGCAGCGCTTTTGCCGATGCTGTATTACAGGCAATAATTACCAGCGGACAATTCAGGCTAAAAAGATACTTCACCGCTTCGAGCGTGTAATCATAAACCACCTCAAACGAACGTGTTCCGTAAGGCGTGCGGGCGTTGTCGCCAAGATAGACAAAATCATAACCCGGCAATGTTTTCACCAGTTCCTTTAAAACTGTTAATCCACCGTAACCCGAGTCAAAAACACCAATCGGAGCAATATTCATCAGGCTTTCACTTTACTTTTCAACCACTGCCTTGTAGGCTTTGTCGTAGTATTTACCCAGGTTCGACCAGTCGAAATGAAGCGATGCTTCTTCGCATTTATAGCGGAGTGCAATTCTATCGCGCCGCGACATTTGAACAAATTTGAACATGTTATTGGCAAGGTCCTCTGCGATATCAAAAAAGTTTCGTCCCTTGCGGTTAATAATGTACATTCCCTTTTCGTCGTGATCGGGGATATTATTTACCACGTAATCGCCAAAACCGGCAACCTCGCTTGTAATCGATGGCAGCCCACTGGCAAGGCATTCCAGTGGCGTGTATCCCCACGGTTCGTACATGCTTGGAAAAATCCCCAAATGACAACCCCTTACAAAAGTGTTATAATCCATCCTGAACAATGGATTTGAGGTTGTAATAAAATCAGGGTGATAAACCACTTTCACTTTGTCGTGCCGGTTATTTACAAGGTTGGCCCTGCGGAGGAAATTCAGAATTTCATCATTTGCATCGTCCTTTAATGTATGGGTAACAATTTTTGGTAACCGGTGTGTTTTCCAACTCTGAATATTACGGCGAAGTTTTAACCTGAGATAATCGTCAACCATTTTGCTTAGATCAGGAAACTCATATACACCTTCTGCTGAAGTAATGTTGGTGTATAAACGTTTACCTACCTGCTCTTTTATCTCCTCGCACACACGCCAAACATCCTCAATCTGAGCTTTCGACTGTAAAACTTCCGGATTAATTGTGTAAAAAGGTTGTTTGGTAACAAAAAAAGTAACCACCGTGGTATCGACATTGGCCACCTGCATTTTATAGTTCAGGCGAGCCAGCGCTTCGAGTGTTAAATCGTAGCCTTTGTTTTGGAACTCGTACCTTCCCGAAGTAAAAAAATAGAGCGTTTTATCTAAATCGAAGGGATAACTCTGAAAGAAATGCCCCATCACAAAATCGTGAATCTGATCTTTAATTTTAACATGCTGGTTCTGAATCTGGTGAAGCGCTTCGTACCGGACAATATTTAAACCGTTGGGTAAAACCATGTCGGGTGTGCGCCCCAAAAGATGGGTACATTCTTTTCCCGTAATATCGCTGACTGTAGTAAAAATATGGGCACCATGTGCCGAAGCTCTTTCAATTTCAGCAATTGGCTTTACGTTGAATTTTGTAGCTTCAACCTCCCAATTATAAAATGCGAGGTGCTCGTAAAAGTTAGGGTCGTTCATGGCGAGGTATCGCCCCAACAAAGTTGCGTGCGTGGTAAACACAATTTTAATATTAAGCCTGTCTTTCCTGATACCAGGAATCGGAATTCCGGCCATCCACTCGTGGAAATGTGCTACAATATTCGGGTGCCCGATTTCAAATTGGGTGATGTAGTTGAAAAACTCTTTTACCTGGTAGCCAAAAGCAACAACTTTATCGAGAAGTTCGTCGCTGGCAGGAAGCGAGATATGAAAATCCTCCCACAGGTAATGTTTTATTTCGTTCAACTTGTCGTAAACCGAATAAGGATTAAAAAGAACAACGTTAGGGCGGCCGGAAACAATCCACTGCCCGTAATGTACATCGAAACCACGTTCCTGCAATTTCAATACAGCTTTTCCGATGGGTGTTGAAAAGTCAGTTGCCGGATCGAAATGGGCTGCTGCCTGCTCAGCAAAATAGGGCCCCACCAAACAATAATTTTCGTGTCCCCATTTTTTGATTACCGATGGAACTTTCGAACGAATAACCGTGTAAATTCCACCTACCTGGTTGCAAACTTCCCATGCGATTTCAAACAAAAATGTATTCTCCGGAACTTTGATTTCTGCGGTTTCCATAACTTCCTTTTCAGCTAACATATCCTTCATTTTTTACGGTTCAAAGTTTCTAAATATAACTTTTAATCGTAAAACAGCCAACAAAGCTGCCTTTTTTGCAAAAAAAAAGCCACCCGAATTGAAACGGATGGCTTTTCTATATTGAACCTGAGTTTATATTCCAAGTTTTGTTTTTACAAGTGGTAAAAGGTCAACACTTTCATTCGATTTGTAAAGCACACTGTTTACTTCAAAAACATAAATCAGGCCTTTTTCTTTGGCAACTTCGCCAATGGCAGCCTGTGCTTTATCGTAAATTGGTTTCATAATTTCAGTATTCTTTTGCTGTAACTGAGTATTGGCATTTTGCTGATAGTTCTGAATTCGCTGTTGCATATCCTGCAATTCTGAGATTTTGGCATTCCTCTTAATTTCAGAAACCGAATCTCCCATTTGTTCAAGTTCTGTAAGCTTTGTCTGGTAGTCTTTTTGCATTTCACCAAAAATATCTTCCAAATCAGTCTGAAACTTATTGAATTCGGTTTCAGCTTTTGCTCTGTCGGGCATTACCTGTATCAAAGCCTGCAAATCAACATGTCCGAATTTTGGTGTTTGGGCACTTACTCCAGCAGCAGCGATAACTAAAAACAAAACCGCCGTAATCTTTATTAAATTTCTCATAATCAATGTAATGTTTTAATTTTTGGTCACAAATATAGTTATTATTATTTATATCCGAGTTTCTGCAAAACCTGGTCGCTTAAATCGAATTTAGGGTTTGTAAAAAACAATGTTGTACCTCCTGCCTTATCAAAAACGATGGAATAACTACCTTCGTTCGAGATTTCCTGAACAGCATTAAATACGTCATCCTGAATAGGTTTCACCAATCCCTGACGTTTTTTGAAAAGGTCGCCATTCGGCCCGAAGTATTTTTTCTGTAATTGTTTATAGTCTTTTTCCTTGGTAATTATCACATCCTCGCGTTTGCGTTTCATATCGTCGGAGAGCAAAACACTTTCAGCCTGAAAGTCCTTGTACATCTGTTCAATTTCAGCATGTATCGATTCCAGTTCTTTCTGGTATTGCGATGATAACTGGTCAAGTTGATTCTGGGCAGCTTTATATGCCGGAATATTTTCCATAATGTATTCCGTATCGATAAACGCCATTTTTTGCGCGCTTGCGGCAACTGCCATCCCAAAAACCACTGCTACAATTAATACTAACTTTTTCATATCCGAGAATTTAAATTTTACCTGATCGTAATATCACATTTTGTGCCAAACCAATTTATCAGAATTGTTGCCCGATAACAAAATGGAACTGGCTTCCGGCTGCACCTGAGTTTCCGGGCACTTCATCAAATCCATATCCCCAATCGATACCCATCAGACCAAACATTGGCAGGAATATACGCACACCAACACCTGCCGAGCGATGTAGTTTAAATGGTACATAATTCTGGAAACTCATGCCCGCATTACCTGCCTCAAGAAAAGTTAAAGCATAAATCGTGGCACTCGGTTTCAACGTAATCGGGTAACGCATTTCGAGTGTGAATTTTGAATACATGCTTGACCCGTTATTCGGACTGAGACTGAAGTCTTTGTAGCCCCGTAATGCTACATAGTCGGTTCCATAAATATTATAGCCCGACATGCCTGACCCACCCACAATGAATCCCTCGAAAGGAGATTTTCGGTATTGATCGTAATAACCAAGAAATCCCATTTCAAAAGCTGTACGCAAAACTAGATTTGTATTTTTTGTCAATGGACTGAATAACTGTCCTTTCAGTAACCATTTATGATATTCAATCCACTTGTAACGTTCACTGTTTGGCATATCCGGATCACTATAATCTTTATCGTTAAACCACGAATATGGCGGTGTTAATTTGAGCGACAGGGAAAAGCTTGAACCACTTCTCGAATACAAAGGATTGTCGATTGAACTTCGACCAAAAACAGTTTTAAAACTGAAGTTATTAAAAGTGCCATTTACCTGGCCAGTAGAATCGGCCAGAAAGTAGAAATAGCTTCCCATGTTACGTAGGTTGTAGTGTTCAAATGAAACCTCGTGATACATGGTAAAATAGTCGTCGGGGTAACTCAAACGGTAACCATAACCCAGTGAAAGTGCTGTAGTTTCCCAAATTTGATCGTCGGAGGTATTGCTATCTTCCGAATCGTAATTATACTGATACTGTGGATAATAGCTATTATAACCATATGAATCGTAACCATAACCACCGCCATAACCTGAACCATAACCGTAAGGGCTGTAGCTTCCATAACCACCACCATATCCATATGGGCTGTAACCTCCATAACTGCTCCCGTATGGATTGTATGATTGATAGTATTTATTAGCGCTGTAATTAATTCTTGAATGCGAAAGAGAAAGAGAAAACGAATTTGGTTTTTTACCACCGAGCCAGGGCTCAACAAACGAAAGACTCACAGTCCTGTAGTACTTTCCGCTGGTTTGGAAACGCAGTCCGAGAGTTTGTCCATCACCCGTTGGTAGTGGTCGCCAGGCTTCTTTATTGAATATGTTGCGCACCGAGAAGTTGGCGAATTTCAAACCAATCGATCCCACAAACATACCGGCGCCCCAACCTCCTGAAAGTTCAATCTGGTCGTTGGCCTTTTCCTGTAGCTGGTATTCAATATCAACAGTTCCGTTTTCGGGGTTTGGCTGAACATCGGGAACAATTGCTTCCGGATCAAAGTGTCCTAACTGGGCAAGCTCGCGGTACGAACGCATCAGGTTCGATTTACTGAAAAGGTCGCCCGGATAAGTATATAATTCACGCCGGGCAACATGTTCATGGGTTTTTGTATTACCAACAACACGAACCTCGTTAATGGTGGCCTGTTTGCCTTCTGAAATACGCATTTCAAAATCGATGGAATCTTTGTTCACATTAACTTCAATCGGGTCGAGCGTAAAGAAAAGGTACCCTTTATCGAGGTAAAGATTGTTTAATCCTTCATCGTTATCAAAAAGTCGTTTATCAAGAATTTTCTGGTTAAACACATCTCCCTTTTTAATTCCCAACACATTACTCAGGTAATCTGAAGGATAAATTGTATTTCCCACCCACCGGATATTTCCAAAATAGTATTTGTTTCCTTCTTCAACCTCAAGATCGATATTTACCCTTGGTTTATCTTTACGGCCAACCGGTACCTGATAAATTGAGTCGCGCGAAATAATTGCATCCCTGAACCCTTTCTCATTGTATTTATCAACGAGCAGCTTTTTATCGTTTTTGTACTCTTCCTGCAAAAACTTTTTAGTTTTAAAGAAGTTGCGCAACGCCTTTGCATTTGTTTTTTTCATGGCGCGCTCCAAAACAATGTAACTGATTTCTTTATTTCCGGTAATGAAAATGTCGTTCACCTTTACCTTTTCCTTTTTATCCACATAAATATCCAGGATCAGGCTGTTGGTTTGGGTGGTATCGTCGCGCTGAACAATATTTACTTCGGTATTCAGAAACCCTTTTTCGAGGAAGATGTTTTTGATGATTCTTTGGGCATTAATCACCTGGTTATCGGTAATTTGGCTTCCTTTCAGTAACAGTACTTTTTCGGTAATGTCGTCTTTTTCCGATTTCGAGACACCCATGAAATTTACATCAGACAATCGTGGACGTTCCTGTAGATAAATTTCAAACCAGATTTGATCTTTAACTACTTTGGTGGCTGTAATTTTCACATCAGAGAAAAGCCCCTGCCCCCATAATTTTTTGATTGCATTGGTAATTCCTTCGCCCGGAACATCAATTGTGGAACCTACAACCAATCCCGAAAGTTGTACAAGGACCGATTTATCGAGGTACCTGATTCCGGTTACTTCCACACCGGCAATCGTATATTTAGCCGGGCTCGAATAATAAATTGAAAAGTTGGTGCTGTCAACTTCCTGTGAAAAAACTCCTGGTATCGACAGAACCATCATCACGATGAGTAATATGTAGTTTCTTTGCATTCTGTATATGGTTTGTTACATTAACAACTGTTCGCTTGTTTTCCCAAAACGTCTCTCACGATTTTGAAAATTAAAAATGGCTTTGTATAAATCTTCTTTTCTGAAATCGGGCCATAATTTTTCTGTAAAAAAAAGTTCAGAATAAGCAATCTGCCACAACAGGAAATTACTTATCCTGTACTCACCGCTGGTTCTAATCAGCAGTTCAGGGTCTGGTATTCCGGAGGTGTTCAGATACTGAGCGAACATTGTATCATTTATCATATCTGGTTTTATTTTCCCTTCAATTGCTTCAGCAATAATGATTTTCACGGCATTTACTATTTCCCATTTCGAGCTGTAACTAAGTGCAAGAATCAGGTTTAATCCTGTGTTAGCACTTAAATATTTTATACTTCCATCCAGTTTTTCCTTTACTTTCAGGGGCATTTTCGAGAGGTCGCCTATTGCAGAAAGCCGCACATTATTTTTCATCAGCGATTCCGACTCATTTTCAATGGCATGAACCAACAATTCCATGAGCGCCTCCACTTCATATTGCGGACGCTCCCAGTTCTCTGTCGAAAAAGCATACAACGTGAGGTGTTTTACCCCAATTTCACCAGCACCTTCAACCACCGAACGAACTGACTCAACACCGCTTTGATGACCAAAAACCCTGGCTTTGCCATTTTTTTCGGCCCACCGGCCGTTGCCATCCATAATGATGGCAATATGCTGTGGTATTTTTTGCTGATCGAGCCTGTTTTTAAACGAATCCATGACTAATTTTTACTTTCGTAAGCCGGACAAGCCTTTTTGCCTACATAAATTTTATATGTTACATGAAGTCCAAAATACCCTGTCCAGTCGTTGTTGTGAAGGGCATCAGTATATTTTGTTTCTGAGAAAACCGCACCTGTAGCCGAATCTAAAATTTCATAGGCTAGTGGATCGTCAAGGTTATCCAATTTGTCGCTGAATAATTTGCGCATCTGGTATTCTACACCAATGCCAAGCCGTTGCCCGATGGTATATTTGAATCCAAAACCAAACGGTATTGTTGCTGATATAACCGATTCGTTAATCACCGAAGTACCCTTATTGTGTTGCGTGTTAAAAGTTGAAATTAATGCCGGATCCATTTCATACGGGAAATAGGCAACTCCCACACCAGCCATAACATACGGAGAAAATGGCATATTTTTTAACCCTATTATGTATTTCAGATAATTGATTTCGATTTGAAGAGATAAATCCTCGACACTTTTTGAAAACGAAGTTTCAACGCCCTCAATCATTCCATCGGCAGCAACCCCTCCCATCAGCAATTGCGCCCTTAACGAAACCCGGGCATTAAAATTGTACCTGTAATATGCACCAAAATTTGGATTGAATTGCTGAAAAAAACCTGCATCATCGATATCGCCAATATAACCTGATGTTCCACCCCAGATACCTATATCAGCAGTATTTTGCGCTTTACCCGGAACAGCCAGTAAAATGACTGCAAACACCAACAATATTTTATTCATTTTGGTATTCAAATTCGTTGTTTTAAACTAAGTTCCAGGTAAAATTTTGTTTTCAAATTATATTTTTAAATCGACTGATTTTCAGCTATTTAATTTTTTGCGTTCAATTTTAAGAAACGGCTGAAAAACCTTATCCACAATACGAAAAACCTCTCACTAAATAACTGAATTACAGATTAATATCTTCCTACAGTTACGATTAACCGACTCTTAAAAGTGGTACAAAAGTAATATAATTCGCAAAATAACATACCCCCGGCATATTATAAAACCCAAAAGAACTTTAAAAATTGTTAAGCTGCCTTGTTTTTTGAATGTTCAGTATTTCTGCACCATCCGGCGATTTCGGAAACCAGTCGGGAATCTAAATCCGAAGAATAGAACTCCCTTTCCACTAATTTGCGTTGACCACAGTTTGACTAAATAATTTGTAATGGAATTTTTATGAATTTTGTTAGTTCCTGCGATCGATGCCCCACATTAATTTATTGCGGAGTGTACTGAAGAACGAAAGTTCAGGAAGTTGCAACGTCTTAAGTTTGAATCCGGCTTTTTTGATTTTGATCTCAGTTGCTAGTTCTACGGGAACCGAACGAAAATCGAGCGAAGCAAGAAAATGAGTTCCCCTGCCCTCAACCCTGAGTTTGATTTCGTAATTATCGGGAACAACCATTGGGCGTACTGTTAAATTATGTGGTGCAAGCGGTGTAATCACAAAATTTTCGGAATCGGGTGTAAGTATCGGGCCACCAACACTTAACGAATAGGCAGTCGATCCGGTGGGAGTTGCGATTATTAAACCATCGGCCCAGTAATTATTAAGAAGCTCATCTCCCACGTATGCATAAATATTAATCATCGACGATGTATCGGTTTTTAATACAGTCATTTCATTCAGTGCAAAATTGAAATCAAGGTTATCTTTTCCCATAAAATCGACCTGCAACATGGTGCGTTCAACAATTATATAGTCGTGGTTAAATATTCGGGTAAGCGCGTTCTGAACCTGATTTTCTGCAATGTCGGCCAAAAAACCAAGCCGCCCACTGTTTACACCAACCACCGGAATATCGAAATTGCGGATATTCAATACCGAATGAAGAAAAGTTCCGTCGCCACCCACACTAAAAATAAAATCGCATTGGTTATCAAAATCGATAAAAGAGTGATACTCTTTGGCATAAAATGGTTCGAAATGCAATTCGTCTGACAGAAAATCGTGAAAGGGTTTGAAAATATGGACTTCAACCTGATTTGATTGTAAGAACCGGAAAAACTCATGCAAAACCGGAATAAAACTTTCTGAAACCGAAGTACCAAAAACAGCCACTTTCATCTCATTCAAATTTTAGAGGTTCATAAATTTCATGAATTGATCGTAACGGTCCATATACAAATCACTCAGCATCGACTGATCGAAATATACCGCCTTGACGGTGTAATTGTATCGTATAAACGACTGAATCAGCGCTGAAAGATCGTCTTTATCAAGTTTCAAAATTACATCGAGTATCTGCGTTCCGGGTTTACGGTCGAGGAAAACACTCAAGATTCGATAGCCGTTGCTCTCGGCAAGCTGACTGATTTCGCTGAGCGAGTAATTATTTGCATTCATTTCGAGCACCACCACACCTCCTATTTCCTGCAACGAAAAGAGTTTGGCAAACCGTCGCGCCAGATCGTAAAGCGTAATAGCACCGATATAATAATGGTCGTCATCGAGCACTGGCAACACACTTAGTTTTAATTTGTACATTAAAATGGCTACCTCAAAAATGTGCTGTTCTTTATGAGCGTGTGTTGTTTCAAATTTATCAATTTGAGTTTCGAGTGGAATTTCGGTGAGATTCAAATCATAAATAAGCTTGTCGGAAACAAGCCCCAGGTAGCGGTTGTCGTTCACCACAGGAATATGCGATACCCTGAAAACATCCATCCTGTTAAGCGCTTTTTGCCCTTTCTCGGTGCTGTTCACCGATGCAATTCCATCCGATATCAGTTTTTCTGCAATCAAAATCAAATGTTTTATGGTTTATTCATTTTCGCCGAAAGTTGTAACTTGCGCTGCTAAAATTACAAACAATGACCAGATTAAGCGTAAATATAAATAAAATCGCAACACTGCGAAATTCGCGGGGAGGCAGGGTGCCCAGTGTAAAAGAAGCTGCAATAAAATGCCAGCAATTTGGTGCACAAGGTATTACAATACATCCACGCCCCGATGAGCGGCACATAACCCGGCACGATGTTTACGAGTTAAAACCGCTGATTACCACCGAATTTAACATTGAAGGTTACCCCAGTGAAGATTTTCTGAAAATGGTTACCGAAGTAAAACCACACCAGGTTACACTCGTACCCGACACTCACAACCAGCTTACCAGCGACCATGGCTGGGACACATGGAAAAACCTGAGTTTTTTAAAAGATGTAATTGCCAGATTGCAGGAAAATGGTATTCGTACTTCGATTTTCGTCGATCCCGATGTTGTGGCTATCGAAGGCGCAGCCGAAACAAAAACCAACCGCATTGAACTCTATACCGAACCATACGCAACCCTTTTCCCTATCGAACGTCATAAGGCCGTTGAACCATTTGTAAAAGCAGCAAAAGCAGCAAAGAAAATGGGAATTGAGGTAAATGCCGGTCACGACCTGAGTCTTGAGAATCTGAATTATCTGTACAAACATATACCTGATCTTGCCGAGGTTTCTATAGGACATGCACTAATAGCCGATGCATTGTACCTTGGGCTCGAAACCACGATTAAAAAATATCTTGATTGCCTCAGATAAAAATAAGAGATGAGAGGTGAGAGATGAGTGAAAACTCAAAATGTTTATTTTTCAGGAAACTGTTAAGCAATAAAAATCCAGACAACAATGGAATTATTTTTCAGGAAAGAAGGAGCTGGCACACCTGTGGTGATTATTCACGGATTGTATGGTTCGTCGGATAACTGGCTGAGTATTGGAAAAAGACTTTCGGCGAATCATACAGTTTACATGATCGACCAGCGCAACCACGGGCATTCACCGTTTGCCAACTCGCACACTTTTAACGACATGCGCAACGATTTGGAAGAATTTTTTGATCATCACCAGATTGAAAAAGCCATTATTATCGGTCACAGTATGGGCGGAAAGGTGGCGATGTGGTTTGCTGCCGACTTCCCTGAGCGGGTTGAAAAACTGGTTATTGCCGATATTGCTCCAAAAAATTATTTACTGCTGGGCGACGAAAGTCAGTTTTATCTGCACCAGAATATTCTGCTGGCCATGCAGGAAATCGATTTTAGCAAAATAAAATCGCGCAGCGAGGTGGACGATTTTATGGCCCAAAAAATAGATGATGACCGAATCCGCCAGTTTCTGCTGAAAAATGTGGAAAAAGAGAAAACAAGTCACCGCTTCAGGTGGCGTGTTAATGCCAGTGTTTTATACGACCATCTCGACGAAATTGTAAGTGGAGTAAACAAAAGCTGGCTCGACGACAGGATTCCGATTACCAACTATCCGGTGGTTTTTATCCGCGGATTAAAATCGAATTACATTTTAAAAGAGGATGAAAAGCTGATTCATGAGATTTATCCCGATGCCCGGATTATTGATATTCCCAACGCCAGCCATTGGCTCCACGCCGAGCAACCCGAATTATTTACAAAAGCTGTGATGACTTGCTGTTAAGAGATTTCAAGACAGGCATTTTGATTCTCTAACTCTAAAAAATCAAGAATCATTTCCATATTTTTTATTATCACATTCGAAATGTTAAGAGTTGAAGTATTTCCAATTCTAAGCCAGATTATTTTGGGTGGTGTACCGTTTAATACTGACAAATCATAAAAATCGGCATCGAAGGTAACGATTACATATTCGTTCTTTCTGACGAAATCCCATATTTCCGAATCTAAAGAATTTAATAAACCGAGCTGACTTACATGTTTTGATTCAGGGAAATATTCGCCTAAATGTTTAATTATTCTGTACGAAATATTTTGATCGAAAAGCACTTTCATATTGAAATTTGAAGTTTGTGCTCGCGTTCAGCCGCATAAGCAAAACATGCTTTGATATCTTCTTTTGATAATTCAGGAAAATCCGATATAATTTCATCAACAGACATTCCTGATGCTAACCAACCCAGAACATCGTAAACAGTTATCCTTGTATCTCTTACACAAGGTTTGCCAAATCGTTTTAAAGGATTAATCTTTATTATTTCGTTATATTTCATGTTCTAAAAATACAAAATTATCTCAACCTATCGGTTATACTTCTCTGTCAATTCTTTCAGGCTTATAGCATATTGCGGAAAAAGTTGTTTCCACTCAAACCGCCAGCCCCAGTTTCCGGTGGCGGTTCCCGGAATGTTCATCCGAGCTTCTGCTCCAAGTCTTAAAATATCCTGCATTGGAACAATCGCCAGTTTTGCAGTTGATGCCCAAACCATTTCAATGGCATTTTGCAAAGCCGTTTCTCCTTCTCCCAAATATTTTTTAATCATCTTTTTCTCTTTCTGTTTTGCCGAATTCAGCCAGCCAAGCGTGGTGTCGTTGTCGTGAGTGCCTGTACAAACCAGAAAATTAGGTTTGTAATTGTGTGGCAGGTTTTCGTTTTTAGCATCTGAGCCAAATGCAAACTGCAACACTTTTATTCCCATTAAATGCATGTCGTCGCGAAGTTTTTCCACTTCGGGGGTTATCACGCCCAAATCTTCGGCAATAAAAGGCAGGCTGCCAAAATCGTGTTTAAATTTTGTAAGTAACTGGTAACCTTTTGCGGCTTCCCATTTCCCGTTAATCGCTGTTTTTTCGACTGCCGGCACCGACCAATACGATTCAAGACCGCGAAAATGATCGATACGCACAAGGTTAAACATGTTGATATTGAAGCGTAAGCGTGAAATCCACCAGTCGAACTGACGTTCTTCCAACCGCTGCCAGTTAAAAACAGGATTTCCCCACAATTGCCCGGTTTCGCTGAAATAATCGGGCGGAACGCCTCCCACATGTGTAGGATTTAAATCTTCATCCAAATGAAAAATATCTGTATTCGCCCAAACATCGGCGCTGTCGGTTGAAACATACAACGGAACATCACCAATAATTTCAATGCTCTTTTCATTCGCATACTTTTTCAGCTTGTGCCACTGCCTGAAAAACAGCCACTGTTTAAACATCCAAAAATCAATTCCGTCTTTCAGCTTTTCGCGGTATTGCGCAAGTGCTAAAGGTTTTCTGAATTTTATTTCATCGGGCCACTTGCTCCAGCTTTCGCCTTTAAAATGATCTTTCAGTGCCATAAACAGGGCAAAATCTTCGAGCCACCATTTATGTTCGTATTGAAAATAAAAGTACTCACTGATGAAAGGCGCTGTGTTTTTCTGAAAATTAGCGTAAGCTTTCCGCAACAAAGGCAGTTTCCATTTGCGGGCTGCTTCAAAATCAGCTTTCTGAAGCTTGAAAACAGGCGCTTTCAAATCAGTTTTGGTCAGCCAGCCATCTTTTACCAGCAATTCGAGGTCGATGAGTTGGGTGTTTCCCGCAAATGCCGAGTAACACTGGTAAGGCGAATTGCCGTAACCCACCTGCCCGAGCGGCAGAATTTGCCATAATTTCTGATTCGATTTTGCCAGAAAATCAACAAATTGATAAGCATTTTTTCCAAGAGTTCCAGTTCCTTCATCGCCTGGTAACGAAGTAATATGCAGCAGGATGCCACTTTTGCGTTTATTCATTTTTCTTTGAATTTTCTTCTGAATTCGGTTAAATGAGCTGCCGTTTCGCGTACGATTCGCTGAACTGCCAAACCGTGTTGTAAATCGGGGATAAACGAACGCTCATCGTTTCCGGTAAAGAAACAATAATGTGCATGAACCATCGAACGCAGCCAACCCGGTGGCACGTGCCCCGACGGGAAACTTGTAACCGGTTTGTAATTACTGCCAACTACCTGTTTAACCCACTGATTGCTCTCTTCAATGTAATATTCAAAATATTCTGAGTTTTGCGACGAATACCGGATTGCGCCATTTTCGGCATAAATCTCAAGTTGAACCAAATCGCCCGAACCCGAGCTGATGCGACTTGCCGACATGTTTCCCACCGCCCCGGTTTCAGGGTCAATCATCGAAAGAGAGCTAAACAAATCGGAACCGGATAGTACATCTGCAAAACTTCCACCCTGCAAAGCGCTTGTAATCTGCAAATCTTCGCTAAGAAATGCCATTAACAGACTGATTCCGTGCGAACCCAAATCGGCCATTGCTCCGCCATCGGGGGCGGGCGTTAAACGGGTTACGCGTTTTTCGCGGTAAGCAGTTTGAAGGTAATCGCCGTGGTAATATTTTAAATCGAAATGAATGGGTTTACCCAGAACACCTGATTTCCAAAACAAAATCGCCTCGCGCACAGCCGAAGTCATCAGATACTGAAATCCAACCTGAATTTTCACAGAGGAACCGGCTTTTTGGAGCAAATCCTTCATTTTATCTTCCTCCTCCAAAGATGAACAAACCGGTTTTTCGAGATAAATTCTTTTCACCGCGGGCATTTGTAACGCCAGTTGAAAATGGTCGAAATGTACTTTGTTCGGCCCCAGAATAAAAACTGTGTCGATATTTTTATTCTGAGCGAAATCTTCCACAGTTTCGGTTTTGGCAAATCCAAACTTTTGCGCAAATTTTTCACGGCTTTCCGGTCGTGCAGAAGCCACCGACTCTCGGATTATTTCAGGAACCACCGGGTAATAATATTTCAGCACATCCATTGAATAGGCGTGTGCCTGCGCAATTCCGCCTGCTCCGAGAAATCCGACTTTTACCGGTCCCATCATTCTGACATTCTGATACTCTGACACTCTGATATTTATTCTTTAAGATATTTATCTAACCAGTTAAAGAAAACCCGTTGCCAGAGAATACCATTTTGAGGCTGCAAAACCCAGTGATTTTCTTCGGGCAGATAAAGCATTTGTGCCGGAACACCTTTCATAACAGCTGCATTAAAGGCTGCCATTCCTTGCTCTGAAGGAACACGATAATCTTTTTCACCCTGAACAATCAGAATTGGCGTATCCCAGTTTTGCACAAATTTATGCGGAGAAAAACTGTAGCTCCGTTGCGCGGCAGCATTTGTTTTATCCCAGTAGGCCCCACCGTAATCCCAGTCAACAAACCACATTTCTTCAGTTGTGGTGTACATGTGTTCGAAGTTAAAAATACCATCGTGCGCAATGAATGCCTTGAATCTTTTTTCGTGATTTCCGGCAAGGTACATTACCGAAAAACCGCCGTAACTTGCGCCAACTGCGCCAAGCTTATCTTTGTCAACAAAAGGTTCCTTCGCAACCTCATCAATTGCAGTCAGCAAATCTTTGATGTTTTGTCCGCCGTAATCTTTCGAAATCTGCTCGTTCCACTCCTGACCAAAACCGGGCAACCCACGACGGTTAGGAGCTACAATAATATATTCTTTGGCAGCCATCATCTGGAAATTCCAGCGGTACGACCAAAACTGGCTCACGGTACTTTGAGGCCCGCCGCCATTGTATAAAAGTGTCGGGTATTTTTTTGAAGGATCAAAATGCGGCGGATAAATCACCCAGGTGTGCATTTGTTTGCCGTCGGTGGTTGGCAGCCAGCGTTCTTCTACATTCCCAAATGTTAGTTGGTCGAGAATTCCCTTGTTCACCTGAGTGAGTGGACTGTCTTTGCCGGTAATCGGGTCAACCACATAAATTTCTGCCGGATTCGACATCGAAACTTTTTCGGCCACAAGCTTATCGCCTGCAAGCGCAACATTCTGGTAATCATGGACTCCATCGGTAATGCGGGCAATTGAGCCATCGGCCAAATCGAGTCTGAAAATTTCATCGGTACCCTGTGCATTGCTGATAAACCAGATTGATTTTGTATCGGCGCTCCATTTCAAACCTGCCGCATTGTTATCATAACTTTCGGTGAAGTCTTTTTTCTCACCGGTTTCGAGGTCGGCCACAAACAAACGGATTTTGTCGGCTTCGTAGCCATCTCGCTCCATACTTTCCCAGGCAATCATTTTACCATCGGGCGAAAAAACAGGGTTCTGGTCGTATCCCATCATTCCGGATGTCAGGTTCAGCGTTTCGCCGGTTTCGGTATTGTACAGATAAATATCGGTATTGGTAGAGATGGCGTATTCTTTACCCGTTTTCTTTTTACAAACGTACGCGATTGTTTTTCCATCGGGGCTCCAAACCACTTGCTCTGTGCCGCCAAAAGGTTTATTTGGCGAATCAAAACGTTCACCTTCCAAAATATCTTTTCCTTCGGTGATTTTTGCATCAGAATAACCGGCAACAAAAATGTGGTTGTAAGTATAGTCGTGCCACGAATCCCAATGGCGATACATAATGTCGTTTTCAAGGCGGGCGTTGGCTTTTGGCAAATCGGGAAACATGTCGTGGATATCCTGGTCGAGTTTTACAGTTTTCAGAAAATAGATTCTTGAAAGGTCGGGTGCATAATCAAACCCAAAAATTCCACCTGCAATTTCGGTGATTTGTTTCTTGCCACTGCCATCGGGATTCATTTCCCACATTTGCGAGCTGCCGGAAACTGAAGATAAATAGGCAATCTTTTTGCCGTCGGGCCGCCATTTTACTTCGGCTTCATTTTCTGGCGAGTTGGTCAGATTGACAGGTTCGCCGCCTTCAACTGGGATTGAATAAATATCGCGGAACGACTTATTCTTTTCCATGTTTACCCAGGTAACCGTGTAAATTGCGGTTTTTCCATCGGGCGAAACCTGGGTTCCGCCAACTCTGCCAAACGACCACAAAACTTCGGGCGTCATTATGTCGGAAGTCAGTTTTGGAATTTCGGGTAGATAATTTTCAGCAACCGGTGCCTTTTCTTTTTGAGTGCAGCCAAAAATGGCCAGCAACAGTACAAACAATGCTAATTTCTTCATTTCAAATCAATTTATTGAACGGGTTCAAAATAAACATTTTGTACCAAAACGAACAACCGATTTTTACAGCATCAAAAAATAAATGAAGTTATTGAAATGAAAATTTGATTGAAATAAAAAAAGGCGCCGTTACCGACGCCTCATCTTCAACAAATTAACATTAATCAGTTGTTTTCACTGTATTTAAAAACCTCTTCGAATATTATTGTATTGCCATGGAAATCGGTACTCTTGACCTTTAATCTTACAGAATCGACATC
The DNA here is from genome assembly GCA_050179035.1 of Draconibacterium sp. Lineage (GTDB taxonomy): Bacteria > Bacteroidota > Bacteroidia > Bacteroidales > Prolixibacteraceae > Draconibacterium. The sequence goes on along the minus strand of JBFXFM010000009.1, from coordinate 9,913 downwards.
CGCAAAAACCAACGAATCGAGATTGAATGAAACAAATCCAACATAGGCTACAGCCTCTTCATCTCCGTTTTTGTTATGCCGCAATTCGAGTTCGAATGGTTGGTCCGCAGAGGTCAGTGCTCCGGGTTGTTTTACGAGATTGATAAAATGTGTTTTGTTGTATCCCCAATATTTGAGTTGAAGGTTGAGCAAATTGTTACTTACCCAATGTTCCTGCACAATAATCGGGTCGTTGCCAATGCTGTCTTCAATTGCTTCGGTAATGTCAATAATTCCTTTCATCAAAACCTCTTCCACTGAATTAATTTTCACATAATAAGCCTCAATTTCTCCTTCGCTATCAAGCTCTTCATCCAGAACAGTGTAATTAATAAAAACCCTGTCGCCGGTTTCTATTTTATCTTTATCCGAAGCGCCGCTGCCACTATTATAATAGTTATCCCAGGCAACAGGAATTAAAATATTGCCATCATCAAGTTTAATTCTGTACGAATTGACATTTTCAACAATACCGAAACCAATCCAAATATCGCCAAGCGAATAATCGTCATCACTTTCCATACACCCTGTAAACAATAGTAAAAGGCTTGTGAATAAGCCAAAAATTAACTTCTTCATTCCAAAAAATTTAAATGTTTCCGAGTACAAAGACTGAATTATAATAAAGTGGGTTGCGTTCTCAATAAAATTTTCTGACTACGACAACTGACAATTTTGTCAGTAATGTCATGCCCACGGGTAGTTTGGCACATTGATTGTTTCCTTATAGAAACATATTTAAATATTTATATATTTGCCATTATGAAAACTGTAGTTGGATTAGCAGCGTTAAAAAATATTATCGGACAGAACGAAAATGTTTGGTTGCTGTTGTTTAAAAAAGGATCAGAACAAAGCGACTGTGCATTTGACAATTTTACGAAAACCGCAACAGGAGAAGACAATGTACTGTGTGTTGCCGATGTTAACGAAGTTCGTGACATACATTCGGAATATGGAATTACTTCGGTTCCGTCTTTACTTCAGTTTGAAAAAGGGGAATTGAAAAATGTAACTAAAGGATGCCACAAAGCAGAACAGTTTAATGCAATAATCGGGAAAAGTGTTTTTGTTTCGGGTACCGGCAGCGATGAGAAAAGACAAAAACGGGTAACCGTTTATACAACGCCAACCTGCTCATGGTGTACCACAATAAAACGACATTTGCAGGCAAACGGTATCCAGTATCGCGAGGTAAATGTGGCAGCCGACCAGAAAGCAGCAGAAGAAATGGTTAAGAAAAGTGGTCAGCAAGGTGTTCCGCAAACCGATATTGATGGACAGATTATCGTTGGGTTTGATAAAACAAGAATTAATTCGCTGCTGGGAATCAGATAAAAAAGTTGATATATTTGAAATTTAAGGTGTAACAATAAGAATAACAAATACATAAAGCAAATGAAAAAGTTATTGGTAATGCTGGCAGTTGTAGCAATTTCGTTGCAGAGCTGCAATTCGAGCCAGGCAAAAAACAATGGCAACGAATCAACCGGCGGTGAAAAACCTGCTGAAGCTGTTTCGGCAAGCAACGCTGCCGATGGCGGAACTGTAAAACTGACAAAAGCCAAATTTTTGGCCGAAGTGTGGGATTACGAAAACTCACCAAAAGAGTGGAAATTTAAAGGGAAGAAGCCGGCAGTGATTGATTTTTATGCTGACTGGTGTGGTCCGTGCCGTACAGCATCTCCAATTCTGGAAGAGTTGGCCAAAGAATACAGCGGCAAAGTGGTGATTTACAAAATTGACACCCAGGTGGAACAGGAACTCGCATCTGTTTTCGGTATTCAGGGAATTCCCGCTTTTCTTTACATCCCGGTAAACGGAAAACCCACCATGGCTTCGGGAATTGCACGCACCAAAGAAGACACAAAAAAGATGTTTAAAGAAAATATCGACAACATGCTTGTTACAACAAAGTAAAAATGTTCAGGTGTGTGATAGTTCCGATTTTGGAACTAATTTCGCACCCGACTTTTAATACTAAATGTTTAATTTAAGAATAGTAAAAAATGAAAGAATTACAGCCTATTAACCAAAATGTGTTGCTGGAATTGTTGGAAGACAATGCCGAACAAAAAACTGCATCGGGTATCATTATTCCCGGTTCTGCACAGGAGAAACAAGAGGTTGCAAAAGTAGTTGCAATCAGTAATATCGAAAATGCAGAAATAGCACCTGGTGACGAGGTTCTCTACAAAAGGTACGCAGGAACGGAAATCGATTTCAACGGTAAAAAATACCTGTTGTTGCCGTATGCCGAAATTCTGTCGAAAGTTGTGGTAACCGAATCAATTTAAGCTGAAGTTCAGAATTTTACCTATTCTGCCAAAAGACATTTATTTTTTATAATCGACACCAAAAGGCCGGAAGTTTGCGCTTCCGGCCTTTTAATTATATCCGACTGAAGCTGGTTTCATTTAAAAATTGAATTGTCTTATTGATACCTTCGTACATCAGCACATCAAACTGAACAAAAGCAACCTTTTTGCGGTATTCCTGAAGAAACGCTTCCAAAAATTCAGAAGTTTTTACAGGCCTTCTGAAATCCATGGCCTGCGCGGCGTTGTACAACTCAATAGCCAGAATCTTTTCGGTGTTCAGCACAACTTTCAACGCTTTTGTTGCTGCGTTTCCGCCCATACTCACGTGGTCTTCCTGCTCGTTCGAGGATGGAATTGAATCGACAGAAGCCGGTGTACAAAGCTGTTTGCTCTGACTAACAATGGAAGCCGCTGCATACTGCGGAATCATAAAACCGGAGTTCAAACCCGGTTTGGCAACCAAAAAAGCAGGTAATCCACGTTCACCGGAAATCAACCGGTAAATCCGGCGTTCCGAAATACTGCCAAGTTCATTCATCGCCATTGCCAGAAAATCGAGCGCCAAAGCCAGCGGTTCACCGTGAAAGTTTCCACCAGAAACAATCAGGTCATCGTCTATAAAAACCGTCGGATTGTCAGTCACCGAGTTCATTTCTGTTTCGAAAACCGATGCGGCATAACGCACTGCATCGCGCACTGCCCCGTGAACCTGCGGAATACAGCGGAATGAATAAGGATCTTGTATGTGTTCCTTTTTCCGATGCTGCATTTCGCTGCCTGTCAGAATTTTTCTGAAGTTGGCAGCAGATTCAGCCTGACCTTTGTGCGGACGGATTCGCTGAATATTTTCAGAAAAAGGTTCGAGTAAACCGTCAAAAGCATCCAGCGAGAGTGCACCAATCATATCGGCCTGGTCAACCAACCTGAAAGTCTTGAGCAACATGTAAACGCCGTGGGCGCTCATAAACTGGGTTCCGTTCAGCAATGCGAGCCCTTCTTTTGCCTGTAGTTTTATGGGCTGCCAGCCAAATTTTTCAAGAACAAGTTTTGCTTCAGTCCGTTTTCCTTCGAAATTCACTTCTCCCATACCGAGGAGTGGCAAAAAAAGCATGGCCAGCGGAGCCAAATCGCCACTCGCCCCCAACGAACCCTGCTCATAAACCAGCGGTAAAACGTTTTGGTTGAATAAATCGATAATCCGTTGCACGGTAATCAACTGAACAGCTGAATTTCCTTTCGAGAGTGCATGAATTTTCAGTAACAGCATCAGCTTTACAACATCGCCCGGTACTTCGGGGCCAATGTTACAGGCATGCGAAATCACCAGGTTTTCCTGCAGTTTACTTAAATCGTCGTTTGAAATTACGATGTTGCAAAGCGCACCAAAACCTGTGTTAATTCCATAAATCGGTTTTTCAGATTCGCTGATTTTGCGGTCAAGAAACTGTTTGCTTTTTAAAATCAGTTGTTTCGATTCATCTGAAAGTTCGAGTTTCAATTCCTTTTCCAGAATGTTTTGAATAATAGTGTAAGTAAGATTTTCAGGGGTGATTTTATGAATTTGTTTTGCCATTTCCCGGTTATTTTGTTTATGTAATACTTATGTGTTCTATGTGCCTATGTGGTATTAAATGAACCACATAGGCACATAAGGCACAATAGAAATCTCAGGAGAGAGATTTTCATGGAAACCGGATGTCGCCACCGGCAATTTTTACAAATCGGAATTTTATTACCATCACTGAATTTTGCGGGCAATTTCGCCGTTGATTCAGTTTTGCAAAAGGATATTTATCAGTTCTTCGGATGAAACACTTAATTGTTCGCCGGTTGTCATATTTTTCAGTGTAAACTTTTCGGCCTGAATTTCTGACTCACCAGCCAGCACCACAAACGGAATGGTCTTTTTATTCGCGTACGTCATCTGTTTCTGCATTTTGGCACTGTCGGGGAAAATCTCGGCATTGATTCCATTTTTCCTGATTTCGGCCAGAACCGGCAAACAATAAGCTTCTTCAACGGCGCCAAAATTCACAAAAAGTACTTTGGTGGTTTCGGCTGATTTTTCAGGGAAAAGGTTTTTGGCAGTCAGCACATCATAAATTCTTTCGGCACCAAAAGAAACGCCAACCCCCGATACATTGGGCAATCCGAAGATTCCGGTGAGGTCGTCGTACCGGCCACCACCGCAAATGCTGCCCATTTCGGCATCTTTTGCCTTTACCTCGAAAATGGCGCCAGTATAATAATTCAGTCCGCGCGCCAAAGTGAGGTCGAGTTCGGTTTCTGTATTCAGCTGCAAATTATCGAGATAGCCAAATAATTTTTTGATTTCGGTAACGCCTTTTAACCCGATTTCGGACGTTGCAAGAATTTGTTCAAGTTGTGATACTTTTTCGGCAGTATTCCCTTTGAGTGCCAGGATTGGTTGCAATTTTTCAATGGCTTCTTCAGAAACACCTTTTTCTGACAATTCGGCATTTACCCTCTCCAAGCCAATTTTATCAAGCTTGTCGATAGCCACTGTAATATCAACAATCCGGCTATTCTCGCCAATTACTTCGGCAATTCCCGACAGGATTTTGCGATTGTTTATTTTCACCACCGTGTCGATTTTCAACCTTGAAAAAACATCGCTGATAATCTGCACAAGCTCCACTTCGTTGAGGAGGCTGTTGCTGCCAATTACATCCACATCGCATTGGTAAAACTCACGGTAGCGCCCTTTCTGTGGGCGGTCGGCACGCCAAACCGGCTGAATCTGGTACCGTTTAAACGGAAAAACAATTTCGTTCTGGTATTGAACAACAAAACGCGCAGTGGGCACAGTGAGATCGTAACGAAGTCCTTTTTCAGAGATTTTTGGAGTGAGTTTATTCGAATTCTTTTCAATCCAAACTTCATCCTGTACATTGCCGGCAAAATCGCCTGAATTCAGAATTTTGAAAAGCAGTTTATCACCTTCCTCCCCATATTTCCCCATTAAAGTTGAAAGGTTTTCCATGGCCGGAGTTTCAATGGGCTGAAATCCGTACAACCTGAAAACCTCTTTGATGGTTTCGAAAATATAATTCCGTTTCACCATCTCGGCTGGTGAAAAATCGCGTGTTCCTTTTGGGATAGAAGGTTTCTGTGCCATTACTTTAAAATTATCAGGGTGGCAAAAATAGGGAATAATTGTGAGTATTGTCTTGATGCAGCTACTTCAAAATTGTATCTTTGTTATGAAAAATTTACCAAAATGTATTATACAGTAAAAATAGATGCCAAAGAAGCTAAAGCAAAAAGCATCATAAATTTTTTAAAAGAGTTAGCTAAAGATTATTCATTTATTAGTGTTATTGAAGATAATCAGGAATTAACACCTGATATGGTTGAAGAACTTGAATTCCGCTATAATTACATGCTCAAACATCCGGAAGACGGGGAAAGTTGGGAAGTTGTGAAAAATAGAATACTTAATAAATGAGTTCTTTCAGGCTAACCATTACCAGGGCAGCAAGAATTGATATCGAAAATGGTGCTGAATGGTATTCTTTTCAAAAAGATGATTTGGAAAAAGATTTTCTTGAGGAAATAGAAAAAACAATAACCAATATTACGCTGAACCCTTTTCAACATCACCAGATTCTGAAAAATATCAGAAGAGCAAATGTTAATCGATTTCCGTTTAGCTTATTTTTTTCTGTTCTTGGTGATGAAATAAAAATTTTTTCCGTTTTCCATCAAAACAGAAATCCTTTAAAATGGAAGGAAAAATTAAACGATTTGAATTTTTAAAAATGGAAGACAATAAAAAGAACGGCCGTTACAGCCGCATTTACGAACAACTGGCTACGCTGGTAAAAAAGAGCAACAACACACAGGCCCGGATGGCTACCATTGTTGCCGTGCTTCATCACAAAATGGAGTATTTTTTCTGGACAGGTTTTTACCTGCTGGATAACGGCGAAATGACTGTAAATATTTACCAGGGACCGGTTGCCTGTCAGATTCTGGAGAAAAACAAAGGCGTTTGCTGGGCTGCTTTTAACCGGAAAGAAACAATTGTGGTGGAAGATGTTCACCAGTTTCCGGGACACATTGCCTGCGATTCGCGTTCCAACTCCGAAATTGTGGTTCCGTTTAAAAACCACGAAGATGAAATCATTGGCGTTCTGGATATCGACAGCAAAGACAAAGCTTCATTTACTGAAGTTGATGCGCGGTGGCTGGAAAAAATTCTGGAACTGGTTTATTCCTGATTTCTGACAGCACCCTCCCCTTTTACAAGCGATAAAAATTTCGATGAAGAGTTTTTAATAAATCTATTCGCATAATAATACTCTTATTGCCAATACTTTATAATCACATTCCAAGATAATTCAATTTCATATTCAGCGCAAAAACCCAGTTTTCGCTGTGCATTGCCAGGTAAAATCAAGTGGCTTTAATAAAAGTATTGAACTAATTTTTCTATTCATTATTATTACACCATTACTTATTTTTACCCAATCTAAATTTCAAACCCTTCTTGATTTTCAAATCGTAAAATTTAACTTTGGCAACTCATTAATTTGAAACTATAAACCAGTAAAAAATGACAAATCAAAACAACACTACGATTAAGTTCTACAAGGGCGAACAAATTCCGGTTGAATTACATAAAGTAAGAATTGTACAAAAACTTCACCTCCGTCCAATCGATGAACGAGCAAAAGCAATGGAAGCAGCCGGTTACAATACCTTCCTGCTCGATACAAGTAATATTTTTCTTGATATGCTTACCGACTCGGGTACAAACGCCATGAGCGACAACCAGGTGGCATCAATGATGCAGGCTGATGACGCTTATGCCGGATCACAGAGTTTTTACCGGATGGAAGCTGCAGCCCGCGAGGTTTTTGGCAAACATTATGTTTTACCGGTTCACCAGGGGCGCGCCGCCGAAAATATTATTTCACAGGTTTTTATTAAAAAAGGTGACGTAATTCCGATGAATTACCACTTCACAACCACCAAGGAACATATGATGATTAACGGGGGAACCGTACTGGAAATTTTCAAGGACAAGGCCCTGCAAATCAAAAGTAAAGAACCATTCAAAGGCGAAATCGACATCGATAAGCTGAAAGCTGTTTTCGCAGAATATGGCGCCGAAAAAGTTGCATTTGTACGCATGGAGGCTTCAACCAACCTGATTGGTGGCCAGCCATTTTCGATGCAAAATATGCGCGATGTTCGCAAAGTTTGCGACGATAATGGCACAATGATGGTTCTTGACGCCAGTTTAATTGGCGAAAACGCATACATGATTAAACAACGTGAACCTGAATTTGCAAACGCACCAATAAAAGACATTCTGCTCGAAATGTGCAGTTATGCAGATATGGTTTATTTCTCAAGCCGTAAAGTGAGTTCAACCCGTGGTGGTGGAATTTTGACCAATAGCAAAGAATTATACCTGAAGATGCGTGATTTGCTTGTGCTTTATGAAGGATTTGTTACTTACGGTGGTATGTCAACCCGCGAAATTGAAGCAATGGCAGTTGGATTGATGGAAACATGTGATGATACAGTTATCAGCCAGTCGCCTTCGTTTATTGAATATGCGGTAAACTCGCTCGACGCAATGGGTATTCCGGTAATTACACCTGCCGGCGCACTGGGTTGCCATATCGATGCAATGGGATTTCTGCCACAGGTTCCGCAACACCAATATCCGGCCGGAGCACTTGCAGCTGCACTGTTTATTGTTTCGGGTGCGCGCGGAATGGAAAGAGGAACCATTTCAAGCATTCGCGACGAGAGTGGAAACGATATTTTAGCCGATGTAGAACTGCTTCGTCTGGCCTTCCCACGACGGGTTTTCACACTTTCGCAAACCAAATTTATTATCGACCGCGTAAAATGGCTGTATGATAACAGGGAACTGGTTGGCGGACTTGAATGGGTTGAAGAACCACCGTTGCTGCGCTTTTTCATGGGTCGTCTGAAACCGGTGGGCAACTGGACCGAAAAACTGATTGCCAAATTTAAAGCTGATTTTGGCGAATCGCTGTAAACAGAAAAAAGTACAAAGTATTACAATTGAGACTTTGTATCAAATAATACAAGAAAGGGAATCAGCAATGGTTCCCTTTTTTTAGTTGCATTTTTCACATTAATCAATCAACTTTAAACCCGAAACTTTAAACGTTATACAAATGGTTGACTGGAACAAAATACGCGAAGAGTTCCCCGTTTGCAAGCGATACGTTTACCTGAACCCCGCCGGAGGTTCTCCTGTTTCGATGAGTGCAGCCACCGAAGGCAAAAGATTTTACGATGAAATGCTTGAATTTGGCGACACCTACTGGGAAACCTGGCTAGAAAGAACCGAAAAAGTACGGGCGCAATTAGCAGCATTTATTGGTGCAGCAAGCGACGAAATCGGATTTACAACCAACACCTCGCATGGAATGAATCTGGTTGCTCAGTTTTTAAAAGGAGAAGGAACAGTATTAACAATGCGCGACGAATTTCCGTCATCAACTTTCCCTTGGATTAATCAAAAAACAAAAATCAAATTTGTTGAGCCGATTAATAATGCTTACCCAATTGAAGCCATAAAAAACGCTTTAACTCCCGATGTAAGAATACTTGTATCGAGCTATGTACAATACCGCACCGGATTCAGACAGGATTTGGAAGCACTTGGTAATTTCTGCCTTGAAAACAACCTGATTTTTGTAGTGAATGCCACACAGGCTCTTGGAATATTTCCTGTCGATGTAAAAAAATGCCATATCGATTTCCTAATGTTCACTGGGTTAAAGTGGGCAACAGCAGGTTACGGAATTGGCGGTTTGTATGTAAGTAAGAAATGGCTTTCGCCCGATAATTTTCCTTTTGCCGGCTGGCGAAGTGTCGAAACCCCCGGAAAAATGGACAACATGGCGCTTGAATTGAAAAACGAAGCTTCGGTCATCGAATCAGGCTGTCCGCATTTCCCAAACATTTTTGCATTGGGTGGGGCTCTTACGATGTTTAACCGCATCGGCGCAGAAAACGTGATGAACCGAGTTCTTTACCTGAACCATTTAATCGAGGAAAAAATCAGAAATCTTGGAATTGATGTGATTGTTCAGCCCGATAATAAACATCGCTCAGGAATTTTAATAGCCAGGATTCCGGAACCAAAGGTTGTAGTTGATGAGCTTCATAAAAAGAATATTATTGTGTCGGCGAGAGGTGAAGGAGTGCGAATTTCAGCAAGTATTTTTAACAACGAGAACGATGTACATACATTAACTCTGGAAATTGAAAAAATCTTGAAAAAGATTTATCCAAATACATAATCGATAAGTAGCTACAAATTCCTCCTCTACCAAGCAACAGTAAGGACTAAACTTTTTAAGATTTTAAACATAGTTCTTATGATTTTAATTATCAATATCTTAACAGAAATATCACTAGTGTCCACTAAAAATTAAAGCATAATTGAACATGTCCATTTTCGGTGATATCATCAGCTTGTTGTACTCTTTCGAAAAGTTCCCAGAGGGGAGTTTTGTCGAAAAGCGACATGCTGA
>JBFXFM010000008.1:0-112201 GCA_050179035.1 Draconibacterium sp. | reverse complement strand
CCAATGATGTGTCTTGGTATCATTTATCTCGGCACCATTCACACCATTTTCAGTAGCCCACGGATCAGTGGTATTCAAACAGGAAATAGATGACCGGCTTTCTTCGTTATCATTTCTGGTTGGTTGCAAAATAATATAATTGATTCCCATCCAGTCAGTAGTTGGATTCACATCGCCAAATGAGGCAAACGCTGTAAATCCATCTAACCCTTCAGCCTGTTTAAATACTCCTTCAAATGTAACACTGCTGTATGCTGACAAATCAATGTCAGCAGCAGGAAGTGTCACGAATCCTGTTCCGGATAAAGTTAACATACCACCAGCAACTGCTGCATCGCCTTCCAAAACACCGTGTGCTGTTCCAACAACATCATTGGCTGTACCATCTTCAAAAGTGTACGAATGCATCAACGTTAATACAGATAAATACTCCTGAGCTCTTTCTGCGATAGTTGCAGAATCCATTTCTCCTTCATAAATATTTAATTCATCCATAGAACCCTGCCAAAGCGGATCACCCGGATAAACATCTTTACCAATTAAAGCAACAGTTTTACCAACATTGGCCAATGCATTGTTTCCAGTCAATGGTGCGGTTCCAATCAGTACTCCATCAATATACAATTTGATATCCGTTGCATTAATCACTGTTACCCAATGATGTGTCAGCGTATCATTTATCTCGGCACCATTCACACCATTTTCAGTAGCCCACGGATCAGTGGTATTCAAACAGGAAATAGATGTCCGGCTTTCTTCGTTATCATTTCTGGTTGGTTGCAAAATTATGTAGTTGATTCCCATCCAGTCAGTAGTTGGATTCACATCGCCAAATGAGGCAAACGCTGTAAATCCATCTAACCCTTCAGCCTGTTTAAATACTCCTTCAAATGTAACACTGCTGTATGCTGACAAATCGATGTCGGCAGCAGGAAGTGTCACGAATCCTGTTCCGGATAAAGTCAGCATTCCACCAGCAACAGCTGCATCGCCTTCCAAAACACCGTGTGCTGTACCAACCACATCGTTGGCTGTACCATCTTCAAATGTGTAGGAATGCATTAAAGTAAGTCCTCCACCTCCTAAATATTGCTCGGCATGTTCTGCAATTGTAGCTGCATCAAGTACTCCATTATAAATATTAAATTCATCAATAGTACCCATCCAGGTTGGGTCGGCAGTATAACCGCCTTTACATAACCATGCATTCGCATTACTTAAACCTGCAATTGAATTGGCACCTGATACTTCTGCATCACCAATCAAAATACCATCGATATACCATTTGATTGAAGAATCGGTAAGAACACTAACAACGTGGTGTTTTTCGCCCACACTAACTGCAGGACCTGTAACACCTTGTTCGGCGGTCCAGGGTGCTGTAATATTACCACATGAAATTGCAGTCCGGCTTTCTGCGTTTCGATCTGGTGTGAAGAAATATCCATTACCACCAAGATCATTCTCATTTCCACCAAAATAAGTCATCATTGTGGAACCGGTGTTATCAACATCTGAATAAATATAGCCTTCCAAGGTAATTGCAGCGTAAGTATTGATTGCGATATCTGCAGCAGGCAATTCAATGTAATCACCATTAGCCGCAGCAGTATAAGCACCGTTTGCAATTGTGCCGGCCCCCATCAGGGTTCCGTCGGCTTCTCCGACAACATCAACCGCAGTACCATCATCGAAAGTGTAAGAGTGCATTAAGGTATATTCTGATGGTGTACTAAATTCAATATTATAGATTTTGGTTGCGCCATTTTCTGCAGTAACCACAACAGCAGCACTTCCGCTTCCTGATGAAACATCAACTGCACCAGCACCTTCCACTGTTGACTTATCACTATTTGTAACAGCAGTAACATTAATAGTGGTTGTACCGGAGGGAATAACTACTGAATATGTTGTTACTGCCGGGTCGAATGCAGGAATCAATTCACCTGCATCAACAGTTAATGATGCTAAGGTTGCGTCAGGAATACCTCCTAAGAAATGTATAGCACGTTCTGCAACAGTTGCTGCGTCCATTTGCCCGCTGTATATGTTGTACTCGTTTGTGGTTCCCAGCCAGGTTGGGTCGTTATAAGCACCATAACCAAACCAGGCATGCGTTGCTGCGATATCTTTTATCAGATAACTGGCTTTATTTGCTGTTTTTTGTGCAAGTGAACCATCAACATACCAGAAGATGGAATCGTTGGTAACAACGCTCACGTAGTGGTGTGTTTCTCCTGAACCAGGTTCAGTTGAGGCAGCCTGAACTTCACCATCTCCCAGGTTTAATACCGCTCTTGCCTGGTTGTTATTTCCTGCAATCGAAATAAAGAAAGTATGGTCACCGCCTGAAGCATTGCCAAAATAGTTATACATAGTCCATCCCGGATTTGCACCTGTTGTTACGTGCATCTCCATTGTAAATGAAGGATAGGTATTTATTGCAATCTCATCAGCTGGCAGAATAATGTAATCTCCTTCTTTTTCAGCAATAAATGTTTCGTCGGCGAATGTACCTCCATGAACCGTTCCGTTTGCACCACCAACCTGATCGTTAGCTGTTCCGTCGTCAAAAGTATATGAGTGCATTAAAGTCAGCTCAGTATCCGAAACATAACTGATTTCATACATGCGGGTATATTGAGGATCGGAAGCAGTAACAGTGACAGTTATCGTTCCGTTTCCAGCCGAAACATCAACTGAACCTGCTCCTGTCACAACTGCTCCGGCATCGCGCGGAGTTGCTGTAACAACAACTGAGTTCATTCCAGCCGGGATTGTTGCGTAGTATTTTTTGATGGCAGGATCAAAAGCCGGTTTTAAAGAGACTCCGGTTATTGCGAGACTGCTTAAATGAATATCGTACGGGGAAGCAACCTCTGCCGGAAATTTGATATTAAAAACAGTAAGTGCATTGCTTGCCGGTTTGTCATTAAACAATGGCGATGCAAGGTTTGCATTGTTTGGGCCAAGAATATTATTAGTGGCGCTAACCTGTTGTTTTCTTACAGAGATAATTCTGTATCTGCCAGGCTCAAACTCATTGATGATAAAGCGTGCACTATCGAGGCCAACCGATGGGAGATCAGGATAAACTTCCAAATCCCAGGCGTTGGCTGAAGTACGTGAAAGACACATATAGTTACCGTCTTTATTTTTAATGTAATACTGACCTTCAACGCCACTGTCTTCAAATTGCCAGAGTTGTGCACCCGAATCCCAAATTGCATCGGCAAGAACAACCTGGTTAAAAGCTGAACCGCTTTCAGCAGCAACAAAACCATTTGTTTCGTGCACCAGATAAAAATCGGTTCCGACAGCAAAAACTGAAGTGTAAATATTAACTGTATATACTTTTGTTGCAGATGCATCTTCAGAAGTAACAGTAAGTGTGGCAGTTCCCATACCATCTGCCAGTGTTACAGTTCCATTGCCCGTTACTGTTGCGCCATCCCAGTTCGCAACACCTGTAACATCAACTGTTGCGGTTCCGGCAGGAACAATTGCAACATAAGCAGTATCGTCCATTGAAAAACCGGTTGTTAATGCTCCGGCCGACAAATTGATACTTCCCAGGGTGGCTGATGATTCTCCGGCTTCAGGGAAAACAGAAACATAATATGATTTTTTTGTGAAGGCATCAAGCGCTGTTATCTCAACTTCAATATCAATTCCATCATCTTTATCAAATGTTACAACTCCGTTTTGCAGTTCATTACCTAAACCGTCAAACATTTTTACAGTAACACCTCCAACTTCGGGAGTGGCAGATAAAGTTAATGCAGTGGTTCCATAAGGTACAGTGACCTCATAAATATCTTCTTCTGTGCTAAACTCAGGTTCTAATGTTCCAACATTTGTAGCCAGGTTTACAAGATTTGCATTGGTAAGGTCGAGGCCTAAAAATTCTCCGGCAGTTTGAGCAATTACATTTTGCGCAACAGTACCATCATAAATATTAAATTCAAGAAGTGATGCATTATAATTCGGGTCGTTCCAGCCGTCAACTCCCCTGAAAAGGTTGGCTACATCGGTACCCAAAGTACTCACATAATCGGCTCCGGTAGGTGTCGAAGCAAGAATAACGCCATCAAGATAGTAAGTGATTGCTTCTGAATTCAGGACAGCAACAATGTGATGCTTTTTTCCATCATCTACTTCATAGCTTCCTTTAAGAGCAGTTACAGTTGTAGTTCCATTATTTGCTTCAATCCGGGTTTCACTACCCGACCGGGTTGGCTGAATCCAAAAACAACGATTACCCGGGGTTGCGGTTCCAAAATAAGCCAGCATGGTAAAACTCGAATTCAGCGTTACACCTGTTTCAACAAATGCTTCGAGAGTAACTGCAGAATAGGTGTTCAATGCCAATGCCACTCCATCCAGAGAAATCCAGCCATCGCTGTTGACTGTGGCACCCGAAACTGTTGCTTTACCATCGGCAATTGTAATTTTGGTACCTCCAAGTGTACCATCCACCGTACCTGCCTGGTCAAAAACAGTAGTTTCATCGTAGGTTCCGGTTTCAAAAGTGTAGGAATGCTTTAATGTTGCCTGCCCAAATGCTGCTGTTGAGCCAAATATGCAGGTTAACATTAAGAAAGTCCAAAATTTTAGAAGTAAATTTTTCTTCATAACGTTTAAATTTAAGTGTTTTATTGTTTTATCAAAAATTCTTCTGAGTGGCAAGATAGCTTTAAGTGCATTCTCCCATTGGCACATTTTCGCCATTTATTAGTCACAAATTCGTCACATAATTTTTTCTAAAGTGTCGAAAAAACGTTTTTAAGAAAAGCATACAAAAATTACAACATAACTTCCTTTTTATGAGATAATTATGAAGTAGAATTTTATCGGGGTATTTGTTGTAAATTCTTTTTGAATTAATTCTCTGATAAAGAAATTTATTATTCAGAACAAAAATTCAGGCGATTTATTGACAGAATTCTCTTTGTTTTATTCATTAAAATTTTAATCCGAAATGCAGGTTATTCACTTCTTCAGAAATCGGTCACCCTTTAATGAATAATTGATATTCTTTTTGTCAGGGACTCGCTGCCTTTATTAAGTTTCAGCAGATAAATTCCTGTTGGCAAATCCAAAACCTTTATTTCACCGTTTCGCTCGTCGCTGATCTCCATTTTCAACATCAACTTCCCGTAAACATCATAAACAAAAATTGTTGCGTTACCGGGATTGTTGTATGATTCAATTTCAAAATTCAGCGTTTCGTCTGCAGGCACAGGATAAATTGTCAATTTTGTTTCGTTTCCAGTAGCAAATTTGTTTGCATCAGTTGTTACATCCAAAACCAATTCTGCAATTTCTTCTGTGGTCAGTTCGTAATTATAGATTCTGAAATCATCCACTTTGCCATTAAACATTGGGACTTCAGTTATCCCGCGACCGATGTAATTTAATACGGGTTTGAAATCGACTGGTCTAATGGTTATACCTGTTGATTCATCAACCAACTCACCGTTTAAAAACATTCGCGCACCCGATTCGCCCAAAGTCACAGCCACGTGCGCCCATTCTCCTTCGGGCAGCGAAGAAGCGTCAAGGCGTTGTTCGGCTCCCCCGTTTTTTATGGAAAAACGAAGTCTTGGTGTTAAATTCATGTACTCCGATTCATTGTTGCCGAATTCGAAAATGCGTTGCCACGGGGTTCCTCCATTCCAGAAAACCCAGGCTGCAATTGTAATTGCCTGCTGGTTGGCAACCGTTGCGGGTAACCGCACAAAATCTTCAGTTCCGTTAAAAACAACAGCCATCGAATCAACAATTCCTTCAGAAAAATTGATTTCTTCAGGAGTGGCACCGTGATTTAAATTGATGCTGCTGTCGAGTGTATTTTCATTAAAAAGATAGTGCGCAACAAGCGCGTGTTCGCTTTTGGTTGTGGCTTCGGCAACCTGCGAAAATCCTGAACTGTTCAGCGATTTATCAGTCGCTTTTATTTTGTAATAGTAGGTGCCCGGTTCGGTACAGGTGTTATCCACAAAAGCAGTGGTTTTCACCTTTCGCGCAATAGTGTTGTATGGTCCGTCGACTACATCGGCGCGAAAAATGGTGTATCCGTCAATATCATTTTCCGAATTGGCCGTCCAATCCAACCGGACAGATTCGGAACTGGCAGTGGCAACCAGGTTTTCCGGCGCAGCAGGCGCTTCAAATTCCACCGGTGCACCCACCGGAATCAGTCGCCATTGCTGGTTTGTTCCGTCATCTTTTTCCCACTGCTGAATATTAGCAGCGTTGGCAGTGCTGTTATTGGCAACTTCAAGACAAAATGAACTGTACTGGTTGCGAAGATGAAACCAGCCATCTCCGGTATATTCAAGGAACCAAACCTGGTTCGGCGATTGTCGTCCGTCCCACCAGGTTCCTTTTTCCCACATAATCAGGTTTCCGCCATTATCCAGCGAGGCGTTGGTAATATCGAGATGTTTTCCGCTTTGTACCCCTGAAATATTGAAATAACTGAAATCTCCACCGTTGCGCGGATTGATTGGTTTTACATTCCACTGCTGGTATGCGGCACCGTTGTATGTGTTTTGCTGAATATTTGTTCCATTGGCTGCCGAACCGCCGGCTGCTTCCATTACTTTTCCGCTGTTACGGTTTACAAGAATGTATTTGCCATCAACAACGGGTTGAATATCGTCGCCCCATGTGATTCTCACCACTTTTTCGGCATTGGTTTGACCTTGCTGATAACCTGTACCTCCCGGAATTTCAACCACATATTCGCGCTGCGGTCCGTTTCCGTCGTAAAAAACATCCCTGTCTTTTGAAATAAAAGAATAGGTTGTGGTAGCTGCCTGTCGTTCCGAAGAACCTACAAAAGCATTGACTTTTCCGTCGGGATTTCGGTAAACCGATGCCGAAGTCCAGTTCGGACGGTGTTCAGCATAAGCGAGTCTTTTTCCGTCGCTGGCTTTTACGAATTCTCCACGCGCCAGTTCTGCCGTTCCCCACCAGATTCCGGTTTGCAATCCATATTCAACCCCCACCATGGCTTCCATTACATTGTGCAGTTCGTCGTTGGTGGCATGATGTCCGTTGGCGCGGACGGTTTGGTAAAAACTGGCATAATTATCAAAGTTTCCTGCCAGTTGATGCGTATTTCCTTCGTCGAGTTGACTTTGCAAAAAATTATACCATGGCAGCGCCTGGTCGCAGTTGAGAGTATTTCCTCCTGAAATCCGGATACTGTCGAAACGCGGATTTTTCCCCAGTTCCACTGCAATATTGTAAAAGTCCTGAATGGTGCCTTGTCCGGTGACTGAATAATCGGGCTCATTGAAAGGAGAAACAGTAACAACTTTCCGGCCTGCTTTCTGATGCATTTTGGTGGTGGTATTAATAAGCGAAGCCCAGTTTTTGGCGTTGCCCTTGAAATAGGTATGAACACTCGGATGGTCGCAGTTCAACACAACCTGAGTACTTGCGCCAAGCCATTTATTGATAATCTGAATTCTTTTGTTGGTATTCAGGAGCGCCTCGCCCTGTAAAGCAGTATCACCAACTAACGGCAATGTTGGCATAAACGATGACCGAATTACATCAACGTTTTCTTTTCCCATAAAAGCAATTCCTCTTCTGACGTTTACTTCATCAAGCCAGGCCAAATCGAGACCCCAGTTGATGGGTTTGTAAATACCACTGTCGGCAATGTTGTACCAGACAGTTCTGTCGGCGTTGGGCTGAACAATCAGGTTGTCGGCGGCACTGCTTACTTTTTTTTCAGTTTCCTGAGCAAAAACTCCGTTAATTCCGGTAGAAAAAAACAACGCTATCAATAGTATAATTCTGCCAGCACTCATTTTTACCTTTCTGTTTTTTTGAAATGCCTTTTTCGTTTCAGGCTTCATTTCTGCAAAAATACAATCTGTAACAAAAGTTGGCGGTCGTTAATAAGTCAAATACATGCCCAAACTCTTCATTTTTGGAATCAGAAAATAGTGGGGCTGAAAATAAGGAATTGAAAATTAAAGGCTGAAGCCAATTTTAATGCTTCGTTTTACCCCCGGCTTAAGCCTTTAATCTTTTATTGAATGAGGCAACTTTAATAGAAAAACCGCGCAGTAAGAAAAGCTTAAAAATCAGCTTTTCTTACTGCACTTCAATCTGAACCTCTGCCGGTTGCAGCCAGTTTGCCGTGAATTTCACCTGCATGGCGCCTTTTTCTTTTCCGGCTTTGATATAGGCAATCATCCGTCCGTGAAAAACCCGGTGCTGGTTGTCGGTGTAATCTGTCATATCCGAATTGTTGCTGGCTTCCAGACCCAGCAATTGACCACCGCCATCAATCCGGCAGGTAACTTCATCATCCGAAAGCATTACCGGAATTCCTTTTTCGTCAACCACCTGGATTACAACCTGCGCAACTTCGCCGCTTTTGACTTTACTTTCTTCTGAAATGATTTTTATAGCGTGCGGACGTCCGGAAGTCTGAATCGCATTTCTCGTGATTTCTGTGCTGTTCTTGTCGAAACCAATTACTTCCAGTTTCCCGGCTTCGTAAGGAATGTCCCAGGAAATGATTCCGGTTTTTGCATCATAGGATTTCTTTTCCCCCACAACTTTCCCGTTTAAATAGAGTTCTGCCTGCGCGGCGTTGGTATAACAAACCACGCGGACAGTCTGCCCAGCTTCGTAATTCCAGATGGGCCAGGCATCCATCGACAACTGGTTTCTGCCTTGTCGCCTGAGAGGATAAGTTCCCAAATAAGCCATCGGTTTTTCTGACCACAACGACTGACGGAAATAGCCACGGGGTTTGATAAAACCTCCGAAATCAACCAAGCCGGAATAAAATCCGCGCGACGGCCAGCTTCCCGACTCACCCAAATAATCAATCCCGGTCCAGAGAAACTGCCCAAAAATAAATTCTCTTTCGGTAACGTCATTCCAGGCCTCAGCATCGTGCCGGTTTTCGCTCCCGAAAATCACGCGAGTGGGGTATTTAGCATGGTCGCTGTCGTATAAACTTTCGGTATAATTGTAACCGGCAATATCAAGCGCAAACGGGTAACCAGTCTGGTTCGACATGGCAACACCTGCCAGACCGGCTGTAACAGGGCGCGATTTATCATAGGTTTTCACCACTTTTGCCAGTCGTTCAGCAATGGCGCCCAAACGCATTGCATCGGGAGCATCTTTTTTGTAGCCTCCGAAAATGGGTTGTGTGAAACCAGTCTCTCCGCCGCCATCCAAAACGGGGTGCGAATACGGGTCATTCGGATAATCGACCTCGTTCCCGATGCTCCAGGCAAAAACGGAGACATGATTCCTGTCGCGTTTTACCATATCAGCCAAATCCTTTTCTCCCCATTCTTCAAAGAAATCAAACGAACCCTGAAATCCGGGAGTGCCAACATTCCAGCCTTCCAGCCATTTGCGTTTCGGGAATTCCCATTCGTCAAAAGCTTCATTCAAAACCAACAATCCCAACTCGTCGCACAACTGGTAAAGGTCGGGCGCCTGCGGATTATGGCTGGTGCGGATGGCATTCACCCCGATTTTCTGCAAAGTCAGTAACCTTCTTTTCCACACTTCGCGGGGCACAGCCGAACCCAGAACACCGCCGTCGTGATGGAGACAAACGCCTTTTATTTTCATTCCTTCGCCATTCAGTGCAAATCCTTTGTTTGGGTCGAAGGTAAATTCGCGGAATCCGGTAACTGTGGTGGTTTCATCCACCAATACGTTATTTTGGTAAACCGATGTTTTCAGTGTGTATAACGAAGGTGATTTGAGCGACCACAATTGCGGATTGGCAACCAATAACGCCGAAAAAATCTTTATTTTCTGTTCGCTGTTCTTTGAAAGTTTATTCGTTGATTTTGCCACCGAAATTCCATCGGCAGAAAACAATTCGTTGGTAACTGTTAAAGTTGCAGCAGATGCCGTTTCATTAATTACTTCCACTTCAACATTCAACTGGTATCCTTTTTTCAGTTTTTCAGGAGTTGCGTAAACTCCCCACTGGCTGATGTGAATTTTGTTGGCATAAACCACCCACACATTACGGTAAATTCCCGAGCCTGAATACCAGCGCGAGTCGGCCGACTGGCTGTGGTCCACTTTTACGGTGATTGTATTTTCGCCGCCAAAACTGATGGCGCCGGTGGCATCGTACATAAACGAAATGTAGCCGTTGGGCCTTTTGCCGAGCGATTTGCCGTTCACAAAAACCTCGCTCCGGTTGTACACGCCTTCGAAATAAAGAAACACTTTTTCATTTTCGCGTTCTTTCGGAACAAAAAGCTGTTTCCGGTACCAGCCGATTCCGCCCGGCAAATAACCGGTGGCGCTTGCCAAAGTCGGGCTCAGTTGCCCTTTAACACTCCAGTCGTGCGGAAGCTCAATGTTTTTCCACTGTCTGTTTTCCAGGTCTTTCAGCTCTTCCTTATCGGTTTGTTGCAGAATGAATTTCCAGTTGTCGTTTATCTTTTCAGCTTTCCCAAAGCCAGTTTGAGCAAAGGTCAGTTTTGTTGTTGAAAGAACAACAAGAATCAGCAGTATGGTTTTTAGTTTATTCATTTTGAATGATTATTTGATGACAGGTTTTATTCCTTTAAAAGTTGGTTTTACTTCCAGCATATTTCCGTTGGCATCGAATTCGAGTTTATCGATACAAACCTCACGATGAAAACCGCCCGAACCCCGCGGCATATCAACACCTTTCGGATAGGTAAAACGGTGATACACCAAATACCATTCATCTTTTCCGGGAATCTGGATGGCAGAATTGTGGCCCGTTGCAAAAATGTTGGTTACCGGGTCGCGCTGAATCACGATGTTATTTTCAGGGATTGAAAGTGTTCCGAGCGGTGAATCACTGGTTGCATAACGCACTTTGTAGTTCGGACTGCGGGTGTCGTCTTCCGACCACATAAAATAATAAACACCGTTGCGAAAAATCACCGAAGTTCCTTCGCGGAAAGTTTTGTCAATGTTAAAGGTTTTCAGCGTGGCCATGTTCAGCGAAACCATGTCGTCGTTCAATTCGGCACCCGCCATGTAGCCATTTCCCCAGTACAGATAGCTTTTTCCTGTTTTTGGGTCGGTAAAAACTTCCGGGTCGATTTCCTGTCCGCCTTTTACACCCTCCGGTTTCCAGTTAATCAGCGGCTTTCCGCTGTCGGTAAAAGGTCCTGCCGGGTGGTCGGCCACTGCCACCCCAATTTTTTGCGCCGCTGTGAAATAGTAGAAATATTTATACTGACCGTTGATTTTCTTTTCAACAATGCAGGGCGCCCACGCATTACGGTTGGCCCAGGTAACATCTTTTTTCAAATCGAGAATGATGCCTTCGTCTTTCCAGTCGACCAGGTTTTTCGAAGAAAAGGTTTTAAAATACCAGCCCGACCAGCCATCAAAACCATCGGAAGTGGGATAAATATAAAAACTGTCGGTTTTTTCGGAATACAAAATATCGGGGTCGGCAAAATAGCCTTCGAGCACCGGATTGTGGTCTTCGGAAGCAGTCGCCTTGTACACTTTTTTTACTTTTTCGCCAATTGAAAAAGTGAAGGCAACCGGGCCGCTTGTAAAATTCTGCGGACCCGCCGGACTGACTTTAAATCCCGGCCAGCAGTTAAACTGCGGGTCGAAAGCAGCCAGATTGACGCCGCGTTTTACGGGGAGATGAATCGTCCCAGCTTCAGCTTTCAAATCGATATTCAGTTTTTTCAGGCCGGGTGAATTTATCTCAACCAACGGGTCGTCAAGTGTTCCCCATTTTTCAACCAGCCTGAGATATTCTTTTAAAGTGATGGGCAAAACGGTTCCGTGACGTGGGTGAAAATTCATGCTGATTTCGTGGTCAATCACTTCAAAATGCTCAAGGTCTTTGCTTTTTGTAAACTGGTAGCGCCCCGAGCCATACACATCGTACATCAGAATCCAGTCATCCGAATTATTCATTTTAAAAACGCCAGAACCTTCAACCCGGTCAGTTTCCTTGTCCACACGGTTCAGATGAGGGTATTTGTATCCTTCGGTAAGTTTATCCGAAATGGCCAGTTTTATGCCCGGTTCGCCACTTTCCGATTTGTGAAAAAGGTAGAATTTACCGTCCTTTTCGATGATATCGCCATCGATGCAGGCGTTGTTGGTTGGGTTGTACAGCAATTGCTTTGGCGCCGATTCCAACCCGGTGAAATCTTTGTTGGCAAACGCATAGTAAATAATGTCGGGGTTGTTGCCCTGTTTCATCGAAAAGTAAACCATGTACTTTCCGGTTGTTTTGTCGAAAATGGTTTGCGGCGCCCAAACGCGGTTTACATCGCCAAATTCTTTCGGAAATGTCTGCTGAATATTGACCACCGACGACGACCAGTTGATTAAATCGGTTGATTTCATCAGAATCATCGCGTAATTATTCCAGCCCATTTCGGGTACGTATAAATCGGTGACCACCATGTAAAATGTTTTGCCATCATTTCCGCGCAGAATATGCGGGTCTCGCACGCCTCCCGATTTGCTGATTACTTTTGATTCGAGTACAGGTTGATTTTTATTCAGCGCACGATAGTTGTACCCGTCGGTGCTTACTGCCAGCCTGATGGCTTCTTCACCCGGTCCGTTGCCAGTGAAATAGGTAAAAAGATACGCTTCGTTTTTCTCCGGTTTTTGCGCACTTGCAGGTAAATGCATGATTATTGCCAGCACCGCAATAACAACCGGCGAAAACTTTCTGAGAATTTTTGTCAATCGCATTTTCTGATTATTTGATTCTTAAACGGCAAACATAAAATGCGTTCGACTGTGCTTTCAGGGTGAATCCGTTTGCACCGGCATCAACAAAAGTGTGGACAGGTGCGACGTTGTTTGGTTTTTCGAGTGTATTCACTGCTTCGGGCACTGTTGAATGCAGCACAGTGATTTCAACCCGACTATTCAATACCGGATTTTTCAGCCCGTTGATATTGATTTTTATCTCCTTTACTTCCGGTGAGGTGTTTGCCACTTTCACGATGATTTCTGAAGTGGTTTCATCCAACGAAGAACTTGCGTACAATCCGTCCTGGCCGGTGATATTTCCGCCATTCATTTTTAAAGGCAGAACTTTTGAGCCTGAATTTCGCGCATACATTTGCTGAACATAGTAATTCGGCGTGCGAACCACATTCAGGTTGTCGAACCAGATGAGGTCGGGTTTCCACTGCCACGCATCGACATGCGCAAACAACGGCGCATAAGTTGCGAGCCGCACGATGTCGGCATTTCT
The DNA here is from genome assembly GCA_050179035.1 of Draconibacterium sp. Classification (GTDB taxonomy): domain Bacteria; phylum Bacteroidota; class Bacteroidia; order Bacteroidales; family Prolixibacteraceae; genus Draconibacterium. Next base: position 98,958 of record JBFXFM010000008.1, on the reverse strand, counting down.
TTCAAGCCCGGTCATAAAAGCGGCTTCGGCAATGGCGGCAATCATGTTGTTATCGCGGGTTTCATGATGTCCTGCATATTCACCGGCAAACACTTTTGGACCGCTGCGGTCGTAACTATCGTAACGGGCTGCATTTTTCAAAAACCAGTCCGGACTTTTATAATAATGTTCGTCAACCAAATCAACCTTCAGTTCTCTCATTTTTGGCCACAAATGGTCGAAATATTCACCATCGGAATATGGCCCTGAACTGCCAATGATTTTTATTTCAGGATATTTTTCCCTGAAAACTTCCATGAATTTGACCAGTCGTTCCACGTAACCTTCGCCCCATTGTTCGTTTCCAATGGCAATATATTTCATGTTGAATGGCTCGGGATGCCCCATTTCGGCGCGCACTTTTCCCCATTTCGAGGTAACCGGGCCGTTGGCAAATTCAATCAAATCGATGGCATCCTGAATGTACGGTTCCAAATCGTGAACTTCAACACATTCGGTACTTTCAAACTGGCAGGCCAGCCCGCAACTGACAACCGGCAGCGGTTCGGCGCCCAAATCCTCGCACAACTGGAAAAATTCGAAAAATCCCAATCCGTAAGTCTGGTAATAATCGGGGAAAAAACGGTGTTTAAAAGTGTAGTTCCAGCGGTTTTCGTTGAGCGGTCGATTTTCCACTGGTCCCACACTGTTTTTCCACTGGTAGCGGGTTTCGAGCGTGTTTCCTTCGATTATGCAACCGCCGGGAAACCTGAAAACTTTGGGCTGCAAATCGTACAACGCTTCAACCAGGTCTTTGCGCAAACCATTTTCGCGGTTTTTCCAGGTTTCAGCCGGAAACATCGAAATGTGGTCAACATCCACAACTCCGCGTGTTTCGAGTACAACCCTGAGTTTGCCCTTTACATCGGTCACAACGGATTTCAGACTAACTGAATATCTTTTCCATTCATTGCCCGAAACAAGAATTTCGCCTTTGCCAACCACTTCTTCTTTCGAACTGACCAGTTCTATTCTGAATTTCTTTTCGCCACCATCATTCGAACGTGCGTAAAACGAAAAATTGTAGGCCGCATTTTGTTTGTAGCCAATCTTTCTGAAGCCTTCATTTTCGAGGCCGGTACCGCGTCGCAGCCCGCTTTCGTTCATCTGTATGTAATTCGGATTCCGGTCGAAACACGGTTTTTCTGATTTTACCGTTACATCGCCAAAAGGTGTCCATCCGGTGAAAGGCTGGTCGAATTCAAACGACCGGTTTTTCACGAGTTCGGCATACAAACCGCCGTCGGCGCCGAAATTGATGTCTTCGAAAAACACCCCGTACATATCGGGACTGATTGAAGCGCCTGGTTTTTGCACGTCGAGGTCGAAAGTAACCTGCGCATTTGCATAGATGCAACTGATTCCGAGTATTAAAATGGTAACTAATCTTTTCATTTTCAAATTATTGTTTGTTTTTATTTTTTATTCTTATAACTGACAACGAGTAGGGAGGCAGCGTGTAAACGTGTTTTTCGGAAACCTGAAATTTGCTTTCCACGGGCAAAACTTTGCTGTCGGCCGGCAAACCTTTTAAAACGCTGAGCACGGCTTCCTGTCCGGCGATGTTCAATCCCGAAAAATCGAAATCCGATTCCACCGGCGCCGGCAAAAGGTTTACCAATTTCAGGATGATATCGTTTGTTTTGCTGTCGCGCACAACCGAAAGGGCCACACGTTTTTTCACATCTTCCCTTTTGTCGGACAAACTGATTTGCGACGGAATGTAAACGTCGCCTGCATTTTGCCCGAACAGTTTCTGCACGTAATAACCGGTAGTTGGTTTTACTTCGGTGTTGTTAAAGTAAATCAAATCGGGCGTCCACTGGGTAAAACCTTCTTTTGCCAAAAGCGGTGCGTACGAAGTCATCACAACCAAATCAGCGTTTCGCTCCACCGAGGTGAGGTAAAGCGCTTCCGACAAGGCAGTTTCAATATTGTTCGGGCGGCCCGGCAAATGTGCGGCATATTCACCCAGGTAAACTTTTGATTTTGAGCGGTCGTAGCGGTCGTAAAAATCCTGGTTGTGAATAAACCAGCCGGGCGGCTGATAATAGTGCTCGTCAACCACCGGCACTTTCAGGCGGGTTGCCAAATCCCAGCCTTCCACATAATCGGTTCCGGTGTAAAACGGACCAACTGTTCCAATCACCGTTATTTCGGGGTGTTTTTCTACCACGGCTTTGTAAATCATGGTAAACCGTTCCTCAAAAACATCGGTTATCAAATCCTCGTTGCCAATGCCAATGTACTTCAGGTTAAAAGGTTCGGGATGACCGGCTGCTGCGCGTATTTTTCCCCATTTTGTTGATTTGTCGCCATTCGCCCATTCAATCAGGTCGAGCACTTCCTGAACGTATTCGTCCATATCGCACAGCGGAATGCCGCCCTGCTGGCCGTGTCCGCAGGTGGCCGAATTCTGGCACGGAACACCCGCTGCCAGCACCGGGAGTGGTTCGGCGCCAATATCTTCACAAAACTGAAAATATTCGAAATATCCCAATCCGGCCGATTGATGGTAATTCCAGATATTGCGTTGCGGAACGCGTGCTTCCAGCGGCCCCACTGTATTGTTCCAGTGGTAAATATTCTGAATGCCGTCGCCGTGGGCAACACAACCCCCCGGAAAACGGACAAACCGCGGATGTAAATCGGCAATGGCCTGCGCCAAATCGGCACGCAAACCGTTTTTACGTTGTTTGAAAGTATTTTGCGGGAAAAGCGAAATCATGTCCAGCGCCACTTTACCCGTGAACTGTGGAATTACTTCGAGTTTTGCCTTATCAGCCGATTTGTTGGCTGTAATTTGGAGTTCCTGTTTTTTCCAGTCGCCGCTTATTTTTTTTGTTTTGCCTTCTGCCAGAATTTCGCCCGATTCACTGGTTACACGAACCAGCAAACTTCCTTTTTCGCCTTTCAGCGATTTTGCAAAAACCGAGAAATTATATTTTTCACCCTGGCGAACCGATATTCCGGCAAAACCTTCGTTTACCAGTGCCGCCCCCTGATTTTGAATGGCAAGCACAGCAAAATGGCTGTTGTTTTCGTGTAACGGATTGATGGTATCGATGGAAAAGGAAGCACCGTCACCCGTCAGCGACCAGGATTTTTGGGCATTCCACGAAGGGTCGCGGCCCGATTTGTCGGAAAGTTTGTATTCAAAGCCGCGGTTTTGAATCAGTTCGGCATACAATCCGCCATCGGCTGCATAATTAATATCTTCGAAAAATACACCGATTAACTTGTCGCTGATGGATTTTGTTTTTTCAGGATACATCGAAATGCTGGCTTTTACAGTCTGCAAATCTTTAAACCGGATTGCATCTTTTCCTGTGTTGTCAGCCCGTTCCTCTTCGTGAAACCGGCTCCACTGCTGCCATTTTATCAATGCATCGATTTGTTTCCAGGGAATTTTGACGATTGTTCCTTCCTGTTTTTCACCATCCACCAAAACGGTTTCGCGCAGATTCAGACGTTCATTTTCGGCTGCCGCTGCTGCTGTAGAATAATTTTTAAAATCAGAAGTTGAAGTTTTATATAACTTTTTCTGCCCTTCTGATTCACTCTGCCAGGTAATGAGATAAGTTTTTTTATCAGCATCAAAAGAAGCTTCCAGCGCTTTAACATTGCCGTTTTCCAGTACTTCGGGATACGATTGCCGTTTCCAGTTGTAAAGGTCTTCGCTGGCGGCGTGTGCAAACTGGCCGGTTTCGTTGTTCAATGTCCAAAGACAATGGAACAGCCCATTTTTATCCTGAAAGAGAAACGGATTTATCATTTTTTTCTGGCTTCCCCAGGCGCCAAAATCGCTGCTCAGAAACCTGAATTCAGGACCGATTCCGTGCCAGTTTTCCCTTTCGACACTCCACGCAATGTGCAATCCGGCGGTGTTGTTGTGTTTTCCGCTGGTGTAAGCAAAAATATAAGCCGAATCAGGTTCGTTGGCAAAAACCCCGAAACCCGAAATCAGCAATAAAATTGAACCCAGAATTAATTTATGTTTCATCGTTTCTTAATTGATTTTATAGAGGCCACAGGCATGTGCATTCAATCCTGCACTAAAAGAACCTTTGAAGTTGCCCAGCTTTTCTCCGGTCCACAGGTTCGTGATTTTACAACTTCCCTCAATACCAAGTTTTGAAAGTTCAACACCGATGTTCACCGGTTCTTTTTGGTCTGAAATATTGAAAAGCGCGAGATAAGTTTCTCCTGTTTTTGGATTTTTCGAGGTCACAGCAACCTTCCCGTTTTCGTGATAAATCTGTTTTACGCCGGCACTTTCGCGGTGCATTTTCAGCACTTCTTTATTGGTGAGCAGCGAAAGTGTAAATTCGTCATTACTGGGCATATCACCGCCAAACATCAGCGGCGATTTGAAAATGGTAAAAAATGTCATCAGCGAATATTGCTCATCGCGCGTCAGTCGGGTTATCCGGTCTTCGCCACGTTCGCCGCGGACGGAAATTCTGCCCAGCGGAATCATGTCGCAGTCGGGCCAGGTACCCGGTGCAATGTAAGGATACCACTGCTGCGCCACATCCATCAGGTGGTTGAGGTGTCCCCACGTATCCCACACATCATCCACCATCCGCCACATGTTGGCATGTTCTTTTACATGTTCAGCATCTTTAAAAGGCGTTTCACCCGGCGATGCACTTAGCACAATCGGGCGGCCACACTGGTCAATTGCATTTCTGATAAGTTCAATTTCGGCTTTGTGATATGGCCGCGAAAGGTCGTCCACTTTTACAAAGTCAACGCCCCAACTGGCATACAAGTTAAAAATTGAATTGTAGTATTCCTGCGCACCCGGTTTACCGGCTAAAATTGTGTAATTATCACGCAACCAGGGGCATTGTAATTCGGTGGAATAAATCTGGTCGGCAGTGATTCCGTTTGCCCCCAGAATCGGCAATTTTCTTTCGACGGCAATTTTCGGGATTCCCCGCATGATGTGAATTCCAAATTTCAAACCTTTGCTGTGCACAAAATCAGCAAGCGCTTTAAATCCGTTTCCGTTGGCGGCAGAGGGAAATCGGTTAGCAGCGGGTTGGTAGCGGCCATATTTGTCGATTACATAACGCGGGTCGGTTTGGTTGTAACCACCGGCTTTGTCGTTTTCCACAAACCAGCGAATATCAACCACAATGTACTCCCAACCTGATTGTTTCAGGTTTTCGGCCATGTAAACGGCGTTTTCTTTTACTTCGTGCTCTTCCACGGTTGGGCCGTAGCAATCCCAGCTGTTCCAGCCCATAGGCGGTGTTTGCGCCCAGGTTATAAATTCGCCTTTTGCAAATGGCTTGTTCTGAGCCGACGAGGTCAAAACAAAAGATGTCAGTGCAAGCAGCAGTGAAGTGATTTTAAGAAGTTTGTGTTTAATCATTTTATTAAGTAAGGTTCAAAATTGGTTTAGTGCTCATTTTTTTCAGCCGAATCATTTTAATTCAGTCGTTACCAACAAAAATAATCCAATTGAACAATTCGCTTCAATACAAATTCGTCAATTAACAATTATAAAATCTGCATCAATTGTTGATGCCTGAAAGAGGAAAAATTGTGAATCGAAATCCTGTTTGAATCGACCTTTTTAGGAATGTAATTTTTAAAAACGCGCTGAATCAGGGATTTCGTCCATTGTCTTTAATCACAAGCCAAACGTGACCAAAAATTCCTTTTTCATTTTTTCTTGCAGAAACTGATTCTTTGCTGTCATTAACGCGGATGGCAATCAGGTTATTACCTTTTAGATGCAGGTTAGGAGTAAGGTCAGCTTGTGCTTGCTGTTTGTCATTCAATGTACATTTTACAGAAACTCCGTTTACGAATATTTCGTGTTGCCCGTTTATTCCTTCAAATTCAATCACAATTTTTTTCCCAGCCCAGTTTTCAGGAATTTCGAAATTCTTTCTGTACCATCCTGTTTCTGTGTTCTTTCCCGCTTTTTCTGCTTTTTTCATCGAATCGGTTAAAACAGTATCGGTGTTCCAGTCGTGGGGCAAATCAATACTTCTCCAGTTAAAATCGTTAAAACCAGTTTCGTTGGCTGCTGTATGGTCACCGGGGCTGAACTTCCAGTTCAAATCGAAGAGTTGTTTGTGAATGATTTCATTATTCGTCACCGTGCAATTCTGAAAAACTCCCCACAAAAGCAGGAATATAAATGCGAATATTTTTTTTCGGACGAACATAAATCTATTGCGTTGAATTTTACTTTTTCCTGTAAATTTTAAAACTGTATTACCCGGTTTTCAGTCTGAATGATTTAAATACCAATGATTTGTTTTGCCTCTTATGTAAGTTACAACACGTGAAAGCAACTGATTCACAAAATTTAAATCAGGCTAAAATTAAGCACACTGAAAGATTCAATAAGTAAAGGATTCGTCATTCATCTGTTAGAAAACGGTCAACCAGTAAAATCAGTTTCTGTGTAAAAAATTGCAATTGACTTTTTGATTAATTTTACGACTGTCACAATGATGAAACGAACAAAAATGAAACCGATAAAACAAATAATTCTGGCCTGCTTTTACCTGTTTTTGACGCTGAGCCCCGGCTTTGCACAAAAAATTGTGAAACTGGGTGTCGAGGAAGGCTTGTCAAACGAAAATGTCATCAGTTTTACACAGGACAAGGACGGCTTTATCTGGATTGGAACAAAAGACGGTTTAAACCGCTTCGATTCAAACACTTTCCAGGTTTTCAAATCTTCAGATACAGAACCAAATTCAATATGCAGCAATGTACTCAACTATGTTTTTGCCGACCCAATTGACGATGTAATCTGGATTGCTACTGAAAAGGACGGTGTTGATGCCTACAATTATAAAAGCCGGGTATTTACACATTATGAGCATGACTATGGCAACCCGGAAACCAATGATTTGGGTGCAAATGGTGTAACCCACATTGATGGTGATAAAAATGGAAACATCTGGTTTGCCACTTACGACGGTGGAATTGATGTATTAAACCGTGAAACCGCCCGGTTTACCAATTACAATGTGGCAAATACTCAGGGTTTGGGTTCAAATTACAACTGGTGTGTTTTGTACGATTCTGACGAAAGTGTTTTTGTCGGGCATGTTACCGAGGGATTCAGCATTATCAATCCAAAAACCGGAACTGCCAAAAACTACAGGCATGTACCGGACGACCCAACCTCGCTGCCCGATAACACAGTAACCTGCATGTTTATCGATTCAAAAAAGCAAATCTGGATTGGCACCCGAAACGGTTTGGCATTGTTTGACCGTGAAACCGGTAAAATGCAAAACTTCTTTCACGACAGTGAAGACCCGTTTTCGTTATCGGGCAACTCGGTTGAAAGCATCATTGAACCTCATGAATCGGAACTTTGGTTTGGAACTGAAGGCGGCGGAATCAATATTTTAAAACTGAATGCACCAAATAATTCAGCCTATCCAAAAACATTCAGGTTCGAACACATTGGTTTTGGAGTTACTCCCGATTGTCTTTCAAGCCCATCGGTACAAACCATGTTTCAGGATTCATTCGGAAATATCTGGATTGGCGGATATGGCAGTGGCATTAATTTCAAATCGAAAAAAGCGCCGTTTTTTAACCAGATTAATTACCTGCCGCTGGTGAACAATGTTAACAGTTTGAACAGTAAACCGGTAATCGGGATTTGTACCGATATTGAAGATAATGTTTGGTTCGCCAACGGTTCGGGTGGCATTTGCATTTACCGTGACGGAAAAAAAATAAGGGAAATAACCAGGGTGAATATCAGCCAGAAACCACTGAATGTGCTGAGTGTATTCAGAGACCATACAAATGATATGTGGATTGGGACCGATGACGGCAGGATAATCAGGTACAACAACAAAACACAAAATTACCAGCTCCTTTCATGTTTCGATAATCTGGAGAATATTCCCATTTACAATTTTCATGAAGATTCGGAACATAATTTATGGATTTCAACCGACATTGGACTGTATGTGTACAACATCGTAACCGGAGAGTCAAAAATTTATACCCTGGCTAATTCAGAGCTGATTGATAACAATGTAAGGGTTGTGGAAGAAGATGAAAACGGGAATATCTGGGTGGGAGCGCTTGGCGGCGGATTGGCGGTGTACGACAAAAACTTCAAACGCCTTTATGATTTTGGCGGACAGTTCAGGTTCTATTCCATATTCGATTTGTACCGCGATTCCAAAAACCGCATGTGGGTGGCTACGCAGAACGACCTTTACCTGTTCAGGAACTACAATGTAAAAGACATTATTCAGATTGGGATATCCTCGGGACTGACAGAATCGAATGTGAGGGCAGTAATTGAAGGAAGTTCTGAAAATGAAATCTGGATAAGTACAATTAACGGCATCAGCCACATTGATATTAATACAATGCATGTCAGTAATTTCGATGTGGTTGATGATATCGTTTTCGGCGATTACCTGAATGGTTCGGTAACAAAGACCCGTGACGGGAAGATTTATTTTGGTTCGCAAAACGGTGCAACCTGGTTCAGTCAGAATCCTGAACAGTCAACAATTACTACGCCGGTGGCAGTGTTTACAGGCTTTTCGGTTGCCAACAGTAAAAATTATCTCGGTCAATTCGAAGATATTCCGTTTCGCGATGAGATTGAATTGAAGCACTTCCAGAATTCTTTTCAAATCAACTTTAATATTCTTGATTATTCGATGGCCAAAAAGGTAGAGTTTATATACCAGATGGAAGGCCTCGATGACGATTGGTATCTTGTAAATACCGGGCCCGATGTAACTTTCAGAAATCTGAAACCAGGGAAATATGTTTTTAACCTGAAAACAAGAATCCAGAACAATGAATGGTCAGACAAAGTTACTTCAATTGTTGTGCGTATTCAACCACCAATTTGGCTTACCAGTTGGATGATAATGATTTACGTGCTGATTTCGTTGGCCATCCTCATATTGATTATGCAGTTTTACACCAATAAACTGAAGGTTGAAAACGATTTGCTGCTCGAAAAAAAGAGCCGCCAGCAGGAACATGATTTAAATGAAGAAAAACTACGGTTTTTTACCAACATCACACATGAATTACGCAGTCCGATGACATTGATTTTAGGTCCGCTGGAAGACCTGCTGGCCGACGATTCGCTGAAATCCGAGCATTTAAAGAAACTAACCATGATTCAGCGAGTTGCTAACCGGTTGCTGCAAACAGTGAATCAGCTTCTCGAATTCAGAAAATCGGAAAATAAAATCAGGAAGCTGAGTGTAATTAAGGACGATTTGGCAACTTACATTTATGAAATTGGCGAAAAGTACCGCGACCTGAATAAAAACAAAGAAGTTGAATTTGAAATCAAGGTTCCGGATTACAAGATGGAAATGTTTTTTGACCCCGATGTGCTTTCAATTATCATGGATAACCTCATTTCGAATGCATTTAAATACATTGCCAAAGGAAATATCAGGCTGGAATTAAATAAAGTTCAGGAAGCAGGAATCGATTATGCCGAAATTCTTGTTGCTGATACCGGATATGGCATTTCTGAAGAAGATTTACCCCGCATTTTCGACAGATACTACCAGGCAAAAAATGCCGCTCACCCGCTAAAAGGAACAGGTATCGGGCTTGCTTTGGTAAAAAATATGATTGATTTACATGAAGCCGAAATCAGTGCAGCAAGCAAACTGAATGAAGGTACTACATTCAGGGTGAGGTTTTTAATCAACAACAGTTACCCTGACGCTATTCACTATTTTCCGACTGGAATCCACCTCGAAGAATCGGAAGAAAACGCTAAAAATGTGATTCTGGTTGTTGACGATGACCCCGAGATAATTGAATACATAAAAGATTCACTCAGCGATTCATACACTATTATTTCAGCCCGAAACGGAAAAGAAGGTTTTGATATGGCCAGCGAGGAAATTCCGGATATTGTTATCAGCGATATTATGATGCCAATTATGGATGGTATCGAAATGTGCAGGATGTTAAAACTCGATGTAAGAACAAGTCATATTCCGGTGGTTCTTTTAACAGCAAAAGGTTCGCTGCAGGATCAGAAAGTTGGATACGATGTTGGTGCTGACTCCTACCTGACAAAACCGTTCAGCAGTAACCTTTTAAAAAGCCGCCTGAAAAATATTATTGATGCACGGAAAAAATATTCACTTTCGAGTACATCAAAATTCAAACAAAAACAGGAATTGCTGAACGAATCGATTGGCGAACTGGATAAGGAATTTCTGAAGAAACTGACAACAGCAATCGAAGCAAACCTCGAAGATGAAGAGTTGAACATCTCATACATTGCAACGCAAATGAACATGAGCCACTCAACACTCTACCGGAAAATAAAGGCGCTTACCAACCTCACTGCCAACGAATTCATCAGAAAAGTGCGCATCAACTTTGCCGAACAGCTTTTGCTGACTAACAAATACAACATTTCAGAAATTATGTACCGCATCGGAATCAACAGCAGCAGCTATTTCAGGCAGTGTTTCAAGGAGGAGTTTGGCATGAATCCGAGTGAATACCTGCAAAAGTTAAAAGAGAACTGAAAGCAAGTTGGTTATCTTACATTTTTGTTTTCAGCATTAACCAAAATTATTGGCGAAATTCAGTTTTCTGCTCATCTGTTTGGTTTGTGGTTGATGCCGCCGAGTTTGTGATATAAAAATCCTAAAATCAGTCTGCCTTTTTTTGCGAATTTGTTGAAATTGCGCCAAAACATTCACCTGAATTTAAACGCTGCTGATTAAAAATACCGTGAAAATAATTTTAAACATAGCACTTGTAATTTTGCTTTTTACAACGGTTTCCAACGGACAAGGCATTTCGGTGCACGATCCGGTAGTGGCAAAACACAACGATACATATTACATTTTTTGCACAGGCCGTGGAATCAGCGTGTGGTCGTCAAAAGACATGAAGGAATGGAAACGGGAGCAGCCAGTTTTTCCGGAACCGCCCAAATGGGCTGTCGAAGCTGTGGCCGGTTTCAGAGGTCATATCTGGGCTCCGGACATTTCGTTTTTTAACGGGAAATACTACCTCTACTATTCGGTTTCGGCATTCGGGAAAAATACATCGTGTATCGGTCTGGCAACCAACAAAACCCTCGATCCTGCCGACCCTGAATTTAAATGGACTGACCACGGAAAAGTAATTCAATCGTTTCCGGGCGAGACCAACTGGAATGCAATTGACCCTAACCTGGTTATTGCCGGTGACGGAACTCCTTATTTAAGTTTCGGTTCGTTCTGGGATGGTTTGAAACTGGTAAAACTAAACAGCGAAGCAACCGCTCCCGCAGAAGACATCAATTCGATACCCACAATTGCATCCCGTAAAAAGTCTTCTTTTGATATCAATCCGCCAGCAATCGACGACAACCCGAAGGATGCCGGTGGAAACGCCATCGAAGCCCCGTTTATTTTTAAGATGGGTAATTACTATTATCTTTTTGCTTCCATCGATTATTGCTGTAAAGGGGTGAACAGCACCTATAAAATGATAGTTGGCCGTTCTGAAACTATTCCCGGTCCGTACTTCGATAAAAATGGAAAATCATTGGCAACCGGTGGAGGAACCATTCTTCTTCAGGGTAATCAGGATTGGTACGGCGTGGGACACAATTCGGTTTACACTTTCGATGGAACAGATTACATTGTTTTTCATGGTTACGATGCCGATGATGAGGGAAAATCAAAACTGATTATTAAAAAACTGAACTGGGATAACGAGGGTTGGCCGGTGGTTGCAGAGTTTTAAATAACAAAAAGAAACAAACAAAAAATGCTGAAATATCAATTTATAATTCTGCTGACTTTTTGCGTTTTACAATTACGAAGTCAGTCGCACTGGGAAAGTATAGTTACCGAAACCGATGATTTTAAATATTTTCTGCCGTTTGCCGAGCCAGCTGATGACTGGAAAGCATTGAATTTTAACGATGAGAACTGGCTTACCGGGAAAGGTGGATTTGGTTATGGTGACAATGATGACAATACAGTTGTTACCGCAACAAAATCGATGTTTTTGCGCAAAACCTTTAATTTGCCAAACACCGTAATTGTTTCGAACCTGATACTGGATATAGATTACGATGATGCTTTTGTTGCCTATTTAAATGGTGCTGAAATTGGAAGATCCAAAAATCTGCCCGCAGGAAAACCCGGAATTAATACAGAATTTTCAGCCGATCACGAAGCACAGCTTTATCAGGGAGGTCAACCGGAAAGGGTTATGATTTATCCGGGCTTGTTAATTCGCGGAACAAATATTCTGGCTGTTCATATTTTAAATACAAGTTCAACCTCTTCCGATTTGTCGGCGCGTGTTTTTCTGAATGCCGAAATCGGGGGAGATCAAATCATTTTCAGCAATGTTCCGGCCTGGTTCAAAGCGCCGATAATTAAACTTGATTCCGACTTGCCCATCATAAAAATCAACACCGAAGGAAAAACTATTGTTGACGAGCCAAAAATTGTGGCTAAAATGCAGGTGATTAATAATGCAAATGGTGTAAACAAATTCGACGATACAAATTATGAATACGACGGATTAATTGGTATCGAAATCAGAGGGAATACCTCGCAAATGTTTCCTAAAAAAAGCTTTAATGTTGAAACCAGGTTGCCTGACGGCTCAAACAACAATGTTTCGTTGCTGGGGTTGCCCGCCGAAAACGACTGGGTTCTGCACGGTCCATACTCCGATAAATCATTGATGCGCAATGCACTGGCCTACAGCATTGGTAACGCCATGAGCGACCGCTGGCATCCGCGGACAAAGTATGCCGAAGTGATGATTAACGGTGAATACCGGGGCGTTTATTTGCTCGTTGAAAAAATTAAAATCGATAAAAACAGGGTTGATATTGCAAAGTTAAAACCCGAAGATAATTCAGGCGATGAATTGACCGGAGGATACATTATAAGCATCGACAGGGACCAGGAAGGAAGCTGGAATTCGCCATTTATGGGAAGAACCGGAAGTGTTGATGTGCCTTTTTCGTATGTCGATCCTTCATACGAAGATCTTACTCCGCAACAGCGGTATTATATCAGGTCGCACATCATCGAGTTTGAATATGCCCTGCATGGCCAGGATTTTAAAGACCCTGGTTTGGGATACAGGTCTTACATTGATGTTGAATCGTTTATCGACTATTTTATTATTACCGAACTGAGCCGTAACCTCGATGGTTACAGGGTAAGCGTTTATTTTCACAAAGACAAGGACAGCAAGGGTGGTAAACTTGTTATGTCGCCATTTTGGGATTTTAATATTTGTTTTGGTAACGCCAATTTTTTCAGTGCAGGAAGCGAAAAAGGATGGGCATCGGATGGTATTGGTGCCGGCGACTGGTACGAAATACCTTTTTGGTGGGACAGGTTCAGGGAAGACCCGTATTTTGAAACAATGCTGAAATACCGTTGGGAGAAACTTCGCGAAAACGTTATCAGCAAAAACACAATTAATAATTTTATTGATTCATGCCAGAACGTGTTAAAAGATGCACAAGTCAGAAACTTCGAAAAGTTTGACGTGCTGAGTACCTATGTCTGGCCAAATAATTATGTTGGAGGCACTTACCAAAACGAGGTGAATTACCTGAAAAAATGGGTTAACAACAGAATCGACTGGCTCGACCAGGAAATAGATAAAATAGTTCCTTCGTTTGTTCTATCCAGTCCAGAGATTACCGCTGCAAATAGTGTTAATCTGGTTGTTTATCCAAATCCGTTCAGCGAAAATTTTAAAATTGATTTTGAGTCAGGAAATAATGCTGAAGCAGATATTGTTATTGAAAATCTTTTGGGTCAGTTGGTTTGCAGGAAAATAGTTAACGTGGTTCCCGGACGTCAAACCATCAATTTTACCTACGATGAATTGGGACGCAACGGCAATACATTTATTTACAGAATCATAACTGATAGAAATTCCGTCAAATCAGGAATTGTTTTGCATCGATAGAAAAATTGGATTCAAAAATTCTCAGTACCCGATTACCGTGAACCCTGAACGATAGATGGGTCCAAAATTATCTGCAAATTTTACCACCGGCTGAAAACAAAAAAAGCCTGAAATCAATGATTTCAGGCTTTTTAGTTAATTCTGATTATCTATCCAGCTCTACAGGTAGTCCGCGACGTACGTCGGAATGAACCTACGACCTACGGATTAATCCCGATGTACATCGGGACCGCTCTGACTCACCGAACTGAAGCGGCCAATAAGTGATGAAATACTGTTTCTGGATATTATTTCTTCAATATATTTCCTGCTTTTCTGCTTTTTAATATGCTTTTCTATTGTCAATGCCAGCGAACGCGAACTTCCAACCTCAAAACTGCCTTTTAATTCCCAGGGTCGGTATTTTGATGTAAAGCTCTTGTCTGACAAGAAATTGTGCTCTTCCAATCTTCTTTGTATGTTGTCTGTTGAACCAACATAATACAAATCGGAACCAGGTGAGTAAAGAATATAAACGTAAAACATGCCTGACTATAATAAAAAAAGGCTGGAATTGCTTCCAGCCTTTTTGCTCTCCAGGTAGGACTTGAACCTACGACCTACGGATTAACAGTCCGCCGCTCTAACCGACTGAGCTACTAGAGAATTTATTTCAACTTTTTCACTTTATCAATCAGAACCTCCGACCTGCGGATTAATCCCGATGTACCTCGGGACCGCTCTAACCGACTGAGCTACTAGAGAATTTATTTCAACTTTTTCACTTTATCAATCAGAACCTCCGACCTGCGGATTAATCCCGATGTACTTCGGGACCGCTCTAACCGACTGAGCTACTAGAGAATTTATTTCAACTTTTTCACTTTATCAATCAGAACCTCCGACCTGCGGATTAATCCCGATGTACTTCGGGACCGCTCTAACCGACTGAGCTACTAGAGAATACATTGTTTTTTTGAACGGTTGCCCTTTTTCAAAAGCGTTGCAAAAATAACAGCTTTTCGTAAAAGAAAAAATTTTTTGAAAAAAAAACTTTCTACCCCTGAAGAATGGCAATGCACCGTGCGAATTGTTTTTATGCTTAAATGGTGATGGCAATGCTGAATTAAAAATGCAAAAATGCTACATTTACTTTTCTGATTTTAACATTTAAAAATTGAAAAATTGAAACAGCCTATCACTATAATCACTTTGCTTTCAGCCTGTTTTATTCATTTTGGGTTATTTGCCCAGAACTTTTCAGTTGAAATGCAAATTCAAAATCAGCCATCGGGTATGGTTATTTTTGGGGCAGTACTGGGCGACAATTTTATTCCAATTGACAGTATTCAGGTGAGTGAATCATCAGCCCTTGTGAAATTTGTTTTTCCTGAAAACTCACATGCCGGAATTTACAGAATTATCCTCGGAAACACGAGCTATGAAAGAATAATGAATAAACCTCCGCATCAGTTGGATTTTATTTTTGATAATGAAAACATGGTGTTTGAAACTGATTTTGAGGCAACAGAAGAAAAACTGAAAATAAAGCAATCAAAAGAAAATACGGCCTGGTACAGTTTCAGGGCAAAAGATCGCGAACTTTTGGAAAAGATGAGCATCCTCGAAAGTGAAGTTGACAAAAGCCGGAAAACTTCGGATTCAGTAAAAATCAACGAGATTGCCAATCTGTACAATCAAATACAAATGGAACGCGACATGTTTGTGGTAAAAGCATCGCAGGAAAGCCGCGGTTTGTTTGTTTCGCAGGTGATTAAAAACCAGCGTTTACCCATGTTAGATGGATATTTATCGCCCGAAGAGCGGTTAATTGCTTTTAAGTCGGATTATTTTAAAGTGCTTGATTTTTCAAATCCCAGCCTGATTAATTCAAAGGTATATACCGACAATATTTTTAATTACCTGATTCGGTACAACAGTCCGTTTATTACCCAAAAACAGCGCGAAACCGAATATATGAAGGCTGTTGATATTATAATGGCCAATGTAAAACTAAACAACCAAGTGCGTAAATTTGTGAAAGATTATCTTTTACACGGGTTCGAAGTTTTGAAAATGAATTCGCTTGTCATTTACATCGAAAAAAAATATCCGCTGTAATTTTTGTTTTCTGAATTGGCAAATCATCAGACTGGTAATCAGTTTCCGGTATTTGCAAAAAGTAAGTCATCCTTCATTTTTGTAATTGTTAATGTGTTGAGTTGCAATATCAATAATGTGCTATTTTTGGCGCAAAATATTACTTATGATTCCAAAAATCTCAAAAACAGCACATTTGAGCGAAAATGCTTCAACCGCTTATCTCACAGAAAACATCGATAATTTTCATTTTCTGGGATTTTCTGAAGCTGAAAAAAGTTATATCAACTCAAAACCGGAGAAAGAGTCAACGTGTGTAGTTTATCGGTACCCAAAATTCAGTTTTGTGTATAAACACAAGTCCGGAATTCCTGCCCATCAGCAAAATGAAGCTGCCAGAAAAGCCGGTTCAAAATTTTGCGATTTACTGATAGCCGAAAAAACCACAAGAGTTCAGCTTTCAGGGATGGAAAACGCTGAAATCACTTTAGCTTTTGTGGAAGGATTGCTTCTGACAGCCTATTCGTTTGATAAATACAAAAAAGAAAAAGATTTTCGTTTTGAAGAGCTTGAAATTGTTTGTAGTACTTTAACCAATCAACAAATTGCTGAAACTGTAAACCTCGTTCAGGCTGTTTTTAAAGCGCGCGATTTGGTAAACGAACCGCTCTCGTTTTTAACAGCCACACAATTTTCAGCCGAAATTGAAAAAATGGGAGAAGAAGCAGGGTTTTCTGTTGAAGTATTTCACAAACAAAAAATTGAGGCGTTGAAAATGGGTGGTTTGCTTGCCGTAAACCGTGGAAGTATCGACCCGCCAACTTTTACCATTCTGGAATGGAACCCTGCAAATGCTGTTAACACAAAACCTGTTGCCCTGGTTGGAAAAGGCGTGGTCTTCGATACAGGCGGACTGAGTTTAAAACCAACGCCAAAATCGATGGATTACATGAAAAGCGATATGGCCGGCGCTGCAGTAGTTGCTGCAACAGTTTTTGCACTTGCCAGAAACAATATTCCGGTTCACGTAGTTGGGCTGGTTCCGGCAACCGATAACCGTCCCGATGGAAATGCCTATGTACCGGGCGATATTATTACAATGTTCGACGGTACCACAGTTGAAATCAGAAATACCGATGCTGAAGGCCGCCTGATTTTGGCCGATGCACTGAGTTATGCAAAAAAATATGAACCGGCGCTGGTAATTGATGTGGCCACTTTAACCGGCGCGGCTGATATTGTGGCCGGAAAATGTGCTTCGGTGGTGATGGGAAACGCTGAAGAATACCTGCTGAAATTAAAGGAAACCGGTAACGAAACATTCGAAAGACTCATCGAGGTTCCGCTTTGGGAAGAATATGCCGAACCGCTGAAATCGGGAGTGGCCGACCTGAACAACCTCGGTGTTCGCGAGGCGCAGTCAACCATTGCCGGAAAATTTCTCGAACATTTTACCAGCTATCCGTGGATTCATCTCGATACAGCCGGAACACCTTATCTCGACGAGAAAGACCATTACCAGCCTGCCGGTGGCACTGGTTTCGGAACGAGGCTGCTTTACAACTTTTTAAAGAAATTCAACTAAAAAAACTAACTTTGCCGCTCGTTTAAAATGAAATACAAATAACCGAAACAGCATAAAATGGCAAATCAGGATACAATAAAAGTAGGCATTACACACGGTGATATCAACGGTATTGGCTACGAGGTGATTATTAAAACACTCAACGAGCCGCACATGCTCGAAGTTTGCACACCCGTAATTTACGGCTCTCCCAAAGTGGCTGCCTATCACCGCAAAGCGTTGAATATTGAGGGATTGAGTTTTAATCACATCCGTAATATTGGCGAAGCACATTCAAAAAGAATCAACATTATCAACTGTATCGACGATAATACCCGCGTTGAATTGGGAAAATCGACACGCGAAGCTGGTGAGTCGTCGTTTAATGCACTCGATGCCGCATGTATCGATCTTGAACAGGGACTTATTGATGTGTTGGTTACAGCCCCTATCAACAAAGACAATATCCAAAGCGAAAATTTTGATTTCCCGGGACATACAGAATTTTTAGCCCAACGTTTTAAAACAAACAATTACCTGATGCTGATGGTGAGCGAAACCATGAAAATGGGTGTGGTTACCACACATATGCCACTTTCGGAAGTCGCCAAACATATTACCAAAGAGGCTGTACTTTCGAAACTGCGGATTATATCGCGAACGTTACAACAGGATTTTTCGATTCCGCGACCCAGAATCGCAGTTTTTGGTTTAAATCCACATGCCGGCGACAACGGGTTGCTTGGGAAAGAGGAAATTGATGTAATTCTTCCGGCCATTATTCAGGCCAAGAAGGAAGGCATCATCGCTTTAGGACCATTTCCTGCCGATGGATTTTTCGGGTCGGAAGACTACAGAAAATACGATGCAATTTTGGCCATGTACCACGACCAGGGAATGATTCCGTTTAAACTCACGTCGTTTGAACACGGGGTAAATTATACAGCCGGTTTGCCGGTAATCCGCACATCGCCCGCGCACGGAACGGCATATGCTATTGCCGGCGAGGACAAAGCTTCGCCTGAGTCGTTCAGGCAGGCAATGTTTCTGGCAATCGATGTGTATAAAAACCGGAAATTATATCAGGAAATCAGCAAAAACCCGCTCAAATCGTACCACTTCAACCCGAACCAGGTTGACGAGAGTGTGAACATTGAAGAGGAAGACGACCAAATTTAATTTCAGCAAAAACCATGTACGAATTTATCCGGGGTACTATAATCGAGCGCAATCCGGCCAGTGTGGTTATTGAAGCTGCCGGAGTGGGTTACAGTGTAAATATTTCGCTGAATACTTATACAAAACTGAACCAGAAAACCGATGCGCTTATTTACCTTCACCAGGTGGTGCGCGAGGATGCCCTCCTTTTGTTTGGCTTTGCCGATAAAACTGAACGCGAACTTTTCAGAAACCTGATTTCGGTAAATGGTGTGGGGGCAAACACGGCAATCATGATGCTGTCGTCGCTGAGTCCCGATGAAATTGCCACTGCAGTTACCACCGAAAACGTGGCGGTTTTAAAAGCAGTAAAAGGTATCGGTATAAAAACAGCCCAGCGGATTATTATCGATTTGAAAGATAAACTCGGAAAATTCAGGGAAAACGACACGATTTTCGCACTGCCAGACAATACAATTCTCAATGAATCGTTATCAGCATTAGTCATGCTCGGATTTGTTAAAAGAGATGCAGAAAAGGTGGTGACAAAACTACTTCAGGAGCAGCCGCAAACAACCGTTGAGAGCGTGATAAAGCAAGCGTTAAAAAGGTTATAAACTCGAATGATTTCAGACCGAAGCATATATAAAATATACTTCCTTTTGCTGTTTACACTTTTGCTGGCTGCCACTGCCGCCGGCAAAACTGCTGTTAATGGGGAGTTTTCTTATTTTCCGTTAAATCAGAACCGCGATACGGTGGAAATTGATACCACCGGCCCGTTGCCATTTCCGTTTAAAGACCAGCCGGCTTTCGGCAAACCGAATACCGATTCGTTAAAATTGTACCTCAATAAACCCGGTAATATTAAATACGAAATTGAGTACGACCCTGTAACCGGGCAATATGTTTTTTATGAGAAAGTAGGAGACCTGAACTACCGTTTGCCACAAACCATGTCGCTTGATGATTATGTGGATTACGATTTCGAACAATCGATAAAAAACTACTGGCGCGAGCGTTCGCGGGTTGCCGACCTTGATAAAGAACGTTCACTCATTCCCGAACTTACTATCGGTGGCGAAGCTTTTAACCGCATTTTTGGCGGAAATACAATCAATATTCAGCCACAGGGATATGTTGAGGTGAGTTTCGGATACCAGATGAACGCCACCGAAAACCCTGCTATTCCTGAGCGTTTGCGCAAAGTTCCCACTTTCGATTTCGATGAAAAAATTCAGATGAATGTGGTGGGTCAGATTGGTACAAAAATGAACATGCGCGTGAATTACAACACAGAAGCTTCGTTTGATTACGAAAATAAAATGAACCTCGAATATACAGGTGAAGAAGATGAAATTCTGCGGAAAATTGAAGCCGGAAATGTTTCGCTTCCGTTGAATGGATCGCTCATTACTGGCGCTTCCAACCTTTTTGGTATCAAAGGAGAAATGCAGTTCGGCAAACTATCGGTAACCACCATTTTTTCTCAGCAAAAAGGCGAGTCGCAAACTGTTGAAACAGAAGGAGGAGCTCAAGTTACCAACTTCGAAATTTCAGCCGAAAACTATGACGCCAACCGCCACTTTTTCCTGTCGCACTACTTCAGGGCTAATTACGACAAATGGCTGCAAAACACAGCAACACCGCTAACGCCAATCAGTATTAACAAAATTGAAATTTGGGTAACCAATAAAACCAGCAATTTTACCGAAGCCCGCAATATTCTTGCATTGCAGGACCTTGGCGAACACAACCCCGATATTTACAACCGTATTCCGCAGTTTCAGGAAACAACCGGGTTGCCATATCCGCAAAATATTTACCCTTTAAACGATGCCAACGGGCTCTATTACGAAATGGCGAATACGTACAGCGATGTGCGTTACGTGCAAAACATCACCAGTGTAATGTCGCAGTTTGGCAACGAGTTCATTGGCGGACGCGATTTCGAAAAAATTGAACAGGCAAGAAAACTCAGCACTTCTGAATACTCAGTAAACGAACGCTTAGGTTATATTTCGCTGAACTCGGCGCTGAATAACGATGAAATACTGGCAGTTGCATATAATTTCACCTCAAATGGTGTTACCTACCAGGTTGGAGAATTTTCAACCGATGGGGTTGCCGCACCACAGGTACTCTTTCTGAAACTGCTGAAAGGAACGAACCTTTCGCCAAAACTCCCCACCTGGAAGCTGATGATGAAAAACATTTATAACCTGAATGCCAACCAGCTTACCAATGAAGATTTTAATTTAAACGTTGTTTATTTGAACGATTCAACAGGGACCAACATCAACTACATTCCAGAAGGGAGAATTAACGGGCATATTTTGCTTGAGGTTATGAAACTCGATCAGTTGAATAAACAGCTCGACCCTTACAAAGACGGTAAATTCGATTTTGTTGAAGGAATAACAGTACAATCGGGAAACGGGCGAATTATTTTCCCAGTGCTCGAACCGTTTGGGAAACACCTTGCCGATTCGCTGCAAGACCCAGAGCTCATCAAAAAATATACATTTCAGTCGCTTTACGATTCAACCCGTACTTTTGCCACACAGGATGCCGAGCACAATAAATTCAGGCTTATTGGCAGTTACAAAGGTTCATCGAGTTCTGAAATTATGCTGAATTCGCTGAACCTCACGCAGGGTTCGGTGCGCGTTACCGCCGGAGGTCGCGAACTAGTTGAAAACGTTGACTATACAGTGGATTATACTTTGGGTCGGGTGAAGGTTATTAACCAGGCATTGATTGAGGCTGGTACACCCATTTCGGTTTCAACCGAAAGCGAAGACCTGTTTAGCATGCAACGAAAAACATTGCTCGGCGCTTATGCCAATTATGCCATTTCCGACAATTTTAATATTGGTGCCACTGCGCTGATGATGCATGAACGGCCTCTTACACAGAAAGTAAATTATGGTAACGACCCCATCTCGAACTGGATGTTGGGATTGGACACACGATACTCCACCGAAAGCAAGTTTATTACAAAAATGGTTGATGCACTGCCGTTCTATTCAACCAAAACACCTTCAACCATCAGCCTTGAAGCTGAAATGGCAAAACTGATTCCGGGGCACTCAAAAGCCATTGAAGGTAGCGGGACCGCTTACATCGATGATTTTGAAGGAACAAAAACCACCATTTCGCTGAAAGCACGGCAATCGTGGGTAATGGCCAGCACACCTCAGTTTCAGCCCGATTTATTTCCCGAAGGCGGTTTAACCAACAACCTCGATTATGGAGTGAACAGGGCCAACTTTTCGTATTACATTATCGACCCATTATTTTTGCGAAATACAACGCTAACACCCGATTATATAAAAACTGATCTCGATATGCAATCGAATCATTTTATGCGTGAAGTTTTCGAAAAGGAAATCTTCCCGGCAAAAGAATCACCACAGGGGCAACCTACCAACATTCCGGTATTCGATATTGCATTTTATCCACGCGAACGCGGCCAGTACAACTTCGATGCCGGAGCGAGTCCATATGCAGCGGGTGTTAATGCCGATGGAACACTCCGGTCGCCAGAATCGCGCTGGGGTGGTATTATGCGAAAACTCGAAACCAGCGATTTTGAAAACTCAAATATCGAAAGTATCGAGTTCTGGATAATGGACCCTTTTGTTTACGATACAGCCGGAGTTCATCGGGGTGGCGATTTGTATTTTAACCTTGGCGATATTTCGGAAGATGTGTTGAAAGATTCGCGTAAAGCATTTGAAAACGGACTGCCGGCAAACGGGCTGCTCACCGATATTGATACCACCGTTTGGGGAAGGGTTTCAACGCTTCAGTCGCTGGTAAATGCTTTTGATAATAATCCCGAATCGCGCCAATACCAGGACCTTGGTTTCGACGGGTTAAACGATGGCGATGAACTAAGCCATTTCAACGAATATATTAACGCAATAACA
This sequence comes from Draconibacterium sp., assembly GCA_050179035.1. GTDB lineage: Bacteria > Bacteroidota > Bacteroidia > Bacteroidales > Prolixibacteraceae > Draconibacterium. Next base: position 76,224 of record JBFXFM010000008.1, on the reverse strand, counting down.
CCACGGGTTTCGCCCGAAGTTCTTGAACGGATTAAACTTGACCCGGCCACCGATAATTACCACTACTATCGTGGAGGTGATTACGACCAGCAGCAACTTGATATCCTTGAACGCTATAAAAAATACAACGGTAGCGACAAAAACTCGCCAACTACCGAAATGTCGCCCGAAAGTTATCCAACCTCGGCATCAACCATTCCTGATGTGGAAGACATTAACGGCGACAACACGCTGAATGAATACGAACGTTATTATCAATACAAAGTCAGTATCAGACCGCAGGATATGCAATTGGGAATGAACTATATTTCTGATATTAAAACAAGCCGCGTTCAGCTGAAAAACGGAAAGATTGAAGAAATTAAATGGTACCAGTTTAAGGTACCGGTTCGAGAGCCCGATAAAGTAGTTGGCAACATCAGCGATTTTAAATCAATCCGGTTCCTGCGTTTGTTTATGCGCGGTTTCAGCGATTCAACTTACTTACGTTTTGCTGAACTCGACCTTGTAAGAGCCGATTGGAGAACCTATACCAGCCACATTGGCGAACCCGATGCAATTTCGCCCAACGCAAATTTTAATGTTTCGGCTGTGAGTATCGAGGAAAATGGAAGCCGCGAACCGGTAAATTATATCCTTCCACCCGGAATATCAAGGGTGATTGACCCTGCAAACCCGCAACTCCTGCAGTTAAACGAACAGTCGATGGTCCTGAAAGTTACTGAACTGGAGCAGGGAGATGCCCGTGCCGCTTACAAATCAATCAGCATGGATTTCAGAAGATATCAGAAACTAAAACTTGAGGTACATGCCGAACAGCTCGAAGACTCGCCGCTGAAAGACAACGAACTGATGTTTTTTGTGCGGGTTGGGTCTGACTACAATTACAACTATTACGAATACGAATTACCCTTAAAACTCACACCCTACGCTTTTTATAACGGCGATATTGAAAGCGACCGTTATATTGTTTGGCCTGACGAAAACAGGATTGATTTACCTCTCGAACTGTTTACCGATGTAAAACTGGCCCGCAACGATGCCATGCGTCAGGCAGGTTCTGCCATAAAAATTACTGATGAATTCGAAATTATACACGAGGATTGGAATAAAAACCGCAACAAGGTAAAAATCAAGGGGAATCCGAATCTTGGTAACGTTCAGGTGATGATGATGGGTATTCGTAACAAAAAAGGACAACTCAACACTGGGCCAAAATCGGTTGAAGTTTGGGCAAACGAACTGCGTCTTTCCGACTTTGACGAAAAAGGCGGGTGGGCTGCCAACGCGCGTCTTTCGACAAGGATTGCCGATTTGGGAAGCGTTACTTTTGCCGGACGAACAAGTTCTGAAGGTTACGGAAGCATCAGTGAAAATATCAACAGCCGGCAACTCGACGACATTCACGAATTTGATGTGGCTGCTTCTCTTGATCTGGGTAAGTTTTTCCCTGAAAAAGCGGGTGTGAGATTACCGTTCTATTACGGCTATTCGCGAAGCGCACAAAACCCGAAATACAACCCGCTCGACCCCGACATTGAACTCGACAAATCGCTTGAACATGCCGAAAATCAGCAAGAAAAAGACTCGATAATATTTATTTCTCAGGATTTAACAACCCGGAAAAGCATCAATTTTACCAATGTTAAAGTTGAACCTCAGAAACAAAAAGAAAAAACCCATCTCTGGGACCCTGAAAATTTTGCGGTTACTTACTCTTACAACGAAATTCAGCAACGTGACATTAATACTGAACTCAATGGCGACAAAACACACAGGGGAATGCTCTCTTACAATTACAGCAGCAGACCAAAACTTATTCAGCCTTTCGGAAAAGTAAAAGCTTTTCAGAAAGGGCTACTGAAACCCATTGGCGGAATCAATTTCTATCCACTCCCCAACCAGATTTCGTTTCGAACCGATTTGTACCGCCGATACCACGAGACCAAAAGCAGGAATATTACAAACCCTAATTTTGTTATTCCCGCTACCTACGAAAAGGATTTTTTGTGGAACCGTTATTTCGATTTAAGATACGATGTTACACGGGCGTTAAAAGTCGATTTCTCATCAAGAGGAACTTCGAGAATTGATGAACCAGAAGGACGCATTGATAAGCGCGACGATGACTATCAGTGGAAAAAAGACTCTATTTTGAACAGTCTGTGGGAACTGGGAAGACCAACGCTTTACGATCACAACATCAACGCAACATACATGGTTCCGCTGAACCAGATAAAAGCCCTCAACTTTATTTCGGCCAACATTCGTTACCAGGGAACCTACAATTGGATTGCCGGGCCAATCACTGCCGATACCATCAGGCTGGGAAATCGCGTACAGAATTCACAAAACTGGCAGTTTAACGGAAACGCAACGATGACAAGCCTTTACAATAAAGTTCCATATTTCAAAGAAGTGAACAACAAGTTCAGGCGCACAAGTCGTACCCGCGGAAGTTTAAACCAGCAACAGGGAGGAACCCGCCAACGGCAACCTGCACAGGTAACACCAAAAGTACAGGAGCAGACCTACAGCAGCAATGTAAAACTTGCAGCCAACACCGCGCAGAAAATCAACCACAAGCTGAATACAAAAAAACTGAAAGTATTGGTTACCGGTGTTGAAGGGAAGGTAATTCCGGTAAAAGTGGATTATATCGACTACAACTCAATAAATATTACTCCTCTTGAAAACGCAGCCCAGGCAATGCTCACTGTGAGCGGTAAACCCGGCGACCAGACCTTGTTTAAAGATATTATGGATGTTACAACCCGAATGCTGATTGGGATACAGAATTTTTCGGTTACATACACATTAACAGGCGGAACCCAGTTACCAGGTTACCTGCCCGAACCTGCCTTCTTTGGAGGTGGAAACTACGACCCGAATCCCTCGTTTGGATACAAAGCAGCATCGAGTTATGCTCCGGGAGTTCCATTTCTGTTGGGTTGGCAGGACAGAGACTTTGCCCGAAAAGCAGCCAGCAAAGGCTGGGTTACAAACGACTCGACTTTAAACATGCCATACATCTTTACAAAAAGCGAGCGGATTAATTTCAGGATGACTTACGAACCCCTACCCGACTTACGCATCGATTTAACTTCAGACCGCGTATTTGCACGGAATATCACTGAGTTCTATAATTACGATTACAGCACCGGAGATTTCAATGCCAACAGCTTTACCGAAGCCGGAAATTTTAGTATGACCACAAATACCTGGGGAACTGCGCTTTTTTCGATTGGTAAAGGAGACGAACAAAAATCAGCCTCTTTCGAAAATATGAAACAGTACCGTACAATTATTGCACGTCGGTTAGCCAACCAGCGCCCGCGTGATAATGGATTTGGCTACGACCCTACTGTACCCAATGCGCAACACCCCGATTATCCTGATGGTTACGGACCAACTTCGGTTGAAGTGCTTGTTCCTGCTTTCCTCGCTGCTTATCAGAAAAAAGACCCAAACAAAGTTCCGCTGGGTTTGTTCCCGTCGATAAAATACATGCGCCCCAACTGGAATATCCGATACGAAGGGATGGTTTCAAAAATACCCGGGCTGAACAAAGTAATCCGTTCGCTGAATTTTCAACACCAATACCGTTCAACCTACAATGTGGGTTCGTTTCTTACCAACCTCAAATACGATGAGGAAGGCGACGGATTCAGCTACATTCGCGACATTGCTGAGAACTTTATACCTGCCTACGATTTTAACTCAGTAAATATCATGGAAACTTTCAGTCCGCTGATTAATGTGGATGTGATGTGGATGAGCGACCTGACCACGCGTGGTGAAATAAAACGAACCCGAAACCTGAACCTTGCATTTGCCAACAACCAGCTCACCGAAACTTTGAGCAGCGAATACACGCTCGGCGTTGGCTACCGGTTTACGCAAATGGACCTGATTATTAAAACAAAACGCAAACAACAAGCTTATTCAAACGACCTGAATATACGTGCCGACTTCTCGTTCAGAAAAAATAAAACACTGCTGCGCCAGCTCGATGAGGACAAAGATCAGTTAACTGCCGGACAAAGTGCTTTTACTATAAAAACATATGCCGATTACATGCTGAGCGACCGTTTTCAGATGCGTGTTTTCTTCGATAAAATCATCAATACACCATATACATCTTTATCGTTTGCCACATCAAATACAAATATCGGGGTAAGTTTCAGATTCACTCTTGCACAATAAAAACAAGTTCAGAATTGGTTCACATTTGAAAAACTTTTTCTCCTGTTTGTTGTTTTTTCAGAAAAAAGTTCATATTTGCAAAACAATATTGATAAAATGATTAAAAATACAAATACAATATGGCTTCCGTGGTGGGGTCTTCTTACGTAAGTCAGGAGTTAAAGAGCCATATTGGTATTTTTTAAAGATATACACAAAATGAGCCTGCTCCTGAAAAGAGCAGGTTTTTTATTTATGAATCAACTTGTAAAAAATAGAATTTCTGAAATTGCAAATCTATGTCAAACCTGCAGGGTTGATAAACTCTGGATTTTTGGTTCGGCAAATACTCCGGCTTTCAATGACAAAAGCGATTTCGATTTCTTAGTGTCATTTGAAGAAATGGATGTGGTTGATTATACTGAAAACTATTTTTTATTGGTTGGGAACCTGGAAAAAGTGTTAAATAGGAATGTTGATTTGGTAACGGTAAACTCTTTGTCAAATCCATACTTTATTAAGGCTGTTGAAGAAAGTAAATCGTTGATTTATGACCGACAAAACCAGGAAATATTTATTTGATATTTTGGAAGCTGTCAACTCGATTGAGAACTATATTTTAAACATCGATTTTATTCAGTACCAAAAGAACAAAATGGTTCGCAGGGCTGTTGAAAGAGAGTTCGAAATTATAGGAGAGGCAATGAATGCAATGTTAAAGGCCGATAGTTCGATAAAGATTACAAGTGCTGAAAGAATTATTGGGATGAGAAACCGGGTTATTCATGGTTACGATAAAATTGACAACGGATTGGTTTGGGGAACCATAAAAAAACATCTCCCGATTTTAAAAGAAGAAGTAAGCGAATTATTAAAATGAAACAAGTACAAAATACAAATTGGTGGTGGTGGCACAACAACTTTTTACAACCGTGAAGAGAAGCAACGCTATTGCCCATAAAGCAAGAAAACGGCTCATCGAATCACGGTGAGCCGTTTTTTTTGCGGCCTCTCCCCAGCCCTCTCCAAGGGAGAGGGAGAAAAAGGCCTCTCCCGACCTCTCCAAAGGAGAGGAGAAAGAAAAAGAAAGAATGAAATGAAAAATAAAATAGTAAACAAAAATTAATTTAATAACAGCAGTTCCAAAGTCCCACCTTCGGGGGGATTGAGGGGGGCTTATTACAACTATGGAAAAACTCAATTACAAACCAGTTATCAGAAAAATCCTGGCCGACACGGTTACTCCGGTCAGTATTTACCTGCGCCTGCGAACGCTGTATCCAAAAGCCATTCTTTTGGAAAGTTCCGATTATCATGGCAACGAAAATGCGTATTCGTTTATCTGTTTCAGTCCGGTGGCCTGTTTTACCGTAAACAATGGCGAAGTCACCAAAGAACTTCCGGGTGAAAAAAAGGAGGTTTATTCGCTTTCAGACAGCAAAAAACTAGATGATGAACTTGACCGGTTTTTCAAAACTTTCAATGTCGATTCCTCTGAAATTGAACTGCCTGCCAACGGCTTGTTTGGCTACATGAATTTCGACGCCATTCAGCATTTCGAAACCATCCGGTTTTTATCGCCCAAAAAGGATGAATACCAGATTCCGGAGGTGAAATACTGTTTTTACAAGTATGTGGTGGCCATCGACCATCATAAAAACGTGATTCACATGGTTGAAAACCTGCTGGAAGATGAAAAATCGCAGATGGATTACATTCATCACCTGCTGGTGAATCTCAATTTTTCAACAGCCAAATTCAAACCGGTGGGCGATGAGACTTCGAATATTACCAACGACGAATACAAATTCATGGTAACCAAAGGCAAGGAACACTGCTACCGCGGCGATGTTTTCCAGATTGTGCTGAGCCGACAGTTTGCGCAGGAATTCGAAGGCGACGATTTCAATGTGTATCGCTCGCTGCGTTCCATCAATCCTTCGCCGTATCTTTTTTATTTCGATTACGGAACTTACCGCATTTTTGGGTCGAGTCCCGAAGCCGAACTTCGCATCAAAAACAACAAAGCCTACATTCACCCCATTGCCGGAACTTTTAAACGCACCGGAAACGATGAACAGGACCGCGAACTGGCCGAAAAACTAAGCAAAGACCCGAAGGAAAATGCCGAACACGTGATGCTGGTTGACCTCGCCCGCAACGACCTGAGCCGCAACGCCGACAACGTGATTGTGGAAACCTACCGCGAAGTGCAGTTTTATTCGCATGTGATTCACCTGGTATCGCAGGTTTCAGGAGAAATTACAAACGACACCAACCTCATCAAGGTTTTGGGCGAGACCTTTCCGGCCGGTACGCTTTCGGGTGCGCCAAAATACAAAGCCATGGAACTCATCGACAAATACGAAAACCAGAACCGTGGCTATTACGGTGGCTGCATCGGTTACCTCGGTTTCGACCGCTCGCTGAACCATGCCATCATGATTCGTTCGTTTCTGAGTAAAAACAACAAACTGTTTTACCAGGCAGGCGCCGGAATTGTGGCCAACTCACAGGAGGAAAGCGAGTTGCAGGAAGTAAACAATAAACTGGCTGCCCTTAAAAAAGCCATTGAAATGGCGAAAGAGATTAATTAGAAGGCCTCCCCCCGGCCCCCTCCAAAAGAGGGGGAGTTAAGCCCCATCCCCGGCCCTTCCCCGAGGGGGAAGGGAGTTAAGAAAGAAAGTTAAAAATTAAAAAATATGAAAAACGTAAAAATGAATTCAGCAGTTTCCAATCCCCCCTCCTTCGGAGGGGTTGGGGGAGGCTTTTCTATAGTAGTAATAGATAATTACGATTCGTTTACTTACAACCTGGTGCACGCCATCAAAAAAATAACAGGCCTGCCGGTCGATGTTTTCCGCAACGACGAAATTGCCCTCAGCGACCTTGAAAAGTACGACAAAATTGTACTTTCTCCCGGCCCGGGAATTCCCGAAGAAGCCGGTTTGTTGCTGGATATCATCAAAGAATTCGGGCCAAAGAAAAGCGTGCTGGGTGTTTGTCTGGGGCACCAGGCCATCGGTGAGGCTTTTGGCGGAAAACTGCACAACATGAACAAGGTTTTGCACGGTGTTGCCACCCCGGTTACACTCACCGGAAATAAATCGGAACTTTTTGAAGGATTGCCACCCACTTTCGAGGTGGGTCGTTACCATTCGTGGATTGTGGAAAAGGAAAACCTGCCCGAATGTTTCGAGGTTACCAGTTACGACAGCGAAGGCCTTATCATGTCGATGCAACACAAAGAGTTCGATGTTCAGGGAGTACAGTTTCACCCCGAATCGGTGCTCACCCCGCTCGGCGAAGAAATTCTGAGGAACTGGCTAAAGAAAGCCCCCTCTGACTCCCCCGGAGGGGGAGAATCTGAATAACCCCGGTCCCGAAGCATCGGGATTCATCCCGGGGATAAAAAGTGTAAGATTGAAAAAAGGTGCGTCAGATGCAGTTGAAAAAGGAAAGGAAAAACCACGCACCGCAAAACAAAAGTTGATTAGAATGAAAAAAACATTAGAATATTTGTTCTCCGGCAATACGCTCACCCGTGGTGAAGCCAAAGAAAGCCTGCTGTCCGTGGGAAAAGGACTGCACACCGAGGTTGAGTTTGCCTCGTTTCTGACGGTCTTTAAAATGCGGCCCATCACATCGGAAGAACTGGGCGGTTTCCGCGATGCCATGGACGAACTCAGCCTGAAAACCGACTTGTCGGCATACAACGCCATCGATGTGGTGGGCACAGGTGGCGACGGGAAAAACACGTTCAACATCTCCACACTGGCCTGTTTTATTCTGGCGGGTGCCGGTGTAAATGTTACCAAACATGGTAATTACGCGGTGTCTTCGACCAGTGGCTCGTCGAATTTGCTGGAAATTCTGGGCTACAAATTCAGCAACGACCTTGAAAAGCTGAAAAACGACCTCGACAAAGGGAATTTCTGTTTTCTGCATGCCCCGCTGTTTCATCCGGCGATGAAACACATTGCACCAGTGCGCAGGGCGCTGAAAGTGCAGACTTTCTTTAATATTCTGGGACCGATGATTAACCCGTCGTCGCCAAAATTCCAGGTGCTGGGTGTGAACAACCGCGAGAATTTCAACCACTACAAAAATGTGTACGAAACGCTGGATGTGAGGTATGCCATTGTAAACAGCACCGACGGCTACGACGAAATTTCGCTGACTGCTGACACGCTTATTGCCCGCAACAAATCAGAAATTTTGCTTTCTCCGGGTGATTTCGGTATGGAAAAAATCAATCCGGAAGCTATTTTTGGTGGAAAAAGTATGGATGAAGCCGCCGCCATATTTATGAATATTTTGAATGGAAAAGGGAGTGCGGAACAAAACAACGTGGTAACAGCCAATGCAGCAGTGGGTTTGCAATTGTTCCACCCCGAAAAAGATTTAAAGGAATGTGTTGAAATAGCCACCGAATCGCTGAAAAGCGGCAGGGCACTTAAGAAACTAAAAGCGGTAACTTCATAGCTGTCATTTCGAAGGAGGTACGACTGAGAAATCTCTCGCTTTAATGAACAGATTTCTCCTCGCTTACTCGTCGAAATGACAATAGAAAAAAACAAGGAATATGAACATTCTCAAAAGAATTATCGAAGCAAAAAAAATCGAAATCGCGCACCAGAAATCGGTGGTTGATTTGGAAATGCTGAAAGCAATTCCTGATTTCGAACGGAAATGTATCTCGCTGAAAGCCGGTTTACAGAAAAAAGGTTCTTCAGGAATTATTGCCGAATTTAAACAGCAATCACCGTCAAAAGGCATTATCAATGCAAACGCAAAAGTGGAGGAAGTCACCAAAGGTTATGCTGATGCAGGAGCCGCGTGCCTGTCGGTTTTAACCGAACCCAAATTTTTCGGAGGTTCGCAGGCCAACCTCATCAAAGCCCGCGAGGCAAACCCTGAAACACCACTCCTCCGCAAAGATTTTATGATTGACCCGTATCAGTTGGTGGAAGCCAAAGCTTACGGCGCCGACGTGATTTTATTGATTGCTGAATGCCTTGGAAAAGAGCAGGCTGAAATGTTGGCAAAAGAAGCTAAAAGTCTCGGAATGGAAGTTTTAATGGAAATTCACAACGAAGAGGAACTCGAAAAAATCAACGATTTTGTAGATATCGTGGGCATCAACAACCGCGATTTAAGAACTTTTGAAGTGGACATTGAAACTTCGGTGCGGTTAGGAAAACTGATTCCCGAGCGGTTTGTAAAAATTTCGGAAAGCGGACTGACTGGCGCCAAAGAAATTCATTACCTCCGAGAAAACGGGTTCAAAGGTTTTTTAATTGGCGAAACATTTATGAAGACCAACAACCCGGGAGAAGCCTGCCGTAAGTTTATTGAAGGATTAAAACGAAAGTAAAAAGAGAATCACCCCTTTATCCCCTCAAGGGGATATTTGAAGCAAGTTCCCCCTTGAGGGGGCAGGGGGTGAATAAAAAACGAAACAGTACCTGATGCAACGAAAACTCAAAATAAAAGTCTGCGGAATGAAATACACCGCCAACCGCGAAGCTGTTGAAAAACTGCCTGTCGATTGGTTGGGCTTTATTTTCTACGCACCCTCGAAACGGTTTGTGGGCAACGACCCTGAAAGGTTTCTATTCGATTCTGATAAACCCAAAGTGGCGGTTTTTGTCGATGAAAATGCCTTTGAAATCATGGCATTGGCAAAAAACTTCGGCTTTTCAATGGTGCAATTGCACGGTAAGGAAAACCCAAAAACCTGCCAGATGCTAAAACGTCAGGGACTGAAAATCATCAAAGCTTTCAGTGTGGACGAGAACTTTGATTTCGAGCTGACAAAGCCTTTTGAGGGGGCAGTTCATTATTTTTTGTTCGACACAAAAACACCGCAGCACGGTGGTTCGGGGCAAAAATTCGACTGGAAACTGCTGGATAAATATGTAGGGCATACCCCGTTTTTGCTGAGCGGCGGAATCGGGCCCGATGATGTGGAAGAGATACAGAAAATCAACCACCTGAAACTTACGGGGATTGATTTAAACAGCGGCTTTGAAGATGCACCCGGAATGAAGAATGTCGAAAAACTAAAAAATTTTATTGATAAAATTCAATCTCTGCGTAACTCTGTGTAAATCTCTGTGAAACTCTGTGGTATAATTTTTTTAACACAGAGAGCACAAAGAAGACGCTGAGAAGCACTGAGTAAAACAAATAAAAACATGAAATACAAAGTAAACGAAAAAGGATATTACGGCGAATTTGGCGGGGCATGGATTCCGGAAATGATGTTCACCAACATCGACGAACTGAAACGCCGTTACCTCGAAATCATTGAAGCCGATGATTTTAAAGCCGAATTCAACCAGTTGATGAAAGATTATGTGGGCCGACCGTCGCCGCTTTATTTTGCAAAACGGCTTTCGGAACATTATGGCTCTAAAATCTTTCTGAAACGCGAAGACCTCAACCACACAGGTTCACACAAACTGAACAACACCATCGGGCAAATCCTGCTGGCACAAAAGCTGGGTAAAACCCGCATCATTGCCGAAACAGGTGCAGGTCAGCACGGGGTGGCCACTGCCACGGTTTGCGCGCTGAAAGGCCTGAAATGCGTGGTTTACATGGGAGCGCTTGATGTTTCGCGCCAGGCACCCAACGTAAAAAAAATGAAGATGCTCGGTGCAGAGGTTGTGCCGGTTCATAGCGGTAACAAAACGTTGAAAGACGCCACCAATGAGGCTATGCGCGACTGGATCAGCAACCCGGTTGACACACATTACATTATCGGGTCGGTGGTGGGGCCGCATCCTTACCCAGATATGGTGGCAAGGTTTCAATCCATCATCAGTGCCGAAATCAAAAACCAGCTGCTGGAGCAAACCGGAAGCGAATTCCCGACACGGGTGCTGGCGTGTGTGGGTGGCGGAAGTAACGCCGCCGGCGCTTTCTACCATTTTCTGGATGACGAACAGGTGGAACTGATTGGTGTGGAAGCTGCCGGAAAAGGTGTTGACACAACCGAAACTGCTGCCACACTCACCGTGGGTTCGCCCGGAATTTTGCATGCGGCCAAAACCATGCTGATGCAAAACAAAGATGGACAGATTACCGAACCTTACTCGATTTCGGCCGGGCTCGACTACCCCGGAATCGGGCCGTTGCACGCGCATCTTTTTAAAACAGGCAGGGCGAAATACCTGGCTGCAACCGACACAGAAGTGCTGGAAGCCGCGCTGCTGCTCACACAACTCGAAGGCATCATTCCGGCGCTCGAATCGGCACATGCACTGGCTGCTCTCGAAAAAATAAAAATGAGCCCGGATGATGTGAATGTCATCAACCTTTCAGGCAGTGGCAACAAGGATATGGAAACGTATCTGGAATATTTTGGATATTAAGATTTGAGTAAAGAGTAGTGAGATATTAGTATTGAGTAAAGAAAACATCAAAGCTGTCATTTCGAGGGAGGAACAACTGAGAATTGTAAAATCAGCGGAGCTAAATCTCTACCGTTATGAAACAGATTTCGACTACGCTCAATCTGACAGTCACTGTGAGTGTAGTCGAAGGATGATAAAATGAATTTAATACCATTAAGTAATTCTAATTATAAAAAACAATACCTTCAAAAGTCAACCCACGGGGATTCAGGAGGCTTATAATTAAAAACATGAGAAGAAAAATCTTGATTACAATCTTTTGCATACTACATGTAAGCTTCGTATTTGGACAAACTGAAGAAAAAAGTGATTCAAAATTGAATTACGAATTAATTTCTATTCTTGATACCATTCACTACAATGACCAGAAGTACCGGGAAAAAACAGATGAAATAGCTGAAAAGTATGGCTTGCAATCAAACGAAATGAAAGAGATTTGGAAAACCATGCTTATAATGGATTCAATAAATTTAATAAAGGTCAAAAAGATAATAGATGAAAACGGTTGGTTAGGTTCCGATATAATTGGGGAACAGGGCAATAAGACTCTATTTTTAGTTATTCAACATGCTGACTATAAAACACAAATGGCATATCTACCCGTTTTGAGAGAAGCTGTGAAAAATCACAATGCAAAAGCAAGCCATCTGGCTCTTCTTGAAGACAGGGTTGCTTTGAGCCAGGGGAAGAAACAAATTTATGGAAGCCAGGTTGGACAGGATAACAAAACCGGAGAATATTATATTTTCCCGGTAGAAGACCCTGAAAATATTGATAAAAGGCGGGCCGAAGTTGGCCTCGGACCTATTTCTGAATATTTAAAGACCTGGAATTTGAATTGGGATGTAAAAATGCACAAAGCAATAATTGAAGAAAAAAAATAAAAACACATCATGAAAAATCGTATTAACCATCTTTTCGAAACAAAAAAGGAAAACATACTCTCGGTGTATTTTACAGCCGGGCATCCGAATTTGAACGATACCGTGGAAATTATTCAGCAACTCGAAAAAAACGGGGTTGACCTCATCGAAATCGGGATGCCATTTTCGGACCCCACTGCCGACGGGCCAACCATTCAGCGCAGCAGCGAAACCGCACTGAAAAACGGTATGAGCCTGAAACTGCTTTTTGAGCAGTTAAAAGACATCCGGCAAACAGTAAAAATCCCGCTGATTCTGATGGGTTACATCAATCCGGTTTACCAGTTTGGGGTGGAGGAATTTTGTCAAGAGTGCGCCGAAACCGGCATCGACGGGGTGATTCTGCCCGACCTGCCACTGGATGAATATGAGGCTTTTTACAAACCTGTTTTTGAAAAATACAACCTGCACAACATTCTGCTTATTACTCCGCAAACCGGTGAAGAGCGAATCAGGCAGATTGATGAAGCCAGCAGCGGTTTTATCTACATGGTTTCGTCGTCAGCAACCACCGGCGCAGGTAAAAAAGTGGAAGATTTTCAGCAGACATATTTCGACAGGATTAAAGCGATGAATCTGAAAAATCCGCGGCTTATCGGGTTTGGGATTTCCGACCGTGCCACTTTTGCCAATGCCTGTAAAAATGCCAGTGGCGCTATTGTGGGCAGCGCCTTTGTAAAGGCGCTGGAAAATAAACGGAGCCTTGAACCCGCTATCAGGACGTTTGTGAAAGGTTTTACTTCCTGATTTCTTATTTTTTGTTCCTTATTTCTTATTTAACTGAAGAATAACAGAATAAGTAACATCAAAATCAGGAAGTTGAAAAGCGGAGCAGCCCAATCCAAAACCTGATAATGCTGAACAGCCCGACACCGTTGGGCTACAGCCCAAAAATATGTTACGAAACATGTTGTTTTAATACCTGTTTTAACAATTCGGTTCTAACTGATTTTAAAACAGTGCGATAGTAAAATACCCGGAAGTGTTTATCTGTTAACAATGTTTAAAGCTGTGTAATGTGCATACTTTTATTTTTCAGAAGATGTTATATTGATACCAACTTTAAAACACAAAGCTATGTTGGAATATGCAAAGATAATTTTACCCAAGGTGAGCTTCAGCAAAGAGCTGTTTGCCAAAGAACTGAGAAAATGTATCAACTGGGTGGATGAAAACCAGCAAAACGAGCTTTACACCTGGTGTTACGAGAATTTTCGCGAGATGTACCCCGATGTTTTATCGCGGGCTTTTGCCGGAATAGCAGCATAAAAATGTAAAAGCGGGCTTTTGTCCCGCTTTTTTTATCATTTTTCAGCTTTTCATGGCTAATTTTTATTTCCAATCCTGATTTTCGGGTTCTCCAAAATCTGTCATCAACACGATTTTTCATATCAATAACCCTTTTCGCACGACAAAAGCATTGGTACATAATTTTTAAGCGATTGCCATGCAACCTTTGTCGTTGGTTGATTTTTTTTCAACGCCATTTTTCGATTCCCTAAGTTTGGGTTCAGAGGTACGAACCGGCAAAACCGCCGTCACGGATTAAAGGCCTGCACAACCTTTAACGGAGAAATTTATTCGTGGCAAGCGGCAACGATTCAGCACTTTACGGGGAAAACGGAAAATAATGATTGGAAGAAAAGGCACAACCGATTTTACATAGAAATAATTAAACAGCGAAAAAATGTAAAAAAAGTGCAGATATCTGGCCGGCTGGCAGGTATTCAACTCCCGTTTCCCCGGCGGGAGTTTTTTTTGTAACAAACTGAAGGCGTAACAATTAACCTTTATTGTATTAACATAAATTTTTATTCTATGAGAAAACTACTTACAATTCTGATGGCTTTTTGTTTTGGCATTACTTCAGTTTTTGCCCAAACAAGGCAAATCAGCGGAAAAGTGACCGATGAAGGAGGAGCCCCGATTCCGGGTGTTTCGGTGATTGTGAAAGGAACAACCACCGGCGCAGTTACCGGCTCCGATGGTAACTTTTCGCTGACAGCACCCGAAAACGAGGTGCTCTCGTTCTCCTTTATCGGCATGAAAACCGTTGAAGTTCAGGTTACTGCAAACAGTACGTACAACATTACCATGCAGTACGATGTGATTGGTGTTGACGAGGTAATGGTGGTGGCTTACGGTACCACAACGCGCTCGTCGTTTACAGGTTCGGCCAAGCAAATTGATGCCGAAACCCTTGAAAAAGCAAAAACAATCGACCTCGCCAAATCGATGGAAGGTAAAATTGCGGGTGTACAGGTGGTTACCAACTCCGGGCAACCGGGTAATGCTGCCGAAATCCGCATTCGCGGTATCGGGTCGCTCAATGCTTCGCAGCAACCGCTATATGTTTTAGACGGAGTTCCGTACAATGGAAACATTGCCACGCTCGACCCACGCGACATCGAGTCGTTTACTGTGCTGAAAGACGCTTCGGCAGCCGCACTGTACGGTAGTCGTGCTTCGAACGGGGTGATTGTAATCACCACAAAAAGCGGTAGAAAAGGAGGTTCTAAAATCGAACTTACAATGGATATTGGCCAAAACATGCACCTCAATCCATTTTATGACGTGGTAAAATCGCCTCAGGATTATAACGTGTACTCATGGGAAGCGCTGAAAAACTGGAAACAGTATGGCCCGAATCCATTGTCGGCAACAGAAGCTGCTCAGTGGGCAACAACCAATCTTGTTGACCAACTGGGAGGTTACAGCCAGTTTGACGTGAATGGCGATGGCAAAATTACCACTGCCGATACCGAACTTGTGCTGAACTCAGGTCAGTTTAATCCGGCAGCAAAACAAATGATTTCCGACAGCTGGGAAGATGAACTCATCCGCAACGGAATGAGCCGCAAAGTGGGCCTCAACTTCAGCGGGGGCAACGACAAAACAACCTATTACACCTCTTTCAATTATTTGTACGACGAAGGTTATGTAATTGAATCAGATTTTAACCGCCTCACTTCGGTTGTCAACCTGCAACACCAGGCAAAACCCTGGCTGAAAATCAATAATAAACTGGGCTACTCGTGGTTTAAACAAAATGCTTCGGTTGACGAAACCGATGGTCGCGGAAACAACGCTTTCCTTTTTGTAAATACAATGCCTGCGGTTTACCCGGTATTTATGTACGATGTAAACGGCAACAAAATCATCGACCCGCTTACTGGTGGCTACATGTACGACTATTCTGACGGAACACTGCCTGCTAATACTGTCGAAAAAAACCGCAATACAAACGTGTTTGTGAATCCGGTGGGGTCGTACCAGTACGACGAAAATTACACCATTCGCAACGAGGTAAACCTCAACTCGAGCCTCGAAGCTACCTTCCTGAATGATTTCAGATTTACCACCACTTTTGGGTTAACCTGGTTTAACAACAGTTTTTATTCGCAATACAACTCGTATTACGGCGATGCCAAAGGCAAAGGCTACATCAGTCGCACCATCGACCAGAACCAGATATTTACGTGGAACCAGATTCTTACTTACTTTAAACAGTTGGGTGAACACTCGGTAACTGCAATGGTGGGGCACGAAGCCTGGGCTTACGAAAACCGTTACACCTACCTGCGCAAAGAAACTGTGTTGAAGGAAAAAGTACCTGAATTTGACAATGCCATATTAATGACCAACCTGAGTTCGGATATTTTTCAGCGCCGTATTGAAAGTTATATCAGCCAGGTGAAATACGATTATGCCGGGAAATATTTTGCCAATCTGTCGTACAGGCGTGATGGCAGCTCCCGTTTTGCCAACAACCACTGGGGTGATTTCTGGTCGGCGGGTGGTTCGTGGCTCATGAACAAAGAACCGTTTATGGCAGGATTTTCGTTTGTTGACATGCTGAAACTGAAAGCCAGTTATGGTGTTCAGGGCAATGAAAGCCTTACGCAATCGTACCCAAGTTACGACCTGATGAATGTACAGAACCTGAACGGTGCAATTTCAATCGCCTTCTTCGAAAAAGGAAACCCAAACCTTACATGGGAATCGAATAAAACACTAAATGCGGGTCTTGAGTTTGAATTGTGGAAACGGTTCAGCGGCGAAATTGAATATTTTATCCGCGATACCTATGATATGCTTTACCAGCGCGATATGCCGCTGTCGTTAGGGTATTCCACCATTTGGGTGAACGACCTCGACATGCGCAACAAAGGTCTTGAATTTACATTAAACTACTCGCCTGTGCGCAAGCAGGATTTCCGTATCGACCTTTCGTTTAACGGTGGTTATTATAAAAACGAAATCACCAAGATGCCGCTCGAACTGTCAACCGGCGAAGAATCACTGTTTATTCAGAACGGGTCGTTTGGATACGAAAAGGGCCGCTCGGTGTACGACCGCTATCTTGTACTCTATGCCGGAGTTGACGAAGAAACCGGACAGGCGATGTACAAACAGGCCAAGGATGCTGAAGGAAACGTAATTCCCGACCTTAACGCATCAACTATTAAAGACATTCTGGATAAAGGCGAAATTACCTGGGGAACCACAACAACCTGGGCAGAAGGTACCCGTACTTTCGAAGGCAGCACTGCAGTGCCCGACCTCGCCGGTGGTTTCAGCATCAACACTTTCTTTAAAAACTTCGATCTTGGGTTAAACTTTATGTACCAGCTTGGCGGAAAAGCCTATGATAATGTGTATGCCGATTTGATGGATGCAGCAAAATCTGTTGGAACAGGAAATTATCATGTTGATATTGTAAACCGCTGGCAAAAAGCAGGCGATGTAACTGATATTCCTCGCCTTACTTCGGGTCTCGACAAAGATTTTAACCAGCGTCACAGTTTCTGGCTTGTCGATGCTTCGTACCTTGGATTAACAAATGCCCGTGTGGGTTACACGCTCCCATCGCAGTGGACAAAGAAACTCCAGATGGAAATGGTGAACTTCAGCGTTACAGGCAATAACCTGTTTATGCTTACCCAACGCAAAGGGTTCTATCCGTCAGGAACATGGACCGGTACATCAAACGACTTCCAGTACATGCCACTCAGCTCGGTTTCATTCGGAATTAAAGTAACATTCTAAATATCAAGACAATGAAAAAGATAAATGCAATCATATTGATATTTTCACTGCTCCTTGTATTTGGGTGCAGCGAAGATTTTCTCAACCTGGAGCCACAGGGAAAAGTAACACCCGAGCAATTGGCCGAACTGCCTGAAACAAAACTTGTAGGCGTTTTTCAGGGTAAACTGAACGGTGTTTACGGGTACCTGCAGGGCAATACCAACATCGACCGCGAACCTTACACAGGTGTAAAATCGTGGGATATTATTGCTGACCTGTACTCAAGCGATATGGTGATGACCCGCCAGGGTTACGCCTGGTACTGGACCAGCTACCAGATTAACGAGCATGTGGCTACTTACCGCCGCACGTTGGGAATCTGGGAAACCAGTTACAACCAGATTTATACACTGAACGGAATTTTGGAAACCATGACTGAAATACCAGAGGATGTTCAGTTGAAATCGATTTACGCACAGGCTGCCACTTTAAGAGCTTTCTATTATTTTAAACTCATCAGCTGGTACCAGCACAGTTACACCGATGATATGAATGCGCCGGGCGTTCCTGTAATTCTCTCGTCGAATGCCCAGCCAACCGGCCGTGGCACAGTGAAAGAAGTGTACGACCAGATTATTGCCGACCTCGATGCTGCCACGCAGGCTTTTGCCGACCCCGATATTGCAGCTCTGACAAATACTGCGGTTGGTCCGCAGGTTACCGCAGGTTTGTATGCACAGGTTGCCATTTCAATGGGCGACTACGCTAAAGCTGCTCAAAAAGCAGCCGAAGCCCGAAGCGGATTGTCGTTAATGAGTACCAGCCAGTGGTTGGGCGGGTTTCATGATATTACAAACCCTGAGTGGATGTGGGCAGTTGCCATCAACAGCGAAACTACCGGATATTACGATTCTTTCTTTTCGCATGTAAGCAACTTGGATCCAGGCTATGCCGGGGCCATTCAGATGTACAAAATTATGGATGCCGCTCTGTTTGCAAAAATCGATACATCCGATTGTCGTTATGAAGCTTTCTCAGATGGTGGCGAAGCCTTCAACTTTAAGTTTTACAACGATCCGGAATACACAGCAGATTGGCTTTCTCCTTACGTATTGATGCGTGTGGCTGAAATGTATTTGATAGAGGCTGAAGCAAAAGCCCGCACAGGCGACGAGTCAGGTGCAAAACAAATTCTGGGCGACCTTGTAAAAGCCCGTTGTTATGGCAGCGACCCGTATAATATTTCGTCGCTGAGCGGGCAGAACCTGCTGAACATGATTTACACACAGGCCCGTATCGAACTGTGGGGCGAAGGAAAATCACTTTTCTACGGGAAACGGTTTAAAACCACATTTGTACGCAATTACACGGGGACAAACCACGCCGAAATTCTGGATAACTACCAGTACAACGACCCGAAACTCATCATGTTGATTCCGCAGGACGAAATCAACAACAACCCCGAAATTTCGGAAAGCGATCAGAATTTATAAGCAAAACTTATTTATAATCAAGGGCTACCCGGTTGGGTGGCCCTTTTCTTATTTTAAACTGAAGAATAACAAAATAAGAAATAACGACTCAGAAAATTGAAATGGCAATCGAGTTGAACTTTTCCAAAGGCCATCATTTTTTTTCGGGTTGGAAACACAAAATCCCAGAAGAAAACCAAACCAAATCCCTATTTTCATCTTCCAAAATTCAACCTGATGAAACAACCGATTTTGCTGCTGATTTTTTTACCCTTATTTACATTTTCGCAAACAAACTTAACAGGCACTTTTACCAATCCGGTTTGGGATGGCGCCGATCCGTGGCTTGTAAAACAAGGTAGTGATTATATTTACTGTTTCACCCAAAACAACACCATTGTTGTTTCAAAATCGAAACAGATGACAAAAAAAGGTGAAACCAGCCCAATCTGGAAAGCGCCAGAAACCGGCTGGAACCGGGCTTGCGTGTGGGCGCCCGAAATTCATTTTATCGGCGTGAGGTGGTATGTATATTATGCTGCCGGCGAATCAGGACCGCCTTTTATTCACCAGCGAACCGGAGTTTTGCGCTCGAAATCAGCAGATGTTTTTAGTGAATACGAAGATTTGGGAATGTTGTACACTGGCGATGATTCTTCAGTTCCTGAATCAAACATCTGGGCAATCGACATGACTGTTTTTGAACACGACGGGAAATTATATGCAGTTTGGTCGGGGTGGGAAAAACAGGCCGATACCGACAAAACCCCGCAACATCTTTACATTCAGGAGATGGAAAATCCGGTTACATTGAAAGGAAAACGTGTTTTGCTTTCGTCGCCCGAAGAAAGCTGGGAAACCGGCGGGCCACTCAACCTGAACGAAGGCCCCGAAATTTTGAAAAACGGCGACAAGGTTTTTATTGTGTACTCCTGCCGCGAATCGTGGACACCCGAATACCGGCAGGGAATGCTGCAACTGAAAAATGCCAATGCCGACCCGTTGGTACGTGAAAACTGGATAAAAACCGGCCCTGTTTTCGAAGGGAATGAAAAGGTTTTTGGAGTTGGCCACTGCTCGTTTGTAAAATCGCCCGATGGAACTGAGGACTGGATTGTTTATCACTCCAAAAAAACAACAAACCCCGGCTGGGAGCGCGATGTGCGTATGCAGCCCTTTACCTGGAAACCCGACGGAACACCCGATTTTGGCAAAGCAATCCCGGCTGGAGTGATGGTGAAACTGCCGTCGGGAGAATAGCGTAAAGTTTCTGATTTCTTATTTTTTGTTCCTTATTTCTTATTAAAAAACCGGGAATAACAGAATAAGAAAGTTGAAACAGAAAATGAGTCGGAATTCATTCCAGTTCCGAAATGGAACTCAAAATACCTTCAACTGAATTTTTGTCAAGTTTCGAAAAAGCAAACCATTTTTTCCCGAGGTCTTTGAGCGAAGCTCCCAGATGATAAACTTCAACACCATCAATAATCAAAAAGCGGTCGTGACTTTTGACAAAGTTTTTCAGCATGAAGTTTCCGTATTGCGTGTTCGCTTTTTCAACATCGAGGGCCAATTGTTTTCCGCTGTTTTTGGTAAGTAAAAGCACTTTTACGTTTTTCCCTTTTTTAGATAAATGAATAAGGCTGGTTTCGTCAATGTAATTATCAATCAGCACAATGCTTTTTGTTGCTGAACGAATAATTTTTGAAGCCAGTTCGTAAGCGTCAAATACCTGCCCGTCGAAGAATATGCCTTGCGTGGGAATGAGATTGGATTTTATTTGGAGGTCAATTTCCTTTACTTTATCAGCGAGTGATTCAACTGTATTCTCAATACGGTTCATTCGTTGATTCAGGGCATAACCTTTCAGCAAATAGTCTTTCAACACCTTGTTTGCCCAAATCCGAAATTGAGTTCCCTGCTTTGATTTTACCCGGTAACCAACAGAAATAATCACATCGAGATTGTAATGCTCGACCTGTCGTTCGACCATTCTTCCACCTTCAAGTTGAACTGTCGCAAAATTTGCGACAGTTGCATTATTGTCAAGTTCACCCTCCGAAAAAACATTATTAATGTGTTTACCTATTGTTTTCACATCTCTTCCAAAAAGCATTGCAATTTGCTGGCGGTTTAACCAAACAGTCTCTCCTTCAATCCTTACTTCAATGCGTGAAGCCAATTCATCAGACTGGTATAATACAATTTCATTTTTCATCTCAAATTGAGGCTTGTCGTTCAAAGTGACTTTGTTTTTTGTTACAGGATTAAAAATAAGTAACATAAGATTTAAAAACAAGGGGTTAAAGAATACTTTGAAAAAAGAAAATGGGGAATAACAGAATAAGCCCGCCTGCCGGCCCGACAAGGAGTTCTGGCGGGAATGATGAAGTCGGGCAGAAAACAACAAAATCAGGAAGTTGAGATATGGAATTCAGACTTTCTAAAGTCCTACACTTTTTCGGATTAAGAAACCCAAAATCCCAGCGAAATCCCTATTTTCAACTCCCTAAATCAACCGGTTATGAAATCACTGTTTTTAACACTTTTTACTACTGTATTTTTCACAGCAATCGTCTTTGCCCAGGAAAAACGCAACACCCTGTACATCACCAACCAGGCACCGCTGGTGGCACAACCCTACACCGCGCTTCCGCTGGGAACCATCAAACCAAAAGGTTTTCTGCTGAAAATGCTCGAATTGCAGCGCGACGGATTAACCGGCCACCTCGACAGTATTTACAGTGTGGTTTGCGGCCCGAATAACGGCTGGCTCGGCGGAACCGGCGACTGCTGGGAACGCGGCCCCTACTGGATTGACGGATTGGTGCCGCTGGCCTACATTCTAGACGACGCCAAACTGAAAGCCAAAGCGCAGGAGTGGATTGAATGGAGTATGGCCAACCAGCGCGAAAATGGGTATTTCGGTCCCAACGAATTTAAGGAAGGAACAGCAAAAATCCCGGGAACGCAGCAAACCAACGGCGAAGACTGGTGGCCAAAAATGGTAATGCTGAAAGCGCTGCAGCAATATTACACCGCCACCGGCGATAAACGGGTGATTGACCTGATGCTGAAATACTTCAAATACCAAAAGGAAAAACTGCCGCAATTTCCGCTGGGGTACTGGACCTACTGGGGCAGTCAGCGCGGTGCCGACGACCTGGCTGTGGTTTACTGGTTGTACAACATCACCAAAGAACCATTTCTGCTCGAACTTGGCGAAATCATTCACCAGCAGACTTTCGACTGGACAGGAGTTTACAGCGGAAATATAATTCGCAGGGTTAATCCGTATCCCGAACTGCATTGCGTAAACGTGGCGCAGGGACTAAAAGCGCCGGTGATTTATTACCAGCAGCACCCCGAAAAAAAATACACAGACGCGATGAAAAGCGGTTTGCTGGCCTTGCAGGAAACCCACGGTTTTATCAACGGCATGTATGGCGCTGACGAGCATTTGCACGGCAACGACCCGACTCAGGGTTCTGAATTGTGCTCGGCGGTGGAAATGATGTTTTCGTTTGAAAGTGTATTGCCTGTCACCGGCGATGTGTATTATGCCGATTATCTTGAAAAAATTGCGTACAACGTGCTGCCCACACAAAGTACCGACGACTACCTCCGCAAACAGTATTTTCAGCAACCCAACCAGGTTTTGATTACCGAAGCCGAACGCAATTTTATGAACGACCATAACGGTCACCTCGTTTACGGAACAACAACCGGCTACCCGTGCTGTTTGACTAACATGCATCAGGGCTGGCCCAAATTTGTGCAAAATCTGTGGTATGCAACAGCCGGCAACGGATTGGCTGCGCTGGTTTATGGCCCGTCAGAAGTAACTGCAAAAGTGGGTAGTGGCGAGACAGTTACCATTACCGAAACCACCGGCTACCCGTTTAAAGAACAAATCGCCTTCAAAATAAATACGGCAAAAAGCGTAAAATTCCCATTGCATCTGCGAATTCCGGAATGGTGTAAAAACCCGTCGCTCAAAGTAAATGGGACAGTGGTTCCGGTTGACACAGCAAAAAACATCATAATAATCGACCGCGAATGGAAAAACGGGGATTCGGCAGAACTGGAACTCCCCATGGAATTCCGCTATAGTTACTGGTACGAAAACTCGCTGGGCATCGAGCGCGGTCCGCTGGTATATGCTTTGCGCATTGAAGAAGACTGGCGCGAGGTGAAATCGAAAAAATATCCCGATTCGTATTGGGAAGTTTACCCGAAAAACGACTGGAATTATGCACTTTCAAAAGAACTGCCCAAAACAGGCAACTTAAAAGCTGAAGTAGCGGGTTTTATTGCCGATAATCCATGGAACCTTGCCAACGCACCAATCACGGTAAAAGCAAAAGGCAGACAGGTTCCGTTCTGGCAAATCGAAAGAAATTCAGCAGGCAAACTGCCGGTTCAGTCATGGCCACCACGCAAAATGAAAGAGGAGGAAGACATTGTGCTGATTCCGTATGGCTGCACAACTTTGAGAATCTCGGAGTTTCCAGTGTACTAAACTTCTCAAACCACCCCGGACTGAGTAAATTAATTGTATTTCAAAACATGAATTGTAAATCATTCCACCCCTCCTTAAAAGAAGAAGGAGGGGAAATTTGTAGCATAATAATAAATGAATATTAGCACGAAAATTTCTCCTCCCGAAGAGGAGGAGTACCCGAGTGTGCGAGGGGGAGGTGGTAAAAAATCAATTAATCATTTCAACCTTAATTTTTACCGGCTCAACCAGATACTGGCTGGTATCTTTCATTTGCTGAATTTTGCGGACAACGTCCATCCCCGAAATTACCCGGCCAAAAACGGCAAAACCCTGTCCGTCGGGATTGCGTTTGCCGCCAAAATCCAACGACGGTTGGTCGCCCACACAAATAAAAAACTCGGTACTGGCAGTGCCTGGCTCGTTTCGTGCCATCGAAAGTGCGCCGTCGGTGTGTTTCAATCCTGTTTGCTGTGTGGTTTCATGAGGAATGGGTTTTATTTTATCGATAATTTTATCATCGTACAAACCACCCTGAATGACTTCGATTTTGGCTTTGCTGTACGGTTGATTGTCGGGGCGAACAACCCTGTAAAACAAGGCATTCTCAAAAGTTCCGCTTTTTAAATGTGCCAGGAAATTTTTGGCAGTTACCGGCGCATGAACCGTATCGATTTCACAGATTATATTTCCCACCGAAGTTTTGAAAATAGTTTTTGGAAGTGGTTGTCCCTGAATATTTGCAACAATGAAAATTGAAACAATCAGAACGGCAAGTTTTGGTGTCATTGTTTGATTTTATGAACCAAAAATAGCAAGGTTATTTGATTTGCAGGCTGAAAGTCTGGTTCATTTCAGCCCGGCGGCCACAGGACTTTGACATCAACATGCTGAATATTCGAATCTATCTGCATTTTTGAGTTGTCCTTTCAGGACGAAAATCTCTAACCAAATATTCATCACCCCAAGGCGTTGCCTTTGGGTTGAATTTAATTGTCCTTTCAGGACGGCTTCGAAATAGAAAATCAGCAGAATAAATAGTGAAAAAAATCTTATTATTCACGTATTCAAGTTTTAACTTCATTTTCCTTACTTTTAATGTTCTTTTCAGCCTTGTATTTCGCAGGCTGAAAGCCTGAGTCAACTCAGCCCGACGGCCATTGGAACTTGACATCAAAATGCTGAATATTCGAATCTATCTGCATTTTTGAGTTGTCCTTTCAGGACGAAAATCTCTAACCAAATATTCATCACCCCAAGGCGTTGCCTTTGGGTTGAATTTAATTGTCCTTTCAGGACGGCTTCGAAATAGAAAATCAGCAGAATAAATAGTGAAAGAAATCTTATCATTCACGTATTCAAGTTTTAACTTCATTTTCCTTACTTTTAATGTTCTTTTCAGCCTTGTATTTCGCAGGCTGAAAGCCTGAGTCAATTCAGCCCGGCGGCAACGCCCCGGGAATTGAGAAGCAGAATAAACCAGCGCCCTGAAAGGGCAAATTAATCATTCCACAAGTAGTCTTCATTATATTCAATTCCATACTCTTTTAAAAAGAGCAAAAGCTCTTCTTTAAAAGTTAGTTTTTTATGATGTTCTTCCTGATTTCGGATATAGTCTTTTGTTTTGTTGTGGATAGATTGGCTAACTGAGAAACCTGCATAACCACCTTGCCACGCAAAGCTCTTATAATATGGGTGTATTGTTTTAATCCATCGGCTACTGTGTCGTTTAATTTCCTCAGTAATTTTTGCAAGCGAGATATTTTTGGAGAGTACTAATAGCAAATGAATATGGTCGTTTGTTCCATTAACCAAAATCGGAATTGATTCGTTGTCTTTAATTATTGAGCCTATGTACGCGTACAGTGAAGCTTTATCTTCTTGTCTGATTAAAACAGAACTACTTTTTACATGAAAAATCAGATGAACATACAATTTTGATAAAGACTGCGCCATATTGTTTATTTTTTTGAGTTGTCCTTTCAGAACGAAAAAATACGGAATAATTTTCATCATCCCAAGGCGTTGCCGTTGGGCTGAATTTAATTGTCTTTTCAGGACGGTTTTAATTTTGAAGGTTGAATGTCTGATTCATTTCATCCATTTGTTTTTCTTCCGATAATAATCCGCCATTTGTTTAAAAATTCTGATTGAATTATCCCTGACAGGCCGATTTTTAATTTTTTAGGCTGAAAGCCTGGCTCAATTCAGCCCGGCGGCAACGCCCCGGGAATTGAGAAGCAGAACAAACCAGCGCCCTGAAAGGGCAGATTAATGGAGGCGTCTCCTGTTTTTTTCAGAATCTTTTCTATTTTCAGCCCTCCTAAAATATTTTTTATGAAAAAACTGAATATTCTATTTGTATTTCTGCTTACAGCAGTAGTTTCTTTTGCACAGGTTGCTGATATTGAAATTTTTATGAAACAACAACGGCAAATTGTTGAAATCAATACAATTCCGGGGAACGATTTTTTTACAAAAACTTACCAGATTATGGTTCGTCAACCGCTTGACCACAACGACACCACCAAAGGATTTTTCCTGCAGCGGGTGTTTGTGGCCGACAAAGCCAAAGAAAATCCTGTAGTATTGGGAACCGAAGGTTATGGGGCGGCATATGCAGCCATTCCGCGGTACATCAACGAGTTAAGTATGATGCTGAATGCCAATCAGATTACTGTTGAACACCGTTATTTTGGAAACTCGTGGCCAAGTCCGCTCAACTGGGATTATCTGACTGTAAAAAACGCCAATGCCGACCATCATGCCGTGGTGCAAATCTTCAAAAAATACTACTCCGGAAAATGGGTCAACACCGGCATCAGCAAAGGCGGGCAAACCGCGGTTTATCACCGTGCATTTTATCCTGATGATGTTGACGTAACTGTAGCATACGTTGGGCCACTGAATTTCGGGGTTGAAGATGGCCGTCACGAACTCTTCATCCGTAATGTACCGGGAACTGCAGAACAACGCGAAATGATTCAAAAATTTCAGGTTGAAGTATTAAAAAACCGTGCGCAGATAATGCCTAAACTCGAAAAGTTTATTGCTGAAAAAAAATTTACTTTCCGCATTCCGCACGATGCAGTGCTCGATTATTGTGTTCTGGAATATCCGTTTGCTTTATGGCAATGGGGAAGGTTGACCGACAAAGTTCCCACAACCGGAGTTGGTGTCGATTCACTTTTTAATCACCTGATGAAAGTTTCCGACCCTTCCTATTTTTCAATCGAAGACCAGGAAAACATTAAAACATTTTTTGTGCAAGCCGCTCGCGAACTGGGTTATTACGGGTACGACTGGAAGCCTTTGAAAAAATACCTGACGATTAAAAGTGCTGAAGGTTATTTGCCTGAGATTTTTCTGGCTTCGGATTTGAAAATCAAATACAGTAAAAAGTCGGCAAAAGAAGTCAGTAAATTTATGAAGAAAACCGACGAACCGATTTTGCTGATTTATGGTGAGTGGGATCCGTGGAGTGCCACAGCTTTTGAGGTGTACAGCCCGAACCAGGTAAGAGTGGTAAAAACCGGCGGAAGTCATTCGACACGGATTAAAAATCTGCCTGAAGAACAGCAGATACTGGTGAAGGAAAAATTGGAAACCTGGCTGGGTGTGCCGGTAAGTTTGAATTAAGAATTATTGAATAAACTTTCCTCGGGAATCATATTTCTCCTCGCAAACTCGTCGAAATGACAATCAAACAATAAAAAAAAATGCACCGCGAAAACGGTGCATTTTTATAATATGGGATTCTACGTTTTACACAATATCCGGAACAACATACGGAGCCCTGTAATTGCGGGTAAGCAGTTTGTCGGCTTCCGGGTCGTTTACAAATCTTTCAGCAGCCGGGTCAAAGGTTAAAACCCTTCCCATCCGGTAAGCAATATTTCCAAGATGTGCAAGTCCAGATGCAAGATGTGCGGTTTCAACAGGGCCATTCAGCATGGTTTTGTCGTGCGCACGCACAGCCTGAATCCAGTTTTTAAAGTGCCCGTCAGTTCCACCATCGCCACGTGCCATCTCCGACTGGGCAATGGAGCCGTCGTTACCGCCTTTGTCTTTTTCGCGTTTCTGGCCCATGTAAAACTGGTATTTATCGTAACCGTCAACCACCAGAATTCCTTTTTCGCCATAGAAAATATTACCAACGGTAACGCCTTCTTCGGTGTTGGTACACCACGGGCGCACTTCAAACTGAATGATTTTATCTTCTTCGGGATAATGATAAACTGATGTCAAAACTTCGGGAGTTTCCTTGGCATCGCCGAACAGAAATTTACCACCCATCGAAGTGATTTTTGTTGGAAGCCCCACATTCAAGCCCCACATACAAAGGTCGGTTTCGTGAATTCCCTGATTGCCCACATCGCCGTTGCCATATTCAAAAGTCCAGTGCCAGTTGTAGTGGACAATGTTACGGCTGAATGGACGTTTTGCCGCCGGGCCTGCCCACAAATCATAGTCAAGTCCTTCAGGAACAGACTCAAAACCTTTGTTGCCAATATCGGCTCTCCAACGGAAAACCAACCCGCGCGACATATACACCCGGCCGATATAACCTTCATGCATCATTTTCACGGCTTCGCGCACCGAAGGCGAACTGCGCAACTGAACACCGTGCTGCACAATGCGGTCGTATTTTTGCGCAGCTTCCACCATTTTACGGCCTTCGTAAATATTGTGCGAACCCGGTTTTTCAACATAACAATCTTTGCCAGCCTGGCACGCCCAGATTACTGCCAGCGAATGCCAATGGTTGGGAGTGGCAATACTTACCACATCAATGTCTTTGTTGTCGTAAATTTTACGAAGGTCCTGTTCAAGCACCACATCCTTGCTGTATTTATCTTTAAATTCTTTTTGGCGTTCATTCAAAACATTTAAATCTGGGTCGCACAAATGGGTGATGGCAACATTTTCCTGCGCCATTAAACTCGAAATGTGACTTTTACCCCGGCCATTAACACCCAGTACTGCTGCATTGATGCGGTCGTTGGCACCAAATGCATGGGCAGGAATGATGGATGGAATGGAAATTACAGCGGTTGCTGCAGCCGTGTTTTTAAGAAAACTCCTTCTCGATTGATTTTTATTCATTTTAGTGATATTTAAGTTGATTCTGATTTATTACTGGTTTTACCCGTGTTAAAAGTAAAAAAATACCTAACATACCATTTCAGTAAATTTGTTTATTAATGACAGAAATTTTCATTGCATTTGTTTTTTAATGAAAAGTGTTTATCTTTGCAGCCCGTTACGAAAGAAATTTCGGATTGAAATAAAGATATATTGCGGGATGGAGTCCCGAGAATTCGGGAGCAGCTCGTTAGGCTCAGGTTCTTTTGAAATAAAATATTTAAAAATATATTGCGGGGTGGAGCAGTTGGCAGCTCGTTGGGCTCATAACCCAAAGGTCATCGGTTCAAGTCCGGTCCCCGCTACAAAGAAAGCTGGTTTTTAACCGGCTTTTTTTTATGCCCTTTAATTTGTGAGGTAAGGAAAATCTCCTGAATCCCTTAATTAAGGCACTCTTCAGCATCAGAAAATATATTTAATTTTTCACTCTTCTTAATCGCATCCATCTGTGCGGTATAATGTTGATTTATCACTTTTAAATTACTAATGTGAAGTGACGATACCACAGGAAAAGAAAAAATGCCTAAAGTAAAAAGGTTAAGTTCACAAAGTTTATATTAAAAATTGACGAACTGAGAGATTTATGCCCAAACCTATACTTGAGTTGAAGGAACACAATGAGATTAGTAAATTTGAAATGTCGGGGGTTTCTTTTGTTTACTTACTGTCAGGTGGAAAATGTTTCTCAATTTTTACTTAGGGAGTAAGTAAGAGTTGATTTTCAATCGTTAACAAACCTTTGACTTTTGTAAGTAATAAAGAATTCATCAAGATGTAACATCAGTGTTATTCATGTAACATACCTCCAAATGCCTTTATTTTAGAGGCAAAAAGTAACATTTGAACTACTCTTTGTAACATAGCGGAAAAACGAAAATTGTTTGTAGATCTACATTTGAATTGCATTTAAACCAATAATTCGATTCAAATATGAAACAACAAAATGTTTTCACAGTAGCAATTATAATCGCACTTGGCGGTTTTCTTTTTGGTTACGATATAGCAATGATGTCGGGAACCACTTCCCAGTTGGAAACTACCTTTAATTTAAACAGTACATGGCTTGGTTTTACGATTGCAATTGCAATTCTTGGAACAATCATTGGTACATTAATAATAAGTAAGCCAGCCGAAAAATTCGGACGTCGAAAATCATTAATTGTATTATCTGGATTATTTGCTGTTTCCACTTTAGGAAGTGCAAGTGCCTTTAACTGGGAAATGCTTTTGTTTTTTCGGTTTATTACGGGCATTATTTTAGGTTGTATTACTGTTGTAACCCCAATGTTTATTGCAGAAATTTCACCGGCAAAAAAAAGAGGGCAGTTGGTTTTACTTAACCAGTTTTTTGTTGTTTCTGCAATTTTTCTGGCATTTGTAGTAAACTATTTTCTTGTACAAATTTTTGTCGATTCATCGTGGAGATGGATGATTGGAGTAGAGTTTATTCCGGCAACGCTGTTTTTCGGGTTACTTTTTATGGTTCCTGAAAGTCCGCGCTGGTTGGTAAACCAAAATCGTACGGAAGAAGCATTGGTGGTTTTTACACGTGTTAAAGCCGAAAATCCGGAAGAGGAAGTTGCCATAGTTAAAAATTCTATTGAACAGGAATTAAAATTAGGCCACGGAAAACTTTTTGTAAAAGAAAACAGGCTTCCGGTAATGATTGCTATTTTAATTGCTGCATTTAACCAGCTTGCCGGAATTAATGCCATAATGATTTATGCACCTCGTGTTTTCGAAATGGCAGGTTTTGGAACAAACGCATCTTTGCTTCAATCCATTTCGATAGGAGCCACCAACTTACTATTCACACTTGTTGCCTTGTTTTTAATCGACCGTTACGGACGCCGGACACTGTTGATGACAGGTTCTGTCGGAATGATATTCTTTTTGGGCATGTTGTCGAAATCATTTTTTACGGGGAACTACAGCGATTTCGGGGGTTACGGTGTAATGATTTATTTAATGGGTTTTATCGCGTTTTTTGCTTTCTCACAAGGAGCAGTTTTGTGGGTAGTTATCTCCGAAATATTTCCAAATAAAGTTCGCTCAAAAGGACAAGCTCTTGGAAGTTTTACCCATTGGATTTTTGCTGCTGCGCTGATTTGGGGCTTCCCGGTTATTAACAATTCCGTTGGTGGAGGTATCTCTTTTGGTTTTTTCTCCGTAATGATGGTGCTGCATTTCCTTTTCGCCTGGAAAGTTCTTCCCGAAACCAAAGGAAAATCATTGGAAGAAATTCAGGTGGAATTTACAAATCGTAGAAAATCGTAATTCAATATATATCACATCATGGAAATTAAAAACAACGAAATTTTATGTATTGGCGAAGTTCTTTGGGACAGGCTTCCATCGGGTGCAAAACCCGGAGGCGCCCCAATGAATGTTGCGCTGCACCTGAATGCCATCGGGCAAAATGTTTCCATTGCCAGCCGAATTGGAAACGATGATCCGGGAAAAGAACTGATATCATTCCTTGAAAAATCGGGATTAAGCACTGAATTTGTTCAGATTGACGAACATTTGCCCACCAGTGAAGTACTTGTTCATTTGGATGAAAATAGTAATGCTACCTACGAAATCTGTGAACCGGTTGCCTGGGATAACCTCGAATTAACCGATTCATTAATGACAAAAGCCCGGGAAGCCGGACTCCTTATTTACGGTTCGCTGGCATCGAGAAATCCAATGTCGCGTAGAACAATCATGCGGCTACTCGAAAATGACGCTGTAAAACTGATTGACGTAAATTTCAGAAAACCGTATGATTCTCAGGAAGTGGTAGAAAAGCTACTTGAGAAAACCGACATCGTAAAACTAAACGACGAAGAACTGGTGGCATTTGCGCAATGGTACAATAAACACAGACATGACGAACAAAGCCTGATTAAATGGTTTGCAGCTCAATACAACCTAAAAATGGTTTGTGTAACCAAAGGCGATAAAGGCGCGTTGCTTTATTGCGATGGAGAATTTTACGAACATCCCGGATTTAAAGTAGATGCTGTTGATACAGTTGGCGCAGGAGATGCTTTTCTTGCAGGATTAATTGCATCTCTGCTCGATAAAAAATCGCCTGCCGAAGCTTTGGCATTTGCTTGCGCAACGGGAGCTTTTGTTGCAGGTAAAGCAGGGGCAACACCTGAATATGATTTGAATGAAATAAACAAAATTTTATTAAATAAGTAAACTAATTTATTATGAGAAAAAGAAGTAAATTGAGTAAAATGACTTGGGGATTTATATTAATCTTTTTAAGTCTGTTATCAATAGAAACATTTGCGCAGCAGGTTACAGTTACGGGAAAGGTGACAGAAACCGGAGGTGAGGGTTTGCCAGGTGTTACTATTGTTGAAAAGGGTACTACAAATGGAACTGTCACTAACATTGATGGAATGTACTCAATTCAAGCTGATCAAAAGGCAACTTTAGTCTTTTCATTTGTTGGAATGTTAAGTCAGGAAATTGCCATAAATGGTCAATCTACCATTAATCTAACCTTAACAGAAGCAACTATAGGCCTTGAAGAAGTTGTTGCCGTTGGTTATGGAACCCAAAGGAAAGCCGATTTAACCGGTGCTATCAGTGTGGTAAAAACAGCCGATCTGAAAGAGGTTCCGACCGGTAATATTATGAAAGCATTGCAAGGTCACGTGGCTGGTGTTTACATAAAAACTGACGGTTCGCCAGGTGGAGGTGCCACTGTTCGGATAAGGGGCGGAAGTACCATGTCTGGTGGATTTAACGACCCACTTTATATTGTTGATGGAATACCGACAACCTCAGGTATCGAACAAATAAATGCAAACGATATTGAGTCGATGCAGGTCTTGAAAGATGCTTCGGCGGCCAGTATTTATGGTTCACGCGCAAATAATGGTGTAATTTTGATTACGACTAAAAAGGGAAAATCCGGTATGAACAAAGTGGAGTATAATTCATATTTTACCACTCAAAATTATGCAAATAAATTAGATGTTTTAAATACCTGGGACAGAGGTTTTGTTAACTGGCAGGCTTCAGTCAACGACGGTCGAACACCTACTTCGAACATCTATAGTTATCAGTATCATTCTGATGCAAATGGCCTCGTATTGGATAAAATTTTGCTTCCTGAATATATTGATCCTGCCCAAACCATGAGACCCGCAGATACGAGGTGGTATGACGAGATTTCTCAGCGGGCTTTTCTTCAGTCTCATAATGTAACAATTACTAATGGCAGCGATAGAGGAACAATGCTTTTATCACTGAACTATTTTGACAATAACGGGATAATCAAGGAGACTGATTATAAAAGATACACAGCACGTATTAACTCCGATTATAATTTCATTGGGGGCAAATTGAAAGTTGGCGAAAACCTGGCCATTTCTAAAATCAATAATGTCGAAATTCCGGTAAATGATGTAATGTATTTAGCGTTGGTTCAGCAACCTGTTGTACCAGTGTATTCGATTGATGGTGGATGGGGTGGCCCTGCACCGGGAATGACCGACAGGCATAATCCAGTCAGACTGATCGAAGACAACAAGCAAAATATTTCCAATTCAGGGAGGGTGTTTGGTAATTTATATGCTGATCTGGAAGTGATTAAAAACCTCAATTTCAGAAGTAATTTTGGGATTGATTACACGGAAAGATATTATCGTAAAATGGATTATAAATATGTCTCAGGTTTTCTTATCAGTGATATTAACCGAACTACGCAGTCCCAAGATCATAACCTGGCATGGACCTGGCACAATACTTTGACCTACAAATTGAAGAAAGATAAACATGTTGCTGATTTTATGGCAGGCATGGAAGCAATTAAAGCTGAGTTTGTTACATTCAACGGAAGCCGTGAAGGATACGTTATTGAAGATAACGATTATATGTACTTAAACTCTGGAACATCAAAATTCCTAAATGGTGGAGGGGCGGCT
Organism: Draconibacterium sp.; assembly: GCA_050179035.1. Lineage (GTDB taxonomy): Bacteria > Bacteroidota > Bacteroidia > Bacteroidales > Prolixibacteraceae > Draconibacterium. The sequence continues at coordinate 42,612 of JBFXFM010000008.1, read as the reverse complement.
GCCAACTCTCTTTTATCCTATTTCGGAAAGGTTAACTATGCTTATTACGACAGGTATCTTATTTCCACAACCATTCGTCGTGACGGATCCTCTCGCTTCGGAAAAGAAAATCAATTTGGAGTATTCCCGGCATTCTCATTGGGATGGAGGATTAGCGAAGAATCTTTCTTTAAAGATAACATAACAGCTATTTCAAATCTTAAACTTCGTGCCGGTTGGGGTAAAACGGGAAACCAGGAAATTAATAACGAAGCAATATACTCACTTTATAAAGCAGATACCGGAATTGATCCTACATGGGATTTTGACTCAGGCACAGCTTATGACATTAAAGGAAACGATGGAGGCGCTTTGCCATCTGGTTTTAGAAAAATCCGTGAAGGCAATTCATTCCTGAGATGGGAGGAAGCTCAACAGACGAATGTTGGATTGGATTTTGGCTTATTCAATCAAAAGTTAAGTGGAAGTGTGGATTACTTTACCAAAAAAACCAAGGATATTTTGTTGGAACCACCTTACCTGGCCGCCAAAGGCGAAGGTGGTAATCAATGGGTAAACGGAGCATCGTTACAGGTTAATGGAATTGAATTTGTGTTAAGTTATGATACTAAATTTGACAATGGAGTTGGATTAAGCATTACCGGAAATATTTCTTCTTATCATCGTGAAGTTACCGCCTTGCCTGAGAGTGTTTTGACAGGTTATCCGGGAGATCCTGCACACGGTAAAAGTATAATCGGACATTCTGACCTGGCCCAGTTTGGTTATGTAGCTGATGGACTTTTTCAAAATCAGGGCGAAGTAGATGCTTATGCAGTCCAACCAGGAAAGGCTGTTGGCCGGATACGTTACAAAGACATTGGCGGACTGGATGCAAATGGTCAGTATGTTGAAATGCCGGATGGTGTTGTAAATGATTTAGACCGGACTTTTATTGGTGACCCTAATCCAAATATGGAATACGGCATTGACATGCGTGTTGATTATAAAGGATTTGATCTTGCAATATTCTTTCAGGGGATTTCAGGAGCTGAAGTTTACAACGACTACAAACACCTAACCGATTTTACATCAATCTGGCCAGGTACTAATTTTGGCACACGAACACTGGATGCATGGAGTCCGAGTAATACATCTTCGACTATCCCTATGTTAACGCTTACCGACACGAACAATGAAGGCAGATATTCCTCCTATTTTATTGAAAATGGTTCATATCTGAAACTTCGTAATCTACAATTTGGCTACACATTTTCGAAAGAAACTCTGGATGCTGTAAAAATAAAAGGTGCAAGAGTTTATCTCCAGGGACAAAATTTATTTACTATAATGGATACCAAAGGCTCGGATAGATACACCGGTGTTGATCCTGAAAATCCAAATTTTGCGTATCCTATTGCCCGTAGTTTCACTGTTGGACTTAATATAACTTTCTAAAATTAAAAAAGAGATGAAAAATAAATATTCAAAAACAAAAATATTTGCTGCAATTCTTGGATTAGTTGTTATTCTGATTTCATGTAACGACGACTTCCTTGATATTGCTCCTAAAGCAACTGTAAGTGGTGACCAGTTAAACACACCTGAAAATATAGAAGGTATTGTAACAGCCGCTTATGCAGAATTGGGAAATGACCATTATACTGCACCAAACTCTCTTTGGCCTTATGCCGACATCACAAGTGGTGATGCTTACAAGGGTGGTGATGGAACGGGTGACCTTCAGGAATTTAACTGGCAGGAATTATTCCAGATCAATATTCCGGGAAATCCATTGCTCGACATGAAATGGTACAGGCTTTATGTAGGTATTTCACGCTGCAACGAAGCTTTGAGAAGAATTGACGCCATTAGTGAAACTGATTATCCAAATAAAAAAATGCGAATCGCAGAAATGCATTTTCTGAGAGGTCATCACTATTTTATTCTTAAAACCATGTTCAAAAATATTCCTTGGATTGATGAGACAGTCGTGGGAGAAGATGTGGCTAAAGTATCGAATGTTGCTTTGACAGATCAGGAATTATGGGATAAAATTGCGGCTGAATTTCAGGATGGTGTTACTAATCTGCCTGAAAGCCAATCTGAACTGGGTCGCCCGAATAAATATACAGCGGCAGCTTACCTTGCTAAAGTAAAACTTTACCAGGCATACGAACAGGATGAAGCAAACAGCGTAAAGTCCATTAATCCAGGCAAATTGAACGAAGTAATTGCATTGGCCGATCAGGTGATCAACTCAGGAAAATACAGCTTATTCAGTGATTTTGGGTATAATTTTCTTTGGGACAAAGATAAAAGTGGGACAGAATCTATTTTTGCCATTCAGCGTTCAATCGATGACGGAACTCCGAAAGGTCGTCTTGATTGGGGAAATATGCTGAATTATCCGATGAATCCGGAATATGGTTGCTGTGGATTCCACAATGCAAGCCAGAACTTGGTCAACTCTTTTAAAACCGATGTAACCACCGGATTGCCATTGTTTGACACTTTCAACAACTCAAACGCAGTTGAAGGTGCTGATTTCAAAAACAATACGTTTGATGTTCGGCTTGACCATACAGTTGCCATTCCCGGACATCCGTATAAATACGATCCCAATTTTATATACCAAAAAGGTTGGGTTCGTGCTATCAACACTTACGGACATTTTATGTCGCTGAAGGAAGTACAGCATTACCAATGTGCCTGTTTCGCTAAAGTTCCTCCATTTATGGGAAGCTCAAAAAATACCGATATTATCCGTTTTGCCGATGTTTTACTTTGGAAAGCTGAAGCATTGATTGAGTTGGGTCGCCACAATGAAGCTCTTCCAATTATTAATGAGATTAGGGAACGGGCGATAAACAGTAAAGCGATGTTAAAAGACAATACTGGCACTCCTACCTCCAATTATTTTATGGATGTTTATAAACCAGGAGTTAACTGTACATGGGATCAGGCTTTTGCACGGAATGCTCTCAGATGGGAAAGACGTCTTGAACTTGCAATGGAAGGAATCCGATTCTTTGATTTGGTTCGTTGGGGAATTGCTTCTGACTATATGAATACCTATTTTGCTCAGGAAAAATTGGTTCATCAGTATCTTAAAGACGGAAAATTCACTAAAAATAAACATGAATATTTCCCAATCCCACAGAAACAGATTGATTTTAGCAACGGATTATACAAACAAAACTACGGTTGGTAATTAAAGAATTGTCAAATCATTTAAACTAAAAAAAATGAAAAATTTAATAAAATATACATTCATCTTTTCCTTATTGCTCGGATTGTTCCATTCGTGTGAGGAAGATTATGTTTCAAGCCTGGTACTTGACAAACCGGTGACAATTTCTGAATTCACAGTAAATGGTGTTGCAGGAGTTATCAATGAAAAGCAAAAAACTGTTGTGGTAAAAGTGCCTGATGGTACAGATGTATCAAATGTAAGTCCGGTAATTAAAATTGCCGACGGCGCTGTCATCACTCCGGCGATTACTGCAAACATGAATTTTACTGCGCCAATCGAATTTACGATTGTGAATGGAGATGTTTACTGCAAATACATCATCACTGTTTCGGAAGAATTTTTTGTAGGATTTCTGGGAACTGCTGCCAATGCCTCTTCGATTGTTGATGATGATGAAAAGGCTGCTGCAGAATGGTTTTTAGCTACCTATGAAAACGGGAAATACATTTCTTTCGACGATATTAAAAGTGGAAAAGTTGATGTAACTAGATTCAGGGCTCTTTGGTGGTATTATGATTCAGGAAGAGCTTTGCCAGCAATTGCTGAAGATGCAACCGTGTTAAATGCCATTAATAATTTCTATAAAAATGGCGGAAATTTATTGCTGAACACCCACGCCTGTTCCTACTTTTGGACACTTGGACGAATGACAGAAACCTTTAATATGGCTATTGGCGATGGTACTGGAGGCGACAATGGTGATGTGTGGGCAATTGGTGTAAACATTGGTGGAAAACATGACATGAGCACTCACCCGATTTATAAAGGAATTCCGCTAACAACTGATGCCGGAGGCTTCAAAAGCTTCCCTGCAATTGGTTCAGGATGGAAAGAAGACCACAATTATGCACTACTTGATGTTGCTGCACATTATGGTTTCGGAAATGGTGATGAGGCAGCTTATACAGCTTTTACCGAAACAAACAAATTAAAATGGCTGGGTACCTGGGACTGGATGCACGACTATTGGATGGCAGGTATTTTAGAGCTCATGCCTACTGCCACATACAAGGGAAAAGCTATCTATATTGGTATTGGTGGTATTGAGTTTAAGCAAAATGCCCAGGGCGAAAAAAATCCTTCTGGGGTAAATATGTATCAAACCAACATTAACAAACTATATCAAAATTCAATAGACTATCTGTCAATTAAAAACTAAAATTTAAAATAGCGTAGGACTTATCAGTCCTACGCTAATCAAATTTGTTTCTTTGGAATTCCATGAAATCGCAATAATCTGGTAATGTCAAAAAACATGAAAAAATATAAATCTTTCGCTGCAATCATACTTTTAATTTGTTCTGTTTTGTCAGGCTGCAGCAAAGATGAACTTGATCCTTCTACAGATAATCAGGTCATGAAATATCATGACCTCAGACCTTTGTATCATTTCAGTCCATCACTGAACTGGATAAACGACCCTAATGGTATGTTTTATTATGATGGAAATTACCACCTTTTCTATCAGTATTATCCGAATGGTACAAACTGGGGTCCGATGCACTGGGGACATGCTGTAAGCACAGACCTTTTTCACTGGAAAGACATGGATATTGCACTTTATCCCGATGCCTTGGGATATATCTTTTCAGGAAGTGCAGTGGTCGATTGGAACAACACTTCAGGATTTAAAAGCAATGCCAATGATCCGCTGGTGGCTGTATTTACCCATCATCAAAACTTTAACGGCCTTCAGCAGCAAAGCCTTGCATACAGCACCGACAAAGGCACAACCTGGACGAAGTATTCCGGAAATTCGGTATTGAAAAATCCGGGAATTGCTGATTTCAGAGATCCTAAAGTGATTTGGTACGATGCTCAGAAAAAGTGGGTGATGGTGCTTGCCGCAAAAGACCGGATCAAAATTTATTCTTCAGCCGATTTAAAAGATTGGTCGTTCGAAAGCGATTTCGGAATCGATCAAGGCTATCATGGGGGAGTTTGGGAATGTCCTGATTTGTTTCCGCTAACTGATAGCCAGGGAGTGCAAAAATGGGTGTTGATAGTCAGTGTTGGTGGCGGCGATTCAAGTGATCCCAATGGGGGCAGCTCAACTCAATACTTTATTGGTGACTTTAATGGGAAAAATTTTACTACTGAAAATGATCAAATACTTTGGGCTGACTATGGAATTGACAATTATGCCGGTGTGACATGGAGTGATGTTCCGAACCAGGATGGACGGCGGATATTTTTGGGTTGGATGAGTAACTGGATGTATGCCGGTGCAACCCCAACTGATCGTTGGCGTGGTGAAATGACAATCCCACGCGAAGTTAAGCTGATAAAACCGAATGGAAAGCATGCACTTGCTTTTTCGCCGGTAAGTGAAATTACTACACTGAAAGATCCTTCTCAATCAAGCACCATTACAGCACCTCAAAATGGCATCGAATTAACCAGAAACACAATAATCGAGGGTGGAAGTTTTATCGTTGATATGGATATTGACTTATCTGTTTCCGGTGATTTCGAAATTTCCATGGGGAATGATCTTGAACAATTGACGATTAACTATAACAAGAAAGATTCAGAATTTGTGATTGACCGCAGCAAATCAGGGAAAGTTGATTTTCATCCGTTTTTTAAACGGGCTATTCGTTGCAAATTTACTCCGCAAACAGCAAAAATACCCATTCAGATTTTAGTTGACCAATCTTCGGTTGAATTGTTCATTAACAAAGGAGAAAAGGCAATGACAGCCCTGTTTTTTCCGCAATACAAGTACAATTCTTTCAAAGTTAAGGGAGACTCAGGAAAAGATTTTCTGAATACCTTTACAATTGTAGCTCTTAAAAAATCAATGTCCAGGTAAAATTAAACTTAAAATAAATAACTATGAATTCAAATTTAATAAAACAATTTTACATCATTTTCGTGATGTCTGTATTCCTTTATTCATGTAATCAATCGAAACAACCAGTTGCCGGGAAATTTACAGAAAAATACCGTCCTCAAATTCATTTTTCGCCTGAAGCCAACTGGATGAATGATCCGAATGGGATGGTTTATTATGACGGAGAATATCATCTTTTTTATCAGTATTATCCTGACAGCACCATTTGGGGACCAATGCATTGGGGACATGCCGTAAGTACAGATTTGATACACTGGGAAGAATTACCAATTGCATTGTATCCTGACAGTTTGGGATGGATATTTTCCGGCAGCGCGGTAATCGACTGGGAAAATACAACCGGTTTCGGCACCAGGGAAAATCCGCCAATGGTTGCCATTTTTACCTACCATAACAGACAACTGGAACAAACAGGCAGCAACCAGTTTCAATATCAGGGAATTGCATTTAGTATTGATAAAGGACGAACATGGACAAAATTTGAAAAAAACCCGGTGTTGCCTAATCCCGGAATTCGCGATTTTAGGGACCCCAAAGTGATATGGCACAAAGAATCTGAAAAATGGATTATGGCGCTTGCCGTTCTCGACCATGTTAATTTTTATTCTTCGCCCAATTTAATCGACTGGACCCTTGAAAGCGAATTTGGCGCAGAAATCGGGGCACATGGCGGCGTATGGGAATGCCCTGATTTATTCCCTTTGCAAATTGAAGGCACAGATGAAACAAAATGGGTTTTACTGGTGAGCATCAATCCTGGCGGTCCCAATGGAGGTTCGGCCACACAATATTTCGTGGGCGATTTTGACGGGCACATCTTTGAACGTCATGGTGAAAAAACAAAATGGTTGGATTACGGTAAGGATAATTATGCGGGAGTAACCTGGTCGGACATACCAGAAGAAGATGGAAGAAGAATTCTTATTGGCTGGATGAATAACTGGCAATATGCGAATCAAATACCTACATCGATCTGGAGAGGAGCCTGTACCATTCCACGCAGCCTAAAACTGGTTGAAATATATGAGGACTTTCTGCTTTTAACACATCCTGTTGAAGAATATAATCAGTTGAAAGGAAAAGAAAAAAAGCTGGCTGGGACAACTATTTCCGGAGAATTTGAAATTAAGGAAAAGCAGGAATTACCGATTGAACTCAACATCACTTTTAATACTAAAAACAGCACTCAGCTAACTTTTGCCGAAAAATTCGGGGCTATTCTTTCCAATTCGAAAAATGAAAAGTTGGTTATTGGTTACGATAACCTGAATAAATTATTTTTTATCGACAGAACCAATGCGGGATGGGATAACCCTTCCAAAGATTTTGCACAAGTTCAGTTTGCACCATATATCAATAATGATCCAACCCTGGACATGAAATTAATTATAGATAAGTCGTCAGTTGAACTCTTTGCAAAAGGAGGGTTAATCGTGATGACTAACCAATTTTTCCCAACAGAGGAATTTGCTCAAGTAAACTTATTCACTGAAAAAGGAAATATTGAGCTTTTGGAAGGATCAGTAACGAAACTTTCAGGAATATAGGAAAAGTAAAACTACAGAAAGCCGAAATCCGGAGTTTACATTCGATTTGGTAAAATGGTTAGTTTAGTTAGCAGAAGCCCGGTTCGTCATTTTGAGGGATCGGGCTATTTTTTTGCATACTCTGTTGGTGAAATTCCAAACTGTTCTTTAAAACATTTGGTAAAATACGACGGTGATGAAAAACCAACTTCATAAGCAATCTGCGAAATACTGTTTCCACTGTTTTTTATCAATTCAAGCGAAAGCCGGAGTTTGACCGAGTTCGCAAATTCGCTTACCGACATACCGGTAAGCTTTTTTATTTTCCGGTATAAATGAACCCGCGAAAGCCCCATCATTTCACTTAATTCTTCAACTGAGAGTTCCCTGTCTTTTTGTTCTTCAACAATTTTTGAAATTTTATTCAGGAATTTCCTGTCCAGTCGCGAAATCTGACCTTCCTGTATATCAACAGCCTTGGGGCTTTTATAAGTATCCTGAAGTTTTTTACGTAGTTCAATCAGTTTTTTAACCCTTATTTGCAGGTGCCGTTTGTTAAACGGTTTCGGAATGTACGAATCTGCGCCCTCTTCCAATCCTTCGAGTTTCTGTTCCTGCGATGCTTTTGCTGTTAAGAGGATGATGGGAATATGACTGGTTTTAAGTTGGTTTTTCAGTTTTCGTGTCATTTCAAGGCCATCCATTTCTGGCATCATAATATCGCTGATAATAATGTCGGGTTCTTCTTCTTCAACCAGTTGCAATCCCTGTTTTCCGTTTTCGGCCTCAATTATGGTGTAGCCACTGCCAAGACTGTCTTTTATGTATTCGCGCACGTCTTTCTGGTCTTCCACAATTAAAACCACAGGTTTTTCTCCTGAAACAGAAATCGTAGTTTCAGTTTCGGTTATCTCCGAAAACTCAGGGTTAAAATGTATTTCATCACTGATGTTTTTTTCGTGATGCATATTTGCCGGTTGCGACGATTCGCTGCCAACAATTTCTTCTGTTTTTAAATGCAGCTTCCCCATTTGCAGACGGATAAAAAACGAAGTTCTTTTGCCGGGTTCGCTTTCTGCTTTTATTTTTCCATGGTGAAGTTTAATAAATCCTTTAGAAAGGGCAAGACCTAGACCGGTTCCCCCAAAATCCTGCGATTGTTCTGCCTGGTAAAATCGGTCGAAAATATGCGACAGGTGTTCTTTTGCAATACCGCGGCCTGTATCTTTTATTTCAATCTGAACTTCTTCGTCAGCAAATATTTTCACCACTGGCCTTTCTTTTTTGACAATTATTGAAATTTGCCCGTCATTGCCGGTAAATTTAAAAGCGTTCGAAAGCAGGTTAAAAATCACTTTATCCATTTTATCCCAATCAAACCAAAGCATTATTTTTTCTTCTGTTGAATGAAATTGAAAATCCACTTTCTTTTTGGCAGCATGTTCGGCAAAAGATTCATAGATTTCTTTTAAAAAACCAACGATATCATAATAACCTGCCTGTAGTTTCATTTTTTCATTTTCCAGTTTTCTGAAATCCATTAACTGGTTTATCATCCGAAGCATTCTCAACGCATTGCGGTGCATCAGGTTAAATTGTTTTTTATGTTCTGCCGGTAACTCGCGCGACTGGATTAAATCTTCCAAAGGCCCGATTATTAAAGTCAGCGGGGTTCGGAATTCGTGCGAAATATTGGTAAAAAAGCGTAGTTTGGTTTTGGTTGCATCTTCCAACTTTTTCGAAACTGCTATAAGCTCATCTCTTTGTTTTACAATTTCTGCATTTTGCTTTTCTATTTCCAGTTTTTGGGCAGCCAGTTTAATATTTGCATTTCTTTTATTTCTGAAAGCCCTGAAAATCAAAATTACCAGTACCGCCACTGACAGCAGTAACATGAGTGTTACTATTAACATTAAACGTTGGTTTTGAAATCGGACAATTTGTTGTTCTAAAACCGAAGTCTGTTTTTCAATCTTGTCCTGTAACGACAAAACCTGGTCGGTTTGCAGTTTTATAATTTTTGCATTTGTTGAATCAATAACTACGGTTGCCAGCAAATTCTCCTTTTCAAAAGGCAAATGATTTAAAATTTTGTATGCAACCTGAATCGATTTTTCACCACCGGTTGGGTAAAGGAAAGTGGCGTCAAGTTCACCGTTTATCACATATTGGATGCCTCCTTCACTACCGTATAAGCCATCAATTCCAAGGTAAAACCTATTTTCAATTCCATTTTCTTTTGCCACTGAATATGCCCCTTTTGCCATCACGTCATTGTATGCAAAAACAAGGTCAAAATATGTCTTTTCATCAATAATTTTCTGCATCTGAATTTTTGCATCGGTCCAGTTCCATTTTCCCGAGACGGAAGAAACAACTGAAATTTCGGGATACATATTAATGATTTCTCTGAATCCTTTTTGCCTCTCGATTGAAGGGGTAGAACCGATAAGCCCTGTAATTTCAACAATTTTGCCACTACCATTTAACAATTTTGCTGCATACTTTCCAGCTTCCTGACCAATGAGGTAATTATCGCCTCCGATAAAGGCTGTGTAATTATCCGAATTTATTTTCCTGTCAACCACTATAACCGGAATGCCTTTTTTAAATACCTTTTCAACAATTGGGGTCAGTGGTTCAGATTCGTTTGGCGAAACAATCAGTAAATCAATCCCAAGTTTTAATAATTCCTCAATATCGCTGATTTGTTTGGTGTTATCGCTGCCTGCATCTTTCATAATCATTTCCATCTCAGGATAAAATGCAAGTTCAATCTGCATTTCCTTAAGCATTGTTTCACGCCAAACATCGGCGGTTGTGCATTGCGAAAAGCCAATCTTGTATTTTTCTTTTGCCTTTGCAGAAATGGAAAGGTTAAAGATAATTACAACGATAAAAAAAGGATGTAAATAGTTTTTTGTCACCTTCAAATTAAAGTCTTTTATTATTGATAAAGATAGAAAATGATTACAAAAAATAGAATTGTTCACTCTCTAAGTACGTGCTACTAACCTTCAGGATAACTATATGGATAGGAAAAATTACAGCCGAAGAATATCATCCCATGGAACAAAGGTAGGGGAAGCTGATTCAAATCCAGCTTATCATAGGTGATATCAATTTCTCTTTTTTATGAATTTATTAAAAGAAATCATACTCTTCTAAGCTATCATGCAGATATACAAATAAATAGTAATGGTCAATGAAGTTAGATATTTGTTCAATTCCGGCTACAAAAAAGAGGCTATCTAAAAAAAGAGTTCAGCCTCCTTTTTTGCGTAAAAATGTCTCATTCAATACGATTGTAATTCGTTTATTTTTAGTAGATTAACATCAAAAAGATAAACGAATTCAACAATGCGGAAACTAGTTTTTAAATCAAATTTTCAAGGCCAGATTTAACTTTTTCCTGCCTGGCCCGACCATAATATTGCAGAAGATTCACCTGTCCGCCTGGTAAACCAGATAGTAGATAAACTCGATATTTCGGATATTGAGAAGACATACGCGGGGGGTGGAACTTCGTCGTGTCATCCGCGAACGTTGTAAGAAGTGCTGTTTTATGCCTACGAGAACAACATTTATTCGTGCCGGAAAAAATCGGGAAACAATTGTTGGAAAACGTTCATTACATGTAGCCTTCAGGGAATCAAACGCCCTGTTTAAGGACTATCAACAACTTTCGTTCGCTGCATTTGAAACGAACTGTATAAAGTATTTTGTCAGTATAGCCTTCTGCTTTTGTTATTTTAGAAATGCAAAGCTAGCTGGCTTCTTTATTTATTTATGTCCTTTTTTCTCTCTTCCCTTATAAATCTATTCCCTCAGTGGTATGGCTTACGTCTGATAATAAAATCAAATCATAATCTGTTCATTTGTTTTTTTACCAGTAATTTTTTCACCTGTATTTTAACTCACCCTCTTCTCCCTTCTCTACGCGTAGAGACGGACGATTAGGCGGCAGACTAATCAGGGTTAGTAAAAATAAGAAACCATTCATTTTCAAACTGTTATTGAAATTGTTTTTTATTAATGGTACAATTGCGGATAATCAGCAAGCATAAAGATAAAATTTCCAACGAGTTTCGAAATCCTACTTAAAATCAATGCTTGTTGTTCCGATGTTATTGCCATCGGCAAACAGGTCGATGGTGTAGGTACCTTTCATTAACGGCGTTTCGCCCTTGTTGTCCCAGAAAATGTTAACCGGCAGTTCCATGCCTTCGTAATTCACCTCGCGCATGGCCGAAAACGGAATTTTCAGGTCTTCGAACTGAAACAGGTCGTTGGGCGATTTGGTAAGCAGCAACTGGTCGGGACGCATGATGCGCACATAAATATTTTTTGACCCGCGTTTGGTGGTAACATTACTGTTTAACACAAACGAAATCCTGATTAGGTCGGTTCTGTCGGCAAATTTGGTTTCCTTGTTTCGCGAGTTAAGGCCTTCGGCAATTAATTCGCGGGCTTCTAACTGTGCGGCGCGTTGCAAGTTTTTTTCGAGTTTATCCTTTTCCTGGCTGAGCTGTTCGTTTTTCATTTCAGCCTGTTTGTACTGTTCTTTTACCTGTGTATTTTCTTCAAGTAAAATCTGGTTGCGGCGGTTAAGCGAGTCGATTTGTGTTACAAAATCACGCATTATGCCACGCATGGTGGTAACCTGTTTCTGGTACTCGTTAATTTTCTGAACGCTGATTCGCTTGGTTTGCTCAATTTCAAGCATGAGGTCGCGTACTTTGGTTTGGGCCGAAAAAAGCTGGCCGTTGATGGTGTCGTTTTCGGTTTTCAGCGAGTCGTACCCGGCCATTATCTCTGTAAGTTCAAACTGAATTGAATCTTTTTCGGCCCTGATTTCGCCAATCACCAACTTGTTTTGACTGCGCTGGAAGAAAAACAACGCCACCATGACCACAAGAATTACAGCAAGTATTATCACAATAATATTGTTTCGCTGGTTCTTCGATTTCTGATTATAATTTTCCAGTTCGCTCATTTCAATTTTTTATTTTTTAACCGGAACAATCTATGAAAACCCTTTAAAATTAAATATTGAAAAAAGGAGAACACAAAACCGGTCGGCTGCAAAAATAAAAATCTTTTATGCCGCATCAAACAAACCGGTAAAAATTCGCCGGTAAATCAACAGCATAAAAGATTTCAAAAAACCCGCAGAAATAACAACTACAGCAGGTTTCCGAATTTTACTCCAAAATAAATGGTTCGGGGCGAAAGCGGACCGTACATATATGCTGGATCGCGGTCGATACCCAAGTCAAAATCAACCTGGTAGCTGTTAAAAATATTCTTCATTCCAGCGTTGATTTCCATTTTCACTGTCTCGGTCAGTTTTACCTGGTAAGCCATTTTTATTCCGGCATCGAAAAACGACTGTGTTTTGTGCAACTCACCTACTTCGGGATTTGGAATTGTCGGACCAAAATACGGAACCAGCATCGAACCTGTGTAATGTCCCGTAGCCGAGAGTTTTAGTAATGGAAAAATATTGTAGTCAAAGCCAATGTAACCATACGAATTAGGCGAACGGAAAAAATGCGTTTCGCCAAATTCGCGTGGTTTTTCGTACTGGCTGTTTTGCACGGTAAAGCCCGACTGTAGCTGTAATTTTGATGAAGGCGAAGCATTAAGTTCGAAATTTAACCCTTTCACAGTAGCTCCATCTTCGGCATTTACACGGGTGTAAATTACTGTTCCTTTGTCGTCGGGTGTGCCATACTCGTTGGCAAACGGGTTCATCAACATTGTATAAAAACCCTCGGCCAACAGTTGAAGTTGCCACTTCCCGAGATTTTGGGTAAAATCGATCGATGCCGAAAAACTGTTCGAAGTTTCCTGTTTCAGGTCAGGGTCGTTTTCATGAATCACCTGGCGCGAACCCGAGGTTTCGATGTGTAAATCCTCATCGAAAATCTGCGGCGCCCTGAAACCGCTGGCAAATCCGGCCCTGAACTGCAAATGCGGAACAATATTATACAACAGGCTGATGCGCGGACTCAACACATTGCCTGTAACATCGTCACTCCCTTTTGTATTGTCGGCCACCCGATAATGGTCGAAACGTGCGCCAATGGTAACCGAGGTTTTATTCAGTTTCCATTCCGATTGCAGAAAACCTGCCTGTGTTGATAAAAGCTGGTCGGCAACCAGCGTGTTCCCGTAATGAATGTCATTGGCGGGGTCGTAATAACCCAGCTTTTTGTCAATCAGGTTGCCGCCATTAATCTCAATACCTGTTGTAAGTGTGGCCTCACTAATCAGAAATCTTTCCATCCGGCGGATGTACTGAGCCCCCGAAGAGTAGGTAAAATCGGTGGTTTTACCGTACGCCGACAAATCCTGGTTGGCACCGTAATAAGAGTTGCGGTTAACACCCTGCCCCGAAAAGAATATCGAAAGTTTATCGCTTTCGCGAAGCAACAAATCAAAATTCGCCGCTCCCGAGTTAATGCTGTGAGTCACGCTTTCGGTAACATCGGATTCGTGCATTGGCAGTTCGAATTTATTTCCGCCACGGCGCGATTCGTTGATGTTAAAATAATCGATAGTGAGTTTGCCACGATTAGCCACACGTTGGTAAAACCTCGACCCAAGCGTAGTATTTTTTATTTCTGAAATCTCAGAATAACCATCGCCATTTGCATCGAAATATCCGCGTAAGCGGGTGAACCCAATTAAACTCAGCCCGGTTTTATAATCGTCGCTTACAAACGAACCATTTAAATTCAGCGTGAAATCAGCAGCCGGATCGCTGCCGGTATCTGTGCCAACACTGCCATAACCTGTTGCCACCGAGAAATTATCAGCAACCGGGTCTTTTGTAATCAGGTTAATTGTACCGGCAATTGCATTACTTCCGTACATAGCCGAACCGCCGCCCCTGATTACTTCAACTCTATCAATCATATTCGAAGGAATCAGTTCGAGGCCATAAACTCCCGCCAGGCCGCTGAAAACCGGCCGCGAATTAATAAGAATTTGTGAATACGGACCTTCGAGCCCGTTCATCCGAACCTGCGTAAAACCACAGTTCTGACAATTGTTCTCCATGCGCAAACCGGGCGTAAAATTCAACCCTTCGCTGAGGGTGATATTCTGGGTACGGTTAAAAAGTTTCGCACTGATTGTATTTACGACAGTTGCAGTTTCGCGACGGCTTTTTTCATTTCTATTGGCCGAAACCACAACCTGCTCAATACCTATATTATCGGGTTCGAGGTTCACCAGTATTGTAACGCTTTCACTCGCAACCAGGTTCACCTCAATTTCGCGGGTTTTGTACCCAACGGCCGAAACCTGGATTGCCTGTTTCCCAACCGGCAGGTTTGTCATTTTAAAATGCCCGGTTGCATCGGTGGCAGTTCCGATGGTGGTACCTTTTAATAGAATGGTGGCGAACGGAAGATGCGCTTCACTGTCTTTTACATCGCCAAAAAGCATAGCGTCGGTTTTTGGTTTTTTATCGGGTTCAATGGCTAAAATGTTGTTTTGTATAAAACATAACAATACCAGGACTACTGAAAATATTTTCATTACTGTGATGGTTTACAAATCGAAAAAAATAGTTACTAAAACAAAGGGGTTCAGCTAATTTGTAAAGCAGGAGGTCCACGCAGCCCGAATTGGAATAGTGTATTTTGAAATGAGGGTTCCTCGTTAAAAACCAAAGCTCTTGATAGAACAACACTTTCAGTCTGTAAAATCTGTAATACGGGTGTAAAATGATAAAAATCGGAGTTCAGCCCGGCGTAAAAACAGATTTCGGTTTTTGAATGGTTGTGTCCGGCTGCGTTTCCGTTTTCGCCATGTTGAAACGGATGCGAGTGGGTTACCACCATACCGTTGGGATAAAAATGGGTGTGCCTGTTTGTAACCGATGCCTGTACAATAAACAGGTAAACCGGTAAAACCAGTAAAAAAATAAGACGTGTATTTTTTCTTATAAATCGCAAAACTTCTGTTTAATACGGGCAAAGATAGTATTTGAATAGTACGGACAGCGGGTCAGAATTCAAATTCACTACTTTTAGGGATACCGGTTATCAAATTACCGAAACTTGTTGCCAGATTCAACTCATTGAATATAAAACAAAAACACTGCCTTTGACTAAAATACCAAAGGCAGTGTTTGTCAACCGTAGCCTCACCAAACCTTGTTAAAACATTGAACTAGAATGAGGTAAAACAACCGGACTTTATACCCCATAAAAGTTATTCCGGTATTTAAACAACAGCTTTTTTAACTTCGGCCGAAAGGCGTTCGAGCGCAGCGTCAGCCTCTTTCAACGCATCAGAAATCAGCTGGTTGTAATAATTTCTTACAATTTTCGAGTTGTCTTTTCCATCGGGATGTTTAACCCGCATGCGAAGTTCTCGATGGGTGTTTATTACATCGCCTGCAATTGCAAGCACGGCTTCACTATTCACTTTACTATTGTATTCAAGCACCGAAAAACAATCGGTTAAAACCAACGTCATCAGTGCATCGATGTCTTTTTTTAATTCTTTTACACTTGCCATAATTATTTGTAATTTGATTTTTAAATATAGCTTTTAAAACCGAAAATGTTGTTGTATTACCTTAAAATGCCAGAACCGGTTCCGCTGCCTTGTATAAAGTTTTGCATCTCTTGTTTATTGCCTTCTTCGCGTTCCTTTTTTGCCTTTTCTTCAGCCTGTTTACGTTTTTTTTCTTCCTCTTCCAAATCACGGATTTTCTTGATAAACTTATCGTCGGGCGTAAGATCCCAGTTCAGCGTTTCTTCCCAGTTGGAGCGCACTTTGTGTACCTGGTTAATGTACATCACCCGTTCGGGCTGCGATTTATCCTGAAAACTTCCGGTATTCCATTTTCCGTTTCTGTTTCGGTCGTAAATTACTTTTACCCTGTACTTTTCGGGAAGTAAATAATCGAACAACACTGCCCCATCTTTATTTGTAATTTTCTCTTCAATAACCTTTTCATCATCGCTGTTCGAAAGCAGCTGCAAAATCACCTGTCCGTCAATACCAGATAAATTCAGTGTGAGAGTGCCATAAAAATCTTCATCGCGTGTCGCAAAATTAAGCTTGAATTTACGGCTTGTAATACCAAAAATGTTTATTGCTGCTGCCGAATCGATGACAATTGAGTACGCAGTACCCGCCTGCCAGGGAAAATCGATATTGTACCGCCGCCATTCCACAGTATCTTTTGCAAACTTAAATTTCAACGGGGTTTTTAATGTGTCTTCGGTATGATAGAGTAAAATCATGGTACTGTCTAACATAAAAAGCGGTTCAGGGGCAATCAGTCCCAGCTTTTTATTGAGTTCAACAGTTGAGCCGGTCAGCGATGTTTTCCATGTAAACTGTTCTATTGGTTCTGGTTCCTCCTCTTCGCCATCTTTGGGTTTCTTTCTTTTTTGCTGAAGCTCTTTGTCGGTATCTAAAAACGAAAGTATAAGCGTATCGTTCTTAACAAACAGTTTTTCGAGCGAGTCGAGTTGAAAATAGGAAACCTCGGCTATCAAAGTATCGAGTTTAGCTGCAGTGGTATCAGCAATCCAGACAATCAGCGAATCCATTTTTTCGGTATATTCCAGCTGGTACCAATTCTCAATTGGATTGACATTCAGTAAACGCAACCCAAAAGAGTCTTTTACCGATTCGCCAAAAACAAGCGTACACTTGAAGCGTGAATCCCGTTGATACGACTCAAGATATTGATTGAAAAGGTCTTCTGTAAACTGCTGAAGCATTACATCTTCGGGATAAAAATGTGTATGTCCGAAAACCACAATGGTATCGGTTGCAGTTTTTATTGTGTCAATTTCGCTGATAAATTCCGAAGAGGGTACAATCAGTGAATCGTAAAAGGCAATTTCCTCAGCGCCTTCGTCGTACAGTAAATTGTTGTTGGCGTCGTTCAGCGAAAACAAATGATACTTTCCGGGAGCAATATTGTCGATAAGAAACTGGCCCTCTTTGTTGGTTTTTGCAATGTAGTCGGGTCTTACACTAAAAACTGCTGAATCATGCAGGTTTTTATGAAGCAATACCAATCCGTTTTCAATAGGTTTCAGATTAAATGCGTTAGCCAAACTACCGGCTACTTTTAACGAATCGTAAATACTGCCGGTACTGAACGAAAACCTGAAATCTTCAATCGGGTTTTTCTCGTTATTATCGGCAACCGAACTTTTAAAATCGAGCGAATAGGTGGTGCTGTCTTTCAAATCCTCGTTAAATTCGATTACCAATGTTTTTGATTTTGTGCGTATTAAAGGCTTTTTTATCATGGGCGGCGAAATTACAAGCGCCTCCGAAATGCCATCGGTATTGATAAATTCGTTAAAAGTGATTTGTACGTCATCGCCATTATAGTTAACCGATTTATACCCGGGTTCGGTTTTCAGCAATACCGGTGGAATCGTATCGCGCGGGCCACCTTCAGGCATCCCCACATTGGCGCACGACGAAACAATCACAATCCATGCAAATGCAGCAACTATTAATAATGGAATTTTTCCTTCTGTCTTCATTCGTTAAAAATGGAGTACAAACATACAAATTCCTGTAAACATTGGTTGTTGCTGCCAAGCGGTTAAAATCTGAATAATTCTTAAAACGATCGCCCGCTTTTATTCAGCAGGGTAAATATTGCCCGTGTCAGCATGTTGCCGATGTTAAAAAAACCAATCAAATGGCATAAATTAACGTGTTGCATTCAAATTAAATGCGTTAACTTTTCAGCCATAAAAAAAACAACACCCATGTCGAAAAACAAAAAGAAAAATAAGGGTTTTAAACAATCAAAACCCGAAACATTTAACAAGAAGAAACTCAAAAATTCAGTCATCACCCTTTTTTATGCAGAGCCGGGTAATACCATGAATTACAAGCAAATATCCACCTTTCTGGGTATAAAAGACCCTGAAACGCGAATATTGATAAATGTTGTTTTACAAGAGCTGCATGACGACGGTTATCTCGACCAGGTAGCCCGCGGAAAATACAAACTGAAAGCGCGTTCGGGTTTGGTTGTGGGCGTTGTTGATATGCAGTCGCAGGGATTTGCCTATGTAAACAGCGACGAAATTGAACAGCCCATCCTTATTCCTTCGCGTTACCTGAACCACGCCATGGAAGGCGACAAAGTGCGAATAAGATTGTTTGCACGGCGCAAGAAACACGAAATTGAAGGTGAAGTTACCGAAATTATTGAACGTGCAAAATCGGTATTTGTGGGAACCGTTGAAACTTCGCGCAATTTTGCTTTCCTCATTCCTTCGGGAAAAGCCGGGTTCGATATTTTTATTCCACTCGAAAAACTGAAAGGTGCTAAAAACGGGCAAAAAGCAATTGCCGAAATAATTGAATGGCCGGCCAACGCAAAAAATCCGATTGGCCAGATCAAAGATGTGCTGGGCGATGCAGGCAACAACGACGCCGAAATGCACGCTATTCTTGCCGAATACGAACTGCCGTACAAATTCCCGGTGAATGTGGATAAAGCAGCCGAAAAAATACCGCTCGAAATTTCCGATGAGGAAATCGCACGGCGCCGCGATATGCGCGGAGTAACTACTTTTACCATCGATCCGGCTGATGCCAAAGATTTTGACGATGCCCTTTCGCTTCGGAAACTGGATAACGGACACTGGGAAGTGGGTGTTCATATTGCCGATGTTACACATTATGTTGTACCCAACTCCATAATTGAGGATGAAGCACAAAGCCGCGCCACTTCGGTTTATTTGGTTGACCGCGTGGTGCCAATGCTCCCCGAAAGACTCTCGAATGGAGTTTGCTCGCTGCGGCCACACGAAGAAAAGCTCTGTTTTTCGGCTGTGTTTGAGTTAAACGATGAAGCAAAACTGATAAAGGAGTGGTTCGGGAAAACTGTAATCTATTCCGACCGCCGGTTTGCATACGAGGAAGCTCAACAGGTAATTGAAACCGGTGAAGGCGATTTTGCATCGGAAATGCTCACGCTTAACAAGCTGGCCAACCAGCTTCGCGAAAAACGGTTTAAAAAAGGTGCGATTGCCTTTGAGCGCGTTGAAATTAAATTCGAAATCGACGAAAAAGGAAAACCGCTTTCGGTTTATTTTAAAGAAGCCAAAGATTCGAACAAGCTGATTGAGGAATTTATGCTGCTCGCCAACAAACGTGTAGCCGAATTTGTGGGAAAACGCGATGCAGCTAAAAACCCGAAAACCTTTGTTTACCGTATTCACGACAAACCCGACCCCGACAAACTTTCGAATTTCAATGCCTTTATCAAACGTTTTGGTTATGGCATCTTAATGACATCGGCCAAAACCATTTCCACATCGCTGAACAGTTTGCTTACTGAAGTACGCGGTAAAAAAGAGCAAAACCTGGTTGAAACACTGGCCATCAGGTCGATGGCAAAAGCGGCATATTCAACCCGGAATATCGGACATTACGGTTTGTCGTTTGAGTATTACACGCATTTTACATCGCCCATCCGCCGCTACCCCGATATGATGGTGCACCGGCTGCTCGAAAAATACCTTGCAGGTGGCCGTTCGGCAAACGAAATAAAATACGAAGACCTTTGTAAACACTCTTCGGACATGGAAGCACGGGCAGCCAACGCAGAAAGAGCCTCGATTAAATACAAACAGGTTGAATTTATGCAGGACCACATCGGCAAAATTTATCCGGGAACAATTTCCGGAGTTACCGACTGGGGTATTTTTGTTGAGCTTGAAAACAAAATAGAAGGCATGATTCCGCTGCGCGAACTGGATGATGATTTCTATATTTTCGACGAAAAGAACTACCAGATTGTGGGGAAACACTCAAATAAAATCTATCAGTTGGGAGACGAAATAACCGTGAAAATCTGGCGAACAAATCTCGAAAAGAAACAGCTTGATTTTCAGTTGGCAAACAAAGTAAAATAATACAATTCGAAATTTAACACGTTATTTTTCAAGAGTTTGCTGTTATTTCAGGCATAAACAAGTTTTATATCGTCTGTTCAGGTAAAAAGTTCTAAAAAACTTTTGAGGGCAAAATATTTGGTTATATTTGCTCCCTGTTTTACAATAAAAATTTTACAAAAAAATGCAAACCAAAGGTGACAACGCCAACAAAAAAGACCTGAACAGAGAAAGCATTTTAAAAACAGCCCGCGAAATTTTCAGCAAATACGGATTTAAAAAAACCACGCTCGATGACATTGCCAATGCCGTTCGCAAAGGGAAAAGCTCGCTGTACTACTATTTCGACAGCAAAGAAGACCTTTTCCAGGCAGTGATTTTAAAAGAGGTGGAAATTCTGGCTCACGAGCTTGAAATTGTGATTAACCGCAACACCGACCCGGTGGACAAACTGCGCGATTATGTACTGACAAAGCTTACTACTTTCCGAAATCTGGCCAATTTTTACCATGCCATTGAAAACGACGTCACTGCCATCGGTTTTATCGACGATATAAAGCAGAAATATGAGCAAGATGAAATCAGAATGATTAAACGCATTCTGATTGAAGGCGTTCGTAAAAATGAGTTCGAAATTTACGATTTTAACCTGGCTGCGATTGGAATTACCATGGCAATAAAAGGTTTGGAGATGCCACTCACAGCCGGTGTTTACGGAGCTGTAAACCTCGAAAGCAGTGTTGACATCATTCTGAAAATTATTTGTTACGGAATTATGAAACGATAAACAGAACTTTCGTTCTGGTAAAGGGATGTTTTCTGAAAAGAGAGCGTCCCTTTGTTTTTACAAAAAGTCATACTTTAATATGTTTGACCCACCCTATTTCAACAAAGCAGCGGCATTAAAAGCTTTATAGAACTCAAAAGTCACAGCTGTTAAGCAACTTTTTGCGATATGATTAAAAAAGACATAATTACTCGTTCCTCTTCTTTGAGAGGTTAGGAGGGGCGCTATTCCACTATCACCTTCACCACAATTTTCCGCACCAAAACCGAATCGCCGGTTGTAATGGAAGGCCGGTGAACATCCTCAGGGAAAAATAAAAAGAACTTTTCGGGAGTAGCTTTGATATAATCTCCTCCATCAAAATCATAAAATGCAATATCCTTCTCTTCGTTGTATGGTTCTTTAACTTTCACTTTATCAAGCGTTGTTAGTCCCATAATTTCTTGGCCTTCAATTACATATTGAATATCAATGTACTTTTTATGCGATTCAAAAAGTGCATCCTTCTTTTGTTTTGCATAATATTCAGCCACACTTATGTAAAGGTGTTCGCCTTCAAGCTCCTGTTTTCCAAGCGGAAGTCCCTTTAAATTTGCCGATTTTAAAAAGTGAAAAGCCTGCTCCCAGTGCCGTGGATTTTTATGATAATAAATTGCGAAATTTCTCTTGTTCACCGAAGCATCAGGCGATACATCCCACCCTTGTAACCATTGTTTTTCTTCGAACCAATTATTCACTTCTTCATCCGACCATTTTGCAGGATCAGGATTTTTATCTGAACATGCTACAGTTGCTAAAATTGTCATAATTATCAGAATTAGTTTAGATTTCATTGATTAAGACATTTTACATTAAACACTAAAATTAGGTTTTTACACCAATTTTTCGTTATTCTGGTGTCGATCTTTATCACGGTTGGTTTTCTTATCCATATTTTTCAGAAAAGCTTCGTTTAAATCCACCCCGGTTTGGTTGGCCAGGCAAATCAAAACCCACAATACATCGGCCATTTCGTCGGCCAGAAGCCCCCTCCCTGCCTCCCCCGAAAGGGGAGGAGTTTCAGATATCCGGTACGACTGGTCGCCAAATTGACGTGCAAAATGCCGTGCCAGCTCTCCCACTTCCTCGGTTAAAATGGCCATGTTTGTCAGCTCGCTGAAATATCGAACTCCTACTGTTTTAATCCAGTGATCCACCATTTGCTGGGCTTCGGTGATGGTAATGTTTTGTTTATCCATTTATTTCAACTTATTCGTTTTAAATTCTTATTCCTCCCCATTTTGGGGAGATGAGGTGGGGCTTTAAAAATCCTTCTGTTTTGAATCAATAATGATAGTTACCGGGCCATCGTTTATAAGTGCTACTTCCATCATCGCTCCAAAACGACCGGTTCCCACTTTTCTACCTAATGTATTCTCAATTGCATCAACAAATTTTTCATACATCGGTATTGCAAAACCAGGTTTCGAAGCGCGAATGTACGACGGCCGGTTTCCTTTTTTTGTGTTGGCATGCAACGTAAACTGGCTCACAATCAGAATATCGCCATTGATATCTTTCACCGAAAGATTCATCACCCCTTTTTCATCGTCAAAAATGCGTAACTGTATTATTTTGGCTGCCAGCCAGTCGATGTCTTCCTGTGTATCTTCATCTTCAATGCCCACCAGAATCAGCAATCCACGGCCAATTACAGAAACAATTTCACGGTCAATAGCTACTGAAGCTTTTGATACTCTTTGCAGTACAACTCTCATTTTATCAATGTTTTCAATCGCTAATATAAAAAAATGATATTGGCATTTCAACCAAAAATCATTCTTTGTGTTTACTTTTGTGAAATAATAATTGAACAAAAATCTGAATTGAATATGAAAACCATAGTTTTTACAATGCTTATAACTGTTTTACTGAGTTGCACCTCGCAGCAAAAACTGGATAGTAAAACTGAAACAATCACCACCCGGCCCGAATTGATAAATACAAAGCTCAGCTTTGATTTTACTCCCGGAAAAGCACACAATCATCCGTCACTTGCCATCTGGGTTGAAGATTTGGAAGGTAATTATATTGAAACATTGTATGTTACACAATATTATGCCAAAGGGAATTTCGGCCACGGTGAAAGCGAACCCGGAAAATGGAAAAACGAACCCGGAAATGTTCGCCGCCCTGCAACTTTGCCCTACTGGAGTCACAAACGCAACATGAAAGCTGCCGATGGTTTATATGCTCCATCACCCGAAACTGCTGTTCCGGATGCTCTTAGCGGTGCTACTCCAAAAGCAGGATTTACTTTAAAAACAGGTTCAAAAGCTGACACAGGTAAAATGTTCAGGGTACTTGCTGAGGTTAATCAACCCTGGGATTCCAACGATTTCTGGACCAACGACAAATACCCGGATGATTTTAATTACAAAACCTCACTGCAACCCGCACTGGTTTATGCAGTTACAGTATCTCCGAATGATAATGGAAAGCTAATTTACCTGAATCCCATCGGGCACAGCCATTACTCAGGAAAAACCGGCGAACTGTTTACCGATATTTCAACCATCACAACAGCACGCGAGATTTTCAGCAAAATAGCTGTTAAAGTTGAATGATACAAGATGCTGGATGCTGGATACTGAAAAATGAATAACAGATTAAGAAAAAAACAAAGTCAGAATAAAAAATGAAAACAATTAAAATACTGTTCATATTATTGATTTTACCCACCTTTATGTTTGCGCAAAAAGCAACACTGAAAGGAAAAATTGTGGATGCGGTGAGCAATGAGCCGCTGCCTTTTGTAAACGTAATTGTTTCGGAAACTACCATTGGAACCACCACTGATCTTGACGGAAATTTTACACTCACTGGTCTGACTCCCGGATTTATACGCATCGAAGCTTCTTTTGTGGGTTACAAACAGGCAATTTCACCGGAAATAGAAGTTACCGTTGCCAATGCAAATTCCATCGAAATAAAAATGGAAGAGCAAAAAGAACAGATTGAAGAGGTGGTTGTAAAAGCTTCGCCTTTCCGCAAAACTGAAGAAAGTCCGGTTTCGCTGCGCACTATTGGAATTGGCGAAATTGAAAAAAGCCCCGGTGCCAACCGCGATATTTCGAAAGTAATTCAGTCGTTTCCCGGGGTGCAGTCAACCCCGGCATTTCGCAACGATATTATCATTCGTGGCGGCGGACCGTCGGAAAGCCGGTTTTATCTGGACGGAGTAGAAGTGCCGTTTATTAACCACTTTGCCACACAGGGCGCATCGGGTGGACCGGTTGGAATTATCAACGCCGACTTTATCCGCGAGGTAAATTACTATTCGGGCGCGTTTCCGGCCAACCGTGGCAACGCGCTCAGCGGTGTGCTCGAGTTTAACCAGATTGACGGGAACACTGATAAAACAAACCTGCAATTTACACTTGGTGCTTCGGAAATAGCTGCAACGGCAGACGGGCCAATCGGTGAAAAAACTACTTACGTGATTTCGGCGCGCCGTTCGTACCTCAATTTTTTGTTTGGCATTCTCGAATTGCCTTTCCTACCTACTTTTAACGATTTGCAGTTTAAAGTGCGCACCCGCATCGATGCCAAAAACGAAATTACTTTTATCGGGTTGGGAGCTATCGACAAAAACGAACTCAACCTCGAAATTGAGGAACCCGATGAATCGCAACAGTATATTTTGAGCCAGTTGCCCGAAAACAAACAGTGGAGCTATTCAGTTGGCGGCGTTTACAAACATTTCGAAAAACACAGCTTTCAAACACTTGTGGTAAGTCGCAGCCATTTTAACAACAGCGCGGTGAAATACCTCGAAAACGACGATAGTTTCGAAGCCAACAAAATTCTGGACTATTCTTCGGAAGAGATGGAAAACAAAATCAGGTTCGAAAATACTTCGCGTTTTGGCGATGTAAAATTCAACGTGGGCGCCAATGTCGATTTTGCAGGATACAAAAACAGCACTGCCACACAGCGATTGATTAACGGACAGATTGTAAATATCGATTACAACACCGACCTCAACCTGATTAAATACGGCATTTTCGGACAGGTAAGCAAAAACTTTTTTAACGAGCGGCTCACACTTTCGTTGGGATTGCGCACCGATGCCAACAACTACTCGAAAAGCATGAGCAATATGTTCAAACAGTTTTCGCCGCGGTTGTCAGCTTCGTATGCACTCACCCCGCAGTGGAGTTTGAACTTTAATACAGGCCGGTACTACCAGATGCCTACGTACACCACTTTAGGATACAAGGAAAACGATGTTTTGGTAAACAAGGAAAACGATTTGAAATACATTTCGGTTGACCACTTCATCGGGGGTTTTGAATACCGTCCGTCGTCAACCGTACTTTTTTCGCTCGAAGGATTCTGGAAAGGTTATAAAAATTACCCGTTCTCAGTGAAAGACAGCATCAGTTTGGCCAACAAAGGAGCCGATTTTGGTGTTGTGGGCGACGAAGAAGTACTTTCAATTTCCGAAGGCCGCGCTTACGGAGCCGAATTTCAGACCCGAATCAATGGCAAAAAAGGAAATCTGAATCTCTCGTACACGCTGGTGCGTAGCGAATTCGACGATGCTGCAGGAAATTACCTGCCTTCAAGCTGGGACTCGAAACACCTGCTCGCTTTAACCGGAACCCGCGAATTGAAAAATAACTGGCGCGTGGGCGGCCGCTGGCGTTTTGTGGGCGGATTGCCTTACACTCCGTGGGATTTGGGAAAAAGTGCCTATGTCGATGTTTGGAACTTAACAGGTGGCCCGTCGCTCGACTATTCAAAATTGAACTCGTTGCGGTTTTCTGCTTTTCACCAATTGGATTTGCGGGTTGACAAATCGTTTTACCTCAAAAAAATCACTGCCAAGTTTTACATCGACATACAAAACCTGTACAATTTCCAGGCTGAACAACAGGATATTGTGGTGCGCAAAACCGACGAAAACGGCAATTTCCTCACCACCGACAACGGAACAAAATATGTTCTGGAAAGCATTCCATCCACAACCGGAACTGTATTGCCAACGATTGGAATAATACTGGTGTTCTAGGAAGATTAGTAAGGTCAGAAGGTTAGAATATCAGAAAAGATAATTGTGAGGGTGGATTTTGGTTACAAAGTTGAGCTACACGGTTTAACCGGGATGCCGGGATTTTCAGCAGGATTGCATTTAAAAGATAACTCTGGACTTCATCCCCTTAATCCAAATCCAACACAATCATAATGTTTTCCTTTACCTGCTCAGTAAGTCTGACAGGTAAGGTTCCCAACTTACTGATAAGCCGTTTGTTATCGATTGCCCTGATTTGGTCAATCATAATATCCGAATCCTGAGTAAGATTGGCTTCTCCCTTTTTAAGATGAACCCTTAAAATGTCGGCATCAGGTTTTAAATTGGTGGTGATGGGACAAATAATGGTGGATGGATGTGGCAGTTTATTCAGCAGATTGGTTTGCACGACCAAAACCGGACGGGTTTTGCCTGTTTCGGTGCCAATTTGAGGGTTTAAATCGGCAATCCATATTTCAAATTGCTTAATCAACATGGTCAATTTTTTCAAAATCCCTGAGCACATTCATTGAATCTTCATGTACCATTTCTGACTCATTTTTCAACCTTTTTTCAAGCATATTTCGCTTCTGATGCTTGTTATAATAGGCAATTGCTTCATTAATGTAGCGGTTGCGTGGCTTTTTTATTTTCGACAGAATTTTTTCGGTTTCCTCGAAAATGGTCTCTTCAATTTTTAGCGATACTGTTTTCATGTCACGAAAGTATATACTTTTCGTATATCTTCAAATAGTTACATTAATTTCTTTTCAGATTTTCCAATTAATAACCCGTGTAAAAAATGAAGAATGTTTTTGCAAACAAAAGACGCAGATTAACAAAACCTGCGTCTTTCATTTTATTAAGTCTGTTCTTTTAATGCGCCCTGAAATTCCATTTCGAATTGTCGCTGTTCATGTCAAATTTTGCCAGCGTGGGAGTACTGTCGCCAATTGATATTAAAGCCAGTTTTTCGTTTGAATTCGGAACTACTTTGGGCATAATTCTGTAAGTTCCGTCGGTCAGCTGGTCGATTCGCCAAAGCTGCTCGGGAGCGCCGGTAAATGCCGGAACCGTGATGACTTCGGCATCGGCAGTGGCTGCCAGCGCGCGGTCGGTACCCGCAATTACGATTTTGTAATACGGGCCACCCAGATAACCACCGGCTTCGGGAACTGCTGTTATCGTCCATTTCTGATGCGGTCGGAACATATAATCACCTGCTCTTACGCCGATATTTCCGGTTGGCCAGGTATTGATAACATCGGCCAGTTCCTGCGATGGAATGGGTTTAATCGGTTCATCATTGCTCTGGCCAAATCCGCGCCGGGTATTGGCCATACGAACAAAATCAACCACCAGTTCCAGTGCATATCCTCTTCTTTCCGACTCAATTTCATAAGTGCCTTCCTTAAAAAATTTTCCGGCAACCGGCCAGCCGTTTTTCCAGAGCAACGGACGGATGCCGAGTACACTGCGACCACCCTGGTCCAAATCTGCTTCGTAATGGCACGACATTTTTTCAACACCATCTTCCACAATTAAGCGTCCGAAGTAGCCGGGACCAATCAACCGGTTTCCGGCTGCAAGCACCATTTTGCCACCACCTTTTATCATGTCTCTGCCCATATTGTCGATATACGGGCCGGTAACTTTTTTCGAACGGCCAACCACAATGTTGTAGGTTGAGTTGGCGCCGTCGCAGCAGGTTCCGTGGGTGCCCAGCAGATAATACCAGCCGTCGCGGTATTCCAGTTCGGTAGCTTCGCAATCAATGGCAATGTTGATGGCTTCGTTACCTTTCACGCGTTCTCCCGTTTTCGGGTCAAGTTCAACAAGACGAATAAACCCGAAATAAGTACCGTACGAACACCACAAACGACCGTCGGTCGGGTCGAGCAGCAACCCCGGGTCGATGGCGTCGTTATCTTCCATGTTCACCGATTGCGCCACCACAATAGGTTCTGAAAACTTAAAATCGGGCGATTTCGGGTCGAGGGTTTTGTTCCACATGGTGTTAATTTTACCATCGTGTCCGCCACCCAAACCACCGCCGGTTGAGCCATAAGCCACCAGGTACCTGTCGCCGATTTTTATGGCATCGGGGGCAGCACCGCCGCCGGGCCTTTCGGCACCGCCGTTCCAGGTCCAGCCATCTTCCGATATTAATCCGCCCCGGCCAGTGCCAAAGGTGTAGTATTTGCCGTCGCATTCCATGATGGTTGACGGGTCGTGAATAAAAGGTTTGCCAATCTGTGCCGTTACAGTTCCGGCCAAAAACATGGTGAAAAGGGCTGCTGCGCCCAGTATTTTATTTTTCATTTTTTTCTGAATTTGAATTTCTGATTTGGATAGATTCTTTATTCACTGGTGATGGTGAGGTCTTTTACCGGCTCTCCTTTTTCATCGAGAAAGCGAACACAGAAATCACTCATTCCCGGGCCATTGATAACCACCCCGCGGATAATATTTTTCCCTTTTTTCAGTGTCAGCCGCGGCGAAACAGCATCATCCATCACCATGCGTCTGTCGCCCGAAAGCAGCACAGCTTCCTCTCCGTTTACCCACCACATCGATGCTGAATTCGACCCTACTGCCATTCTCACATTTTTTATTTCCTGCGGAGCATTTACTACGGTTACTGCCCAAAACAGAACACCATAAATCGGTTTTTTCAGTCCGTAGGCAAAGCGGAACAGCTTTACATTAAAAAGTTTGCTGTCCAAAGCGTGCCACATTAACTCCTGTTCGCCCACTTTTACCTTGTCGCCATTTTTGGGAAGCACGGTAAATTGGTTGGCAAAATAGAGTGTGTCAAAATTTTTACGCAGGTAGCTGTCGGTAAAAACCGTGTTGCTGCGGTTGGGTTTGCTGATGGGTTCGAGCAGGGTCCAGCGCCTGATAAAACCTTCAGCGTCGGGTGTCATTTTTTTTGCTGTTGCCAGGGTAAAATAATCAGCGTAGCTTCTTACCGTATCGAGTTTGGATTCATAGTCCATCTGCCGACCGGGTGCAGCGGGCTGCTGCGCCTGTAATCCGAATCCCAGAAGGATTACAAAGCCCACAACCAGCAAAATTGGTTTACGTTTAATGTTCATAGTTTTAGTTTACAGTTATTAATCTTGTTTTATTAACAAAACTGTTCTGTTTTGTTCTGTTACGCAAACCTACAAAAAGAAATCTCATTGAAAAATACTTTGGGAAAATTTGAGGAAAAAAATTTCAATCGCTACAATTTAGATTGTTGTGGGTTTTGCCTGGCAGAAATTGAAAAAACGAAAAGGGGAAAATGGTTGATGTTAGCTTTAAAACTGCCATGACATATACAATTAGAAAGGGTTTCGTGCTTTTTTTGTCTCTGTCAGTATAGGCAACCATGCTCTTTGACAAGTTTTGGTTTGCACGTTGGTTTTTTGAGCGACTTGGCAATGTTTATGGGAGCGAAGGGTTGGCATTTTGATTAATTTATAAATCTATCTCATGTTTCTCAATACTATATTTTTAAATAGAAAACTATCTATTTCATTTTTATCTGTTAGTTATATACTTACATTCTATCTATTAATTCAGCTTTAACCCAATTAAAAGCTTCGCTTTGATTGTATTTAATTTCAGGTCTTAGCAATGCTTCCATATCACCAGTAAATTCAGCACTAACCTCTTTCTCTTCAATATTCAGTAAGAACTCATTTTTAGATGGAAGTCTTTTCTCCGTTGCAAATGAAGTGTATTCCTTAAAGCAAGTTATGATTTGCTCAATGTTTAAATCAATATTTCGACGGGAATAATCTAAATCAAACAAATCTCTTCCTTTGCTTCGTTGGTAAAGCGCCCTGAGTTTTGTTCCCAGAAGTTCGTTTATATTGTAAGTTCTTATTGCCGCCTTACCAGAGAACCATTCACTTTCAACTTCAAAAGGAAAATCAACCCAGTCGAGCACATTGAAATGCTCTTTGCAGTTAATTTCCAATTTTAACCGCATTCGTATTTCTTCATATTCCGATGTGAATCTATACAAAGCTTTTGCTCCATGTCCACGAACCTGGGTAACTCGTTTTTCTTCAAAAAAAGTAACAACCTCTCCAATTCTCTCCATTATTGGTTTAATAGAACCAGGTTTTATTTGTACTAAGTCAATATCCTCAGAATATCTTGCGGCAGGATTTAGGTATAATTTGTGTCAAACTGTACCAACTCTGAACGCAAGATTTTCTCTAAGGAACTCATCGGAGAAGATTTCGACCAAGGTTCTGGAAATAATTAAATCCTGCTCAACTTGTGCAAATTCTTTCCATGGAGCATATTGTTGCCATTTTGCGATGGAGGGTCTTGGTATCATAAATCACTCTCCAAGTTTACATTAGTAGCAACTTTCCACCTGTTATTAACCGCTCCGGGTTTTTCATTTGACTTAGGGCAAAGCAAGACCGGGAAGAAATTTGTTGATTTTAAACTCACAAATATTAATTCCTGAAAATCTTTTTTAGTCCCAAGTTCTTCCAACAAAAAGCCAAATCTTTGCAATGTACTTTTATTGGGATACCAACTTAAAAGTTCAACTAAATCCGATTCACTTAATTCTTCTGACAGTTCTTCAATAACAGCAAGCATCCTGTTTATCCCACCTAACTTTGTCTGATAATGGATTAAGTCAACAATCGTCAGGGCAGGACTAGACACCTTATATTGGCCTGCATCAGATTTCTTAATTTGGATATTCTTGTCGGTCCAATTACTCGTTGTAAAAAAACGAATATCAATTGCACCTTTTGAAATATCGTTGAATTTAGGTTTCTCTGTGATTATGTAGTCTCTGTGAACCTGCTGGTGGCTTGCACCGTGGAATTTTGCTGCTGAAAAAAGAGCGACATAATAATTCCTGTCTAAATGTTTGAAAAGTTTCTCGCAATAAAGCTGAATTGGTAGTTTTTGCGTTGATGAATATCTCGGTGTTATAATAAGATAAAAACCTTTTCGGAGGTTAGTAATCTCCCCCTTTTCAATAAGTCGATCCAGTTCTCTTTTAATGGGTATTTCGCTTTTGTTAACATGCGTCCTTAGTTCATCTATTGAAAATGAATATTCTTCAACCGCCAAAAGCTTCTTTATATATTCTGCGACTGTCAACTTTAGTAATTTTTCGAGAAAAGTACCTATTTTAGGTGATATTCTCAAATTATTTCTATTGTTTTTAGGCGTTGTCAAAAATTTAGCTCATTTACAAGCTAAGATATCACTTGTGGGGGTCAAAGCTTGTAAATGTGCCAAATGTGCGTTGGCTTTGTTTTCAGGTTATTTTATTTTTTCAGTTCCTAAAACTAATCAGCTTTTTGTTAAATGCAATAAACATTTCTGTACGACTGTATTTAAAACCACCCCTATTCGCCCCTGAAATCAAACCACAATTTAATGGGGTAAAATTCATCGCCGCCATGTCCTGAAAACATTCCTTTCTGACTTTTTGGCCCCAGTTGTTCAGGTTGTTTAATTTTGGTTCCAATAGCCGGGATTTCGTACAAAAAAGAAATATCACCTTCAGGAAATGGCGGGGAAGTTCCACCGGTTGCAAATTGCGGCTTTGCTGGCGTAAACAGTTGGAAATACAGATTCGGGGTTTCGGAAATCACCGTAAAATCCGACTCGGTGGTATGCAGCGTCGCCCAATACAGATTTCCGTGGTAGCCTTTAAACTCGGGGTAAACCAGTTCGTTAAAACTTTCGCCGGTAATGGTTTTGTTGTAGGCTTTTTCCCAAACGCCAAAATTACTGCCCTTCAAACGGTTTTTCCAGACACGGTATGGTCCGCGCCCCATCCATTTTACGCCTGTGCATTTCTCTTCGGGGTAATTAAATGAGATGCCTATAAAATCGACATCGGCTGCGTATTTCAGCGGACCGGCTTCCAACCCGAGCAACCCGTTTTTCTTTACTGTCCACACCATTTTTTCGGGATAACCCGCATACAACACTTCGATGCTGAAGTCGCCATTTTCGAGGCTGCCCCATTTTACACCTTTCACTTTTGAGGTAATACCTGCCGGCACCGGTCCACCGGAAAACGACACTTTTCCGCGACTGTTTTTTACTTCGGCAATTGTTCCGTCGGCTTTGTTAAACGCGATTTCCAAATCGCCACATTTTACAACGATGTTTGTTTCGGTTACCAGTTCCTCAATTTTGTTTTCGTTGTTGACTCCGGCAAAAAATCCGGCTGCTTTTTCTTCGGGCTGAACCACAGGCCAGCTCCATGTGTAAAGCTCTTTTCCGAGGTGGTCGGTGGCGGTAAACAGAAAAAGATCGGCGGTTTGCAGCGCATTTTCGCAACCTGTTTCAACCTGCACGGTTTCGCCGGGCTCTGCTGTGGGACTTTGGAAAGTCCCACTCTTTACCACTTCCTTTGTAGTGCTGCCAACCGTCGTTTTCAGCGCCTGCCAGCTAAAACTGCAATCAGCCAGGTTGGTGTAGATAAACTTGTTTTTCAGCAACAGTTTTCCATCCCATTTTTTGTTGATGGTAACCGGTTCTATCTGCACGGGCGACCAGATTTCCTTTACCGTGTAAAAACTTCCTTCCTTTTCGCGATGTGGTCCCAGAATTCCGTCGGGGGCATGGTTTCCATCGCCGTCGAAAACTTTTCCGGGCAGGTCGGTGCGCAACACAGCCTCATCGGCAAGCACCCACAAAAATCCCCCGGCATGAAGTGGTGTTGACTCGTAGCTCCGCCAGTATTCTTCGAGTCCGGCACCAATTCCGCCATCGTACAAACCGTGCAGCAGTTCGGTGGCCATAAACGGGTCGTTGCCAAAACCAAACCTTCCTGTTGCGTAATTAAACTCAGGATAATGATGTGTGTCAACGCCATTACGCAGCAGCCACGGGTAAATTACCGGGCGTTCCTGAATATCGAATTGATGAAATCCCTTTTCGTTGGCAAAATCCCAGCCGCCTTCGTTGCCGTGGTCCCAAACCACAACACACGGGTGATTGTGGTCGCGCAAAACGGTTTCCCTTACCAGTTTTGGCCCAACAACCGTATCGTAGGCATCCTGCCATCCGGTTACTTCGTCGAGTACAAAAAGCCCGAGCGAATCGCACAATTCGAGAAACCGTTTGTCGGGAACATAGTGCGACATCCGAACGGCATTCATGTTCATCTCCTTCATCAGCGCAATATCAGTGAGGTGATTTTCCTCACTCAGACAATGGCCTGTTTCGGGCCAGAACGAGTGACGGCAAACGCCTTTGAATACCACTTTTTCGCCATTTACATAAAAACCGTCGTGCCTGCGTAGTTCAACCGTTCGAAACCCGATTCGCTCTGTAACTTCATGTAAAATTTTGTCGCCGTTTTTCAGGGTGATTTTCATGTTGTAAAGGTTGGGCCACTCGGGATTCCAGGCTTTTATATTTTCAAATTTGCCTGAAATTATTTTCGAATTCACTCCTTTTTCGATGCCGGCCATAATTTCGGTGCCGGCTTTTTTTCCGTCCAAATTGAAAAGTTCAACGGAAACAGAATAATCAGTTTTGGCGTTGTTTGTTTCGATAAGAATATTGAAAGAACCGTCGGCTTTTGCATCGATTGCGGTCCGGTTCATGTGAATTTCGGGTAAAACTTCGAGAAAAACGGGGCGGAAAATGCCTCCGAAAATCCAGAAATCGGCTTGCCGCTCGGCACGGTTTACCGATTCGTTGGAGGAATGTTTGGCCACGTCCACCTCAAGCAGGTTGATTTTTCCGTACTTCAGCAGTTTCGAAATATCGTATTTAAAGCGGTAAAACGCACCCTGGTGAATTTCTCCAGCCACTTTTCCGTTGATTTTTACCTGTGTGTCGGTCATAGAACCATCGAAAACAATGTTTACTGTAAGGCCTTTCCACGATGCGGGAACTTCAAACCGGTGTTTGTAAAGACCGTGTTCTTTCCCGAGAATGCGGTTTTTGTTGTTCCAGTCGTGGCCGTAATTGTAAGTGCCAAAACCTTGTAATTCCCAGTTCGACGGCACCGGAATTTTTGTCCATCTGCCACTGTTTTGTCCGTCGGTGCAAAAGAAATCCCAGTCAACCGTATTTGCAGCATCGGTTCCCGAAAGAAATTTTATCTCTGTTTTTTGTGCAATTCCCTGGAAAAAAAGGAAGAGGAAAGAAAGGGTAATTAAAAAATAGTTGATTTTCATAGGTGAAATTTAGTTAGATTATTTTGATGGTGTTTGTATTGCCGGTTTGTTGTATCCCTGCGACAAATCAAAAATCTTAGTTTTAAATGCTTCGGTTCCGGGGAGGTCGAATTCAAGGCCGCTGCTCTGGTCGATTTCAAGTTTCAGGCTGGTGGCTTCGAATTCCAGCACGTGACCGGCATTGGTTTCGTCGGCAGAGATAAAATGGAGGTGAAAACCGGGGAGATTCACGCCACCCACGTATTCCGGGAACCAGAATCCCACCAGTGTTCCTTCCACATTTCTCCACTCAAAAACAGGGCGGTTGGCGATAGCTTCGCTGAGTGTTTTTTCGTAGGGAAGTTCCTGTTTTTCGGCACTGCCGCATTTGATGCGGGAAAAGGTTCCCGTAACCTTCAGCGCATAAATATAGTTGGGCGACGAAAACTGTTTTTCTGCCAACATTTTCAGCTCTGGATAATCGGTAACAGTGTCGGTTTCAACCACAAAATCGGGTTGAAAAAACTTCACCACGGTAAACGGAACCAGCGAATTTTCAGCGGGCATTTTTACTTTTCCATCCGCCGGAAACTGGTACACTTTGCCGTTGTTTACAATCATTTCGCCATCCAGCCCGTTGTAGGTTCCCAAACCCATATCGCCCTTAGCTTTCACACCGGCAACCGTCATGGTTCCGTCGTAAATACTGTTGGCCAGCGCTGTAAACAGCGAGTACTGGTAAACCCTGTCGGTGTTTTCGGTTTTAAAACCGGGCGCTGCCATTTTTTGGGTGCTGCACGATGCAGCCAGCATTGCGGCGGCTGCGAACCCTAAAATTCTATTCATTTTCAAGTTGTTTTAGCTGTTTCACTTCGCTTCCCCACCAGTTGTTTCCGGGGTCGAAATACTCCGAAAGAAAACTCAGCCGCTGCTTTTCGAGCTTTGGCAACTGTTCGGTCTCCACTTTGCGCAGGTATTCCTTTTCCTTTAGCGCATCGTATTGCGGGTCCGGTGTCGGAAAACGGGCGCCCACTTCGTTTAAATACGAAAACAGCTTTTCGTGGAGTTCTTTTACTTTTGCGGGTTCACGCGCTGCAAGGTCGGTGGCTTCGCTGATATCGTTTTTCAGGTTGTACAATTCCTCGTGCCCGTCTTCGTAATAATGAATCTGTTTCCAGTCACCCAACCTGATTATGGAAGAAGGTTCGCCTCCCTGGTTTCCGTAATGCGGGTAGTGCCAGATGAGCGGTCTTTCAGCAATCAACGCACCTTTCAGCAGCGGAACAAGACTCTGTCCGTCGGTGTGTTCCTGTGGTTTCAGCGGGATTCCGGCCAATTCAAGAATCGTAGGATAAAAATCGGTTCCGGTTACCGGAGTTGTGCATTTTTGTCCGCCATTTATTCCCGGAACCCTGATAAAATAAGGCTCCCGAATTCCGCCTTCAAACTGGTATCCTTTTCCGGCACGAAGTGGCAGGTTTGAGGTAGATGAAGCGTCGCCGGCAGCCACACCACCATTGTCGGAAGTAAAAATCACCACTGTATTTTCTGCCAGTCCAAGCTCATCAAGCGCTTTCAAAACTTCGCCCACGGCATCGTCCATCGATTCAACCAGTCCTGCATAAACCGGATGGTCCTGCACCTGGCGGATGGGAAGAAAATGACCCATTTGAAAAGCTGCCGGGGCAATTCCCTGTTTCACGGCTTTGTCGCGGTATTTTAACCATTTTTCGTGCGTGGTTTCCAGCGGACCGTGCACGGCATAAAACGACAAAAACGCAAAAAACGGCTTGTTTTTGTTGTCGTTTAAAAACTGAACTGTTTCGCGGGCCAGCCGCATTTCGAGGTTCTCACCGGCCGGACCGGCTGGCAGATTCGGGTTTTCCCACGGGGCAAAATATCCACCCATCGGACTTCCTTTGTCCCAGCCGCCTTTGTTGATGTCGAACCCGTGGTCTTCGGGCCACGAACCTTTGTCGCCTAGATGCCATTTCCCGGCAAAAAAGGTGTTGTAACCGGCTTCCTTCATTGCTTCTGGTAAAGTGATGTATTCATGCGGAAGGTTGTGCACATATTCGGGTGGCAGAAGCTTGTTAAACCGTCCGGCTTTCCGCCATTCCTCACCGGTCGCAGCGCCAATCCAGTCGGTGATGCCGTGGCGGGCGGGGAATTTGCCTGTCATGATACTGGCGCGCGACGGACTGCAAACCGGGCATGCGGCATAACCATCGGTAAAAATCATTCCCTCACGGGCAATCCTGTCGATGGAGGGTGTTTCATAAAATTTGCTTCCTGAAATGCTTAAATCGTGGTATCCAAAATCATCAGCAAGTATAAACAGGAAATTGGGCTTTTGCTTTTCAGTTGCAAACAAACCGTTGACACCTGAAAATATCAATATCAGACTCGTAACCAGTTTAATTTTCAATTTCATTCTTTCATTTTTCTATCCGGTCAAAACTGACGTAATCGTAGTTCATATCGCCGTTTTCCACAGTGTGGAGCGTGATGGTTTGAATTCCTTTTTCAAGTTTTATCTGCGCCATGTTTTCAAGATAATTCCAGTGGTGCCACTGTCTCCAGGCAACCGTGTCTGCACTGGCAAAGGTGGTTGGAATATCAATTGGCCCGGTTGCATCGGTATCGTTTACTGCAAACGAAATTTTTCCGCCTTTGTTGGATGTGTACATCAGACCGAGGTTGTAAGTTCCTGTTTCGATAACATTTACCGTATATTTTGTCCATTCGCCGGGTTTTGTCCAGCCCACATACAACTGGTCTTTCTCAGGCTGAACAAGGTTGTAAATGGTACTATCGATGGGCGGATTGGTGAATTTGGTGTACGAAATATCAACTGCCTCATTCATTCTGAATTCGTGGAGATAAGTTCCGTTGGCCGGATTCAGTACACCGCTTCCCGAGTTGACCGAATCCTCATCGTGAAAAGCAATTCCTTCGCCACCAAAATCATAATATTCGCACTGCAGCTTCCCGGGAATGGTTTGCGGACCTGTCGGATAAACCGAATCCTGGTAAGGTTTTCCGGCATAATCTGTCTGTTTTTTCGCCGGCTGGCACGACACAAAAATTATTGTTGCCGTAAAAACTAAAAGTCCTGCAATGGAAATTGGCTTCATAAAGAATGGTTTTATGGTGAATATTTAAAGCAGTTCCGGCTACTCTTTTACCAGTTTGCAATCAGCTATTTTCTTTCCATTCTGATGCATGTTAACTACATACATTCCTGAAGCGAGTTGGCGTTTCAATTTCCAGAAAAATTCTCCGGAGTTTGACTGAATCCCATTGAAAATCTGTGTTTCGATAAGGTTTCCTTTGATGTCGCAAATCGAAAATTCTACAGGAGAAAGTTCTGTTAGATTGTACTTTAACGAGAAATCGCCATTTACCGGATTTGGCATCACCAAAAGCGAATTAACGTTATTTCCATTTGACAAATCACCGATTGCAGTTGGGTTGAGATAGGTAAAATTCAGCCAGTTGATATTCCATCCGGCAGCAACACAGTAAACACGCAATGTTTGTTTACCGGCAGCCACCGAAATAGTATCAGTAATTGTTGTCCATTTTTGCGTTCCGCCTGTGGAATTGATGGAAACCGAAGAAAGCACCGCCTGCGAGATTTTCCGGAGTTCGAGCTTCCCGCCACCCGAATTGCTGGCAACCCGGTATTCAACCTGGTAATCGCCGGCCTGCTGAATATTCAGGCTGTAATCGATATAATCAGCTGCTTCAATTGAGGTTACATTTAATCCGCCACCGGTGTCGGAGGTAGCCTGGGTTGAAACACCTTTCATGGCCGAAAAATTTTCGGCTTCCACTTTTCCCGGAATTGCATGTACCTGGTAATAACTGAAAATATTTGTTTTTTCAGATGTAAGACCCGATTTGTCGAATGCCAGAACCGTGACCGTGTGCGAACCATAGGCCAGCGAATCGACAGCAAAATCGAATGTTCCGGTTGCTTCGGTGCCAATAAAACGTGCATCAATGTAGAATTCAATCTTCGAAATTCCATCGGGGTCGGTTGCAGAGCCTTTAATTTTAAAAGGCTGGTCGGAGCCTAAATTTGCATTGTAACCCGGCGATGAAATATTTAAAACCGGTGGATTATTTACGGCAGTCTGCACTTCAAATTCTACAGCCGAACTATCGCCAAGAACCGCATCAACACCGGCAAAAAGCGCTGTCATTGGCGAGTTCCAGTTGATACAAACTTCGTTTGATGCGTAACTTCCCACCACATCTACAAAGCATTTTGCAGGATCGCTGAATGGATATTTTTCATTGTCCTGTTTGCCTGAATTTGGTCCGCCGGAAACAAATCCCGGAACAGGTTGTGCAATTCCATCAGCCGAAGATGGACGGTGGTGAAAATTCATGGGTGTTTTGCTTCCATATGATGAAACGAAAGAAAAGCCGGTGGCGTTTTTGCCCAGCAGATAATCAGCACATTCGGCGGCTCCTTTGATGTATTTTGCATCATTTGTAAGAATGTAAGCATACAACAAACCTACTCCCATGTTGGCAATTCCGCTGTTTGAACCCCAGTTAAAACCGAATTGCGGAATGCGTGCTGCATTGGCGTTTATCTGACTGAGCCAGTTGTCGGAAGTTGAAACAATGGAGTTTTTGATGGTGGTGAGCAACGATGCTGATAAACCGTTGGGTTGAGTGGCCAGCGAAAGCGATGCCAACGGCTGAACACTGGGCCAGCCAGGTGCATTATTGTACCGCAGCGAGCTGCTTTTACCTTCAAGATAGGTTTTAAATTCGGCTTTTTGCGTGGTAATGTACAATTCGGCAGCGGCCCAGATAAACTCGTCGGTAACATTTCCATCGCCATATTCGCCGGTTGAAACATCCGACGGATTTTTGAAATAGATAGTCGGGTGTGCTTTTGCCCAAATCCATGCATTTTCGGCGCGGGTAATACAATCGGCTGCATAAAGTGAGTCGTAATCGCTGTAAATTCGGCCAGCCATCGCCATCATCGCAGCAAAATCGAGTGCAGAAGCCGTGGTTTTACCAATTACATAACGGTCGGCTTTGTCGGCATTTGGCATTACCATTCCTGAAAAATTTAAAGTGGTAAGTTTGAAGAAAACGCCGCCATCATTATCCTGCATGGTTTTCAGCCAGTCGAGTTCAAATTTCACCTCATCCAGAAGGTCGTTCTGCCCGTTTCCTGACTCGGGAATCATAATGGTGCTGTCGGCAAAATAGGCATTGAAATTCTCGTAAAACGATAACATCGAAGCCACCGAAATTCCGGCGTTAATCACATATTTCCCGTAATCGCCCGCATCGTACCAACCACCGGGCGACGAAATTTTTCCGCTTTTCCCGGTTGAAGAATGCAGAATACATTGCGTGTCGGGATGACCGGCTGGCCGTGCCCACAATCCGGCAAAAGGCGCGGTTAATTCGTAAGAACTGCGCTGGTAATAATATGATTTTAACGATGCATAAGCGGCTTTTCGAAGTACTGTTTTCGAAATTTCAAACGGATAAGATTCGCCAAATCCGGGAATCCTTATTTTGTAGGTTCCTTCTGTTTTCAGTGCCGAAAAATCAGCCCGTTTGATGGTGTCGCCCGAATCTTTCCAGTACATTTTTGCCGAAAGATTGCCGGTAAAAGCAACTGTACTGTCGAGCGTGTTTATCACTTCAAAAGTGGTGGCGTTGGTAAAAACAACCAGTGCAACTTTATTGGCGTCGGGATAATATCCCAACTGATTGATGCGGATTGCCCCGGTTTGCGCCGTAACCACCGACGAAAAAATTAAAAGAATACTGAGAATAAATAGCTTAGAAAAATTGTCCATTGAGATATTATTAGGTTTTTGATTAGTTCCTAGTTTATAAAAATTTCTGACCGCAAAATAATAACTCTTCTTATTCTTTGGGCAATTGAAACGGAAAATCCACATTCTCAGTCCTGGCTGTTTTCATCAGTTCCGAAAGTTCTTTTACGAATTCAGGATGCTTATCTGCGACGTTGTTTTCCTCGCCAATATCTTCTGCCAGATTAAACAATTCGATGGTTGTTTTTGCGGGGTCAAAAATTTGGTACGAAACCAGTTTCCAGTCGCCTTTTCGCACTGCCTGCCGGCCACCAAGTTCGTGAAACTCCCAGTAAAGATGGTCGTGTTGTTTTTGTTCTTTTCCCAGTAAAGCGGGTAAATACGAAATTCCGTCGGTATTTTCAGGAGTTTTTACGCCTGCAATTTCGGCTACAGTTGGCAAAAAATCCCAGAATGCCGAAACATGGTCTGAAGTTGAACCAGCTACTATTCTGCCTTCCCAGAAAGCAATCATCGGAACGCGGATTCCGCCTTCGTATAAATCGCGTTTGTAGCCTTTTAACGGACCGTTGCTGTCAAAATAATCCGGATTAGCACCACCTTCCCGATGTGGTCCGTTGTCGGAACTGAAAATTACCAATGTATTTTTTTCAAGCCCGAGTTCTTTCAGTTTGGACAGAATTTCACCCACCTGTTTGTCGAGCAAACTGACCATGGCTGCAAAAGCTGCATGACTTTCTGGCTGCGTTCCGTAACCACCTTCACGAAAATTTTTATCGCCGGGTTCGGCACCTTTGAAAGCATTTTCGGGCAGAAATTTCCCACGGAATTCAGCCAGATTTTCTTCGGGAACAAGCAGTTCTGCATGTGGAATTACATTCGGATAAAACAGAAAAAACGGTTTGTCTTTATTTTTTTCAATGAATTGAAGCGCTCTTTGGTGAATGAGCTTTGGCGCATAAACACCAAATTTGTCTCCGCTGTTTTCCGGAATCTCTACTTTTAAGTTGTTATCCCACAAATGGCCGGGATAATAATTGTGCGCCATCCGCTGGCAGTTGTAGCCAAAGAACTCATCGAAACCCTGCTGGTTTGGGTCGCCTTCGGTACCCACAAAACCAAGTCCCCACTTACCAAATGCGCCGGTAACATAACCTGCCTGTTTCAGCAGTTCGGCAACAGTAACTGCCTCGGCTTTCATGGGCCACTGACCTTCGGGCTTCCACTCTTTGTTTCCGCGGATGGCAGTATGACCAGTGTGCTTGCCAGTCATTACCGAACAACGCGATGGAGCACAAACTGATGTACCCGAATAATGTTGTGTAAAACGCATTCCTCCGGCAGCCATTTTATCGAGGTTTGGCGTTTGAAAATGCTGCTGACCGTAACAACTTAGATCGCCATAACCCAGATCATCAGCAAGAATAAAAACTATGTTGGGTTTTACTGAATTGGTTGTTTTTGTGGGTTGATTTTTACAGGCAAATATTGCCAGTGCAAGAATTGCAGCAAATAGTATCTTTTTCATTATCAGGTTTGTTTTTCAGGTAAAACCAAAGGTAAAAAAGAAAATAAGACAAGGTAATTTTGCCTGATTTTAAAATTAAATTACGATGTAAGAAAAAAATATAAGTAGCCAAAACTACCTCCGAAAAGTAAGTTTTGGCTGCTTATAAAATCTATTTTTCCAGTATTGTGCTGTATATCAACTGTGAGAATATTTCTCAAACAAGATGTTCAACTCCTCAATTCCACCAATTTCTTCTAAATCTTCCACCACAAAATCAGCCCCGTTTTCGAGCAACTCGTTGCGGTTATTTTCGCGGGCAATACCGAGTGTCAGTCCAAATTTGCCCTTTTTACTTGCCTGAACACCCGATACAGCGTCTTCAACAACAATTGCCTCGGAGTATTTTACTCCGAAAATATCGCAGGCTGTGGTAAAAATGTCGGGTTCGGGTTTGCCGTGTAATCCAAGTTCGGCCGAAACGACGCCATCAACACGTGTATCGAAAATGTCAAGCAAATCAACTCTTTCGAGTACAGGTTTGCAGTTTTTGCTCGAAGATGCCACGCCCAGTTTTATGCCGGCTGCTTTTAATTCGTGCAAAAGTGCAACTGTTGATGGAAAAACCTCCACGCCTTCTTTTTCGAGTACTTCATTAAAGGCAAAATTTTTCCGGTTGCCCAGCCCGCAAATGGTTTCGGTTCCGGGAGCATCCGATGGGTCGCCAAACGGGATAGATCGGAAGAGCA
>JBFXFM010000007.1:0-141926 GCA_050179035.1 Draconibacterium sp. | reverse complement strand
AAATTTTTTCTAAATATTCCAGACCAAATCTCAATTCCATTCTCAACTCAATCCTTCCTATCTTCCACCCCTCATATTCACAAAGAACTTCGCTACAAAAGCGGTCGCAAAAGTAATCGCGTTTTTTTCTCCGGCAAAAAAAATGAAGCATATTTTTCAATTTGTGCACGTTTTTTATATAACAATTTGAATATCATGCGACTTAACATTAAGTTAAACTTAAATGCCATAGTTGGAACGAGTAAAGTATAGTTACAACTTAATACTTATTGAAATTTAATCTGACAATCAACTCTTTTGAACTATTCAAACAAATGCAAAAATGAGCTGAACCTGCTAAAAAGCATTTAATCCAAATACCCTGATCTCACCGAACTGCTTTACCCAGTCAAATTTTATCATTGTTATATTCTTTTCTATTATAGTAAAAAGTGTACTTTCGTTTTAACAAAAAATCGAAAAATGGCATCAAGAAACCTTGTAATAATCCCAACTTATAATGAAAGGGAGAACATAGAAAAAATGGTAAGGAAGGTATTTTCGCTTTCTGTGCCTTTTGAATTGCTGATTGTAGAGGATAATTCTCCTGATGGTACAGCAGGTATTGTTCGGGATTTGCAAAAAAAGTACCCCGAAAAATTGCATATGCTTGAAAGAAAAGGGAAACTTGGCTTAGGAACAGCTTATATCGCCGGATTCAAATGGGCCATTGAACATGATTTCGAGGTGATTTTTGAAATGGACTGCGATTTTTCGCACAATCCCGATGACCTTGAAAGATTGTATGAAGCTGTAAAACGTGGGGCAGATGTTGCAATTGGTTCACGGTATATTTCCGGAATAAATGTAGTAAACTGGCCACTGGGAAGGGTTTTGATGTCGTATTTTGCTTCGTTGTATGTGCGAT
Organism: Draconibacterium sp.; assembly: GCA_050179035.1. Lineage (GTDB taxonomy): Bacteria > Bacteroidota > Bacteroidia > Bacteroidales > Prolixibacteraceae > Draconibacterium. Next base: position 141,019 of record JBFXFM010000007.1, on the reverse strand, counting down.
TGGTTACCGGAATGAAAATTATGGATACAACTGCTGGTTTTAAGTGCTATAAAAAAAAGGTATTACAAACCATCAATTTTGATGAAATTAAGTCAAAAGGATATGGGTTCCAGATTGAAATGAAATTTACAGCATGGAAGCATGGCTTTTATATTGTTGAAGTCCCGATTGTGTTTACCGACAGGAAGGAAGGCACTTCAAAAATGAGTGGAGGGATTTTTAACGAAGCATTATGGGGCGTTCTGAAAATGAAAATCGGAAGCTGGTTCAAAAAGTACGAAGTTCCGGCTGAATAATGTTGTTTCAGGAAAATTAACGATTTCCAACTTTTAATTACTGTAAACGTAAATCGGAATAAATTTCTGAATTCAATCAAAATGAAAACACTTATTAAAAATGCCCTGATTATAAATGAAGGACTGAAGTTTACAGGTTCTGTTTTAATCGAAGGTGAAAGAATTTCAAAGATATTCCCACATGCAATTCCGTTTAATTTTGATTTTTCAGGTGTTTCAGTTGTTGAGGCTGCCGGAAAATACCTGATACCGGGAGTGATTGACGACCAGGTTCATTTCCGTGAACCGGGGCTTACACATAAAGGCGAAATAGCCACTGAAAGCAGGGCTGCGGCAGCCGGTGGTGTTACTACTTATATGGAAATGCCAAATACTAATCCGCAAACAGTAACACAGGAAGAACTTCAGAAGAAGTACGATCGCGCTGCAGAAGTTTCGGCTGTCAATTTCTCATTTTATATGGGTGCCACCAACAGCAACCTTGATGAAGTGTTAAAAACCGATCCTGCTAATGTTTGCGGAATCAAAGTTTTTATGGGCTCTTCAACTGGAAATATGCTGGTTGACGATAAAAAAATACTTTCAGAAATTTTCAGACATGCCCCAACTTTGGTCGCAACGCATTGCGAAGATGAAAAAACCATTCAGCAAAACCTCGAAAATGCAAGGGCAAAATATGGCGAACTCGTTCCGATGACCGAACATGGTCGCATCCGCAGCGACGAAGCCTGTTTTCTCTCTTCATCAAAAGCGGTGGAACTGGCTTCAAAATTCAACACACACCTGCATGTTCTGCATCTTTCAACGGCAAAAGAAATGAGCCTTTTTCAACCCGGACAGGTAAAAGACAAAAATATTACCGCTGAAGTTTGTGTGCATCATCTTTGGTTCGACGACCGTGATTACGAAAAACTGGGAACCCGCATTAAATGGAACCCCGCAATAAAAACTGTAAAAGACAAAGAAGCTTTGTGGGAAGCATTGTTGACCGATAAAATTGATGTGATTGCCACCGACCATGCACCCCATACTTTACAGGAAAAAAATAATACCTATTTTAAAGCACCATCCGGCGGACCGCTGGTTCAGCATTCGCTTGTGGCCATGCTCGAAATGAGCAGAAAAGGATTTATCAGTATTGAGAAGGTAATTCAGAAAATGTGTCATGCACCGGCTGATTTATTCAGGATTAATGAAAGAGGTTACATTCGCGAAGGTTATTATGCTGATTTGGTTTTAATCGACCCAAAACAAAACTGGATTGTTTCGCCTGAAAATATATTGTATAAATGCGGATGGTCTCCGTTTGACGGAGTGGAGTTTTCGCACAAAGTGGACAGCACTTTTGTTAACGGGCGACTTGTTTATAACCAAGAAACCGTAAACAGCAGCTTTATGGGCAAAAGAATTAACTTCAGCAATATCATTAGTTAGCAGTTGTGTTTTTATGAACTTCTCTTTCTGATTCCTGACAAACAGTATTTTAGTCTTATTTTTTAATTATCATCCTAACACAATTATATAATGAGTTAATCAACTTATGTTGAAAACTCATTATATTCAGCCTGTTATTTCAGTCAACCAAAATATCCTGACAAATAATGAATGCTGCCAGATTAATATTTATTTTATCACTCCTGATATTGGTGAGTTGCGACTTTTTAAAAAAGGAACGGGAGCCCACTTCTGAACACAACCTTTTACAAGAAAGCCAACAACAAATAACTCATCAACAATGGATTGACACCTTGAATCAAAGAGTGGAAAATTATTCGATGAACATTTACGACCCCGACAAATTTTTAAAACGTACAATTGCCGACACTTCCCGTTTGAATTTATATCTGCGCAAAAACGTGAGTTATGGCAACTATGCTGCACAGTCGTTTGCACTGAACATGCTTGGTAAAAACATGCTCGACAACAGCAATTACCCATCAGCCATTCAATTTCACAAACAGGCCTACGAAGCAGGATTAAAAGCTGGAAACGCGTATCTGGAGGCACTTTCATTAAATATGATGGGGGTTGTGTATCGCCGTCAGTCGGCAATTAAAACAGCGCTTGAGTTTTATACACGTGCTTTGAGAAGTGCTGAAGAAAGCAACGATACAGCCAGCTACATGCAAAAAAGTATAGCCATTTCAACTGAAGGAATTGGAGGTTTGTACCGGGCACTGGGATTGTATGAGCAAGCCATTTCATCGTACAAGAAATCGCTGCGTTTCGAAGAACAACTGGGCAGCCTGCTTGGTATGGCCATCAACAATCATAATATCGGGAAAACCTATGCACTTCTGGGCGACTACAATTCTGCCATTTTTTTCCACGAGCGTTCGTTAGAATACAATTACAAAATAAATTCGGTAAAAGGTATGGCAATTTGTTACAGCAGTCTGGGTTCAGTTGAAATGTATCAGAAAAATTACGAAAAGGCATATCAGTATCTCGAACCCGCATTCAGGCTGGCAAAACAATCGGGCGACAGCACATATATTGTCAATTCATTCGAAAACCTGGGCTGGTACCATATGGTTAAGCATAACCACGACAGCGCTTACTATTATTTCAGTGAAGCTATAGCAATTGCAGACAGAATAGGATACAAAGCAGCGCTTTTATCGGTTTACAATAAACTTTCAGAACTCGAAGAAAAAAGAGGTAATTTTTTGCAGGCACTGAAATATTTTAAAAAAGCTAATATTTACAAAGATGAACTGGCAAACGAAAAAGACCGCCAATATATTGTTGATCTGACAATTCTTCACGACATTGAAAATCAGAAACGTGTTATCGAAAACCTGGAATACAATGCTCTTTTACTTCAACGGGCTCAGAAAAACAAAAATTTTATTATCCTGTTTTTAGGATTGAGTGCCCTTGGGTTGGTCTTTTTTATTTTTCAAAAGGTACAGACAATAAAAAAGAACAAAATCATTCACACCCAAAAAGAAGAAATGCTAAAAATGCAGCTCGAACTTAACACATTACAAAACGAAAGGCTGCAGTCGGAAAACAACCAGAAAGAATATGAAAAACAAATGTTGCAAACCCAGCTCGAAAAATCGGAAATGATTAAACAAAATGAGTTACTCTCCATGCAGAAAGAACTCGACCACAAAAACCGCGAACTTGCTGCGGCGGCTTCATATTCGATTAAGAAAAGTGAAAGCATGAGAGCATTTCTTCATATTGTTGAACAGTACAAACAAAAGGAAAATGCGGGTGATTTAATTGAAAAAATTCAAAATGAGCTTAAGTCGCAAACCAGTGCTGATGCCGACTGGGAGCAGTTTTACTTACATTTTAACGAGGTACATCCTCATTTTTTTAAAAATCTGAAAAGCAAAAATCCAAACCTCACCACCAACGATTTGCGCCTATGTTCGTACCTGAGTATGAATCTGAGCACAAAAGAAATTGCATCATTGCTGTTCTCTTCGGCCGAAAGTGTTGAAAAAGCAAAATACCGGCTGAAGAAAAAATTAAATATCGAACCGGGAACAAGCTTATTTAACTACCTTTTTTCAAACTTATATTGAGTTTAAACGCTTATAACAAAAACTACGAAACCCTTAGTAAAACTGCGATGATCAGAATTGTCCGGTTTTTTTTTAATCCTGTCCGGTTTTTGTCCGGTTAATTTTTCTCTTTTATTGCTCCCGTTAACCGAAATTTGTTGGGTAATTATCGACAAAGACCAAAAAATCAACACAACAAAAAAATCGCATTATGAAAAAATTAAACACTTTAATGATTTTATTCCTTTTGGGGTTTAACATTACTATGGCCCAGGTTCCATCAGCATTCAATTATCAGGCTGTAGTCCGGAATAATTCAGGAGAACTGATTGCTGACCAAAACGTTTCCTTTCGTATCAGCATTCTGCAAAACAGTGAAAGCGGAACTGCAGTTTACACCGAAACACATGCTGCTCATACCAATTCTTTTGGATTGGTAACACTAAAAATTGGCATGGGAACACCTGTAACGGGCATATTTAACCCCGGTGGCTGGGGTGCTGCCCTCCACTTTCTGAAAGTAGAAACAGATCCTGCAGGTGGCAGTGCTTACACCCACATGGGGACTTCGCAATTATTGGCGGTTCCGTATGCTTTTCATGCCCAAACAGTTGAAAACGACGAAGTAAATGATGCCGATGCCGACCCTGACAACGAACTCCAGCAATTAAGCATCAGCGGAACCCAGCTCACCCTGTCGGATGGTGGCGGAACAGTTACCCTGCCCTCGTCGGGCGGTGGCGACAACTGGGGAACGCAATCCGTTGTTACCGATGCAACACTTTCCGGGAATGGAACTTCGGCCAGCCCGTTAAAAGTGGTTGGCGATTTGAGCGATAACCAGACCCTTTCACTATCAGGAAGCAATTTGAGTATTTCGGGAGGCAATTCTGTAACTGTGCCGCTTAGCCCCTGGACAATAGGCGAAGACATTGCGTACTATGGAGAAAAGAACCTGGTTGTTGGAGAAAACGACAATTCAGCGGCTAAAATAAAATCAGGAAACATTTCGATACCTCCTAAATTTCTGATTGAAACCGAAGATAAAGGCAGCTTGAAATTAGTCAATGAAAGTGCAAGTCAAAGTGGTCTTTCTGTTTTTAACGCTTCGGGGCAGGCTGCCGGATTTTATGCTAACTCACATTTATATGGAACATATTTTGGGAATGATGGTTCTGGCCCATGTGTATTGTTTGGTGATAAAATTAAAATATCAGATGGTACGCAGGGAACAGGCAAAGTACTTACCTCTGATGCCGATGGATTGGCATCGTGGCAAACTCCTGCAAGCAGCTCTTCTCTCTGGACCAAAACAGGCAACCATATATTATATTCAACCGGAAATGTTGCAATTGGAGAAGAAGAACCTCTTGATGGTATTAAACTTCGCGTAGAATCGACAGCAATAAATCAGATTGCCATTCGTGCAGCAAACAACAGTTCAACTTATGGAGCACTTTATGCGATAAACGAGGGAAGTGGGCCTTCTGCACTTTTTGCCAGCCATATCAAAATTCAGGATGGAACGCAGGGTAGCGGGAAAGTACTTACCTCGGATGCAAACGGGAAAGCCGAATGGCAAAACCCTGTAAAACCAATTGCTTACGGCGCAATCAAAAATGATGGTACTATTTACAGCAGTTCCGGAAACATAACAGTTACAAAACCATCGACTGGTCGATATGAAGTAACGATTTCCGGCATTTCTTATTATTACGCAGATTATACGTGTAATATAACATTGTCAAGTATTGTTGGTTTTGGAAGAGCTTCTTCAATGGCCGGCAAATTAATAATATATACATACGAGAAAGATGGAAATGCCAGTGATGCTTCCTTTAATTTTATTGTATTTTAAAAGCCAGAACTATGAAGGAATTCGTATTCACGCTATTAATGGTTACTTCTTTTACATTCACTAATGCACAGGAAGTAATTTCTGCCAGCGGGCAGACGAACAAAGCCGGCAATATTGAACTCAGCTGGACTTTGGGTGAAACGGGAATTGAAACTCACACTGTTGGCGAATACATTCTAACACAAGGATTTCACCAGACAAAACTGATTGTTACAGCAATTGATAACGTTTCTGTGCCCAATCTGACAGTAAAAGTGTATCCAAATCCAACCACCGATTTTTTGGTGGTCCAGATTTCAGGAACAGCAAACCAGCCTGTACTTGCACTTTTTGATGCCTCGGGGAAATTGCTCAGGCAAAGTTTTGTCGATAGATCTGAAACCCGGATTGACATGCGCAATTATTCAGCAGGCTCATACTTTTTGAAATTAAATAAACAAAACGGACAACCAATTCAACGGTTTAAAATTGTAAAAAGCAGATAAGAAAAGATTCCACCTCTGTAAAAAGGGTGGAATCTTTTTCTTAATAATCAATTTATTATTTACTGTTTTAACATGGGAGCGCTCCAGACTTGCTGACCAAGCAAGGTTACTTCCATGTATAGATTATTACCTTCAAATTTATACACGTAATCTTCTGATTTGCCATTGCCTCCGATAATATAAAGCATACCTCCCTTTACTTCCCATTTCCAGCCGGTTATTCTTTCACTTCTTACAAATTGCACAGCGGTTCCGTCGCTGTTAAACTGCCAGCCGCTTTGTTTCCTGTTGTTATCGGTATGTAACCAGGTTCCGAATAAGGATGGATCGAGCGATAAATTAACCGCAGTTGTTGCGATAGTGCCATTAGCCGAATCCGAATTTGCATTATTGCCGTACAGTTGTGCCCCCTCGTAACCCTTTATGGTAAAGGTTGATGCTGCAGCCAGTTCGTATTTCTTCCTGAGTTGCGCTTCAAGCGGATCGACCATTTTTAAATCGCGGTGTATGTTATTCACAGTAAACTGATGGTCTTTAAATAGCTGATCGAGCTGCCCTGATAATTTGTTGGCTTCTGCACTTTTCTTAAATAATTCGACGAGGGTTTTGGCATCATCCACTTTTCCCTGGTTAAAACCTTCTGCGATATTCCAGCTGAAAACAGTTCCCACCAAATCTTTGGAAAGTTCAACCGGTGCCTTCCCCGGAATCAGAAATTTCACCTGTTCTTCAACAACTTCTATTTGCAAGGCATTAATAAACTTCATTTTTGCATCAAGTTGTTTCGAATTGATTTCCTGCCTTAATATATTCGCATCGTTGTATTGTTTGGTAGCTTTGCCGAAATTTTCCTGCATCAACTCCTTTAATGGAATATCGCCTTGGGGAAATCCTGAAGGTTGACCGTATTCCTTCAATGTTTTGGCGCTCCTTTCCACCAATTTGCTCCGCGTCGTTTGATCCAAATCCGGATTTGAAAGTGCTTCATTTAGTTCGTTTCTGGCTTCAAGTACAATTTGAGTTTCGTGTTCCGATAATATTTTCTGAGCCAAACCTTTATTATTCCAACAAAAAATGAAAGTAAGAAATATGAAAACCGACAGAATTCTTCTATTTAGATTTGGGTTAATATTCATAAATAACAACATTTAAAAAATTATCTGAAAACCCACATAATATCGTAAACATAGGTAGGCTGCTGATTTTCGCCATAGGCAACACCCACATCACGGAAGGCCTTTATTCTCAACGCTTCGAGCATCACTTCGTTTTGGTAAACCTCGCGCATAAAACTCCAGTCGCGTTTTTCATCTTTCAACACTTTTTGTTCCATCTTACCAATTAACGAGCGCGATTCAGAATAACAGCGTGAATCAGGATCGATACCTGCAAGCACGGCGCCGGCTGCCATTGCCCCATTAGAATTGGGTTGCGAAGCCCAAACTGCCGAAGCCACATTCACCATCACCTGGCAATCGTGATCGATAAAATCCTGGTAAATCGGGCCAATTTCGTCGAGAGCCTTCATATAACAATCCTTGCAAACTTCAGGAATACCTGAAAGTGTGGCGAGCGCATCGGCAAACTGATTTTGTGTTGCCAGCGATTTTGCCCGGGCAATAATAAAATCGCAGCGTGAATTGTAGTATTCGATGATTTTTCGCTTTCCATCGTCTAAAAATTTATCCACTTTCTGGTTTTTCAGATCGAGTGTACGCAGCGCGTTTGTGTATGCTTTGTTTGCATTACTCCCTGCCCCTTTTGCTGTAAACGATGTTGACGAAACGATAGTTTTATCCACGTGATCGACAATATACAGGTAAATATCAAAGGTGTATGTTTCAACACGCGGCACAGTGGGCGCAATATCTTTCGTAAGCAGTTCCATCTTTGCTGTTACAAGAAACCGCGGACTTGCACCAGCGCCAGCCATTCCTTTTTCGGTAATGGCATTGGTGAGTTTATTTGTTATCAAACTCCTGGCATGTTCCGGAATATTTTCAACCTGTTCAGGAATAAAAACATCAAGCGCAATGCGGTCGTAATCATTGGCCGAGCCGAGGTTGTTTTGGGCCAGCACTGCCAACGGCAGGATTCCGAATAAAAAGATTACCAGTTTCTTCATGATTTCAGATTTTATTTTTCACCTACAATCAACCAAACCTCACCCAGGCCACGCGTATAAATTTTGCAAACCTGATTAAACGGAGCAGCTCCCAGCATTGTCCGTAAATCGCGAATCCAGCGGCGGGTATCGTTGGCACGGCCACGTTCATCGTACAGCGGAATTCGTACCTGCTCAAAACGGATAACATTTTCGGTGTAAGTTGAGGTATTGAACCTGCCCTGAACTGTATTGTCAAAAACCCAGTCTTCAATAATTTCGCCCAATTCGAGGGTTTCGCCCTTAAACGTAAATTCCTCTTCCAAATCGATTGCCGAAGTGTCGAATACCCTGGCCTGAAAAACAATTTCGCGTCCGTTTTCAAACAAATCGTTGAAATGGTCCTGCAATCTTGAATTGAAATTATCGATATGCGAAAGAACCGCTTCTTCCAGTAAAACCGGTGTTTCGGTGGCAAACGAAGGCGAGCCGGTTCCCTGTGCGCCTGCAATCTGCTTGTTGGTATAGGCATCAAGCCCCTGTAACATAAAAGTGATTGACCGTTGCGGGCCATTTTGGTTGATTACATAAGTTAGTTGAATGATAATGTCGGCGTTGGCCGTGCGCTGTAAAACATCAATCGGGTTTTCGGCAATCGCTCCACCACTTTTACTTCCCAACATTGCAATTTCTGCGCCTTCCTGCTCCAGGTTTTTCAAGGCACTCTCCAGATTGACCAGCGGAAAACCGCGGTCGGCCATCATTGTATTTATTTTGCTGATGGTCATCAGCAGGTCAGTTTCATTTTGCAGCGCCATTTTGTAATCGGGCAATGTTTTGGCAGTTCCCATTTCGTCGAACGTTTGGGTGTACCCATTTTTGATACACCAGTTGTCGCTCGGAACCACCATAATTGTTGGCTTTTTGGCTTGCCCTGTCACCATCAGGCTGCTGATAACAGCAACCACAAGTATGATTAATTTTCTCATAATTATTTAGTTTTTAAAATCCACCACCCAGTTTTGGGATTATACCGGCTGTTTCAAGTTCCTGGCGAAGCGCAGCATGTTTTACCGCCACAATCACACCCACTTTGTACTGACGTTTATCCACCTTGATACGCTCCAAAGAACCGTCGCCCGATTGCGAAACAAAATCGAGGTAATGACCGCCATTGGTAAAGAATGTGTTGAAATAGTCGGCATGTTGTACTTCGGCACCTGGTTTTGTAACCAGCGGGCGTGTCATACATCCGGGTTTTCCGCCAGTTATGCCTTTAAAAATTATAGCATGAACCGCATTTTTTTTGGCCTGGTAAGCAGCATCTTCAGGTTTATTGCCGTAACCCCACACTTTTATCAGCTGAGTTCCGTCCATTCCGGTTCCCATACATTCAACCTCGTAGTTGCCCATTACAAAACCGGCCATCTTTTTTTCTTTTCTCGACTGTGCAAATCCTGCCACCGAAATCATCAGCAGCAAAACAATTGTTATAAATCCAATTCTTTTAGCCATAATTATCTGATTTTAAAACATGAATCTTATTCCAACATTATATCCCAATCCAAACCTGTCTTCAAAAGCAACATCATAATCGAATTCCTCTTTTTCACCTGTTTCACCATAAATATATTCTGAAGAAAGCATTGAATAATAGGTTGCAGCCCCCATCAATTGAATGTTGTGAGAAAGATTTATCCCTACGCGTACACCGGCTTCAATAAAATCAGTTGAAAGTTCATCCTCTTCACCGGTTTCCCATGAGCCCATTTCAATTCCATAACCTACAAACGGCCCCCAATGCAGAAAGCTCAACGGGTAAAAATCTTTTGCCAACCCAAAGCTAACACGTGCGAAAGTAAAATCATCTTCAAATGTTCCAATTTCATAATGCTCCTGAGAGTATCCTCCGCCAACATAAATCTTCCATGCTGTGGCAAATTTTCCGCCATTCGCTCCGCCAAACGCTTTCGAGATGTAATATTCGAGCCGGGCTTCAAAACCGGGTAGTCCACCTGACGTGGTTCCCAGGTAAAGATTTGTTCCAACATCGTTTTTCTGCTGCAAAAACATCCCGTAATTATCCACTTTCCCACCTGCTATCTTATAAAAAGCCGAAGGCTGAGATTGCCCCGAGGTAACCTTTCGGTTATCAACCACTTTCATCGATTTTACCACGGCTACCCGCTTCGAAGTAATTTCACCTCTTCCATTTGTCCGGTTCTCCATTACAAAATAGCGCTGGTCAAACTTCAAACCTTCCTTTTTCCCGATTTTTGCCCTGATGGGTTTAACATCGCTTACCATTGCTTTTACCCTGAAATTCTGGTCCTGATTTTCAACAGTTGTCAAAATAGATTCTATTGACTTCTTCACCATGTTATCCATCAGTTCAGTATCGGTTTTTTGCACTTTAGGCGCAAGTACCTGCCCGGGGTTGAATTGTGTTGCTGCGGCAGTAGTGTATTGGCGTTTCAAAAATTTAAACGGAAATTCGGCTTTTTCAAATGCTGCTGCTTTGGCCTCACGCGCCGGATCGTCGGGAGTTGTCCAGTAATTCTGGAAGAAATCGGCAGCTACTAATTCGTTAAAATCAAATTTTATCAGAAAGGTTTGTAATTCACCCTGGAACCCGTTCATATTCCTTTTTTCAACCGGGGTTTCATTTTTCTGGTAAACCTGTGCCATGCTCATTATTCCATAATAATCGAAAACAAGTACATACGAGCGGTTTACCAGTTCGAGCCCCATATCCATCAGCGATGATTCGCCCCGCTTTGAAGCTGAAGCAACCATAAAATCGTTATCGTTGGCATTAAACAATCCCCGTTCCTTGAGTTTGTCAACATTAAAACTTCCGTCGGGCTGGCGGTTAAACCACACCGAAAGAATTTGCTGCCCTACTTTGTAATCATTCAGCCATTTTACCAGCTGCTGCTCAGTTGCCGGAACCGGAAATCCCAGCGCACTATCACGCTCAACGCCTGTTTTAATGATGTTCTCAGGAATCGAATTGTCATAAAACTTGTCGGGTGCTTTTTGTTTTGCCAGTACATTAATAACCGGCTCACTCAGGTTTTCGTTGTAATCGAGCCCAACAAATGTCAACGAGTTTCTGTCATACTCCGAGGAGACATAATTTTTTGCGGTTTGCGCTTTAATAAGGAATGGAAAAGCTACAAGAAGAATTAAAATGAATACGTTTTTCATCTTTATTTCAATTTAGTTAAGGTCGTATTGTTGAGGCCCCAATCGTAAAACCCTTTTATCACATTCCCGGGACCCGTCAATGGTTTGTTTTCGGTGAAAAATTAATAATTAAAAAATAAACTTGTATTTCAGATTAACAAAAAGCATGTACAAATTGAAAATATAGAACCATTATAAATACCTCAAGTGCTTAAAGTTGTCTCTATTTATAAAAAATGTCGTCAAAAAAAGTTTATCAGAACTTTTTGGCAGCATCGATTACATCTTTGTTTTTAAAGTTCTGCTGACGGGTTGTTTCGGCTTCCGACATTTTCTGATGCGTGATTTCACAAACTACTGAATAACTGTTCAGGTTGTTTTCAACCAAACTAATCTGAATCTGCTTTGCCCCGGTATCCCACGCATCGAGTTTGTATTTATGGCTGTTCTGAACATCAAAAACCGACGGAAACTTCAGATGCTCCTCAGGTTTACCATACCGCGTTTCAACAATTTGCGCCAGATTGCGGTACACAGCCAAAAGTTCTGTATCGTAGGTAATAACCCTAACGCCGTCAGATTTTATGATTACCCTGTACAACGCGCTGTCGCCGTTAAAACTGTACCCAAAATTGTATTCATATTTCCCAAGTTGCTGCCTCTTTTCATTTTTACTTTCAACTTCAGCCTTTTTCATTCCGAAGTACAAATTTCCGTAAGCCTGCAAACTGCTGTCGGGAACCGATGCAACAACAGCATCAGGGTTTACCTGCCGGGCTGAATCTTCCACAACCGCCTGTTTCAGATTTTCGGGCTTGTTTACAGCAACCGGACCACAGCCGGCCAATAAAATAAAAGTTACGATAATGCTAAAAAGAATGCTTTTCATTGATGGTCGAATTTTGGTTTTTGATTTTGATGGTGAAATGTAGCAAAAATCAAAACATAATTTTCTATTTTTGAGAGGTTTGCTAAAGTTTCACCACAATTAACCAAAATACTTTGACCATGAAAAAAATGTTGTTCCTTTCTGTTGTTTTCCTCTTCGCCATCAGCATTTCAGCCCGCGACCCGTACCGCGATTCAGACCACGGAAATTTTCACCTGCGCAACGGGAAAGCCTATTTCGAAAAAACATACAACTGCTGTGGCGATTTTGCCGAACTTGAAAAGAAACTAAAATCGTACAACAGTCCGAATGGCGGGTTCCAGGTAAAACGCACCGGCGATAATACCATGAACGGCGTGATGGTGAATTACAACCTGAACTGGAATTACAAAGAGATGAAAACCCGCAGGATTGCCGATTTTCTGAAAAACCCGGCCAATGCCACTTTTGAAATAAAAAAAGAAGGCGAAGCCTACCAGGTTACCGTAAACAATATCTGGTTCACTAATGTAAAGAAACCCGGCAACAAAAACCACATGACAATTGAAAGTATTGTAGCCGACAGAAAAAACCGCGTGATTTTCACCAAAGACAAAAAAGCGATGGAAGCACTCGAAATGATTGACGAAAATTTTACCTGGATTTTCCAGCTGGCCGGCAGCACAAAAGATTCGAGGTTTTAAGAAGATTTCCCATTTACAGATTTACGATTTACAATTTGCAGGACTCTGTATTTCGTTGCTCATTATAGCATTCATGCATTTTCTTCCCATTCACGCATTATAGCATTATAGCATTCACGCATTTTCTTCCCCATTCTCGCACTCATGCATTATAGCATTCATGCATTTTCTTCCCCATTCTCGCACTCATGCATTATAGCATTCAAGCATTTTCCTCATTCATGCATTATAGCATTCACGCATTGTTTCCCGGCAACTCCTTTGTTGTTTTTGCCCCCAGTTTTTTGAGGTTTTCAACCCGGCTGACAAGATTGCCACTGCCGTTTTGCAGTTTACTCATGGCGTCGGAATAGTTGTTTTGCGCTGCCGAAATGCTTTTGCCCACCTTTTCAAGGTCGGCGACGAAACCTACAAATTTATCATACAAAGCCCCACCCTGCCGGGCAATTTCAATGGCGTTGCGGGTCTGGTTTTCCTGTTGCCACACCGAGGCGATGGTGCGCAAAGTAGCCAGCAAAGTTGACGGGCTCACCAACACCACTTTCTGGTCCCAGGCAAACGAAAACAGCTCGTGGTCTTCCTGTACTGCCAGTCCGAACGAGGCTTCCACCGGAATAAAAAGCAGCACAAAATCGGGCGAGTTGAGTTGCCGGGCAGTTTGGTAATGTTTTTCGCTTAGTCCTTTGACATGTGTTTTCAAACTGAGAAGATGCTCCTTTACTGCCTGCAACCGTTCTTTTTCGTCAGCAGCATTTACAGCTCGTTCGTACGCAAGTAGCGAAACTTTTGCGTCGATAATGATGTGTTTGTTGTCGGGCAGGTTGATGACAATGTCAGGCTGAATCCGTTTGCCATCCTCTGTCGAATCGCTGAACTGTTTGCGATAACCCTGCTCCCCTTCATTCAGACCTGAGCGTTCAAGAATTCGTTCCAAAACCACCTCGCCCCAGTTGCCCTGTTTTTTTACATCACCTTTCAATGCTTTGGTGAGGTTGCCGGCTTCCTCGCTGATGCGGGCATTCAGTTCGTACAGTTTTTTGAGTTCGGCGCGCAGGTCGGTCTGGTCTTTTAAACCCTGCCGGTAAGTGTCTTCCACTTTTTTCTCAAACAAATCGATTTTCTCGCGAAGCGGATTCAGCACCTCGCCCAGGTTTTTGCGGTTTACGGTGGTAATTTTCTCGCTGTTTGTTTCCAGAATTCTGGCAGCAATATTTTCAAATTCGAGGGTGAATTTTTTGTGCAGTTCATCAATATCGCGTTTTTGAGTTTGCAGCTTGTCTAACAGCGAATTGTTCTCAGCTTCGGCAAGCGTTGCCTGCCGCTGCAGTTGGTCGCGCTGTTTGGTTGCTTCGGCCAGTTGTGCAGCAAGTTTTGCGTTTTCAGCTTCTAAAACCCGGAGTCGCTCTTCATTTTGAACGGCTGTTTTCAGCTGTTCCTTTTCCCTGTTTTGCTGAAGGATTCTGAAAACCAGGAAACCCAGCAAAAATCCGGCTGCAAGCCCAATTATGATTGAAATATCCATTTTTTATGATGATTTGGTTGGTTAAAAATACAATTAATATAAGACAACAGTTCCCCGAATTTTGCAGTTGGAAACGAGAATAAGGTTTTTGGAATCAGCTAACATAAAATTTTCAGGAGTTCAGAAACAACGACAGACAGGTTTTTCTATCTTCGGAAAAAATTAACCTGACATGAATTGCCAGACAAATTCTTAAAATTACATGTTGTGGACAAATTTCAAAGCAGTCAAACATACTGATTAATAGAGTTCATGGAAACGTATTTTCTATTTTTAGATGAAAGTTATAGCCCTCCACTTAGAGAGGATAAAATTCGCATCACTTCCCTCACTGGTATAGTTTTATCAGTCGAACAAATAATAAAGGTTAGGGACACATTTTTGGAGATTGTTTCACCACTGTTCATATCAAATAAAAAGATGATGACCTTTATTCCAGAAATCCACGGTTCAAATATGCTTCCAGGAAAAGAGGACAATGTAAAAATTGACATGTTTAATTCAATTGCAAAACTTCCAAGTAGATTTGATTTTCCCATTTATCGACTCGGCTATTTTATTGACCCATTTTTTAAAAATTTTAAAGGAGACGAACAAGGAATAAGCGTATGTTGGAGAGGTTTATTAAGCACAATACAAGTTGATTTTGGGAATAATTACCTATTGCCAGTGATGGATATGGTTAAACAAAAAGACATAAGAAAGTTTTCTGGGATGATTCATAGTTTACATTCATATCGCACTGCTGGTTATGGTAAGTCTTTAAGCATTTCAAAATCTGAAAATTTACTTGGAGAAGTTTTTTTTGCTGACAGCAGATACAGTATAATGACACAAATTGTTGATGTGATTTCGTATTTAAGAAATTTAAACGACCTAAAATGTGAGGGCCATATTTTTAGTGAATTTAAAGAAGGAGTCAATAAGTGCAATGAATATTTGATTGATAAACTTGTATTAGATGAAATTATTGAAATGAACAAAATGATATATAATAGAAAGAATAATAAAACCCGCATTATTATTCCTCCGACTCCTTCAAATCAATAACTTAGATAAATTTCCTTTTGAAATAGTATGTATTTTATCAAAAAAATATACAATTGAACTGATGCAGTAAAACCGCGTATGAAAAAGTTTAACACCATACTCATCATCGCTGCTGTTTTAATTATTCTGGCAGAGCTGGTTATCATCGCAACAAGCAATTTTAGCTGGTCGAAAATCTTCAGCCCAATATTAACAATCATTGCCATGATTCTGGTGATTATTCAGGTTGTCCGCAATTTCAGATTCATGAAAAAACAAAAGAATAAATTTCAAAACTAATTTAACAATGGAACAAACTCAACTCACATCAAAAAGCTACTTCACCTCTTTAAAAATCATCCATTTTGCTTTAACTGCCGGCATCGCATTTTTTATGCTGATTGCAATCACTTTGCAATTCACGGGTTTTGAACCTGAATTAAAAGAGATGGAAATGATTTTACTGGGAATTACAGTTTTTGCAGCTGCTTCAGGCATTTTTACCGGCAACCTGCTTTTCAGAAAACGGCTCGAACAACTGGTTGAACTGAAAAGTCTGGAGAAGAAGCTGTTGGGCTATCAGTCGGCACTGATTCTAAAATATGCATTAGTGGAAGGTCCGGCGTTTTTTACCATTGTCGGCTATCTCATGACAGCAAATATTATGTTTCCGGTAATTACTGTATTACTTATTTTTACGATGGTTCTTTTTGCCCCCCGCAAAGACAAACTAATCAGCGACCTGAACCTTTCGAACAGGGAATCAGCAATTCTGGAAAATCAGGATGCTGTTATTGAGTAAAACAGGATGTCATCTTCCTGAAAAAGAAATTCACCGCGAAATTTGCTATTTTTAACCCTTTAAGAAAAATGATGTTACAATGACACTCGCTGACAAATTAAAGGAGGAAAAACAAAGCCGTTTTCACGGTGGGCTTTACCACAAAACACAGGTAAATCTTACTTACAATTCGAATCGGATTGAAGGCAGCCGCATCAGCGAGGAGCAAACCCGCTATATTTTTGAAACCCGCACCATCGGTTTTAAAGACGAGGAAGCTGTGCCGGTTGACGATATTATTGAAACCACCAACCATTTTGTGGCATTCGATTATTTACTCGATACTTTACAGCAGCCTTTGTCGGCAGAAATCATCAAAACTTTTCACCGGATGCTGAAATCGGGCACTTCGGATGCACAAAAACCGTGGTTTGCTTTGGGCGACTGGAAAAAACGCCCCAACGAAGTGGGTGGAGTTGAAACTTCAAAACCCGAAAGCGTTGCGAAAGAAATTGAACAATTGAATCACTTGTACCTGAACTCAGAAGAGAAATCGTTTGAAAAAATTGTGGAGTACCACTATCGTTTCGAAAAAATTCACCCTTTTCAGGATGGAAACGGACGCGTCGGTCGATTAATTCTGTTTCGCGAATGCCTGAAAAATGATATTGTACCTTTTATAATCGACGAAACACACAAACAGTTTTATTACCGCGGACTAAAAGAGTTTGAACGGGTTCCTGAATATTTATTGGATACTTGTCGCTCGGCTCAGGATAACTACCAACATTGGATTGAATATTTTTATCCTGAAATATAATTCAGGGCATTTCCGCCTTCAACCTGCAAATTCCCCCATTCAATCACAAATTTCCATTATTCTTTAAAACAGCGCGATATTGAATCTTCATTTCACCGTACTTTTGCCTGAACAATTCAACAGAAAACAGAACAGCCATGACCTTTTTCAAAAAGTATTTTTCCAATTATCACGAGCCCGGTGGCATCAAAGAGGTGCTGATTTTAGCGCTGCCAATGATTATTTCCACCGCCTGCGATGGCGTGATGACTTTTACCGACCGCCTGTTTCTTGCCCGCGTGGGTTCGGAGCAAATGAATGCAGCCATGGGCGGCGGCGTTACCATGCAAATGCTCATGTTTTTCTTTGTAGGACTGACAGGTTATTCCACCGCGCTGGTGGCACAATATTTCGGGGCCGGCGAAAAACAGAACGCCACAAAAGCAGCATTCCAGGCTATTTTGGTTACACTGCTGGCATGGCCGGTGATTCTGCTTGTAAAACCACTGGCTTTTGTGTTTTTCGATTTTATGAAATTCCCCGAATCGCAGTTGGGCTATCAGGTTGAATACATGAATATTCTGGCCTGGGGCTCGGTTTTCAGCATGATGCGTTACACGCTGGGCTGCTATTTTTCGGGTATCGGCAAAACAAAAATTGTGATGAGCGCCACACTGGTGGCCATGATTGTCAACGTTATTCTTGATTACATCCTCATTTTTGGCAAACTCGGGTTCCCGGCCATGGGCATTCAGGGAGCTGCCATTGCCACGGTTGCCGGAGGTTTTTCGGCCACAATTATTCTGCTGGTGGTGTATCTCAACAAAACAAACCGAACTGAGTTTGGTGTTTTGAAATCGTTCCAGTTCGACTTTCCGATTATGAAAAAACTGATTTATTACGGGTCGCCGGCCGGACTTGAAATGTTTCTGAATTTTCTGGCGTTCACCACCATGATTGCCATTTTTCATTCGCAGGGCGATGCGGTTGCCACCGCCACCACCATCATGTTTAACTGGGATTTGGTCTCGTTTATTCCGCTGCTCGGTATCGAAATTGCCGTGACCAGTCTGGCCGGACGCTACATGGGTGCCGGCAAGCCCGATATTGCGCAACATGCAGCCATTTCGGCCATCAAAACCGGTATATTTTATTCGGTGGTAATTCTGGCGCTTTTTGTTTTTATTCCGGAACAGCTTGTACAGGTTTTTCATCCCGAAAAGCCGACGGCTGTGTTTGACGAGGCTGTCCCGATTGCAGTTTCCATGATAAGGATTGCAGCGCTGTATGTGCTGGTTGAAGCTGTGGTTGTGGCGCTGGTTGGCGCTTTGCGTGGTGCCGGCGACACCCATTTTACCATGATTGTTTCGGTGGCTGCGCACTGGTCATTTGTGCCGCTTTTATATATTTCGATGAATGTACTGAAACTTTCGGTGCCATTCAGCTGGTTTTTACTGGTGCTGTTTTTCCTGATATTCTCAACCATTCTTGTTTTCAGATTCAGAAGCGGAAAATGGAAAAGAATCAGGGTGATTCATGCTGAAACTGCCATAAATTAAACAACAGAATAAATAAGGAAATACATGTAACACAGGCTGTGAATCAGCGTCTGATATTTTACAGAAAAACAAAATCAAATGAAACAGAAAATTTTTGCCGCCCTCATTATCGCATTTTCAGCCCTGAATGGTTTTGCCCAGCAATTCGACAAAGCCAAACTCGACGCTTATTTCGACCAACTTGAACAACACAACAAGTTTATGGGAAGTATTGCCGTGTCGCGCAACGGAGAGATTATTTATACAAGGTCGGTTGGGTACATCGATGTTGAAAACAAGCTGAAAGCCAACGAAAATTCGAAATACAGAATTGGTTCGATTTCAAAAACTTTTACCACCGTTTTGGTGATGAAAGCTGTTGAAGAAAAGAAACTGGAACTGAATCAGACCATCGACAAGTACTTTCCAGCCATCAAAAACGCTGAAAAAATCAATGTTGCCAATTTGCTTTACCACCGCAGCGGCATCCACAGTTTTACCGACGACAAAGAATACCTCACCTGGAACACGCAATCCAAAACCGAAAAAGAGCTGCTCGACATTATTATAAAAGGTGGCAGCGATTTTGAACCCGACAGCAAATCGGTGTACAGCAACTCCAATTTTGTGCTGCTCACTTTTATTGTTGAAAAAAGTTTGGGCAAACCATACAAAGTTTTGGTTGATGAACTGATTGCCAAACCAGCCGGACTGAAAAACACCGCGCTTGGCGGAAAAATCGACACGGGAAAAAACGAATGCAAATCATACAAAAATGTGGGTCAATGGAATGTTGAACCCGAAACCGATATTTCGGTTCCGCTGGGTGCCGGCGGTATTGTTTCAACACCTTCCGATTTGGTGAAATTTAGCAACGCTTTGTTTGGAGGCAAACTGGTTTCGAAAGAAAGTCTTGAACAAATGCAAACCGTGAACGGACAATATGGAATGGGTTTATTTAAAATACCATTTTACGACAAAACAGGTTTTGGACACACCGGTGGCATCGATGGTTTTACTTCGGTATTTGGTCATTTTGCTGATGGAGATGTGTCATACGCGCTTACTTCCAACGGCACCAACTTTAACAACAACAATATTTCGATTGCCGTTTTAAGCGCAGTTTTCGGAAAAGATTTTGATATCCCGGATTTCAAAGCCTTTAAAGTGGACGCCGGGACGCTCGAAAAATATGTGGGTGTGTATGCATCGACCCAGATTCCGCTGAAAATTACAATTACAAGAAACAATGAAACCCTTGTGGCGCAGGCCACCGGCCAATCAGCTTTTCCGCTCGAAGCCACCACTGCCGACAAATTCAAATTTGACCAGGCCGGCGTGGTGATGGAATTTAATGCGGCTGAAAATTCGATGGTTTTAAAACAGGGTGGCGGCGTTTTTAACTACAAAAAAGAATAAGCCGGAAACTCAAAGCGCTGAATTTTGTTTTACTAGTAAACCTTGGAAACATGAATACTTACATCGCCATATTGCGGGGCATCAATGTTAGCGGGACAAAACCCATAAAAATGGAGGAACTCCGCCTTACCTTTCAAAAGTTGGGTTTTGAAAATATTGCAACTTATATTCAAAGCGGAAACGTGGTTTTTAATGCTGCCGAAACCTCAACTTCAGAACTGGCGGCAAAAATTGCTGAAGCAATCAAAACTGATTTTGGTTTCGATGTTCCGGTAATTGTGCTGTCGTGTGAAGAACTGAATGAAACCGTGGAAAACAATCCGCTAAACACCGGCACAAAAGACGAAGCATTTTTGCATGTCACTTTTCTGGCTGAAAAACCGGCAGCTTTTAACTTCAGTGAAATTGAAGCAAAAAAACAGGGTGAAGAGGAAATCGTAATTTCAGAAAAGGCGGTTTATCTTTTTTGTCCGCACGGATATGGAAAAACAAAGCTGACCAACACTTTTTTTGAATCGAAACTGAAAGTGGCCGCCACCACCCGCAACTGGAAAACCTGTGGCGAATTGTTGCGGATGACGGCGCAAACCTGACCCCTAAAACAGCGACATATTTTTTATTAAAAATCAAAAACCTTATTCTCATTCCAATCAACCTTATTCATAAGGTAAATAAGGTTTTGGTTTTGTGTGGCAACCCTGCTACTAAGGTTGGGGAAAAGAGGAAATAAGGTTGAAAAATGTCAAGGCGAATTGCGCAAAGGAATATACCCAATCTTTACTATTTTTAGCCCTGAAAAACAAAACCGATTATGGAAGTACGCATCGACGGAAGCTGGAAAGCTGTTTTAAACGGAGAATTTGAGCAACCCTATTTTGCCGCTTTAACCGAATTTGTGCGGAACGAATACAAAACCCACAAAATTTACCCGCCGGCCAAACTCATTTTCAATGCTTTCGACCAGTGTCCGTTCGACAATCTGAAAGTGGTGATTTTAGGTCAGGACCCCTACCACGGGCCGGGACAGGCGCACGGACTTTGTTTTTCGGTTAACGACGGCATTCCGTTTCCACCCAGTTTGCGCAATATTTTTACCGAGTTAAAAAGTGATGTGGGAAAACCCATCCCGCAAAGTGGAAATCTGATTGGCTGGGCACAGCAAGGTGTTTTATTGCTCAACGCCACTTTAACCGTGAGGGAAAACCTGGCCGGCTCGCACCAGAAAAAAGGCTGGGAACAGTTTACCGACGCCGTAATTCAAACCGTCAGCGCCCAGAAAGAGCGCGTGGTTTTTATTTTGTGGGGCAACTACGCCATCAGCAAAAATGAGTTGATTGACAAAACCAAACACCTGGTTTTAACCTCGGTGCACCCTTCGCCGCTATCGGCCAGCCGTGGTTTTTTTGGCAACCACCACTTCAGCCGTACCAACGATTTCTTACAGAAAAACGGGCTTGAACCAGTAAAATGGTAAGGCAAGCTGATTGATTTTAAAATGGTATATTTTTAGACAAAAAAATTGATTATTAACACCCATATTTATTTTAAATGAAACCAACATCGCAGATTACAATTATTTTCATTTTGTTGTTTAGCAGTCTTCAAAAGGCATATCCACAAACATCCATTCAGGAACATAAATTCAAAATAACCGGAGAAACCCGACTACCAGACACTTCAGCCCCCAATGTTGATTGCGTGGTTGAATATGACTCTTTAAGTAATAATCATCTTATTGTCTCAGCTTTCCGAAAAGATGGAAGTACTATCTCAAAAGTATGTTGCTTGTTTACAGGTAGGAATTTCAAACTGGAGAAAAAGGATGAATATTCATTTAAAAAAGAATTAATACCTGACGGACTTACTCAGATTTATAACATTAACAATATTCTGGAAGCAGAAATGCGTTATGAAAATGGGAAAATGGCAGAAGCTACCACCTTCTACGAAAATGGGAATAAACGCATTTTTCTTACAAGTAAAGACAATGTTCTGAATGGACCTTACAAAATCTGGCATGAAAACGGCAGTTTAAGTTTTGAGGGGAATTACACCAACAATATAAAAAATGGACAATTCATCAATTATAATGAATCGGGAACTGTTATAAGTGAAGGATTATATGAAAATGGCAAACTTGTTTCTGGAGAAGCAGTGGTTATCGACCAATTTTATAATAATCCTGATGTTGATCCAAAATTTAAAGAAGGTGCACTTGCTTTATCCCATGAAATCAGAAAACGTTCTTTGGAAATGGATGAGGTAAAAATGCTTGACGATAGTTTTATCAAATACATCGATATCCGTTTATTTATTGAGAAACAAGGAAATGTATCCAAAGTCGAAATAATTTCACCATTTGCTGATGATGAAGCAACATTGATAAAAAAAGTTTTCAGCAATTTTTCAGGCTTTTACCCGGCAAAAGTTGAAGGGCTTCCGGTTAAAAGTAAACTTGATATTGCAGTTCAGCTTTCGAAAAATGGTTTGTATTATAATACTGAGGAGGAAACAGATACTATTGGAAAGGAAACATATTTTCTTGTTGAGGAAATGCCCGAATACCCCGGAGGGTTGGATGCATTGGGAAGATTTATTGGAAATAATATCAGATATCCCGTATTTGCCCAGGAGAATGGAATACAAGGTAAAGTATATGTAACCTTTGTAATTGAAAAAGATGGTAGGTCAAGCTCTTATAATATTGCAAAAGGAGTTCATCCTGTTTTGAATGAAGAAGCAATCAGGGTATTGAAATTAATGCCCAGGTGGAAACCAGGAAAACAAAGAGGAAAGCCGGTAAGAGTTTCTTATACTGTACCGGTTGGTTTTGTTCTGCAATAAATACTTTAAACGAATCAGTCAGGGATAAAAATTAACTCACAAATCGCAAAACCCGAAACCTGGATGTTAAACTGCATTCACCAATTCCAAACAATTGAGATCGAATTGGGCATACTTAAAAAAAAAAGCCCGCCGGATTTCCCCGACAGGCTTTCCGATGATTAAATATCCGGTTATTTTCTCAGTTTCACTGTGCGGGTTTCGCCATCACGGGTAACTGTGGCGGTATTGTCGCAATCGCCGTTTCCATAATCAATGATCCAGGTCGAATCGCCATTTGAAAAAGTTGCAATTCCACTCACAATTTGCCGGCACAAAACTTTAAACAGCAGTGGCGTGGCTTCGCCAATAGTTTTGGTGATAGTTGCTCCATTGGCGCGTTTGGTAAGCACTTCGCCCCATGTTTTTGTTTCATCGTCGGCACGAACACCCGGTATCCCAAACGAATGTTCCCGCGTGAGGTTTCCTTTGCGGGTAAAAGTGGTGTTGTCTTTAAAAGTTACCGAAACGTCTTCAACAATCACTGCAACTCTCGTAAGTTCATCATCATTAAAAGTTATTTTTTTTGTGATTGTTCCCTCCACTTTTTCACCTTCAACTACAAAGTTTTCAAAGGTTTTCACCCTTTCAAACGAAAGATTAGCGAATGCCGTTGAAGTGATGATTATTTTACCCGAACGGTTTTTTTCGTCCCTTCCAACGCATCCGTCACCAAAATCAATCACCATTTTTTGTGGAGTCGATTCCTTATCGAAAGTAATAACTGGACAACCATCACCCAGGTACATCCTTTCCACTGTTGCCGATTTCAGTTCGGAAAGTTTCATTTCAATACCTTCGTCGGTAAGTTCGTCAAGTTCAACCAGCAGGTTTTCAGCAACCACTTCCTGGTCAACCTGTTCAATGGTAGTTGTTTCCAATGTTTCTTCTTTCTGACATGAGCCTGCGCCAAACAAAATTGCGGCTGCCAGTACTACAAAACTTAACTTTTTCATACACATTTTATTTAATTTTGAATTTGAAATCCTTAAATGTTTGAAGAAGTTTTTTGATGAAAGTTAAACTGCGAACAAAAATTTTCTGAAAAATATTTCCGGTGGCTCCGTTTAACTTTTATCCTAATATTTCTTCAAAACAATAAACGAACAAAAAATACCGGATGGCGGAAAAAACAGACCACGAAATCTGGCTGATGTTACAGAATCCTGCGTTGCGCGACAAAGGATTTACCTTGCTGATGGACAATCACAAGGAGCGTATCTATTGGTACATCAGGCGGTTGGTGGTTTTTCACGAAGATGCCGAAGATGTTTTGCAGGAAACTTTTATCAATGCCTACCGGTATGCAGGTTCGTTTAACGGAAAGTCGAAGATTTACACGTGGTTGTACAAAATTGCCACCAACGAGTGTATCGCGCTTTTCAGAAGAAGTAAAAAAGAAGGGTTTAAAATGATTGAAATATCGCAGCAGCTGGAAAACCAACTTTCTGAACCGGGTACCGAAACAAGTGAAGCGATTTTGGTGAAGTTTCAGGAAGCCATTCAGCAATTGCCCGAAAAGCAGCGGATTGTTTTTAACCTGCGTTATTACGACGACCTGAGCTACGAAGAAATGGAAGAGATAACCGGTTCATCGGTGGGTACACTGAAAACCAATTATCATTATGCAGCGGAAAAAGTAAAAAACTACCTCAAAAATAGCTGAGCAATGAACAGTGAATTTGATTTTGACAAAATCGGGAAACAGACGCCTTACAAGGTTCCCGCAGGTTTTTTCGACGAAATTACAACCCGCACGCTTGAAAAAGCAAAGGAAAGGGAACGCAAATCGAAAATCAGGAGAATTTACGCGGCAGTTTCGGTGGCGGCTTCGCTTCTGATTGTGGTTTCGTTTGCCATTGTGCTGAACGTTCAGCAACAAAAACAACAGCCTGAAAATGTGGTGGTTGCCGACCCGGTTAAAACTGAAAAACCTGTGGTTGATTCTGTTTTTGCCAAGTCAGCAGAAGATGTAAAAACTGAGGAAGAAGCCGAAAAGCCGGTGGTCGAAAAACCGGAAACGATTGATAATCTGTTAGCTGAAATGACCGATGAAGAGCTGGGTCAGTTGGCCGACGATTTAAACGATGAACTTTTTGTGGATGAACTTACAAACGATTAAAAAGATGAAAGCAACGATAAAAATATGGCTGATGATGGGTCTTTTTCTGATACCCGGAATACTGATTGCCCAGAACCAACGACACCCTGCTTTCAGGGAACGGTTACTGAATGCGCGGTTTAACGAAATCTGCACACGAATGCAACTTGAACCTGCAAGAGCCGAAAAGCTGAAACCCATTTATTTCAGGTACGAAAAGGAAAAAGCGTCGGTTTTTATTGTTGATGAAGAACGCATTAGCAGAAACGAGCGCGAAAATCTGTCGCCGGAGCAAGAAGAAAAATTGTACATCAGCCGTTTGGAAAGGGCAAAAAAACTGATTGAAATCCGCGAGAAATACTATCCCGAGTTCAGAACAGTTTTGTCAACAAAGGAAATCGTGCAATTTAACCGGATTGAAATGGAGCTCAACCGCAAAATGGTTCAGCAAATCAGAAAGCGGTTGAACGAAAAAGAAGAGTGAGAAAGGTGACCGTGGTTGTTGCGTTGGGCAAAAGTCAAATCAATAATTTACGATTGACTGATTTACTATTTACCATTTTTTGAAGAGACTGCGACTTTGTCTTTCAGACATGCGTTCAGAGTGACTGTCAAACTGAGCAAAATCACCGACTGAAAGAACTGACAAAGAAGTTTAATTTCTGCAGATAACCACAATTCTCCAACAATCTCAATCAGTCTCTCATATTCTTCCATTCACGCATTCATGCATTTTAGCATTCACGCATTGGTTCACTTTCTCTCATCATGCTCCTTTATCTTCTGAATAATTCCCGGCTCGGCCTGTTCATACATATCGCGGATAAAATCGTCGTTAAAAGGCATGGTTCGTTCTTCGAAAGGCATTACGCCCACGCGGTCGAAAAGGCGTTCTTTGGCAGCTAAAATGTCTTTTCCGTAAATGTGATACGAGTCGGCCTGCCAGTTTAACCGGCCCAGTTTTACAGTTTTGCCCGTACGTTCGGCAACTCCGGCGGCAATCACCTCTTTGTTAAACTGAATAAAACCGAACATATTCATAAAACTGGCGCCCCACGCGTCGTTGCTGCGGAACCGTATGTTGCAGTTGAGCCAGTAAACACCTTCTTCGTCTTCCAGAATCCTGTACCACAACGACTGCAAACAGGGCGGGTCGTAACACTCGAGGTCGAGGTTGGGCATCCAGGTAATCATTTGTGCCTGCCTTGTAAACGGCTGTTTCGAAAGCTTGGCAATCACACTTTCAATCTGGTCAACCTTAAACGGACCGGCTTCCACCGACTGCCCGTTTTGCAGTTCTTTCCAAACCCCGTAATTTTTAATTCTTCCGTGGTAAGTATATTCCCAGCGGGTATCTTTTTCGTCGTTTATGTTTTTCACCCAGTGGTCTTTGTACCCTTTCAATTCCAGCACATATTCCTTTAAATCATCAATTCCGCCCGGAAAAGCCATGTGAATCACCGGGTCGGTTTCGGGTTCATCAATGGTCATGTTCATGGTACAGTCGATACTGAGCGGGTCGCCGGGTTTGTCGTACTGCGTTTTAAAACGGGTGCCCTTTTCGTACAGATTGATTAGAGCGGCTTCGTAAGTTTCGGCCAAAGTCCTCCCGGAAACGGTGATTACTGGAATGTTCTTCATAAAGTCAGGTTTAATTGTGAGGTTTTAAAGTTAAAAGAATGAAGTACTGTTTGACCGGAGGATTTTGAATATTTTTCAACAAAAACATTTAGTGTGTGGAAATTCCTGAAATTTATGACAAAATGCTTCCACATTATTATCAGGTTAAACATAAATTTGAAAGCCTGTTAAAATGGGAATTTTGAATACTTAAATCAACAAGAATATGAGTGAAAATAGTTTGTCTTCGAGAAGAAGATTTCTGAAAAGCGCGCTGGTGGCGGGCGCTGCATTTACCATCGTTCCGCGTCACGTGATGGGTGGTAACGGATTTATTGCTCCTTCCGACCAACTTACAAAAGCCATCATTGGCGTTGGCGGCATGGGTCGCGGACATATTCCATACGAAGGAACCCGCGTGGTGGCCATTTGCGATGTGGATAAAAAACACCTCGAAATGGCGCAAAGCCAGATTGAATATGATGTGAAGAAATTTCACGATTTCAGGGAAGTGTGCCAGTTGCCCGAAGTGGACATTGTGCACATTGCCACTCCTCCGCACTGGCACGGACTGATGGCAGTTGAAGCTGCCAAAGCCGGGAAAGACATCTGGTGCGAAAAACCGATGACCCGCACCATTGGCGAAGGAAAACGCGTGGTGGAAGCAGTAAATGCGCATGGCCGGATGTTCAGACTGAATACATGGTTCAGATTTAAAGATAATTTTTACGGTCTTGGCACCGATGTAAAACCGTTAAAAAAGGTGATTGACAGCGGTATTCTGGGCTGGCCGTTAAAAGTGACTGTCAGCGGAATTACCGGTTACAACTGGAAATTTTACTGGAGCGGCAAACACAACCTTTCGCCGATGACGGTTCCCGAAAATCTGGATTATGACATGTGGCTCGGGCCTGCTCCTTACAAACCTTACAACGTGGAACGTGTTCACGCCAACTTCCGCGGCTATTGGGATTACGATGGTGGCGGCCTTGGCGACATGGGACAGCACTACCTCGACCCGGTGCAGTACATGCTGGGAAAAGACGAAACAAGCCCGGTGAAAATTGAAGTGGATGCTCCGCAGCAACATTACGATGCAGTGGGTTCGTGGCGCAGGGTGACTTACACTTACGCCGATGGCTGCCAGATAATTCTTGACGGCGAAAACCGCGACAAAGACGCCGCTTATATTGAAGGACCGAACGGGAAAATTTACCAGGGATTCAGGTCGGATATTCCTAATCTGAAAAGTTTTATCGAAACACTGCCGGAGCCGGAACCACAGATTGCAGTTTTTTCTGAATCGGTAAAATCGCGCAAAAAATTCGCTCTGAACGAAATGAATGGTTTCCGTTCGGCTACTTTGGTGAACCTCGGAATTGTGGCTGTGCGTTTGGGCCGCACCTTGCATTTCGACCCCGATAAACTTGAATTTATCGACGACGAAGGCGCCAACCGGTTGATTAACCAACCAATGCGTGCACCGTGGACCATTTAATTGATGAGTGATTATTTATTAATGATGATTTGAAATGAAGAAAAATACAATTCAAAATATTGCCATCCTGTTGTTGATGATGTTAACGACAGGAATTTTTGCGCAGGACAGAAGAACACTTGAAACAAAAGTTGCTGATATTCTGGCGCAAATTCCCGCCAAAAACCTGGCACACCGCGACCTGGTGATAAACCAGACTTTGGAACTGGGCGAAGAGGGTTTTCAGAAAATTGCCGGAATGCTGGTCGCTCCCGGAACCGGCGATGATACTGCCGTCAGGTTTTGCATCAACAGTTTGTCGCGTTATGTCAGTGAATTCGGGCACGAAAAAGAGAAGGATTTTGTTGAAGAACAAATGTTGAAAGCCCTCGAATCAAAATCCGACAAGCAGGTAAAAACCTTTCTGATGAATGAGTTAAACCTGGTTGCAGGTGAAAAGAGTGTGACGGCTTTAAAGAAATATCTGGTTGACGAAGAATTAGCCGAACCGGCTGCGCAAACGCTGCTTTCACTGGGAGGAAAATCAGTGGCTCATGCGTTGCTGGAGGCGTTGCCCGGTGCTCCCGAAAAATGCAAACCCACTTTGATGAAAGGTTTGGGTGAACTGAAATGTGCTGGAGCAGTGAAACAAATTACGCCTTTTGTAAACGATAAAAATCCGGCAACTCAAAAAGTGGCGCTGGCTGCGCTGGCCAATATTGCCGATCCGGGTTCTTACAAAGCACTGCTGGAAGCGGCCAAAAAGGTAAACTTTTGCTACGAAGCAACCAACGCTGCTGAAGCGTTTCTTGATTACGCCAACCGTTTGGGTGAAAACAACGAAACCGAACTTTGCAAAAAGGCATGTAACGAAATTATCAAAGCAAACCAGTCGGCTGAAAAATTGCACAATTATGCATCGGCGCTGGCAGTTTATACAAAATATTTCGGGGCAGAAGCGTTGCCTTTGCTGCTGAAAGCAGTGGATAACAGCGATAAAGCTTTCCGTTATTCAGTGCTGAACCTGGCTGAAAAAACAGGAGATATTGCCGCCACCCGTCAGTGGATTGCCAAAGCAAAAACTTCGACTAATGCGGCAAAAGCCGATATTATTTCAATGTTAGGCCGCAGGGGCGATTTGTTGGCTATTGATTTTGTTACTGAAAATCTGAATTCTACTTCCGAAGTTGTCAGGATTGAATCAATTGGCGCGCTGGTAAATCTGAAAGGAAAAGATGCCACAGCTGTTTTAATCGAACACCTTGCAAAAGGCCAGGATATTGAAGCAACCAAAAGTGCGTTACTCACTTTGCTCGACCAAAAACATCTGGCGCCGGTGGCAGCGCAATTAGATAAAACTTCAGGAAAAACAAAGGCGGCTTTTGTGAATCTGATTGCTGCCAAATCGGGTTACAAATATTTCGACAAGGTGTTCGCCCTTACAAAATCTGCCGATACCGATGAAAAATCTGCTGCTTTCAATGCACTGAAAAAAGTTTCGACACTGGAAAATCTTGACCAGTTGATTCAGCTTTTACTTTTGTCAAACGACGAAAACGAAATCATTCAGGTGCAATTGGCGGTTGTGGCGGCAGCCAAAGGTGTTGAAACCGAAAAAACCGAAAAAGGCAAACTGCTGACAGCGCTGAAAACCACCGATAAAAAAGAACGTATTATTGCTATCATTCCTGAAATCGGCGGTGATGTTGCCCTCGAGACCATAATTGGCCACTTTAAAAATTCAACGGGAAACATAAAAGACATGGCATTTGGAGCGCTTACCAACTGGAAAGAATATGCAGCCTCGGCAGCATTATTCGAAATCTGCAAATCGTCAGCCGGCGAATACCGGTCTCGCGCTTTTGCCAGCTTTGTCCGCCAAGTGCGGTCAGCCAAAATTCCCGACGACCAGAAGTTGCTGCAATACCGGAAAGTGATGCCTTTTGCAACCACTACCGATGAGAAAATTCTTGCGGTAAATTCCATCGGAAACCTGAAAACTTTCCTCTCGCTGGTTTACCTGGGAAAATTGCTGGATGAAAAAGACCTGCAGCAGGCTGCTGCTCGGGGAGTTGCCAATATTGCATTGGCTGGCGACGACAGTCCGGGATTTTCGGGTGATATCGTTCGCAGTTTGCTCGAAAAAGTGATGGCTGTTTTGACAGGCGACGAAAGCGATTACGACAAGGCAAACATCAAAAGCTATCTCGAAAAAATGCCAAAAGACAAGGGTTTTGTTTCGATGTTTAATGGCAAAAATCTGGATGGCTGGCAGGGAATGCTGCTGGATGGAAACCCCATTGCCATTGCAAAGCTAAGTGAACAAGAGAAGGCAAAAGCACAAGCCGAGGCCGACAAAAAAATGCTCGAAAACTGGAGCGTGAAAGACGGAATGATTGTTTTCAGCGGGAACGGGCACAACCTTGTTTCGGCAAAAAAATACAAGGATTTTGAAATGATTGTTGACTGGCTGATTACCAAAGAAGGCGACAGCGGAATTTACCTGCGCGGAACACCACAGGTGCAAATCTGGGATACCTCGCGGGTTGACGTAGGCGCACAGGTTGGTTCGGGTGGTTTGTATAACAACAACGCCAACAATGTTCGTAATCCACTGAAAGTGGCCGACAATCCGGTGAATGAATGGAACACTTTCCGCATCACCATGATTGACGCTTATGTGACGGTGTATCTGAATGGCGAACTGGTGGTTGACAATGTAAAAATGGACAACTACTGGGACCGCAGCATCCCGGTTTTCAGCGAAGGCACCATCGAACTGCAGGCTCATGGAAATCAACTTTTGTTCCGCGATATTTATGTGCGCGAAATCAATACAAAAGAAATCGGGCTGACACAGGAAGAAATAACCGATGGTTTTGAGTCGTTGTTTAACGGCAAAAACCTCGATGGCTGGCAGGGAAACCTCACCGATTATTATGCCGAAAATGGAGAAATGATTGTTGACCCGAAAATGGGTGGCCACGGGAACATTTACACGGCCAAAGAATACAGCGATTTTAATTTCAGATTCGAATTTCAACTGACTCCTGGCGCCAACAACGGGTTGGGAATCAGGGCACCGCTGGAAGGCGACGCTGCTTATGTGGGCATGGAAATCCAGATTCTGGATGATTCGGCACCGGTTTATGCCAACCTGCACGAATACCAGTACCACGGTTCGGTGTATGGCGTGATTTCGGCTAAACGCGGATTTCAGAAACCGGTGGGTGAATGGAACACCGAAGAGGTAATTGTGAATGGGACTCACATCAAAGTAATTCTGAACGGAGTGACAATTGTGGATGGAGATTTTAAGGAAGCCAGTAAAAATGGCACACTCGACCATAAAGAACATCCGGGCCTGTTACGCAAAAAAGGGTACATCGGATTTCTGGGACACGGCTCCGAACTGAAATTCCGGAATTTGAGAATTAAGGATTTGAGTAAATAATTAGTTCACCCTTTTTATTTAATCGAAAGCGGTTTATCAGGTATTTCAATGCTTGGTAAATCGCTTTCAACGATTAGATTTGTACCTCTGCAAAAATCAAAAACAATGAACATAAAATACCGGCTGATTCTGATGAATTTTCTCCAGTTTTTTATCTGGGGATCGTGGTTGCTTACCATTGGGGCGTATTGGTTTCAAAACAAACAGTGGTCGGGTACCGAATTTGGCGCCATATTTTCAACCATGGGAATCGCCTCGCTTTTTATGCCGGCCATTGCCGGTATCATAGCCGACCGCTGGGTAAATGCAGAAAAATTGTATGGTATTTTTCACATTATCGGAGGTATATTACTGTTTATTCTGCCAACTGTAAACAATCCGTCCACTTTCTTCTGGATTATTTTGCTGAACATGGTTTTTTATATGCCCACCATTGCGTTAGCCATTTCAATCAGCTATTCCACATTGAATTCACGAAAAATTGATATTGTAAAAAATTATCCGCCCATCCGGGTTTGGGGAACTGTTGGTTTTATTATTGCCCTCTGGACCGTAAGTCTTTCAGGTTTCGAAAAATCGTCAGGGCAATTTATTGTTGCTTCGGTTGCTTCCATTTTTCTGGGGTTGTACTCGTTTACTTTGCCCAAATGCCCGCCATTGGGCAAAGGCCATAAAAAATCGCTGGTAAGCGAACTTGGACTGAATGCTTTTGCCCTTTTTAAAGATGTAAAAATGGCGCTGTTCTTTGTTTCTGCTATGTTATTAGGCGCATCGCTTCAATTAACTAATGCGTACGGCGATACTTTTTTGCACGATTTTGCCAACTTCCCTGAATTCAAAGATTTGGTTGCAGTAAAATATCCGGCAATTATCATGTCGATCTCTCAGATTTCTGAGACATTGTTTATTCTTGCGATTCCCTTCTTTCTGAAGCGGTTCGGGATCAAAAAAGTGATTCTGTTTGCCATGATTGCCTGGGTGCTGCGTTTTGGATTATTCGCATTTGGAGACCCGGGACCTGGTTTGTGGATGATTATTCTGTCGTGTATTATTTACGGAATGGCTTTCGATTTTTACAATATTTCGGGTTCATTGTTTGTTGAAATGAATAGTCCGCATTCCATCAGGTCGAGCGCTCAGGGTCTTTTTATGTTGATGACCAATGGATTAGGCGCTTTCTTCGGGAGCCGAATCAGTGGAATTGTAATCGACAAGTACTTTTTACTTGAAAACGGAAGTTTTGACTGGAAAGGAATCTGGCTGGCATTTTCAGGTTACGCACTTGTGGTTGCCATACTGTTTGCCGTCTTTTTCAAACACAAACACGATCCAAAGCAATTTGAAAGTTACAGTCACTGAGCGGGAAACGGCTATTTTTTTCGTTTTTTCAGCTCGTCACGAATGATGGAAGCCTTTTCGTAATCTTCGTTTTGAATCGCCTCGTTAATCATTTCATTCAGCTCTGATGACGAATATTGTCCATAGGCTGGTTTATCAGGTTCATTCGAAAGGTCTTTTTCCGACATATTTCTCACCGGCGAATCTTCGTCTTCAAGGTCGAGTATAATTCCCGATTTTTTCAGAATTTCCTCGGTGGTATAAATCGGGCACCTGAAACGCAATGCGAGCGCCACTGCATCCGAAGTACGGGAATCGATACGAACCTCTTTCCCATCCATCTCACAAAGCAGCTCCGAATAAAAAATGCCTTCCTCAAGTTTGTAAATGGTTACTTCGAGCAAGGCAATATCAAAAGCGAGTGCCATGTTTTTAAATAAATCGTGGGTCAATGGCCTCGGTGGTTTCAGCCCTTCGAGCTGAATGGCAATCGCCTGTGCTTCAACAGGACCGATAATAATCGGAATCCTTCTTTCTCCATTTTCTTCGGCCAAAACCAAAGCATAAGCACCTGATTGTGTTTGACTTACCGAAAGTCCTAAAATGTTTAACCGAATTTTTTGCATCCTGATTTCAGCCTGTTTTTTCTGCGAAAACAAAGATAGCAATCATTTTGGTTTAACTTAATGGCAGCAGAAAATTTTAGAGAGAAGTCGGAAAGTGGAAGAGTGGCGAGAGATGAGAGGTGAGAGGTGAGATTTGGAACTTGGAACTTGAAATTTGTGATTTGGATTTTGGATTTTGGAATTTACACTCCCTCTTCATTCACGCATTCTTTCATTAATGCACTCATGCATTAAATTTTCAACAGAATATTTGTTAATCATCACAAAACGACTACTTTTGCAGTCCGAAAAATTTGAATCGTTCAGGCCCGAATAAGTGGAAACCCTTTGGAATCCCGCCTGCCGGTGTAAACATTTAAAAAGAAAATATGTACGCGATTGTTGAAATTGCCGGACAGCAATTTAAAGTTGAAAAAGACAAGAAGCTTTTTGTACACCAGCTCGAAGCCAATGAAGGCGACTCGGTTGAGTTTGAAAAAGTATTGCTTGTTGACAATGACGGCCAGGTAGCCGTTGGAACTCCGACCGTTAAAGGTGCAAAAATTACAGCCAAAGTATTGGCACATGTGCAGGGTGACAAAGTGATTGTTTTCAAAAAGAAACGCAGAAAAAGCTATCAGAAAATGAACGGTCACCGTCAGCATTTTACCCAGATTCAGGTTGAAACCATTGTTGGATAATTTAAAAGAAATTTACCATGGCTCATAAGAAAGGTGTAGGGAGTTCGAAAAACGGACGCGAATCGGAAAGTAAGCGACTGGGCGTAAAAATTTATGGCGGTCAGTTGGCTAAAGCTGGTAATATTTTAATTCGCCAGCGTGGAACAACACATTATCCGGGTGAAAACGTGGGAATGGGAAAAGACCATACCCTGTTTGCATTGGTTGACGGAACTGTAGTATTCAAAAAGAAATTGAAAAACCGTTCATATGTATCGGTTCAACCGGTGGTTGAAGTTGAAGTGGCAGTAGCAGAAGCTCCTGTTGTTGAAGCACCGGTGGCAGAGGTTGAAGAAGCTCCAAAGGCTCCAAAAGCTCCGAGAAAAAAGAAAACCCAGGAAGAAGAATAATCCCGGATTAATTTTCAAATGATAATGAAAATCTCCTGTCTGAAGAGGCAGGAGATTTTTTTATTGTAAATTTGCCGTTCAATCCAAAATCGAAGGAAATGCTCAACTTAAAATTTATACAGGATAACCCTGAATTGGTAATCCAAAAACTGAAAAAGAAACATTTCGATGCCACCGAAATTGTAAATAAAATAACCGAGCTATACAGGCAGAAAAACAGGCTCCAAAATCAGGCCGACCAGGCCAAGGCCGAATTGAATAAAATTTCGGGCGAAGTGGGTTTGCTGATGCGTGAAGGCAAAAAAGCCGAAGCCGATGTTGCCAAAGTACGCACCGCCGAAATCAAGGAGAGCATCAAACAGTTTGATATCGATTTTGCCGTCATCGAAGAACAGGTGTACCAGTTGCAGGTGCAACTGCCCAACCTGCCCGCCGATATTGTTCCCGAAGGCCGTCACGCTGCCGACAACCTTACCGTAAAAAGCAATGGCGAAATCCCGGCTTTGCCCGAAAATGCGCTGCCACACTGGGAACTTGCTGCAAAATACAACCTCATCGATTTTGAATTGGGCGTAAAACTTACCGGCGCCGGATTTCCTGTGTACCGCGGAAAAGGGGCCCGTTTGCAGCGCGCACTCATCAGCTTTTTTTTAGATGAAGCCCGCGAAGCGGGTTACGAAGAAATTCAGCCTCCGCTGATGGTGAACGAAGCCTCGGGTTTTGGCACCGGCCAGCTCCCCGACAAGGAAGGACAGATGTACCACGCCACCATCGACAACCTGTACCTGATACCCACCGCCGAAGTGCCGGTTACCAATATTTACCGCGATGTGATTCTGGAAGCCAAAGACCTCCCGTATAAAAACACGGCTTACAGCGCCTGTTTCCGCCGCGAAGCCGGTTCTTATGGCAAAGACGTACGCGGCCTGAATCGCCTCCACCAGTTTGATAAAGTGGAAATTGTGCAGATTGCCCACCCCGACAAATCATACGAAGCACTGGACGGAATGGTAAACCATGTGGCCGGGCTGGTGGAAAAACTGGAACTGCCCTACCGCATTTTGCGTTTGTGTGGTGGCGACATGAGTTTTACCTCGGCGCTCACCTATGATTTTGAGGTTTTCTCGGCTGCCCAGAAAATGTGGCTCGAAGTGAGTTCGGTTTCCAACTTCGAATCGTTCCAGGCCAACCGCCTGAAACTGCGTTACCGTGACGAAGCCACCAAAAAACCGCAGTTGGCGCACACACTCAACGGC
The DNA here is from genome assembly GCA_050179035.1 of Draconibacterium sp. Classification (GTDB taxonomy): domain Bacteria; phylum Bacteroidota; class Bacteroidia; order Bacteroidales; family Prolixibacteraceae; genus Draconibacterium. The sequence continues at coordinate 105,082 of JBFXFM010000007.1, read as the reverse complement.
AGTGCGCTGGCATTGCCACGTATTGTAGCCGCGCTGCTCGAAAATAACCAGACACCCGAAGGAATAAAAATCCCAAAAGTTTTGGTGCCATATTGCGGGTTTGAGATGATAGATTGAAAAGAAGATATTTAATTACAGAAAAGCCGGGTATGTGTACCCGGCTTTTTTGTTTTATCGTCCGCGGAAACTATTTTTGAATTACCAGTTTCCCGGTTTTTATCCCCGCTTCGGTGGTTGCTTTCAGCAGGTAAATTCCGGGTGGAATATGCTGAATATTGAGTGTACTCTCAACCAGTTCAGGTGTTTTCCATATTTGAATAACCCTGCCCGAAAAATCGGTTAACTCAATTGTTTTGATTTGAATGTTGGTTGGATTTGAAATGGCAAGCTGGTTTTTTGCAGGGTTTGGAAAAAATTGCAGATACTTGTTTATGGCAGAGATATTTTGAACAGAGTTTATTGTTGTATCAATTACTTCAATATGCCAATATTGTATTTTTTCTGAAACACAACCGACCGAATTTACGGCTTGCAAATAATAGGTAACGCTTGTGTCGGGTTTGGCCCAGCCATTTATATTGGTTGAATCCGTTAATCCATGTGAAGGGCTAATTGCATATTTAAGGGGTAAAAAATCATTCACAAAATAGATATCGCCAAATAAATGAACACTGTCTCCTCGATATATCGTTTCTGGAAGTTTATAAATGGCATGTACCCAAAAAGCAGATTTAATGATTTTAACCGAATCGACCTGAACATTGCCTACAGCATCTTCAACTTGCAGGTAGTAAGTTGTCCATTCATCCGGGACATTTCTCCTGTCTTTAATAACAGGGTTGCTCTTGGTGGTATCATCCATAATATCTGAAGCAAAAATCCACATTGGCTCACCCGTAGGATATTTTAAATCGAAATGTTTACCGCTCCATTTGTAAGTATAAGGTCCAACACCACCTGAAGCCGTAGGAGACCCACCAATTTTATATTCTCCGGTGTTATCCTCTGAACAGACAATTAAATCGTTACCAGCATCGACCCTGAACTGTGCAACAGATGGAAGCCAAAATTCCATTGCAAAAATTAATAGAACAAGTTTCAGACGGATTAGTGTATTCATGGTGCAAATTATTATTGTACAACCAGTTTCCCCGTTTTGATTCCTGCGTCAGTTACTGCTTTCAGCAGGTAAATTCCGGGTGGAATATGCTGAATATTGAGTGTGTTCTCAACCACTTCCTGCACTCTCCATGTTTGAACAATCTTGCCCGTAAAATCGGTTAAATCAATTCTTTTGATGTGGATGTTGGAAGGATTGGAAATAGTAACAAAGTCATTCGCCGGATTGGGGAAAAAATGCAAAGTTGACTCCATTGTATGACTTTGTTTCACTCCCAAATTTTTATCTCTTTTATAATAAACTTCGAAGCAATCGGCACACATGGCATGGTAAAACCGGATTGTATCATTGTTCAGAAATTCGAAATGAATCATCCTTTCAGCATCAAACGGATTAACGAAATAGCTATCGTGAATAGCTGGCAAAACACTGTTAATTTCAAAAACCGAACTATCTTTTTCATAGAAATGAGCAGCTGCTTTTCCTTGTCTTACCAGCGAATCGCTAACATAATCCCAAAACATAAGACCACCTGTTAATAAATCTCTTTCGATTTTTACATTCACCGAATAGCCATTTTCCTTTGGTCCGCCAAACCCATTTCCTGCCAATCCTCCTCCTGAATCATACCAATCCCATTCTCCAACCAGCAATCCGGTTATTGAATCTTGTAAAGAAGATTTCGGCACAAAGAAACAATCTGCAAAAACAGGATTATGATACAATTGTTCATTATTTACCAAACAACACGAGAACATCATTGAACCACCAGTGATTTGTTCTCTTAACAACCCCATTTCAGAACCGACTCCTTCAATCCAGGTATCTTTAGTGCCCGATGATTTTGACACATAATACAACTTCTTTTCGTTGCTGCTTAATCTTATCGAGTCGATGCGGTAATAAATGTTTTCCCATCCCATTTTTGCTGAATCACCCGCCTGCATACCAAAATCGTACAATAAAAATTCATCTTCCTTTTGAGGTCTGTTCTCCATAAAATAGACCTTTCCTTCTTCGGTTTCACGGATAAAACCCCTGATACCATCGTATGTATCGCATCCTTGTGAAAAAAGAAGTTGCTTGTATTCTGTTTCGCCAATGATTGTGTCGTTGCCGATTTTATAGCACAAATCATCATAAATCTCAGGATTTGGATAGTCTCCTGCCAAAAGGAAGACCCAGGTTTTATCCGGTTCCAACAAGGAATTTTTTTTCGGCAGCACCCGTATATCATAAACCGTTTCGATATAAGAAACACATCCGCAGGAATCAATGGCATAAGCTTCATATTGTATTGATGAATCGGGTTTACACCAGGTAACCAAACTGTCGGGGTCTGATAAAAAGGTTTTGGGTCGCCAGTAATAAGTGAGCGGTTCAATCCCGCCTCCAATTCCTGCGTTTGGAAATGTCAGCAAAATGCTGTCGCCTTTTTCAACATAAATCCTGGGTTGGCCTCCACCGGTTAAAGAAACAAAACTTGAAAAACGGACAAATAAGCTGTCCCTGGCAACATTATTTTCTGAATCGGTTACCGTTAAAGTAAATTTTAACCAAACCTGATCGACAGGAATATTCTTAAACGTTGGTGTTTTCAGAGTAGTATCGCTAAGCATAAAACTCGCAGTGAATACTAATTTATCTGTTATCCGATAATCACATTCCCAGGCAAATTTATAGGGAGGCTTGCCATTTGTAATTTTTGAAGTTGTCCCTAAAATCTGCGAATTGAAATTCTGTTCGCTGCAATAGGTGGTATCTTTTCCGGCATCGACACTGAATTGAGCATGAGAACCTATTGAAATCAGCAAAAACAAAAAAATTGCAACTGAAATTTTGATTGGGGTGAAACTGCGTTTGGATAATCTGGTGGCCATAATTCGGTTTTTTTTTGTTGATAATGAGGTTACTAAAGTAAAAAAAAAAAAAAAATGACCCGGAAAATATTATGCAAACATTTTTCAAAAAAATTCTCCCTGATACTACCACAATCCCTATCGGATAGAATTTCACCCTAATCAAAAAACGAACCACCCGCGCTGCAGAATTTTGCAGGCCGGCTTAAAATCACTGTTTTATAATATTTTATTACATTTGCTGCCCAAATTGAGGGGAAGAAATGCCGCACACTGCCGGAAAACGTTTGATTGAAACTATTACCAAACAGCTTGAACGGGTTGACTATTTCAGCTCGGCAGAAAATATTTCGCCCAACGTGGCAGTACACGAAATACGCAAAATTTTTAAAAGGCTTCGGGCCTTGCTCAAATTTTACAGCGATTTCCCCGATGAATTTTCGCCCGATTTTGCAAAGCAAATCAAGTTTTTTGGCCGTGCGCTTACGCACATGCGCGAAACTTATGTAAACATCCAGATTTTTGAACGGATTTCTGCATCCGGCAATCTTGTGCCTGAACGCAAAATACGGGCTGCACGCGAAAAACTGAACGAAAAAAACCGGGAGGTTATTGAACAGGGATTTCTGGCGGCTGAAGGATATCTGCCCATCCAAAAGTTTGTGATTTCGCTTTCAGAGCAGATGGAAAACATGGGAATGGAAATACCTTCGCAACACCAGTTTGCCAATCATTTACAGGAATCATACAACCAGGCGTTTGCTATTTACCAGTTTCTTACGGTGCAGTCGGACCCCGAACTGGTGCACGAACTGCGCAAAAAGCTGAAACAATTGTATTACCAGTCCGATTTTATCAGATACATCCACCCACGCTTTTTCAAGCTGAAAACCTGGCAACTGAACAATATTACCGAGCATTTAGGCGAAGACCACGACATGTTTATTTTTCTGACAGATTTGCAATCGGGCAATTATGGTTTTTCTGACGACGAACTTGAAATTATTGAAAACAAAATACAGCATCTCCGCGAGTTAAACCGCATAAAACTTTTCCCCAAACTAAAACAGTTTTTTGCTGATGCACCCGAGGTTTTCAAACAGAAAACCGATTCTATCTTTAAAATTCCGGTTGTTTAATTTTTTTTGACTCCTTCCCCTTTTGGGGGAAGGTTGGGATGGGGGCTAAAGTCTTTGCACCGTCATTCCGCCATCCACCAAAACCACCTGTCCGGTGGAATAAGGCAGCATTCCGGTGGCCATGGCAGCCGCCACTTTGCCCACATCTTCAGGTGTTCCCCAACGTTGCTGAATGCTCAGTCCCTGTTCAAAAAGTTTGTCGTATTTTTCGGTAACACCGGCTGTCATATCGGTTTTAATCACACCGGGCTGAATTTCATAAACTGGTATTCCGAACTCACCCAAACGGGCAGCCCACAATTTGGTGGCCATGGCAATTCCAGCTTTCGAAATGCAGTATTCGCCGCGGTTAACCGAAGCCACACTGGCCGAAACCGATGAAACATTGATGATACAGCCCGAAAAATCAGGATTTTCCTTTTTCTGCTGAACCATGTGGTTTGCAAATAGCTGTGTCAGAAAATAAGGGCCTTTCAGGTTGGTTGTCAGTACTTCATCGAAAATATCTTCGGTGGCTTCAAGAATATCTTTTCGCTCGCGGGGAGCGATTCCGGCGTTGTTCACCAGCACATTCAATGCACCAAATTCCGAAATCACTGTGTCGAAAATCCTTTGTCTGTCGGACTTGTCGGCTACACTGCCCTGTGCATAAACAACGCGTGCGCCAAACATTTTTAAAGCGTCCAGCACCGGCTGCACTGTTTTTTGTTCCCTCACCCCGTTAATGGCCAGGTTGAACCCGGCTTTCGCCAGTTCAATGGCAATTCCAAGCCCTATTCCGCGCGAGCCACCAGTGATTAAAGCTACACGTCTTCCAAGCCCCTCTAAATCTCCCCGGAGGGGAGACTTTTTGCTTTCCATATTTTTTAATATTTACTATTCATTTTAGTTTCTTTTCTTACTCCTTCCCCCTTCGGGGGAATTAGAAGGGGGCTACTTCCACCCAAACCCTTTTTGCCCAGCTTTCCAATCCTTTTTCAGCCAACTGAACTCCTTTTGCACCTTCCAGCAAATTCCAGCGGAAGGGTTCATCTTTTACCACATGTTTCAGAAACAGTTCCCACTGTGCTTTAAAAGCGTTATCAAAATTTTCCTGTTCCGGAACTTTGCTCCAGCCTTCGTAAAAATTAATCGGGTTGGGAATATCCGGATTCCAGACGGGTTTGGGTGTGTTTCCGTAATGTTGCGTCCAGCAATCGCGCAGTCCGGCCACCGCCGAACCTTTTGTTCCGTCAACCTGCAGGGTAAGTAAATCGTCGCGACGGACGCGGGTCACCCACGATGAATTAAAATGCGCAATCACACCGTCTTCCAGTTCGAAAGTTGCGTAAGCAGCATCGTCGGCAGTGCATTTATACGGTTTACCTTGTTCGTCAACCCGCTCCGGGATGTGCGTTGCACCCAGACAAAAAACACCTTTCACCTCACCAAATAAATTATCAAGCACATAGCGCCAGTGGCAAAGCATGTCCACAATAATTCCGCCGTCATCTTCCTTACGGTAGTTCCAGCTTGGGCGCTGCGCAGGAACCGTGTGCCCTTCAAAAACCCAGTAGCCAAATTCGCCGCGCACCGAAAGAATTTTGCCAAAGAAACCGTTTTCCATCAGCCGTTTCAGTTTCAGTAAACCGGGGAGCCAGAGTTTATCCTGCACCACGCCGTGTTTTACGCCGGCCTCCTCGCAGACTTTGTACAATTCGAGGGCAGTGGCTGTGTCGGCTGCGATGGGTTTTTCGCAGTACACATGTTTTCCGGCTTTGGCTGCCTGTTTTACTGCACCGGCACGGCGACCAGTGGTTTGAGCATCAAAATATACATGGTATTGCGGGTCATTCATCACCGAATCGAGGTCGGTTGTCCACTTTTCAACGCCCGACATTTCGGCCAGTTTTTTGAGTTTGGCCTCATTACGGCCCACCAAAACCGGGTCGGGCATAATATATTCTGTGTCACTGATTTTTACACCACCCTGTTTGATGATGGCAACGATGGAGCGCATCAGGTGCTGGTTGGTTCCCATCCGCCCTGTGACGCCGTTCATGATTATTCCGATTTTGTGTATCATAGTCAGTTGAAAGTTTCGAGTTTAAAGTTTAAAGTTCCGGGTTCCGGGTTGAGAAAACTATCCAGAATCCAGTATCCAGAATCCCAGTATCAAGTATGTTTCAAATATGCACTTTTTATTTTTTCGAGGTACATTTTCTGGTCGGTTGCCCAGTATTTATCCGAGAAAATCTCCACTTCGTTGTAGCCTGAAAAGCCGGTTTCTTCCACCCAGCCACGAATCTTTTTTATCGGAATACAGCCGTCGCCCATCAATCCGCGGTCGTTCAGAAAATCGATGGTGGGCACATTCCAGTCGCAAACATGAAAAGCAAAAAGTTTTCCGTTTTTGCCACATCGTGTAATTTCCTGCTGAAGATTGTTGTCCCACCACAGATGGTAAACATCCACGGCAACACCCACAAAATCGTCGTTGATTTCCTCCGTCATTTTGTTCGCCTGAGCCAGCGTGTTAATGGCTGAACGGTCGCCTGCGTACATGGGGTGAAGCGGTTCGATGGCTAAATTCACCCCGGCTGCTTTGGCAACAGGAAGTATTTTTAGGATTCCTTCTTTTATCTGCTCGCGTGATTTTTCAAGCGATTGGTTTCCATCGGCACCACAAACCAGCACTATCAAAGGCGAACCCACAGCAGCAGCCTGTTCAATGCAAAACAGGTTGTCGGCAATAGAAGCCTGACGTTTTTCTTTTTCAACCGACGGGAAAAAGCCACCGCGTGCCACCGAAACCACGTTCATGCCGTAATCATCCAGCAAAATTTTGGCTTCCTGCAGATTCTGGTTTTCGAGCACATTCCGCCAGATGGTAATTCCGTGAATCCCTGCGGCACTGTAGTTTTCAACGCATTGCCGCAGGTTCCAGGGCTTTGTGGTGAGCGTGTGCACACACAGTTTTGAAAAGACGGTTAATTGTTTACTCATTTTTATTGAATAAGCTTTTAATCACTTGAATTATCGAAGGTAAAACATACATTATGAACAGTAAGAATGAAATCAATATTATGCTCCAATAAATCAAATCAAAAGAATAATAAGAAATCGTCTTTCGTGACTTGTCAATTATTTCATGAGAATCAATGTATTGAAGAAATAAATAAAGAAAAATAATCATTATTATTCCCAATATTATCCGAGTAATATGTTTTGATGTTTCTTCTTTTAAATTCATCTTTAAAACCTTGATTTGAATTGTTTCAACCTATTTCTGGTTTTTATTTCAGACTCCCGAAAAACGTCAAATATTCTTCCTTAAAAATTATTCTTTGCAGATAAATCGCCACTTCGCGGGCATGGTAGTCGCCCCACATCGATGATTCGCCATTCGGTATTTTGCTTCCTTCGGGAATAAAATCCCAGCCGTTTGGCCGGTGGTAAATGCTGTGCAGAATCAATCCTTCGTGTTCAGGATTTGTACTCAGGTAGGGCGCTGAAAGCAGCGTGTTCATCACGGTCAGTCCGGCCTGCCGGTATTTTGTACCGGCTTCGGTTTCGCCTTTTTCTGACAGGTATTTTCCAAGTCGCAACAAACCCTGCGCACCAATGGCGGCGGCAGAACTGTCAACCGGTTCCCGGTCATTGAAAGGGTCAGCCGGCTTTTGAAGATAATTTCCAAGTTTATGAAGATTTGGAGCGCCGGTATCCCAGTAAGGAATTCCATCGACTGGTGTGTTTTCGATGTAAAAATCGCAGGTTGCCCGGGCGGCTTTCAGCATCATTTTTTCGAGTTGGGTTTTCTCTACGGGTAATTGGGTTTCCGATAATTTTGCAAGCAATTCGAGTTCTTCGGCAAAACCCAGCACGGCCCAGGCTAATCCGCGTGTCCAGGTGGAAAAACCTGTATAACCCTGTTGTGAGTTGGGGCAGCGGTAATTGCCATCATTCACATTAAAAATACTTTCGTGAGCAGTTCGGCCCCAGCCTGCAGTTCCAAAATCATAACTGTCGCGGCCTTCACCATAAAAAACCGAATACTTTGCAGTGGCAACAATGTGTTGCAGTCCTCTTTCGAGGAGGGAAATTTTTGCATCGCCTTCACCTTGAAAAACATGTCCGAGTAAGTGGCTGGCCATTAAAATGCGTACCGAGCGGATGGTATCGACAAACAGCGAGTGTGGGCCATTAAACGAATAAATAAATCCGCCGTCTTTGATCTTTGTCCAGCGGACAGCCTGCACTGCACCGGATATTTTGATGGCCAGTTCGTAAAAGTTCTTCTCCCATTCATTAAAAGGAATTTTGCCTTCGTTCATCAGCCGGAGCAGGTTTCCGTAGGTGCTCAGGTTGTTAAAACCGTGGTCGTGAACGCCTGAGTGACTGATGTGTGGCGCCAATTTCTCCAGCGTGTTTTTTCTACCGTTTTCGAGAAACCAGTTTTCGCCGGTGGCATCGAACTGCAAAATGGCCGAGCCAAACTGAAAACCCTGTGTCCACTCAGTCCAGCCGCGGGTGGTGTATTTGCCTTTCACCGTAAAAACCGGGGAACCTTTTACTGCATCGTAGTTTTTGTCGATGTTTTTGATTTTTTCGCCCGAAAGTTCCCAGAACAACGCCAGTTTTTTTGCAAGGTTTTCAGGTTTTAGCTGGTAGTCAATTTGTATCATGGTGAAAAATTGTGATTTGCAGAAATTTATAGTGACTGATTGAGATTTATTGTAATAGCTGTTGACTGACAGAGATTGATTAAGACTGATGGTGATTCAAAAACATGGAAATTCATTAGTTAAAATTTTTCGGGAAGATAATAAAGAGCTGATTTTTTTGAAAATGTTTTTCTGTTCCTGAACAGGTTTACATTCAGATTAAAATAACTCAGGTAGTTAATTTTCAGAATTTTTGAAAAATAAACTAGTTAATTTTTACTATTTTTGAAAAATAAACTGGCAAAACATGATTTCAGAAATATTCGCATTGCAAAATCCATGGAGAACAAACCCCAATTTTTCATTTCATCTTAAAGAAAGAGAGGTTTTTGATATTGTCAAAACTAATTTGGATAATGAACTGATTATTGGATTAATCGGAAGTAGGCAGGTGGGAAAAAGTTCAATTCTGTATTTGCTGATTAAACATCTTTTAAATAACGATGTTTCTCCCAACCAGATTTTTTATTTCAACCTTGATGATTTGAAATTGCATGAACTATTTACTTCGGTTCCCGGATTTTTACAGTTTACAGGGAAAACTGACAACAGAAAATATGTCTTTATTGATGAAATTCAGCGACTTAATTCTCCCGGGCTATTCTTAAAAGAATTATTTGACCTAAAGTTGGATGTAAAGATAATCTACAGTGGCTCTTCTCAACTTGAAATAAAGTCAAAAATCAGAGAGCATCTGGTTGGAAGGGCCAGAGTGTTAAAAATCAACAGGTTATCGTTTAATGAGTATCTGGATTTTGCTGCACCGGTGAGTAAAAAAGATGCATTGGCTGAAATTCTGATTTATGGTTCGTACCCTGCCGTTGCCAAAGAAAAATCGGTATTGGAGAAAAAATTAAGGTTACGGGATATCTTTCAAAGCTACATTCAAAAGGATTTGATTGATTTTCTGAAAATTGACAATGTTGAAGGCTTTAATAAGTTCCTGATTTTTATTGCAAATCAAACAGCCGATCTGCTGAATATTCATTCGCTTTCGAAATCTCTGGCAGTTCAGCGAAACGAGATTGAAAAATATATCAACATTCTTGAATATACTTTTGTGTGTAACAGGGTTTATCCCTTTTATAAAAATTACAGCAAAGAGATAACCAAAACCCCGAAAATCTATTTTTTAGATTCCGGCCTCAGAAATTTCATTCTGAACCGGTTTGAACCGATTGAACTGAGAACAGATATTGGAAAACTGTTTGAAAATTTTGTATATACTGAAATGTTGTGTGCCGATTTCTATTCGCTGAACCGCATTCATTACTGGCGGACAACCAACCAGACCGAAATAGATTTTATTGTTGAATCAGATGAGGGGACAAAAGCTATTGAAGTTAAATGGGATAATCCAAGAACCCCAAAATCTTTTCAAACCTTGGAGCAATACTACCCTGAAATAAAAGCAGAAGTTGTAACACGAGATAATTTCATCGACTGATACGACTATTTAACTTTTCGCACTTCCGAATTGTCTGCACAAACCGCAAGCATTTCAACACTTGTCAGTTTTAAAACCGGGTGAACAAAATCCGGTGCAATCTCAGTAAGCGGAACCAGCACGAAAAGCCGTTTGTGAAGCAATGGATGCGGAATTGTTAAGTTTTTGGTTTCAATAATTTTATCCTCGTAATACAAAATATCGATATCCATTTCGCGCGAAGTGTACCCCTCCCCTGTTCGTTTTCGTCCAAAAACGGCTTCAATTTTTGCTATCCGTTCCAGTACTTCCACGGGTGAAAATTGCGTTTCGACCAACAAAACCTGGTTCCAAAAAAGGTCGTCGGTTTCGAAACCCCAGGGTGCTGTTTCGTAAACCTGTGAGCATTTCAAAATTGTTCCTAACTCATTTTGAATGTGTGTGTAAACTTTATCGAAATTTGCCTGTTTATTTCCCAGATTTCCGCCCGTTCCTAAAAAAAGCTGATGCATTGAATCGTATATTTGTAATTCTGTTTCAGAAAATTTACTGATACTTAAAATAACGAAATTTAAAGACACAAAAATAAAATGAAAGAGTTCTTCAAATACGTTTTGGCCACCATTGTTGGCTTTTTTGCTGTTTCAATCATCGGTTTTTTACTGATGCTGATGGTAATCGGCGCTATTTTGTCTTCAACTGAAAAACAGGTTTCGGTTGAAAACAATTCAATGCTTTTAATTGATTTAAGCAACCAGCTGGTTGACCGCGCACCCAACGACCCGTTCGAAAATATTGAAATACCAGGCTTTTCGCAAATAAAATCGCTGGGACTTGATGATATTACAACTTCGTTGAAGAATGCCGAAACCGACGACCGAATCAAAGGTGTTTACCTTAAATTATCGATGGCCAATGGCGGAATGGCTACTGTGGAAGAAATCAGAAACCTGTTGAAAGAATTTAAAAAGAATAGCGGCAAACCCATTTATGCGCATGCAGATCAAATGATGATGGATCAGAAATCATATTATCTTGCAACTGTAGCCGACAAAATTGTGGTTCATCCCGAAGCCTCGATTGATTTTCGCGGGTTGGGCGGTGAAATGATGTTTTACAAAAATGCGCTGAATAAAATCGGCGTTGAAATGCAGATTGTACGCCACGGCAAATTCAAAGCAGCTGTTGAACCTTTTATGTTAGATAAAATGAGCGCTGAAAACCGCGAACAACAGCTCACTTACATGACAAGCCTGTGGAACCACATGCTGAAAGGCATTTCGGAAGAAAGAAATGTTTCGGTTGACCAACTCAACCGCCTGGCCGACGATGTGCAGACTTTTAATAAAGGAATGAAAGCCGTAACCGCCGGATTGGTTGACGAAGCCAAATACAAGGATGAAGTTTTAGACGATTTGCGCAAAATTGCGGGGATTGAAGGAATAAAAGGGATTCCGGTGATTAGTGCATCGAAATATGCCGATGTTCCGGCAACCAATGCCAAATTCAGCAGAAATAAAATTGCTGTGGTTTATGCCAGCGGAGATATTGGCATGTCGCTGGGTGGCGAAATGATTGATGGCAACGAACTTTCAAAAGAAATAAGAAAAGTAAGACAGGACAGCAGCTACAAGGCAATCGTTCTGCGCATCGATTCACCCGGAGGAACCGTATTTGACTCAGAAACTATCTGGCGCGAGGTGAAACTGGCAGCCGAACAGAAAACACTTGTGGTTTCGTTTGGCAACGTGGCTGCCTCGGGTGGATATTACCTGAGTTGTGCTGCCGATAAAATTGTGGCCAGCCCCAATACAATCACAGGTTCAATCGGAATTTTTGGTACAATACCCAATTTTGGCGAATTACTGAACGATAAACTGGGCATTACCACCGATGTGGTGAAAACCAACAAAAATGCAGACCTGCTGACTTTAACCCGCCCCATGACGGAAACCGAGCGCAACCTCCTGCAACGCAGCATCGAGGAAGGTTATGATACCTTTATTTCTCACGTGGCCGAAGGCCGGAAAATGAGCAAAGAACAGGTCGATTCGATTGGTCAGGGCCGTGTGTGGAGTGGCGAAAATGCAAAACAGATTGGCCTTGTTGACGATTTTGGGGGATTGAAAGAAGCCATTGCATTAGCTGCTGAAATTGAAGGACTTGACGAATACCGCACAGTTGATTTGCCAAGTTTACCCGACCCGTTCGAAGAACTTTTTAAGATGGGAACCGACAATATCCGCGCTCGTTTTATCAGGAATGAACTGGGTGAAAAATACCACTACTACGAATATTTGAAAAAAATGGCCGGATTCAATGGTATTTATGCCCGTCTGCCTTACGATATCAACATTAATTAGATTTCAATAAATCCCCTGGTTAAACTTTCCCAAAGTATTCAACTTTGGGAAAGTTTATTTTAACTTAGCCTGATAAAGTCAGTCACACGATGAAGTATCTATTTTTATTACCTTTTTCATGGATTTATGGTTTTGTGATTTACATCCGCAACCAGATGTATGATTTGGGTATATTGAAAACAAAGGAATTTGATATTCCTGTGATTTCGATCGGAAACATCACGGTTGGTGGTACAGGCAAAACTCCGCAGGTTGAATATCTTGTTGATTTACTGAAAGATAAATACGAAGTGGCTACGCTGAGCCGTGGCTACAAACGCAAAACAAAAGGATTCCGGCTGGTTGAAACAGTTTCATCCGCTGCCGAAGTAGGTGACGAACCTTTACAAATCAAAAATCATTATCCCGGAATCACTGTTTCGGTTTGCGAAAACAGAGTGATCGGTGTAGAAAAACTGCTCGACCCCACCAACCCGAAAGTGCCTGATGTTGTGCTTTTAGACGATGCCTTTCAACACCGAAGAATTTCAGCGGGAATCAATATTTTGCTGATTGATTACAACCGGCAGATTTCTGCCGATACGTTGCTTCCGGCGGGTCGCCTGCGCGAAGGTGTGGCCCAGATGCGGCGGGCCAATGTGATTGTTTTTACCAAATGCCCCAACGAAGTAACACCCATCATGCGGCGCATCCTTCAAAAAGATGTACGGCTGAAACCTTACCAAAACCTGTTTTTCACTACACTTAAACATGGTGAAATTGAACCGGCATTTGACGGACCGGCACTCGAAAAATCGTTTTACACTGATAAGAGTTTTGCGTTGCTTGTACTAACCGGAATAGCATCACCGGCACTGATGTACAATCACCTTCGCCAATTTTCGAAAAAAATAGAAATCGTTTCTTTCCCCGACCATTATTACTTTTCAGGCTCCGACATTCAATCGGTTTTGCAAAAATTTGATGCCTTGAGCACTGGCAATAAAATTATTGTAACCACCGAAAAAGATGTGATGCGTCTCAGGGATATTCCTGATTTGCCTGCCGAATTTAAACACAATCTGTATTACCTTCCGGTTAAGGTGAAATTCCTTGATGACGGTGATAACGAATTCAATAAGAAAATTTTAAATTATGTTGGAGAAAATAAGAGCAACCGCGAATTACGTACGCGAAAGAATAAACGCAACGCCTGAAATTGGTATCATCCTTGGCACCGGACTTGGCGGCCTTGTGAAAGAAATTGAAATCATCGAGTCGATTCCTTACAGCGAAATCCCTGATTTTCCGGTTTCAACCGTTGATGGTCATGCCGGAAGGCTGATTTACGGGAAACTCGCCGGTAAGAAAGTGCTGGCAATGCAAGGAAGATTTCATTTTTACGAAGGTTATTCGATGAAAGAAGTTACATTTCCGGTTCGGGTAATGAAATTCGTGGGAATCACCCATCTTTTTGTTTCAAATGCCAGCGGCGGACTGAATCCCAATTGGCAGGTTGGCGAAATTGTCCTCATCAACGACCACATCAATTTTTTTCCTGAACACCCGTTGCATGGTAAAAACGAAAATGAATTGGGTCCGCGTTTCCCCGATATGAGTAAATGTTACGACGAACGGTTGCGCAATAAAGCAAAACTGATTGCTTTACAACACAACATCGCAGTAAAAGAGGGTGTTTATGTAGGTGTGCAGGGTCCGACTTTCGAAACTCCTGCCGAATACAAAATGTTCAGGCTTCTGGGAGGCGATGTGGTTGGAATGTCAACCGTACCCGAAGTTATTGTAGCCCGCCACATGAATCTGAAAGTTTTTGGTATTTCGATAGTTACCGACAGCGGTGTTCCCGGCGAAATTGTGGAAATCTCTCACGAGGAAGTACAGGAAGTTGCCATGAAAGCTGAGCCAAAAATGACGCTGATAATGCGTGAATTAATAAAGAGCATTTAATGTAGAGATGCACAATTGTGCGTCTTTACAATGTTTTGACGCATATGAACAATTAATAACATATGGATTTACTGATTCTCTCGCTGGCGCCGGTTTTTATTATTGCAGGATACATCTTTTTCCGCGATAAATACGAAAGAGAACCTTTGAAACTGTTGCTGGTTGCGCTACTGGCAGGTGCTTTTACAGTAATTCCAATCCTTTTTGTTGAACGATTCCTTGATACATTTACTTCAGCATTTTACGGTTTAATAGCCGCAGCCTGGAAAGCTTTTGTGGTGGCAGCTTTTACCGAAGAATTGTTTAAATACCTAGCCTTGTACCTGCTCATCTGGAAAAGCCGCGAGTTTAACGACAAATTTGATGGGATTGTTTACAGTGTGTTTATCTCGCTGGGGTTTGCGGCTGTTGAAAATGTGATGTATGTTTTCGGCAGTGGAGTTTTTACCGGGGTAATAAGAGCTGTTACAGCAGTTCCGGCACACGCCATTTTCGGTATAACCATGGGCTTTTACTTCGGGATGGCCAAATTCTACCCTAAAAAACAGGCAGCACTCAAACAAAAGGCTTTAGTCGTTCCCATCATTCTCCACGGAATTTACGATTTTATCCTTTTCACCGGTATCGATTGGTTGTCAATAATTTTCCTGGGATTTCTTGGATATCTCTATTATTCAGGTTTGAAACGGGTGAAAGAACTCCGAAAACAATCGATTTACAATACCGACTGGGATTTAATGAACAACAAATTTTCAAAACCATCCTGATATGGCATTTATTCCTGATTTCAACGATATTGAAGCCGCCCACCGCATTGTGGCACAATATGCACACCACACCCCGGTGCTGACTTCGAAAAGTATAAACGAAATTACAGGTGGCAACCTGTTTTTTAAATGCGAGAACTTTCAGAAAGTGGGCGCTTTTAAGTTTCGCGGGGCATGTAATGCTGTATTCTCACTTTCAGGAGAAGAAGCCCGAAAAGGTGTTGCCACGCATTCATCCGGAAATCATGCAGCTGCGCTGGCTTTGGCTGCGCGGATGCGCGGAATTGCCGCCCACATTGTAATGCCCGACAATTCACCCGAAATAAAAAAGAAAGCCGTAGCTGGTTATGGTGCGAAAATCACTTTTTGCGAAACCACTTTACAGGCACGCGAAACCACGCTGGCAAAAATTGTGGCCGAAACCGGTGCAACAGAAATTCACCCCTACAACAATTTTCATGTTATTGCCGGACAGGGAACTGCGGCAAAGGAACTGATTGAAGATTTCGGCGAATTTGATATGATTATTGCGCCGGTTGGTGGTGGCGGACTGCTTGCAGGAACAGCACTCTCTACAAAATATTTGTTGCCAAATTGCAAAGTAATTGCTGCAGAGCCAGCAGGTGCCGACGATGCTTTCCGCTCGTTTCTGGCAAAAAAAATCATCCCGTCAGTCAACCCGAAAACCATTGCCGACGGACTATTAACTTCATTGGGTGAGCGCAACTTTGCCATTATTTCAGAAAAAGTGGATGATATTGTAACTGTTTCGGAAGAGAAAATAGTGGATGCGATGCGCATGATTTGGGAGCGGATGAAGATTATTATCGAACCCTCTTCGGCAGTGCCGCTGGCTGCAATTCTTGAAGGCAAAATCGATATTCAAAATAAAAAAACCGGAATCATTCTTTCAGGCGGAAATCTGGATTTGGGGAAGTTGCCGTTTTAAATTGAAAAGAGAAATCTAAAATATCGAATAAAAAATTAGAAATCAATAAGTTTCCTTAGCCTGCTTCTTCCTTTTTAATTCTACATTCTTTGTTTCTTATTTCTCCTTCACCCTTTGGGGGAAGGTTGGGATGGCTTCTACAACATCGGGCTTACAATATGCGCCAATGATTCGCGCAATTTAAAACTCCACCGGCGTTTCTCCCATTCATGCAGTTTAATTTCGCGGCTGTTGCGCAGGTCGGCAATAAAATGCCGGAGCAGCGACCGCGCAAATTTTCTTTCGTAAATAAAAGCATTGATTTCGAAGTTGGTTTCGAGGCTGCGGAAATCGAGGTTGGTGGTACCCACCGACGAGAATACATCATCAACAATCAATGTTTTGCTGTGTATAAAACCCATCTGAAAAAAATAGATTTTCACACCGGCATCGAGTAATTGCTCAACATACGAAAATGAGCACCATTTGGGAATTACAGCATCCGACTTTTCGGGAATAATAATCCGTACATCTACACCGCTGAGTGCCGAAGTTTTTAAAGCCGAAAGAATTGAAGCCGGCGGCATCAGGTAAGGCGAAGTGAGATAAACATATTTTCGGGCCCCGGTTATTGCCAGGAAAAATGCCTGCTCAATACTTTCCCAATCCGAATCGGGTCCGCTCGTGGTAATTTGCACCGGGGTACCTTCACCTTCCGTCAGCGGGGGAAAGTATTCTTTTCCCTTAAGGTTTTCATTAATCACAAGGTACCAGTCTGCGGCAAAAACCACCTGTAAGGCAGCAACAGCGTCACCGGTAATTTGCAGGTGTGTATCGCGCCACATACCAATCCCGTCAATACCTTCAACATATCTGTCGGCAATGTTGATGCCACCGGTAAACCCAGTTTTCCCATCAACAATCAAAATTTTCCGGTGATTCCTGAAGTTCACCCGCGAGGTTAAACGCGGAAACCGAACTTCCATAAACGGGTAAATTTCAATCCCGCTTTCGCGTAAATCGTCAAAATACTTTTGTTTTAAACTCCAGCTTCCCACATCGTCAACAATTACGCGCACTTCAACGCCTTCGCTGCTTTTTTGCTTCAATAGTGCAATCAACTGCTGCCCGATTTTGTCATCTTCAAGAATGTAATATTCAAGATGAATATGATGACTGGCGTTTTTTACGGCTTTAAAAATTGCATCGAAAGTCTCGGCGCCATTATTCAGAATTTTACACTGGTTTCCAGTGGTTAACAATGAGTCGGAATTATTGAGCAACAGCCTGATGAGATTCTTCTTTTCAAGCACCTCGGCGCTTAAATTGGGCTGCGAATGTTCAATAGTGCGCAATTGTTTCACAGAAAGTTTGCGGATTTTACCCAGGCTCTTAATTCCACGGCGCGAAAAGAGCTTTTGTTTGCGGAATTCCTGACCGAAAAAAAGATAGAAAACCAGTCCGATTACCGGGATCAGAATCAGAACAAGAATCCAGGCAATGGTTTTAAACGGCGAACGTTTTTCAAGAATAACCATCACCGCAACAGGAATGGCAGTGATAAGAAAAACAAGCGAGAAGATTTGCCAGAATACGCTCCAGTTCATAGTTTCATGATGTAATACTCAACAATCAAATTTCAGCATTTTTAAAAACATAACCAATTTTGATTTGTTTTCGTATTGATTTTGTTGTAAGTAAAGTAAAGATAAAATGCGGTTAATTCAGGGATGGATTGTGTTGATTTTGTTCTTTTGGGCCTGCTCTGCACCCAAAGGTGTTGTAAAAGTTGAAAAGAATGAAGCAGTTGCAGCAACTGACAGCACAGAATATGAGTTGGTAACTTTCGATACAAAATTTGAGAGCTGGTATTTAATGCACAACAGCGCCGCGTTAATGCGGTCGCAAACGTATTACGAAAACTGGAACCGGCAGTATGTATCGGCGTGGAACTTTAACGCTACGCAGCCAACGAAAAGCAACTTTTTTGAACCGATTGTCGGGTATGAACCCAATGTTGATTATGGGTTGGAAATCAATCATGAATTGTTTTATTATTTTCAATATGTTGAAAATGTGCTGAAAATTGAAATTATGCCGAACAGCCCGAAAGCGGTTCATTTTTAGCAATTGTTCCGGTAAATGAAAAGCTTGTCGTTGTCGATGTTTTCGGTTTGAACCAGCGTTCCATCAATTTTTGGTGCTGGTGTTCCTTTTTCGAACTGTTTGTTTCCCACAAAACGATAAGCTTCATCCCACAAATTTTTGCCAATAAAACTTTCGAGGGTTTTGCGGCCACCTTCAATTATTACAGACAAAATATTCTTTTGAAAAAGATATTTAAGAATCTGTGTTTCAACTTCACTTTCAAAATTGATTTTTACCAGTTCGAGGTTTTCTTTTGATTTGCTGACCAGCGAATTAAACACAACAGTTGGCACTTTTTTATCGAAAAGTGTAAGATTTTCGGGCAATTGCAAACGGTTATCAATAACAAGTCTGAGTGGATTTTTGCCATCGCAATGACGCACTGTGAGCGACGGATTGTCTTTCAGCGCTGTGTTGGTTCCCACCAAAATAGCATCTTCGGCAGCCCGCATTTCATGAACTTTCACCAATGCTTTTTGCCCGGTTATCCACGAAGGCTGCCCGAACTCGCGGCTTGTTCGTGGAAAATCGATAAAACCGTCGGTAGTTTCGGCCCATTTCAGAAAAATATAAGGCCGCTTTTTTTCATGAAAAGTATAAAAGCGTTTGTTCAGTTCGCGGCACTCGTTTTCCAGAATGCCGGTGGTTACTTCAATCCCCGCATTTCTCATGCGTTCAATTCCCTTTCCGGCCACTTTTTCGTTCGAATCGATTGCGCCGATTACAACTTTTGGAATTTTCATCCTGATAATCAGGTCAGAGCAAGGAGGCGTTAATCCAAAATGTGCGCAGGGTTCGAGTGAAACATAAATCGTACTTTTTTTTAAAAGCTCTTTGTCCAAAACCGAATTGATTGCGTTCACCTCGGCATGTGCCTGGCCGTGTTTCTCGTGAAAACCTTGCCCGATAACCTTTCCGCTATGCACAATCACGCAACCCACCATCGGATTAGGCGATACTGAACCGGCTCCTTTTTGTGCCAGTTCAATACATTGAAGCATGTACAATTCGTGTTGATTCATCAGGCCAAAAAAGTATAAATTTACCCCGTCAAAAGTAATAAATGCGAGGTACCATTCAATATATAAAAACCGAATTAACCGGACTTTACACCGAAACCGAAACCGAAGGTTTGATTCGGTTGATTTTTGAAGCTGTTTGCGGGTGGAGTTTCACAATGCAGCAAATCAGAAAATCGGAAATTATCGGGCCCGAAGAATTGGATAAAATTAAATCGATTGTGGCCCGGTTAAAACAGTTTGAACCCATTCAATACATTTTAGGTGAAACTTATTTTTTCGGATTACAACTGAAAGTTACACCTACTGTTTTAATTCCACGACCAGAAACAGAAGAACTTGTTGATTTGATAATCAGGGGAAACAGTGATGGTAATCTCACTATTTTAGACATCGGAACAGGCAGTGGGTGCATTGCCATCGCACTAAAAAGCCGTTTGAATAAAGCTGAAATTTCGGGCATTGATATTTCGGAAAAAGCTTTGAAAATTGCGCGCAAAAATGGTACTTTAAACAGATTGAACGTTCAGTTTTTTCAGGCTGACATTTTGAACTGGCAAAAATATGACTGGCCGTTTTTTGATGTCATTGTTAGTAATCCGCCATACGTAACCAAATCGGAGAAAGAACTGATGCACAAAAATGTGCTTGACTTTGAACCCTCGAATGCCTTGTTTGTGAATGACACCGACCCGTTGCTTTTTTACCGTACAATTGCACAATTTGCCCTGGAAAAACTCAACCCGAATGGCAAAATTTATTTTGAAATCAATGAAAATTTTGGCCCCGAAACAAAAAGTTTACTTGCCGGTTTTGGGTTCACAGAAGTTGATATTGTGACTGATATTCACGGGAAAAACAGATTTGTAAAGGCAATCCGACAGGTTTTATAAACCATCGGTTTTCAATCTCAGCGTTTTCAGATTCAAAGTGCAAACTGTTTTAAATCGTTTTTTTCTATCTTGCAATCAGTTTGAACCAACAAAAAGTAAAGTGAGAAAGACCTTCATTTTCCTTCTGTTCATATTGAATATTATTGCTGTAGCTGCCTTGTTGGTAAGCTACCTTGCCGTTTTTATTGCACCCGATAAACTTTGGGTTCCGGCCATTTTTGGGTTGGCTTACCCGTTTATTATTTTGGCCAACCTGCTTTTTGTTGTATTCTGGATTTTTGTTAAACCACGTGTTTTGTTTCTTTCACTAATCCCGATTCTTTTGGGAGGAGTTTTTATTAACCGCTATTTTCAGTTAACCGGAAAATCGACCAACGATGAAGGAATTCGTGTGATATCGTACAATGTGATGCTTTTTGGTGGCGAAAAAGGGTCGAACCAGCGTACAAATGCCAACAAAATTGTGGACTATCTGAACCAGCAAAATGCCGACATCATTTGCCTGCAGGATGTACAGTTAGGGAGGAACAACGCATTTAACGCTGCCAATGCAGTAAAAGAACTCAAAACCATTGAACATTATCATTTTGGCCGTTCGAGTGTAACTTATGGCGTGGTTACTTTTACCCGCTACCCCATTTTGAAAATGGGTGAAATCCGCACAAAAAAATCGAGTAATATTGCGATTTACACTGATGTTTTGATTGATTCTGATACAATTCGGATTTTTAATATCCACCTGCAATCGTACAAAATCGATCCGCGAAAATATGCGATTATCGAATCGCCGGGAATTGATGATGAACGCGATTTAAGGGAGATGCGCGAAATAGGGTCGAAACTGAAAAAGGGCTTTCAGTTCAGGGCCGGACAAGTGCGCGAAATCAGTGATTTTATTGAACGAACGCCTTATCCTGTAATTATTTGCGGCGATTTTAACGACACCCCGGTTTCGTATGCCTACCAGCAGATTTTAGGAAACCGCAACGATGCTTTTGTAAAAGCCGGCAGTGGTTTCGGACGCACTTATATTGGTAAACTTCCGTCTTTCCGTATCGATAATATTTTCTACAGCAACGATTTTAAAGCTTACAATTTCAAAACCGGTGATTTTCGCATGTCAGACCATTTGCCGGTTTCGTGTAAATTGATAAAAAAATAGATTATTTCGAAAGAAGTGATTGTGCTGTTTCGCGGTCTTTTTCCAATTGTGCTGCTAACTGGTGCATGTCGCTGAATTTCTGTTCATCCCTGATTTTACCAACAAATTCGAGCGTGATTTCCTGTCCGTAAATATCGCCGTCAAAATCAAAAATATTTACTTCAATACTCCGGTTATCGGCATTGTTGTTAAACGTGGGGCGTGTTCCAATATTCAGCATTCCGTTGTATTCGCCCTGTTTCAGCCTTACTTTTACCGCATAAACACCATAACCCGGAATGATTTTGTATTTGTTCGATGATTCGATATTAGCCGTCGGGAAGCCGAGTTTACGGCCCAGTTGGTTCCCACTCACCACAGTTCCATGCAAAGTAAACGGGTAACCCAGAAACTGGTTGGCCTTTTCAATTTCGCCGCTTTCAAGCGCATTCCTGATTTTTGTTGAACTTACACTGTCGTCATCAACCAGCAATGCATCAAGCTTCTCAATATGAAAATTATATTTTTCAGCACATTTTTGCAGGTACTCAAAACCACCTTCACGGTTTTTCCCGAATTTATGGTCGTAACCCACAACCAAACAATGTGTTTTCAGCTTTTCAACAAGAATTTTTTCCACAAATTCGTGGTACGAGAGATTGGCAAAATCGCGGTTAAAAGGGTAAACAATCAGGTGTTCGATCCCAAACTTTTCAAGTAATTCAGTTTTTTCTTCAAGCGTTGTAAGTAACCGGAGGGTTGTTTCGTCGGGCGAAGTTACAAGTCGGGGGTGGGTGTGAAAAGTAAAAATAACGGACTCGCCATTATGTTGTCGCGCAAAATCGTTCAACCGTGCAATCACTTTCTGGTGCCCGAGATGAATGCCATCAAAAGTCCCGATGGTTACCACCGGTCGTTCCACCTGGAACTGGTTTAAATCGGTATAAATTTTCACTTTTTCTGAACTGTTTAAAAAACCGGTTTTGCCTGCATTTCAGCGCTTGTAAAAATATAAAAATCACCTAAACGCGAAATTCTTAATTTTTGTTATTTTCCTTGTTACAGTTTTTGTTGTACCGGAAAATGTTAAATTTACCGCCTCTAAAAAATTACAGTATGATTTTCAGGCGAATGATATATTTTCTTTTGGCAGCGCTGGTAGTTGCCGGGGGTTGTAAAAAAGATAATCAGTTTACAATAAAAGGGAAAATAACTCATGCTGGTGGCGATACCATTTACCTTGAAGAACTACAGCTTTCGACTGTAAAACCGGTTTCAAAAGTTAAAATTGACGACAATGGAGAGTTTAAACTTAAAGGACAAACTACCATTCCGACTTTTTACCTGCTCAAACTTGCCAACCATAGCTTTATTACCTTGCTTGTCGATTCGATTGACCAGGTTTATATTGAAGCTGACGCAGCCAATTTCGGTAAGGAATATTTGGTTGAAGGTTCTCTGGGTTCAATACAGGTAAAAGAGTTAACAGAAACATTAAACCGCACTGAGTACAAACTTGATTCGTTACAATCGTTAAACACACTCTCGCAGGGAAACCCTGATTATGAGCTGTTAAAAACGCGATGGAACCAGGAGTACACAAAAATCATCAACGACCAGAACCAGTACTCGGTTGATTTTGTATTGAAAAACCCATTCTCGATGGCCAGTGTATTTGCGCTGTACCAAAAATACAAAGACGGCAGTTATGTAATAAAGGATCTGCAAACCATGCGCACAGCAGCTTCGGCGCTCAACGCCATTTATCCAAATTCGATGATGGTTAAAGCACTGTATGAAAACACTTTGCAATACCTGCGCGAACAGAAAGCTGCGGAAATAAAACAACTTATTGCCGAACAAGGTATAAACAGTCCCGAAATTATACTGCCCGATATCAATAACCGGAAAGTGGCGCTTTCGTCGTTACGCGGTAAAGTTGTTTTGCTTCATTTCTGGGCTGCTGAAGATGCAGGTTCGCGACTGTTAAATCCGCTGCTTGTTGATGCGTATGCAAAATATCATGCAAAAGGATTTGAAATTTACCAGGTAAATGTGGGCAACAGCCGTAGCGAATGGCTCGATGCGATTGATACCGATGGGTTGAAATGGATAAACGTTGGTGACCTGAATGGTAGCAACGATGCAGCTCTCAACTATAATATCCAGTCAATTCCGTACAACTATCTGCTCGACCGCGATGGATCGATAGTTGCCAAGAATCTCACCGGCCCTGCACTCGACAAGGCGCTGTCAACCGTGTTAAAGAAGTAAAAAACATTTTATCAGTCAGCAAATAAAATCGGGTTTTGGCAACAAAAGGAAAAATATATTTTGTTTCCGACGTGCACCTGGGCGCACCAGCCTTGGATAACAACCACGAACGTGAACTGTTGTTTGCACGCTGGCTCGACGAAATTGCAAACGATGTGAGCGAATTGTACCTGCTGGGCGACATCTTTGATTTCTGGTGGGAATACAAAAAAGTTGTACCCCGCGGATTTACGCGTATTCTGGGGCGAATTGCGAATCTTACCGACCGCGGAATTCCTGTTCATTTTTTCACTGGCAATCACGACTTGTGGGTTTTTGATTATCTACCAGCCGAAACAGGAATAATACTTCACAAAAATGAATTTATCACAACGCTGAACGGAAAAAAATTCTTTCTGGCGCATGGCGATGGACTTGATGCCACAGATACCGGATATATCAGGCTGAAAAAGATATTCACCAACAGCAGGTTGCAATGGTGGTTTTCGAGGTTGCACCCCAATTTTGCACTACATGTTGCACATCAGTGGTCGAAAAAAAGCCGTACTTCGAAAATGGGTTTTGAAAAAGAATTTAAAGTTAAAAATGAAGGAATGTTCCGCTTTGCCGCCGAATTTTTACAGCATGAACAGATTGATTATTTTATTTTTGGCCACCGCCACCAATTAGCAAATGTTGATATAAATGAGAAGTCGAAATTCATCCTGCTGGGCGACTGGATCAGGCACTTCTCTTACGGAGTGTTCGATGGCGAAAATTTCGAACTTAAAAAATATGATGGATTAGCTTGAAGTTGATTAATTTTTTAACGAATGAGCAAGGAAAAATATACACGGATTATTGGAACCGGAAGTTATCTACCACCGGTTGTTATTAAGAATGATTTCTTTTTAAATCACGAGTTTTACGAAGCCTCGAAGAAAAAAGTAGAAAAGAGCAACGAGGAAATTATTCAGAAATTTTATGAAATCACAAACATTGCCGAACGACGTTATGTTGCTGACGGACAGGTAACTTCGGACATTGCAGCTTTTGCTGTTACTGATGCCTGTGAATCGTCAGGAGTTTCAATGGAAAGCCTCGAATTTATTATTGTTTGCCACAATTTTGGAGATATCCGTGAGGGAAATGTGCGCATGGACGCGCTCCCTGCCTTGTCGAACAAAGTAAAAATGAAACTTGGCATCAAAAATCCGGCTTGTATTTGCCACGATGTAATTTCAGGTTGTCCCGGCTGGACGCAGGGGATGATTATTGCTGATGCCTACCTGAAAAGCGGGTTTATGAAACGTGGTGTGGTTGTTGGTGCCGATGTACTTTCGCGTATCTCCGACCCGCATGACCGTGACTCAATGATTTATGCCGACGGCGCTGGTGCAACCATTGTTGAAGCCGTTGAAAGTGATGTGCCAACAGGAATCATTTCTCATGCAAGCCGCTCCGATTCCGCTCAACATGCCTCGCTCCTCATGCTTGGCGGTTCGAATAACCCCGATTTTAAAGGCAACGACCAGTTTGTTAAAATGACAGGGCACAAATTGTATGTTTATGCTATCAGCACTGTGCCGCAGGTAGTAAAAGAAAGCCTCGACATGGCCGGACTCCACCTCACCGATATTAAAAAGGTGTTTATTCATCAGGCCAACGAAAAAATGGACGAAGTGATTCTAAACAATGTGTACAAACTGTATGGAGAATCAGGCGATGTTATGGAAATTATGCCGATGAGTATCAGCAAATTAGGCAACTCTTCCACAGCTACCGTACCTACATTGCTCGACCTTGTTGTCAAACAGAAGATGAACGGCCACCGCGTTGAAAAAGGCGATTATATTGTGCTTTGCTCAGTTGGCGCCGGAATGAACATCAATTCAATTGTTTACAAGTGGGATTAACCTGATATACAAAGATGTAAAAACAATTTTATCATAGTAAAAACCTGCAGATTGCCTCTGTGGGTTTTTCTGTTTTTAAGAAGAAATATCAAACGCAATCAATAAACTCCTTCAATATTCAATTTCAAACTTTAAACCTGCCTGAATCGGCTGACAGCCTTTTTTTCTTAAATTTGCACCTCAAATTTTACAAACAGTTTTATGGAAATTGCGAGCAAGTACAATCCCGCTTCGGTTGAAAACAAATGGTATAAATACTGGATGGACAACAAATTTTTCCATTCAGTACCCGACGAACGCGAACCCTATACAATTGTAATTCCGCCGCCCAATGTAACCGGCGTTTTACACATGGGGCACATGCTCAACAATACCATTCAGGATATTTTGGTGCGCCGTGCCCGGATGACGGGGAAGAATGCCTGCTGGGTTCCGGGAACCGACCACGCCTCAATTGCCACCGAAGCAAAAGTGGTTGATAAACTGCGCAAAGCCGGAATCGATAAATACGACCTGTCGAGGGAAGAATTTCTGAAACATGCCTGGGACTGGACCGACAAACATGGCGGCATTATTTTAGAACAGCTTAAAAAGTTGGGTGCTTCGTGCGACTGGGATAGAACTGCTTTTACCATGGACAAACCACGCAGCGAATCGGTTATCAAAGTTTTTGTCGATTTATACAACAAAGGACTTGTTTACCGCGGTGTGCGCATGGTAAACTGGGATCCCGCTGCCAAAACAGCTTTATCGGATGAAGAAGTGGTGTACAGGGAAGTACAATCAAAATTGTATTACCTGAAATATAAAATAGAAGAAGCCCCCTCTGACTCCCCCGAGGGGGAGGAAAAGAAACCCCGATACAAGACAGCGCAAAAATCGGAGTATGAGTTATTAAAAAAGAATGCAAAAGAATTACGTCGTTTTTCAACAGAGGCTGAAAATGTTTTGTGGGAAATGCTTCGTTCTAATAAATTGGGGGAAAAGTTCAGGCGACAACACATTATCAATGATATAATTGTAGATTTTGTTTGCTTAAACAAGAATCTTGTTATTGAAGTTGATGGCGGATACCATAACCAACCAGAAATTCAGGAATTAGACAAAATTAAAACTGATATTTTAACTGAATTAGGTTACCGGATTTTGCGTTTTACGAATGAAGAAGTAATCGGAAATATTGAAGCAGTACTACAATCCATCGAATATGCTTTAAAAAGCTCCCCCCACGGGGGAGTTGAGGGGGCTTTCGTAACGATAGCAACTACCAGGCCTGAAACTATTCTTGGTGACACTGCTGTATGTGTAAATCCTGCAGATGAACGTTTTTCTCATTTAAAAGGAAAGAGAGTTCAGGTTCCGCTGATTAACCGTTCAATCCCGATTATTGAAGACGATTATGTGGACATGGAATTTGGAACCGGCTGTCTGAAAATCACGCCGGCACATGATATTAATGACTACGAAATCGGGATGCGCCACAACCTTCCTTCAATAGATATTTTTAACGACGATGGCACACTGAGTGAAAAAGCTGAAATGTTTATCGGGCAGGACCGCTTTGCCGTGCGCGACGCCATTATTCCGGAACTTGAAAAAGCTGGCAATCTTGCCAAAATTGAGGATTACAATAATAAAGTGGGTTATTCTGAAAGAACACACGTTCCGATTGAGCCCAAACTTTCGGCACAGTGGTTCCTGAAAATGGAGGAACTGGTAAAACCAGCCCTCGAAAATGTGATGAATGACAACATTCGTTTTCATCCGGCCAAATTCAAAAATATTTACAACCACTGGATGAGTAACGTAAAAGACTGGTGTATCAGCCGCCAGTTGTGGTGGGGCCATCAGATTCCGGTTTGGTATATAAACAGCCCCACCCCAGCCCTCCCCGGAGGGGAAGGAGTTGGAAACTACGGATACGTGGTCGCAGAAAATGAAGAGGAAGCCAGAAAACTTGTTCTTCAAAAGTTTCCCCACCTCGGGGGGATTAAGGGGGGCTTTATTTTACGCCAGGATGAAGACGTGCTCGACACCTGGTTTTCAAGCTGGTTGTGGCCGATTTCGGTTTTCGACGGCATCCGTTATCCTGATAACGAAGAAATAAAATACTACTACCCCACTTCCGATTTGGTGACTGCCCCCGACATTATTTTCTTTTGGGTGGCGCGAATGATTATTGCGGGTTACGAATACAGGAATGAGCTGCCTTACAAAAACGTCTATTTTACTGGAATGGTGCGCGATGCACAGCGCCGGAAAATGTCGAAATCGCTGGGCAACTCGCCCGACCCGCTCGACCTGATTGAAAAATATGGTGCCGACGGTGTGCGTGTGGGAATGTTACTTTGTTCACCCGCCGGTGGTGATTTGCTTTTCGACGAAAGTCTGCCGCAACAGGGCGCTGGTTTTGCCACCAAAATCTGGAATGCATTCCGCCTGGTGAAAAACTGGGAAGTTTCGGCAGAAATTCCGCAGCCCGAACATTCGAAACTGGCTGTTGAATGGTTCCGCAACAAACTGGCTGAAACCGTTGAAACACTTGACCAGCAATTTGAGCAGTTCCGCATTTCAGAAGCGCTGATGACCGTTTACACTTCGGTGCGCGACGAGTTTTCGGGCTGGCTGCTCGAAATGGTGAAACCGGCCTACCAGCAACCGATCGATGCAAAAACATACAACGAGCTGGTTGAACTTTTCGACCAGATGTTGAGGTTGATGCACCCGTTTATGCCGTTTATTACCGAGGAAATCTGGCAAATGCTCGCCGAAAGAAAAGCAGGCGAAACCATTATGCTTTCGCAACTTCCGAAGGTTGAAAAATACGATACCGAACTGCTGGCTGCTTTCGAAAATGTGAAAGAAGCGATTTCGGGCATCCGGAAAATACGCACTGACAAAAACATTGCACAGAAAGAAACGCTGGAACTGAAAGTCCAGCAGGGAGACAAAGGTTTTGAAGCACAGTTTAACAGCGTGGTCGTTAAAATGGGCAATCTTTCATCTCTCGAAATGGTGACGGAAGAAGTAAAAGGTGCAGCCTCGTTCCTTGTAAAATCAACCAACTTTTACATCCCGCTGGGTGGTTTTGTGAATGTGGAAGAAGAACTGAAAAAATTGGAAGAAGAACTGAAATACACCCGCGGATTTTTGACCTCAGTTTTAAAGAAACTCGAAAACGAACGTTTTGTTAACAGCGCACCGGCAGCCGTTGTAGCCACCGAGCGCGCCAAACAGGCCGACGCCGAAGCAAAAATAAAAGTGTTGGAAGAAAGAATTGCGGGATTGAAATAGGGAAGCCCCTCCCTGCCTCCGAGAGGGGAGGAAATGAGAATAAAGGCGCTTAGTAAACCCGCTTAGCGCCTTTATTAAGTCAGTAAAGAAATCCTATTAACCAGACCGGTATTTTTTCTCCGAATCCGATTTCGATATTATCAGCCAGGATGAACGAATTTTCAATACCGGAAATTTGTTGTTTCGATTTATTTTTTCCACCAACTTCAAAAAGATATTTATCGTTTACAAGAAAATCGCCAGTTTTGGGATAAGTTACAACATTGGTTTTTGAAAGCTGGTTTATCACAAATGTTTCCCTTACTGTACCAATCTGCGAATTTAAAGTTGATAGACAATAAATCAGGTTTGAATTGTCGAGATAAATTTTTTGTGGTTTCTGCAATGAACCAATTCCTGAAACATCGGTAAAAAGTTGTTTGATAATCCCCGCATCTTCAAGATAACGAATATAAACAACCAATGAATTCCGGGTTATTTCCACCCGCTCACTTATCTTTTGAATGTTGGGTTTAAAAGGAGCCGATTGAGCAATTACACTTAATATTTTCTTCAGTTTAATCACGATATCAGGAGTAATTTTTTTTGTCATGGGCAAATCACTTTCAAGCGTTTGATTAATGGCTGCTTCCAATCTGAATAAAAAAGTATTGGGCGCTTCCATAAAGAAAGGATAATATCCCTGAGTTAAATAATTGCTGAAAAATTCAAACGGTCTGATTTCTTTTGTTATTTCCTGGGCTATTTGTATGTGGTTTTTTAAAATATCTTCGAGAGAAAAAGCGGGAAATGAATTTCCCGTTACAAAGCCAATATATTCGCGGAACGACAGTCCGGGAAGATCGTAAATCATGGCTCTCCGGCTGAGATCAACTGTGCCTTCCAGTAAATGCAAAACAGACGACCCGGTGAATACAATTTTGATATTCCTGTAAGTATCGTGCAGATTTTTAATCTCTTCCGACCATTGAGGATATTTATGCACTTCGTCTAAAAAAAAATAGTTAAAACCTGCTTTTATAAAATTTTCAACCGTATCAATCATTTTATTTCCAAAAAAATACGGGTCATCCAGGGTGAAATAGATAACTTTCTCATGCTGAAGCTTTGTTTTTATATGTTGGAGTATGAGTGTAGTTTTACCTACTCCCTTAGCACCTTTTATCCCGATCAGTCTTTCGCTCCAGAATATTTTATCCATAAAACTTCTGATGAATGTATCGGGTGTTTCATTAATAATCCGAAACGATTTTTCTAATAGCTTCTCCATGAAAAATGTGTAAAATGCTTCCAAAGATAAACAATACATTTAAATAATGCTCTCCATGAAAAGCATTACATGCAATTAATGCTCTTTTTAAAAAGCATTATATTGAATTTTTGTTTGTTTTTTCTGTTTTGAGTTGTGAATTTGCATAATTAAAGCCAATGCCTTTGGAAAAATTAAAGTTTTGGAAGAGCGGATTGCGGTATTGAAATAGGAAGAGGTTGTCGTTGTTGGAGGTTGATGAAAACAAGAACCCGAGAACCCTATTCAACCACAACAACTTTCCCTGGTTTTTCTCCTAAATCATGTTAAAATCCCGGTCTATCGTTGTAATAAACTTTGGGTCAATCAACTTTTGGTTATTTTTGGCAAAAAGCTTTCCTGAAAACATGAGAAAATCTTTAATTACCGGCTTAATTCTGTTGTTAATAACTCCGCTGATTTTGAAAGCTCAGGACGAAGAAATTGATCCTGTGCTTATTAAAATTAAAGCCAATATTCTGAGTCTTGCCGACAGTGTTCCGGTTCCGTATGCAAACGTGCTGAACCTGCGTACCCATAGCGGAACCATTACCAACAACGGTGGCTATTTCACCCTCGAAATGCTGAATATCGACAGTCTGATTGTTACATCAATTGGATATCAGAGAAGTGTGTTGAAAGTGCCGGCGAACTATTCGGGCTACACTACACTTAATTTTTATATCCAACCGGTGAGTTATGGTTTGGGCGAAGTAAAAGTGGATGGCGAAAAACCAAAAGTGGACCTTGGTTTTGAAACCGGAAAAGCCAGCGAAATTGCACCTGAACTGAGAGGCGATGCTTTTAATGAAGCCCCTCCAGTGCTTGCAGCTTTTTTTAACCCCGTTTCGTATTGGCAATATTATTTAAGCAAGAAGGAAAAACGGAAACGCGAGGTGCGAAAAGAAATGATAATTCAGAAAAACTGGGAAATACACGCGCAAAACTACAACAAAGAAAAAGTAATGATGCTCACCGGATTGAATGAAGCTTCCGCCGATTCGTTTATGGTGTGGTTTAATACCCAGGATGTACTTCCTTACTTATCATCGGAGTATCAGATTCGTGCGACAGTTATCGAGTTTTTTCATTATTACCAGATCGAGAAAGCGCAACAAGCCTCTCCCCAGCCCTCTCCAAAGAATTAGCCTCCCTTAATCCCTCCAAAGGAGGGAAATAAAAAAGCAGAATTCCATCTTTGAAAAAAGGAAAAGATGGAATTCTGCTTTTCAAACTCCCCGCCTTCGGAGGGGTCGGGGGAGGCTTTAAAGTTCATTCACTTTCAAATTACGCCATTTTACTTTTATACCACCGCCATCGTGGATCTGCAAGGCAATTGCTCCTTTTCCGGCTGCAATTTTTTCGTCGGTAATGTCAACCATTTGCTGACCATTAAGCCAGGTAGTAACATGACCACCTTCAGCCCTGATTTTCATTTTGTTCCATTCTCCCATTTTCAGAATATTCTCCTTTTCGTCCGGAATCTGAACCAACCAGCCACGACCGTAAGATTCGTAAATTCCACCGGTGTCGTGATTAGGCGGAGCTACTTCAACCTGCCAGCCACTTACTTTTGTACCTTCGAAAGTAGAACGGAAAAAAACACCGCTGTTGCCGTTAGCTTCCTGCAAAAATTCAACTTCCACTTCAAAATTATCGTAGAATTTTTCTGTTGAAAGATAGCCATACCCTTTGTCCGGGCCACTTTCACAAACCAGTAATCCATCTTCAACATACCATTTTTCGGCACCGTGAATTACCCAGCCATCGAGATTTTTACCATTAAAAATCGATTTGCCATCCTTCTTTCCGGCAAAACAGGTTGCTGAAAATACAAGCAACAAAGCAACTGCTGAAATAATCTTCATATTACAATATTTTAGGTTTATTAATTTACAGGAACCGAAAGTACAAAACCCATAATCAGCTCACAAGAACATTCATCAGAAAAACCGGATGAATTAAAAATAAACCTCAACAGTAACACTGTCGCGGTCAAAACCTTTCGATTTAAGGATTTCCATGGCATCGAAAATCATGTCGCTGTTTCCGCAAAGGTAAAAACAGGTGTTTTTTGCAAAGTCAGTTTTCTTCAGGTAGTCGGTTAAACGGCCATAGAAATCGCCTTTTTCGTCGCGCGAAGTGCAAACCATTACCCGGTCGCGTTCGTATTCGCCAATTTCGTAGGCCTCATTTAAATAACGTACACCGTGAATTAACTTATAATTTAAACCAGGATTGGTTTTTACCATGCTGTGAAACGGTGCAATTCCGGTGCCGCTGGCAATAAAAACATGCTGGTGTGTATTGCGTTTCTTTTCGTCAAGTCCAAATTTCCCGAAAGGTCCGTGAACTTCAACCAAATCACCAATTTTCAAGTGTTTCAGTTTAGGGGAAAAGTACCCGCCTTCTACTTCTTTCACTAATATTTCAAGGTTTTCACCTTCCTCGGCGCTATAAATCGAATATTCACGACTTTGATAATCGCCCATAATCGATAGTGAAATGTGCTGGCCTGCTTCAAATTTAAAGCGGCTTTTTGGTAATGAAAGTACAAAAGTATTTTCTGTTAAACTCCTGAGTTCAGTAACTTTATAATAATGTGTATCAATCTGTAAATCAGGCTTCATATCAACATTCATGGTGTATTATTGTAAATTAAGTTGCAAAATTAATGCTTTATTTATAATCAGACATTTAAGTCTCTTATTAAATATTTTTCCTGTCGGAGAATTAACCCTGTATTAATGCAATTGTTCAGTTTTACCTCTTTGCTTTTTTCAACCTGCGATAGAAAACCCTGATAATTATAAAAATTACCGGTTACAATTTCAGATAAAAATCGCTGACAAGTATCTTAAATTCAGCGGAATATTCTTTCCGGGAGTGGTTGTAAACAGAAATTTCATTTTCAATTACAGGTAATTCCCGGCGACCAAATTCCATCAAAACCCTGTTTTGTTCTTTGTCGGGAAATGGCTTCACACCAATAACCCGATGTAAATTTAAACCCTGTTTTTGCGCCAGAGCAATAAAACCCGGAGCTTCTGACGATGGCAAAATGAGTGATAAACAGCCTTGATTAGTTAGTAGCTTACACACTCCGTCAATAATATCGGCAAAAGGCAGTAAATCGTTGTGCCGGGCAACCGACAAATCGTGATTTCTGCTTTTTTCACTGTTCGAGAAAAACGGGGGATTTGAAACTATTAAATCAAAACGCAGTTCGGTTGTGGCAACAAACTGCTGAAATGAAACCGGAAGGATTGAAATTCTGTCGTTCCATTTCGATTGTTGCACATTTTGAAATGCTTCTTCAGCTGCTTTATTCTCGATTTCGATACCGGTGATTGTGGCGTTACATCGTTGCGCAATCATAAGCGCAATCAGTCCGGTTCCTGTGCCAATATCTAAAACTGTGTTTACACCTTCAACGTCAGTCCAGGCGCCAAGCAACACCCCGTCGGTGTTTACTTTCATGGCTGCGTGGTGCTGCTCGATGCGGAATTGCTTAAATTGAAAATATTTGTTGTGACTCATTACATTACAAACCGTTTAATTCCGTTTTTTAATAACGTAACATTAAAATTGAAAAGCAAACCCAATTTAAAGTGACCAAATTTCAGATAAGTAAGAACCTGAGCCATATGAACATCAGTAAATGAATCAACAGTTTTCAATTCTATAACAACTTTATTCTCAACTAATAAATCAATTCTGTATCCCTGGTCAAGTTTTATTTCTTTGTAAATTACAGGAAGTGGTTTTTCCCTTTCCACTTTCAGACCTGCGGTAACCAATTCGTAATACAAACATTCTTTGTAGGCTGATTCCAATAATCCGGGACCAAGTTCCTTATGAATTTCGATAGCTTTTCCGATAATCAGATTGGACAATTCATTCTCATTCATATCACTTTGTGTTTTTTGTGAATACTTTGTGAACCTTTGTGTGACTTTAAAATTACACAAAGTTGCACGAAGAAAGCACTAAGAAACTCAAAGATTTTGTTCAGAATTTCTCAAAAACCCCGAGGCCGAACAAAGCAAAATCGTATTTCACCGGGTCAGCAGCATCGAATTTACGAAGTTGGCCGGTAACTTCTTCCACTGCTTTCCAGTCATTCGAGCGCCGGGTTAACAGCCCAAGTTTGCGCGCAACATTTCCAGTATGCACATCGAGTGGCAACATGAGCGCCGAAGCCGGAATTCCTTTCCACAACCCAAAATCGACTTTGCTTTTATCGCTCCGAACCATCCATCGTAAAAACATGTTCAGCCGTTTTGCTGCGGCATCCTTTTCCACATTCGAAACATGACGGCGGGTTCGTTCTCCGCCAATTTCAAAAAACCGGGTAAAAAACCATGCAAATGCTGCTTTTACGGTGTGGTCATTTTCAAAACCATTCTGAAAAACAGATTGAAGTCCGCCATGATTTTTATAAATATTTTGCAACGATCTCACAAAGAAAATACAGTCATCGCCATTGAAAGTACGGTGTACAAATCGTTGCAACGTTTTTAACTCTTGCTCCGTTGCATTCAGCACAAAATCGTATGGTTGTTCGTCCATCAGCAAAACCAGTTTTCGGGCATTTTTGATAATCGACAAACGATTTCCCCAGGCAATTGTAGCGGTTAAAAAACCTGCAATTTCAATATCTTCCTTTTGTGTAAACAACCTTGGAATCTGAATCGGGTCTGATTCGATAAAAAAGGGTTGGTTGTATTGAACAACTTTTTCGTCGAGAAAGGATTTCAAATCGGTAAGGAAGAAGTTGTTGTTGGTCATTGATGATGGATGCTGGATTCTTGATTCTGGATGTTTTTAGATATTTGATTCTGGATGTTTCAGATGCTGGATCAGTGTTGACAACTAAATAGTCAATCGTAAATCTGTAAATCGTAAATTTTTATTCACGCATTAAGCAATTACGCCGTCTTTGATATGAAAAATCCTGTCGGAGCGGTCGGCAAATCCGTCGTCGTGTGTTACAATGATAAAAGTTTGACCGAAATCGTCGCGCAACCTGAACAGCAGTTCATGCAATTCTTTCCTGTTTTCAGAATCAAGATTACCCGATGGTTCATCGGCCAGAACCACGGCAGGTGAATTGATAAGTGCGCGCG
This sequence comes from Draconibacterium sp., assembly GCA_050179035.1. GTDB lineage: Bacteria > Bacteroidota > Bacteroidia > Bacteroidales > Prolixibacteraceae > Draconibacterium. The sequence goes on along the minus strand of JBFXFM010000007.1, from coordinate 69,749 downwards.
CCACAGCAACACGCTGACGCTCCCCGCCCGAAAGTTCAGATGGTTTGTGGTCTTTTCGTTGCGATAAACCAAGGTAGCCGAAGAGTTCGAGCGCTCTTTTTTCGGCTTCGGACTTTGATTTTTTAGCGATGTAAGCAGGGATGCAAACATTCTCAAGCGCAGTAAACTCGGGCAATAAATGGTGAAACTGAAAAACAAATCCGATTTGACGGTTACGGAAAGCAGAAATTTCCTTGTCGGAAAATGCAGCAATATTCTGATTATCAAAAAGAATCCTGCCGCTATCGGGTTTACTTAATGTACCCAGAATTTGCAGTAAAGTGGTTTTTCCGGCGCCGCTGGCACCCACAATCGAATGAATCTTACCCTTTTCAATTTGCAGGTCGATTCCTTTGAGCACCTGTAAAGCACCAAACGACTTTGTTATTTTTTCAGCTGTTATCAATGGGTAATCATTAAACTTTGACCGATTCTGAAGCAGGTAAAACCATTTCTAATCCTGAAAATTATCGGAAATACCTTTTTTAATTTCGCTTGTTTCCTTGTCAACTGTTGACGATACTTCGTTGATGTCTTTCTTTATATCAGAAGTATGCTCGTTTATTTCGCGCTGAATTTCGTTTGAAGCCTTTTTAAATTCGTGCATGGCTTTTCCCAATGTTTTGGCGATACCCGGAATGGCATCGGCCCCAAAAAAAAGCAGGGCAAGCATCATCACCAAAATAATTTCACCCCCGCTTATAAATAATAGATAGTTTATCATCACTGCTTTTTTAAAACTCACAAATATACAAATTGAGCGTTTGCATGGTTAGAAACAGAACAATAAATCTGTTTACTGATACAATCACAGCAAGTCATTCATTTGCACAAGTAAAACCGAACTTTTACTTCGTTTTAACACAATAAATTCGTAATCGTCAATCAGAATGCGCTCCCGTACATTGGGGATTTTGCCAAATTTAAATATCAGTAGCCCGGCAAGCGTTTCATATTTTTTGTCCTTGCTCACCGGGTGTGGCAGCATTTCGTTAATATCGTCAATGGTTGCCGATGCCATCACCTGATAAATTTTCTCCGCGGTTTTTTCCACGAAAGGAATTTCGTTATCATATTCATCCTGAATCTCGCCAACCAATTCTTCAAGAATATCCTCCATCGTAATTATTCCCTCGGTACCGCCGTACTCATTCACCACAAGCGCCATTTGCTGATGTCTCACCTGAAATTCGTTCAAAAGTTTGCCAATGTTTTTCGAGTCAGGAACAATTATCATCGTTCTTATCAGGTCGCGAATATCTGGCTTATCGGTTTTAAGTGTGGCAATTAATACATCTTTCAGGTAAACTACGCCAAGGATATTATCGATATTTCCGTCGTAAACCGGAATACGCGAATAGTTTTCCTCAATGATTTTTTCGAGTGTTTTTCTTCCGAAGTTATTGATATCGACTGCAAAAACCTGGATACGTGGAACCATAATCTGCTTTACTGTTTGCTCTGAAAAATCGAATGCATTTTTTATGATTTTGTATTCATCTTCATCAATTTTCCCACTTTGCTGTCCCTGTTGCACAAGGTATTTCAGCTCTTCGCTCGAATGAATTTCTGCACCATGAACCGATGATATTCCGATGCTTTTCAGCAACAGATTAGCAATTCCGTTTAACAGCCAGATAAATGGACGAAAAACAAAAAAGAAGAACTGCAACGGATAAGCAATAAAAAGGGTCACTTTTTCGGGACGCTGAATGGCCATCGATTTTGGGGCAAGTTCGCCAAAAACAATATGCAAAATGGTAATAATTACAAAAGCTACCGGCAAAGCAATTTGGTGTGCAAGTTCGGCGGTAATCTCAACGCCGGCCACATTCATTAAATTGATAATAATTTTCGAAACCACCGGCTCGCCAATCCAGCCCAGCCCAAGACTTGCCAGTGTGATACCCAGCTGTGTTGCAGCAAGATATCCGTCGAGATGCGAAACGATGTGTTTTGCAAGCACAGCAACTCCAACGCCCTCTTTCACTTTTACCTCAATCTGCGACGAACGAACTTTTACAATTGCAAACTCGGCAGCAACAAAAAAGCCGTTAAACGAAACCAGAATGAGGGTAATTAAAATATCGGTCAACATGATATCATTTGATTTTACGATTCAAATTTATTTGCTTTCGCTGAATTGCTTTTTGTAAAACTTAAGCATAATTAAACCAAAAATCAGGGCTGTCCAGAATGAAAACAGCGAGTACAATAATGCGGGCTTGGCCATCTCCTGATTTTGCAGCAATGTGCCGGCAATAAGCAATGCAAGTGTTGTGTTGTGCAGTGCCACCTCAATGGCAATTGTAAATGCATCGCGAATGCTCAGTTTTGCAACCTTGCCGATAAAAATACTGAACACAAAACAAACCACATTAAAAATCAATACATAAGGAAAAATGCTCCACATTTCGGGAAAGGTAATTCCGGAACCGCCATGTTCATCGCCGGCAAAAAACTTGATGAGGTAAACCAGTGCAAGCAACGCAATCATAATATACTTAACCGGTTTTTGCATTACATCGGCGGCAGCGGGTTTAAAAGTTCGAACCATTACGCCAATAAAAGCAGGTAACAGTGTTATCAGAAACATTTGGGTTATCGACTCAAGTATTGGTAAATGCAACTCGGCTTCACGCCCCATAAAATACCTGAGCGCCAGGTTAACCACCAGCGGAATTGTAAAAAGTGTGAGAATGCTGTTGATAACGGTTAATGCGATTGACAAAGCCACATTCCCTTTAAAAAGATAGGTAACAAAACCAGATGTTGTACCGCCCGGACAAACAGCCAGAATCATAATCCCCACTTTAAATTCATTCGGAAGATTTGAGAAAAGCATGATGATAAAAGCTACAGCCGGTAAAAACAACATTTGCGCACCCAACCCAACAAAAAAAGCTTTTGGATGCAATAATACATTTTTGAAATTGGCAAAAGTCAGCGACAGCCCAAGCCCGAACATGATGGCCGCCAACACAATGCTGATAAGAATATCGATATAAGAATGTGATACTATTTCCATCAATATTTCAATTGGTCACAAATATAAAAACATTTCGGTCATCACTGAGATTCAGGATTTAACTGATGCTACAAAACATACAGAATAATAACAGATAATATCTAATTGAAAAACGGCTGCCCCGTTTCCGGAGCAACCGTTTCACTTTATAATTGAATTACTGATTTATTCAGCTTTTTTGCGAAAACTTTTGAATTTGGTTACTGTGTCGTAAACAAACGGTGTTGCAACAAAAACCGATGAATAAGTTCCCACGCCAATACCAACAAGTAATGCGAAGATAAATCCGCGGATGTTGGCTCCACCAAAAATGAAAATTACAATCAAAACCAACAACGTGGTTAATGATGTGTTCATTGTACGGCGGAGTGTGTGGTTCATAGCATCGTCCATATTCTGTTTCAGATCGTGTTTCGGATGAATATGCAGGTACTCACGGATACGGTCATAAACAATCACAGTATCGTTGATTGAATACCCGATTACAGTCAGAATTGCAGCGATAAATGCCGAATCGAGTTCAAGAGAGAATGGTAAGATTCCGTGGAAGATGGAGAAAATACCTAACACAACAATTGAGTCGTGAACCAATGAAACGATACCGCCAACGCCATATTTCCAGCCGGGGAAACGTACCATAATGTACAGGAAAATCATAATCAAAGCCACAGTAATGGCAATTGCTGCATCCTTTTTAATATCGTCGGAAATGGTTGGCCCCACTTTTTGTGAACTTAAACGGTAATTGGTTGTAAAGTCTTCATAAGAAGCAGTACCAATTAAATTCGCATTTTTTAAACCATTGTAAAGCGCCTGTTCAACTTCGTTGTCCACATTCTCAGTAAGCTCATCAATTTTATATTTTGTTGTAATTCTCACCTGATTATCAGAACCAAAAGTTTTTACTTCGGGTGCAGCACCGCCAAAATCGGAAGTTAAAGCTTTTTGTACTTCTGCCACTTTTACATCCTGGTCAAAGCGAACTGTGTAGGTACGCCCTCCCTGGAAATCAACACCATAATCAAAACCACGTACTGCAATTGAAATAACCGAAACCACAATCATAGCTCCTGAAATCACATAAGCAATTTTGCGTTTTTCGATAAACGGGAACTTCACTTTTGTAAGTACATCTTTTGTGATTTGTGCGGTGAAAGTAATTTTTTTGTTGCCTCTCATCTGCCATTCAAAAATGATACGGGTAAGGAAGATTGCGGTAAACAATGATGTTAAAATACCAATCATTAAAGTGGTTGCAAAACCTTTGATAGGGCCTGAACCAAAAATATAAAGAATGATACCGGTTAAGAAAGTGGTAACCTGACCATCGATGATGGCAGAATAAGCATTTTTATAACCATCGGCAATTGCGAGCGAAACACCCTTGCCTGCCCTGATTTCCTCCTGAATACGTTCGTAAATAATTACGTTGGCATCAACCGCCATACCCATGGTAAGTACAATACCGGCAATACCGGGCAAAGTTAAAACAGCGCCCAACGATGCAAGTACACCCATTAAAAAGAACAAGTTAACCAACAGTGCAATATTGGCAGTGAGCCCTGCTTTTTTACTGTAAAAGAACAACATGTAAGCAAGCACCATAATAAATGCTGCTGCAAACGACATCAGCCCTTTGTTAATTGACTCCTTACCCAATGACGGACCAACAATTTCTTCCTCAACAATACGTGCAGGCGCCGGCATCTTTCCCGACTTCAGCACGTTTGCAAGGTCTTTTGCTTCTTCAATACTTTCCAAACCGGTGATGCTTGAGCGACCGCCTGAAATTTCGTTTTGAACCGTTGGATACGACCGAACATTGTCGTCAAGCACAACTGCAATCGATTTACCAATATTTTCTTTGGTCATGCGCTGCCAGATTTTTGCTCCTTCGCTGTTCATCGTCATTGCCACTTCAGGGTTCGAACCCAGTTGGTCGAAATCCTGACGTGCATCAACAATCACATCGCCGGTAAGTGGTGCGCGACCATCGCGTGAGTTTACTTTCAGTGCGATTAAACGGTAGTAGTTTCCGGCTTCGTCGGCAGCTTTGGCTGTCCAGCGGAATTTCATATTCTGTGGAAATAACGTTCTCACCTGTGGGTGTTGCAGGTATTCGTTTACCTGTGCAGTATCTTTAAAGTGTGCCATACCAATAATCGGGCCCGGATAAAGCTGCCCGGTCTGGTCGGTACTCGGGTTCAAAACAGCAAATAACGGATAATCTTCCCTGAAATTGGCCATATTATCAACTCCTGAAGTATCAGTAGCAGTATCGTTCATTTCGTTTAATAACGATTCAGTAGTGTTAGTTGAGTCGGCAACTGCTGTTTCCGCACTGGCAGCGGCTGAATCAGCAACAGCTGTTCCAGTTGTTCCCTGCATTTCCTTAATTTTCTGGTTAGCAGCTAATAAATACTGGTAAACTTCCTGGTTTTCGTAGGTTTCCCAAAATTCGAGCATGGCCGAACCCTGTAACAGGTTACGAACACGTGCCTGGTCTTTTACACCGGGTAATTCAACCAGAATGCGCCCTTTGGTTTGCAACTGCTGAATGTTTGGCTGTGCAACCCCAAAACGGTCGATACGAGTACGCAGAATGTTAAACGAGTTGTCGATTGCAGCGTCTGTTTCTTCCCTGATTACATCTAAAACATCGGCATTCGATGAGTTAAATGTAACGCGTTCGCGAAGTTCGAGTGTATTGAAAACGGAAGCTAATTTGGCGTTCGGGTCCATCTGCTCATAAGTCTGGCCAAACAGTGTCACGAAATCTTTCTGGCTGTTTTTCTGCAACTCAACAGCTTTGTTCAGCGCTGCATTAAACGTTGAGTCGGGATTGTAATTCGACATGGCCCTGATAAGGTCAACCACCGAAATCTCAAGTGTTACGTTCATACCGCCTTTGAGGTCGAGACCGAGGTTCATCTCAAGTTCTTTCACCTCTTTGTAAGTAAATTTCTTTACCCCGATGTTGTAAACCACTTCACCCGACATAGAATCGAGATAATGAAACTCCTGATCAGGATTCCCTTTGGCATATTCAATGGCATCTTTTTCAACCTGTTTCGATTTCCAGGTAAAAGTTAACTGGTAAGCTGATACCAGCGCCAACAGAACTGCGAATGTTAAAATTGCACCTTTACTTTGCATTTTAATTCAGTTTTAATTGTTAAACTATAATTTTTATAAAATTGATTTTGAAATATTTACAAGAATAATTCACACAAGCTAATTAGCCTGTGCAAGCCGGCAGATTTGAAAACCGGCAATTATGCAACTGACGGTATATCGTCGGGGGAAAAGTAAATGTAGTTGCGGAATGAAAGGTACTGGTAGGTGATAATTTGTGGGGCGTTTTGGGTTTGAACTTCGGCTTTCAGCACCTGGTAATTGCGCAACTGGTGAAATTGCTGCAGAAATTTATCGTGGGCTTTCAGTTGAATTTTGCGTTGTACAGTTTTTAAAACCTGAATTTTAACGCCAAAATCAACGTTTTGTAAATACAGCTGAACCAAACTTTTTTCATTTTCATTGTCACTGGTGCTGGTTTCAATACCGGCCACCTGAACACCCCGGTTTTCAAAATAAATGTCGAATACAGCTGCAACGGCAATTACCGCAGCAAAAATGGCCACGTTCAGCCACTGTTTTTTCGATATTTTTAATTTGATTTTCACTGTTTTATTCAAGCGCGGCAAATATAACGAAACAATTAAGCCCTGCAAATGCGGTAAGCAATTAAAAATGAAAAATGAGGAATGAAAAATTGGATTTCAACAAGAGTTTCCCCAACCCGGTGGGTTGGTATGTTTTCAGAAATGCCGGTGAGGGTGAAATGTGCGCCTCCGGCTTCGATTTCAAATACCTTATTTCCGTTTTTTTTTGACCTTAGTAGTCAGCACATACCTCTGAAAACCTCCTGGTTGTTCAGGGCGCCGGCTTTCCAAACTACTGTGAGGATTTTTGTGGGTTGGTCGTTGTTACTAAAATCGAACCCGTACCGGGTTTATCACTTTAAAAATGCTGTCGTCTTTTTCTTCATCCCGGTACGGGATAGATTATAATAGAAATTGGCAACCCACATAAATCCGGTCGGTTGTTCAGCGCTCCGGCGTTGCAACACCGATAAGGTAAATAAGGTTGGGTTTGAATTGATTTTTCAGCTACTAAGGTTTCGAGGAATGAAATAAGGTTTTTTATGGACGAGACTATTGTGTTTTATTTTTAAAACCTTATTTCTGTTTTTCACCTTAGAAATCAACACTCTGGTTTGCAGGAATAAAATAAGGTTTCTTTTATAAAATAGACGAACTTACGTTTTCGATTTCAGAAACCTTATTTCCGTTTTTTTTGACCTTAGTAGTCAGCACATACCTCTGAAAACCTCCTGGTTGTTCAGGGCGCCGGCTTTCCAAACTACTGTGAGAATTTTTGTGGGTTGGTCGTTGTTACTAAAATCGAACCCCATACCGGGTTCTTTCTTTTTCAAGTACTTTCTTCATTATTGTTGTATCCATTTTACCATTGGCATTAAACAACCAAATAAAAAACGGCTGACCCCTTTCAGAATCAACCGTTTCTTTTTTCGAATTTATTTGTTGCTTATAAAATATTCATTCCATCGAGCACGTCCATAATTCCTTTAACCGAATTGGCCGAAGCGTGCAGCAATTCAAGCTCAGCTTCGTTAAGAGCAACTTCAATAATTTGCTCAACACCATTTTTGCCCAGTTTAACCGGAGCGCCCACAAACATGTTGTTCAGTCCATATTCGCCTTCGAGTTTTACGCAGCAGGGGAAAACTCGTTTCTGGTTCATCACAATAGCCTCTACCATTTGTGCAGCAGCCGAACCCGGGGCATACCAGGCCGATGTTCCCATCAGGTTAACCAATTCTCCACCACCCGATTTTGTGCGTTCAACAATGGCATTCAGTTTTTCAGCATCAATGAGTTCAGTTACCGGAATACCCGAAACTGTGGTGTAACGTGGCAGCGGAACCATAGTATCGCCGTGGCCACCCATTAATAATGCCTGAATATCGCGAGGTGAACAATCGAGCGCTTCGGCTAAAAATGCACGGTAACGTGCAGTATCAAGGATTCCGGCCATACCCATAACTTCTGTTCTTGGCTTTTTAGCAGTTACATAAGCTGCATAAGTCATAACATCAAGTGGATTCGAAACTATGATGATTTTTGCCTTTGGCGAGTATTTTATCACGTTTTCAGTAACGTTTTTAACGATTCCGGCGTTGATTGAAATCAGGTCGTCGCGGCTCATGCCGGGTTTACGCGGAATACCCGAAGTAATTACCACTACTTCTGAGTCAGCAGTTTTTGCATAATCGTTTGTCGAACCCACAAGACGGGTATCGTATTCGTTAATCGGGGCAGTTTGCCATAAATCGAGTGATTTGCCTTCTGAAATTCCCTCTTTAATATCGAGAAGAACCACTTCCTGTACGATATTTTTTTCGGCTACAATCTGTGCACAGGTAGCACCAACATTGCCAGCTCCAACTACTGTTACTTTCATTTCAATAATGCGTTATTTTGTTATAAATCTTTTAATTATAAGGCTGTCCCTTTTTTTTAAGGAAAGGCAAAGATAAATGATTTTATGGAAGTGTGAAATTTAAAAAACCAGCAAAAACGGGTTTAACATTTTGGTAAAGGAGAAGCGTCGGGAGTCGGAAGCAAAGGTATTTACAATTTACAGATTTACTATTCGATGTTGTTTGGTTAACGAGAATGAGTATAATTTTAACCGCAGAGAACTGCAAAGCCAATCGCGGAGAACCGCAAAGAAGTCATACTGATATTGACTTTGCGGTACTTTGCGTCTTCTCAGTGTACTTTGCGTTTAAACCTTCCAGTATTCAAAATTCTTAACTAAACTACAATGTCCATTCGGGCGGGAAGTATCCGGTTTTCAATCCGGCATCGAGTATCCAGAATCAAGAATCAATTCCAGCATCAAGTATCCAGTATCCAGTATCAGGTTTTCCGCTTCAATTCAGCCAATACGTAATTTTAAGTACAAGTGCCCGATTGCGGGAGCTCCAGTCGCCAGTGTAATAATTATCGGTATAAACAAGGTAAATATCCGAAACGGGCTGGTAGCGCCATTGTAAACGCATGTTAATATTCATGTTTTCAACCTGCTCATTGTACTGAACAAAGGTTGTCCAGAATATTTTATCGGTAAAAGTAACATCGAGTTTTGGCCCCACGAGCAAAAACTTTGTACGCTCAAACGGAGCCCCCAAATCCATATCGGTATAATTAAAATTCATGGTAAAGTTAATGTAGGGTTGAATCCGATATCCAGCACTGCCATCAATAAATTGAATATCACCTGTATAATAAGAGCTTTTAACAACCTCGAAATTATAACTGAACATATTTTTGCGTGTCGAAAAATAATTAAGGTATAAACCTCCAAAATCATATTTAGTTCCGGCTGCCAGATAATGTTCCCCACTGTGTGTAGGGTCGAAATCATCTTGTAACTCCACATAAAAATCTTTGTATCCAAGCTCAAGTTGCGACATATTTTGAAATCCAAACTGGTACGAGACAGTATTTTCATGTTCAATTTTCCGGTAGTCAGGGTCAAAATAATTTTCATTCTCGATAGAAATTCCGTGGCTTACAACCCACCCATTTGGAACAAAAAGATAAGTTAACTCGGGACCGAGGAAATTGTACCCTGAACGGCGGACATATCCTGTTTCGGCCCGATAATTTTCGCCTACCGAGGTTTGAGAAATCCTTGCCTGAAAATGTGTTCGATTGTATGCCAGCGTTGCTCCCTCTGCAAATTGTTTATCCATATCCCCTGGTTGAAACGACCGGTGATAGAAGAATTTTCCGCTCCAGAAATTATTGCTGGTTGCAAGATTGTAATCGAACCCTGCCACACGGTTAAACATGGTTGTATCGGCAGGTTGGTTAAAATATTCCTTGTTTACAAAAATGAACCCGAAGTTGGAGCGGGCAAAAACCTTCTGCTGAACCGAAGCCACGGTGAAATTGCGTGCCAGAAAATCGCCCGTTTCACGCGTTGTCATATTCATTAACCCGATGCGGAGATTATTCCCGATTTTCCCGGTAAGCCGGGCTCCGGCCAAAACCGGGGCATCGAGTCCGATACGGCGCGAGAAAAACGGGGTAACCGACTCGTAACCATAATTGGAAAACAAATCGCTGTTTTCGAGAAAAAACTGCCGCTTTTCAGGAAAAAGTAATTCGAAGCGGTCGATGTTGGTGATTTGCCTGTCAACCTCAACCTGCGAAAAATCGGGGTTGTAAGTTAAATCGAGGTTCAGCGACGATGAAAGACCAACTTTGGCATCGAACCCGAAATCTTTCTTGTACTCAGCCCCGGTTCCTGCCTCATAATCATTGGCATAACTCCCGAAAACATACGGTATTAACGAAAGTTGCATACGGGGTTTTGGCAGTGGCTCGTCAAATTTCATCACCCCGGCGTAAGCCAGCGAAGCCGTAGGAAACTGGCGTGGCACCGGTGCCCAGGATGACTTTTCATTCGATTTCAAATCCAACCGGCTGAAATTTACATTCCACATTCTGCTGCCAGCCGGATAGCGGACCGATTTAAACGGAATTCTTAATTCAGAAACCCATTTGTCGGTATAATTTTTTGTTTTCGATTCCCATTTGATATCCCACATCAGCGAGATGTTGCTGCCATTCGACATCAGCCCGTCCCATTTGGCGCCCGACGCCGAAACACCAAACGAAAATCCGTTGGTTTGATCGAGAAACGTGTCGAAGAAAATAAGCAGGTTATCGTTATTGCTGAAAATGAAATCGGGGCGAAATGATTCCATAATTCGTTTCCCCGGAATTGTATCGTAAAAAATCTGTGCCACATACAATGCTTTATCATCGTAAGTCATCATCATTTCAGAAGGCTGAACTGCAAACCCTGAATCGATCGGAAGCACAAGATGAAAATCGGTTGCTTTTTGCGCCACCTGCCAGTCTGCCTCATCAATAACGCCATCGATTTTGATTTCCGACTTCCTTTTCTTTACAATATAAACATAGTCTTTGTTGTGTGTTTCAACAATAGAATCGTTTTTAGCCGCTGAAATGTACTTTGCATCAACCGTTGAAATGCTGAAAATAAACACAATAATAAATATCCACGAAAAAGCTTTATTCATGTGGTTTAACCGATTTAGGTGAGCCGCAAATATATTGAATTTGTTGAAAATAAAAACTGAATCGGTTCAATTCAACTTGTATCTCTGTGGAGCAATACAAAAAAAATTCTGCATTACTTTTAATGCAGAATTTCCTTTTACTAAAAATCAATTTCCGTCATAATTCAATCGGGATTCCATTGTAGAAATCGAGAATTTTTGTGCGGAAAATATACTCGTATTTTGCCTGTAAAAGTTGCGACTGAGCTGATGTCAGCTGGTTTTTCTGCAGATTGTAATCAACAGAGTTCACCATGCCCACATTAAATTTTTCCTCTACATAACGGAAAGCCTCCTGCATCGATACAACAGCCTTTTCGGTTGAGATGTAACGGTTTAATGCAGCAAGTGCGTTTGTGTATGCCTGTTCAATTTCCTTGCGCAAAGTGTTGCTCGATGTTTGCAAACGATATTGGTAATCCTGAATTTGTATTTCGGCATTCGAAACCCCGTTTTTCACCTGGAAACGGTTAAAAACCGGAATTCCCAGCGTTACACCTAAAGATGAACGGGCATTGTTTTTCAACTGGCTGCCAAACTCAATTTTATTCCCGCTAATATCGGTGTATTGATTATTGTACAAATTGTAGTAGTTGGCATTGAAAGTAAGGTTGGGGTAATAATTTCCCTTTGCAATTTCAAGGCTTTTTTCAGCACTTTTAACCCGCAACTGAGCAGCCTGAATTTCGGGGCGTACGTTTAACGCGTTGTTAAACACATCGATTGAATTGGCCATTGAAATACTGGCTTTGATTTCGGGCAACACCGGTTTTTCAATTTTAAAGCTTTCAGCAATGGGTAACTCAAGCAATTGATATAACCCGAGATAGTACAATTGCAGATTGTTTTTGTCGTTTACCATTTGCAATTCCTCGCGGGCTAACTGGGCTTCAATTTCAAGCTGAGCACCTTTTGCGAGACTCCCTGCTTCAACCAATTGCTTTGTGCGCGAGAGTTGTTGTTTGGTAACTTCCATTTGTGCTTCGTCAACCAAAACCAGTTCTTCGGCAAACAAAATCTGCAAATACATACCCGCAATGTTCAGCATCATATCGTCTTTTGCCTTTTGCATATCTTTCAGGGTAGCCTGCAAATCAAGCTCCTGCTTTTCGATGGTATTTGTGAGCTGAAACCCGTCGAATATAGTCAGGCTTGTACTTGCGCCACCACTGATACTCGATGAATTCACATTCTTGTAGGTATTATCATAAGTAAGCGAGCGGCCAAAACTGTTGTCGTTGCCAATTTGCGCATTTAAATTGGGTAACCGGTTCGATTTTGCCTGGCTCACCTGGTTTTCGTAATACTGTGTATTCAGTTGCTGTTGTTTAATCTGAATGTTGTTTTCGAGTGCATAATCGATACATTTTTGCAGCGACCACACATTTTGTGCAACCGATGTAAAACCTGTAACTACAAAAGCTGCAGCTGTAACCAGAATAAGAAGATGCTTCATTGTTTTCCTTTTTTTTTAATCGTGCTAAAATATATAAAGTAATTGATTGCTCAATTTTTAACCTTTGCTGGTTTGTTCTTCAGCCGTTTTTTTAGGGTCGATTTTGTCGCCTTTTACTTTATCAGTTTTGGTTAAACCTTCGGTAATTTCAATGTTTATACCATCAGATAAACCTGTTTTTACAAAACGTTTTTCAAACTGCTGTTCTGTACCGGTCTGAACTTCAACATACGAAGAGTCGTTTTCGAATTTCAGCATTCCTTCCGGAATCACCATCACACTGTCTTTGCGGTCGAGAACGATATTGGCGTTGGCGCTGTACCCGGCCCTGATAAACTGGCCTTCTTTCAGTTTTACATCGGCTTTAATTTCAAACTGAATAGCGCCGTTTTCTTCTTTCCCTTTTGGCGAAATGTAGGCAAGAATGGCATCAAACTTTTCCTTGTCGATGGCGCCGATTTCAAGTTCTATCGGCATTCCTTCCTTGATTTTCCCAACCTCTGTTTCGTCAACTTTTCCTTCAAAAATCATGTCGTGCATATCGGCCACAATGGCAATGGTTGTTCCGTCGTTAAAAGTGTTCGACTGAATTACAGAATTTCCAACTTCAACAGGCACATCTAACACCATTCCGTCGTTATTCGAACGCACAAGTGTATTGGTAGCAGTTTTAGCTGTTTTTGTTACACCATTTTTAATTAATTCAAGATTATTTTCTGCGGCAGTAATTTCTTCTTTGGCTGCATCAAAGGCTACTTTGGCTGTTTTGAACTCAGTGTATGAAATTACATTCTTATCGAAAAGTTTTTGCTGACGCTCAAAATCGACTTTCGCATCCTCAAAATTAATTTTTGCCCTGTTCAGCCGGTTTTCGGCGCTGTTCAGGTTAACCATGTCGGGGATGATTTTAATACGTGCAATTACCTGGCCTTTGGCAATGCGGTCGCCAGCCTGCACATAAATTTCGTCGATAATTCCCGACACCTGTGGTTTGATTTCAATTTCGAACCTTGGCACAACCGAACCGGTTGCCACAGTTTTCATAATTACATCGCTCACAAACGGCGATTTGGTTTCATACAATTCGGGTTTCTTTTTCGATTTGTTATACAAAAAGAACAGGGTTCCCCCAAAAACTGCAAGTAATACTACTACTCCTAAAATTCTTAACGCTTTTTTCATGACTTCTATGTTTTTTGTTTCTGTTTAATTCTTTATGATACTGGATGCTGGATATTTGATATTAGATACTCCTTGATACTTGATGAGATGTTTTTTATAAATAGTACCCCGAAACTTCGGGGGTAAATCGGTAAATAGTAAATGCTTTCATTCGTTAATCTAAATTCCCTCGTCTCTTAACGCATCAATAGGTTTTATGCTCACAGCCCTTCGTGCCGGAATCAGCCCGGCAATTACGCCTGAAACCACAAGTACAGAAAGTGCGCCCACCGCCATATTGAAACTGACCTCAGGGCGTTTAAAAAACACATCGTCGGGGTTTGCATTACCCGATGAAAGTGCCATGTTAGCCAGTTCCAATAACCCTATTCCAAGCGAAAGACCGATATAACCGGCAATCACAGTGAGGAATACACTTTCGGCTACAATATGCATAATCACGTTTCCGGGGGTTGCCCCGATTGCACGCTGAATACCGATTTCCTGAGTACGTTCTTTGATAATTACCAGCATAATATTGCTGACCCCAATTACACCAGCCAGCAAGGTTCCGATTCCCACAATCCATGTCAGAATCTGGATGCCCGTAAAGAGCCCCTGGTATTTTACAAATTCAACTTCAATATTAAACGACCCCACAGCCTGCACGTCATCGGGAGCAACCTTGTGGCGGGCTTTCAGCAAATCTTTCAGTTTTGCCTCTAACTGGCTGGCTGGAACTCCCGGCTTTGAAGTAACTGCAAAAAAATGCACCACATCGCCCATGTTATAGGTTTGCTGCATGGTCGAAAACGGAATCATTATAGATTCGTTTTTGCGGTTACCGTTAAAATTCATGCGGGTTTCGGGATGAACCACACCCACTACCTGAAAATATACACCATTGATTTTGAGGTATTCACCAATGGGTTCTTCCTCTTTTTCGAACATCACTTCGGCAACCCGTTCGCCAATAATACAAACCTTGCGTTTGTGCAGAATATCGATATCATTAATAAGCCGTCCTTTAACCGGAACCCAGGGATCGATTTTATAGAATTCGGGATAATCGCCTGTAATATTAAATGCTCCTGTTTTTTTACCCCTGATGGTGTTATCGCCACTGTTGGTATTTGGCCCGAACAATTTAGGCGACAAATATTGAATATCTTTTACATTTTCGCGAAGGTACTCAATGTCCTTGTTTTTGTAATTCCAGCGTCTGCCGCGCTGAAATCCTTCGTATGGTTTACTCGTGGGTTCGGTCCAAAAAAAAGCTGAATTGGTTGCAAATGATTTCAGCCCGTCCATCACTCCGTT
The DNA here is from genome assembly GCA_050179035.1 of Draconibacterium sp. Classification (GTDB taxonomy): domain Bacteria; phylum Bacteroidota; class Bacteroidia; order Bacteroidales; family Prolixibacteraceae; genus Draconibacterium. The sequence goes on along the minus strand of JBFXFM010000007.1, from coordinate 54,503 downwards.
TTCGAGTGCACGTCCGGCACCCGACATTACAATGAGCATAAATATTCCCCAAAACACGCCAAAAGCCGTCATAAAACTACGCAACCGGTTTTTTTTCAGGGCGCTCAGAATTTCTTTCCAAAGGTCTAAGTCAAACATAATGAAGCCTCCCCCCTGCCCCTCCGTTGGAGGGGTGATTAGTTAATTCATTGATATTTATTGTTTTCATGTCTTCTATTTAATCTTTAGTTTGTTTTTTCGTTTCTCCCCTCCTTCGGAGGGGTCGGGGGAGGCTAACTTTCTATTCGTCCCTTAACGCTTCAATTGGTTTAATACTTGCCGCCCGTTTTGCCGGAATATAACCGGCAATTGTACCCGCAATCACCAGTAAAACTGTTGCCATCACCGCTACATTCAAATCAACTGTCGGGTTTCGGAAAATGGTTTCTCCATTTCCACCATTAGTTGCTGCTGAAGCGGCATATTGCTGTTCAACAAAAAAGTTAATCCCTTCCATTAACCCGGTTCCCAACACCAGCCCGATATAACCGGCCACGGTTGTAATTAAAATCGATTCTAACAAAATCAAACCGATTACAGAAGCCGGACTGGCGCCGATTGCCTTGCGGATGCCAATTTCTTTGGTGCGTTCTTTTACCACAATCAGCATAATATTGCTTACACCCACAACACCGGCAATTAAAGTTCCTGTTCCGATAATCCAGATAAAGATTTCGATTGCCTGGAAAATCTTCATGGTTTGCATCACATCTTCCAGTTTATTGTAGGAACCCAGCGCCGATTCGTCGGTAGCATCGAATTTGTGTTTTTGCGCTACCTGCTCGCGCACAGCGTTCTCGATAATCTGGCTCTCTTCAATGGTTTTTGCATCAACAGTTACGGCAAAATTGTGCAGCCTGTTCGAGCCATTAAAAACACGTTGCCCTGTGGTTACCGGAATGTATGCATTGCGATGACGGGTGCCACCACCTTCTTTGCAAATGCCAACCACTTTAAAAGGAATGTTGTTTACACGGATATATTCCCCAATCGCATTTTTCCCTTTGAATAGTGCATCGTAAATATCCTTTCCGAGAACCACCGATTTTCGTGCTTCGCGAATATCAATTTCATTCACAAAGCGGCCTTCCACAATCTCAATCGACTCAACTTCCTGCAAATCGGGGTGACAGGTTATCGCTGTATAACTGCCGTATTCGCTTCCGTACGAAAACATATTTCCACGAATAAAATACCGCCCTGAGGTTTTATCAATTCCCGGAATATCTTTAATAATGTCATAGTCATCGTTGGTCAGTTTTATTTCCCTGCCCTCTTTCATTCCCTGGTAAGGAATGCTTGTTTTTCCGCTCCAAAGCCACATGGCGTTAATGGCATCGCGGGTAAAATTTTCTGAAACACCATTGCTGAGGCCATTCCCCGAACCGAGCAGAATCATCAGCATAAAAATCCCCCAAGCCACGCTAAACCCGGTAAGAAAGGTCCTCATCTTGTTTTTTTTGATGGTTGCCAGTATCTCCTGCCATTTATCGATATCGAACATGATAGATTAAGTTTTCTGATTAATTGTTTCTGTCTGTTAGAGACAAGGCATGCCTTGTCTTTACTCTATTTTCATGTTCTTCAGGCAATTTCGAGTTCGCGTTTGTACTGGTGCTTCCAGTCTTTCAGCTCACCATTCTCAAGTATTTCGGCAATTTTCCCATCGTGCAGCCTGATGATTTTTTGTGTCATGGCAGCAATGTCATGCTCATGGGTTACAATAATTAGTGTGATGCCTTCTTTGTTGATGTCCTGTAAGATATCCATCACTTCGAACGAAGTTGCTGAATCGAGAGCACCGGTAGGTTCGTCGGCAAAAATGATTTTTGGTTTCGAAATCAGTGAACGGGCAATGGCAACACGTTGTTTTTGTCCACCCGACATTTCGCTTGGCAAGTGATTTGCCCAGGGTAGTAAACCCATTTTATCGAGGTACTCAAGCGCAATTTTGTTTCGTTTTTTACGGTTTACACCCTGGTAATACAAGGGTAAAGCCACATTTTCCATGGCATTTTTAAACGAAATCAAATTAAACGACTGAAATACAAAACCCAGCATTTCGTTGCGAAGCTGGGCTGCCTGTTTTTCCGACATGTTTTTGATGAGTTTTCCATTCAGGTGGTACGTACCCTCGTCGTAATTATCCAAAATTCCGAGGATATTCAGCAGTGTCGATTTTCCCGAACCCGATGAACCCATGATGGAAACAAATTCGCCCTGCGCGATGTGCAGGTCTATGCCTTTTAAAACGTGCAGCTTGCTGCTGCCCATTGCGTAAGATTTGTGAACATTGCTTAAACTAATCATGACTTTACAATTTGTTTTTTGGCTGTTTTCTGTTTTCGCTGTTAAAATTCTGTTTTAAAAACTTTATCACCACAATTTTTTCGATAAACGGTCGAAAAACAGGTGTGAAAGTGTTTTTTTGCAAGTTGTTTCGTTTTCTGTTTGTCGGTTTTATCTATACCGACATAAAATTGACGCACAACTTTAATTTAAGTTACACTCGAAAACGGCTACAATTATTTCCCTCAGCATTAAATTTGTGCTGAACACATTGAATAAAAAGACAAAACACCAAGAGCAAAAAAATTTACCTTTACAAAAAGATAAGTATGGGATTTAAAACCATTTCACTGAAACTGCCCACCGATTTTACCAATGAGATGCTGCAAAATCGCATTTCCAGGGAACTTCGTATTAAACAATTTTCGTTTCATATCGAAAATAAAAGCCTCGATGCCCGCAACAAAGCCAATATTCACTGGCTGGTGCAGGTTGTTGTTCAGTCTGACGAAATCAAAGGTGGAGATGAAATTAAAATTGAAAAACTTGTAATTCCATATAAAAACCGAAAAGAGAATGTGGTTGTGGTTGGCAGCGGTCCTGCCGGTTTTTTTGCCGCATTCGTTTTGCAAAAAGCCGGTTTTAATGTCACATTAATTGAACGCGGCTCGCAGGTGGACAAACGCGGAAAATCGATTCTGAATTTCGAACGCACCGGCAATTTCGATGCACAAAACAATTATGCTTTTGGCGAAGGTGGCGCCGGTACTTTTTCTGATGGCAAACTTACTTCGCGCTCAAAACACATTTCGCTTGAAAAAGAATTTATTCTGAGAAGTTATGTTGAAGCAGGCGCTCCCGCCGAAATAGAGTACATGGCGCACCCTCATCTTGGCACCGACAACTTGCGGAAAATTGTGGCTAACCTGCGTGCCCAATTCGAGAATTTGGGTGGAAGAATGCTTTTCGAAACCCTTCTTACCGATATCGTGGTTAAAAATTCGAAAGTAACTGAGGTGGTTACTTCCGCCGGAAATATTACGGTTGATATGCTATTCATAGCACCCGGCCACTCGGCGTATGAAACTTACGAAATGTTGATTCGGCGGGGTGTTCCGTTCCGAACAAAAAACTTTGCGATTGGCAGCAGAATGGAGCATCGTCAGGAAGTAATTAATGTGGCGCAGTGGGGTCGGCCCGAATTACCGGGCGTTAAAGCGGCTGAATACCGTATTACCTCACCTGCCGACGGCAAACACCAGGTTTTTTCGTTTTGCATGTGTCCGGGTGGCATTGTAGTTCCGGCTGCTGCGTATGCCGAAACCAATATTGTAAACGGAATGAGTTTTTACAGTCGCGGCGGCAAATTTGCCAATGCTGCTTGTGTGGCTGGAATTCATCCCGATGAGCTTGCGGGCAAAACAGTTTCGGCTTCAGAAGCACTTGCCAACCTGCGAAAAATTGAAGAACAGTTTTACCAGTTTACGCAAAGCTATTCAGCGCCGGCCTGTTCAATTGCCGGATTTTTGAAGATGAAATCCGGGAGTGAAAAACTGCAAGGCAGTTACCCGTTGGGACTCACAACAGCACCACTTTGGGAATTATTACCTAAGCCAGTGGTAAGTTCGATGCAGGCCGGATTATTGGATTTTAACCGTAAAATGCGCGGGTTTGAAACCGGAAACCTGATTGGTTTCGAAAGTAAAACATCGTCGCCGGTGCAAGTGGTGCGTGAACCAAACGGAAGTTGTGAAGGATTTGAAAACCTTTATATTGTTGGCGAAGGCAGCGGTTATGCAGGTGGTATAATTTCGAGTGCTGCCGATGGGGTGAAGGCTGCAATAGGGCTAGCTGCTAAATAAAATCTCACTTTAATGAAAGTTATGATCCTTTACGAATCGTTTTTTGGCAATACAGAAAAAATTGCAGAGGCAGTTGCCGAACCATTTGGCAATGCAGTTTTGTTGAAAAGGATTGACAATGTAAACCTGAATGAACTGAAAGAAGCTGAATTACTGATTGTTGGTTCAGCAACCCGTGGATTCAGACCCTGTGAAAAAACAAAGGCGTTTTTGAAAAGCATTCCCGAAAACGGGTTAAAAGATGTAAGGGTAGCGGCATTCGATACAAGGATTATGTTGGAAACCATCAAATCGAAACCACTCCGGTTTCTGGTGAAAACCGGAGGTTATGCCGCGAAACATATTGCCAACACCTTGCAAACGAAAGGCGGAAAACTTGTTGCTCCGCCTGAAGGTTTCCTGGTAACCGGAGAAGAAGGCCCGCTGGCTGACGGCGAACGGGAAAGGGCGCGTAACTGGTCGGCCCAATTCATACAGCAAGGTTAATTAAACTCAATTTTTCACACCTCTATTTAGAACAATTCCACAGTTACTTGTTTTAATTGTACATTTGCAGTCTTTTAAATCAACAATTACCATGACAACGAAAAATATTCCCTTTTCGAAAGAACAACTTGAGAAAATAATCGAATCGACCCCCACACCATTTCATATTTACGATGAAAAAGCAATGCGCGAAAATGCCCGCCGTTTTGTAAAAGCTTTTTCGTGGAACGAAGGATTTAAGGAATATTACGCAATAAAGTCTGCACCGAATCCATACCTGATGAAAATCCTGAGGGAAGAGGGTTTTGGTATCGACTGCAGTTCGATTACCGAACTCGAAATTGCCAAACGGGTTGGCATGAGCGGCGACGAAATCATGCTGACATCGAATGATACCCCGGCCAATGAATTTCAATTCGCTGCAGATTTGGGTGCCATCATCAATCTCGATGATATTTCTCATATTGAATACCTTGAAAGGAATGTGGGTTTACCCGAAACCATTTGTTTGCGTTACAATCCCGGCGACCTGAAACAGGGCAACCTGATTATCGGTCACCCGGAAGAAGCCAAGTACGGTTTTACGCATGAGCAAATGATTGAAGGATATGCGATGTTAAAAGAAAAAGGTGTCAAACGTTTTGGGGTGCATACCATGGTTGCCTCCAACGAGCTGGACCCTGACTATTTTATCGAAACCGCTGAAATTCTTTTCAAGTTGATTATTGAAGTAAACCAGAAAACTGGTATCAGAATTGAATTTGCCAACCTTGGTGGTGGTATTGGAATTCCGTATAAACCTGAGCAAAAAGCAGTTGACCTTGAATATGTGAGCGCCGGAATCAGAAAGTTGTACGATGAAATGATTGTTGCCAACGGATTGGCTCCGCTGAAACTCTATTTCGAATCGGGCCGTATGATAACCGGACCTTACGGATATTTGGTAACCACAGTGCGCCATATAAAAAATACGTTTAAAAAGTTCGCTGGTCTCGATGCCAGCATGGCCAACCTGATGCGGCCCGCACTTTATGGTGCTTATCATCACATTACAGTTGTTGGCAAGGAAAATCAACCACACAATGTAACTTACGATGTTACAGGCTCGCTATGCGAAAACAACGACAAATTTGCCATCGACCGCATGTTGCCCGAGCTGGAACCCGGTGATATTGTTGTAATTCACGATACAGGCGCACACGGACATTCGATGGGATTTAACTACAATGGCAAACCACGTTCGGCCGAATTGCTGTTACGCGAAAATGGCGAAGTGGTGCAAATCCGCCGCGCTGAAACTATTGACGACCTGTTTATTACGCTCGATTTCAAAGGACTTGAAAGTTTTCCGGTTTAAGCCGAATTTCAAAATATTGAAAGAGGCCGGCTGTAAACCGGCCTTTTTTGTATTTTTGCCTGATGACTAAGAAATACAGAATATTACAAAGTGTAAAAACAAGACTGGAAACGGTTTTTGGTAGTCGTATTTCCAAAGTGGTTTTATTTGGGTCTCAGGCAAAAAATACCGCAAATAAAAATTCCGATTTTGATATTCTCATTGTCACAAGCGACCTGTTTAAATGGCAGGAACGTGGACAAATTCGTGATATTTGTTACGAAATAGCGCTCGAGTACGATATTTTAATCGATTCGAAAATTATTTCCCAAACAGAAATAGAAACCAAGTTCTGGGGAAAACATCCTTTAATAACAGATGCTCTTGTTGATGGAATTTATGCAAGCTAACCAAGAAGAACTTATAAATTACCGAATTGAACAGGCAAAAGCAGCCATTTCGGACGTTGAGATTTTAATCGAAAAGAATCTTTTAACTTTAGCAATAAACCGCATTTATTACGGTATGTTTTATATGCTGCTTGCGCTGGCATTAAAAAATGGATTTAAAACATCAAAACATAATCAATTAATAGGTTGGTTTAACAAGGAATATATCAAAACAGGAATAATCAAGACTAAATTTGGGAAAATAGTAAATAAGGGTTTTGAAGACAGAACAGATGGAGATTATGGCATTTTTGTTCAGTTCGAAAAGGAGGAAGTTTTGCTTAAATTATCAGATATGAAGGAATTTATAAGGGAGATTGAAGCAAATATTAATAGAGACATTTGAATCTTCATACCATCATGAGAATAGGATTTGATGCAAAACGTGCCTTTCTGAATGCGTCCGGTCTGGGAAATTACAGCCGGAATACAATCAACGCTTTACAACAATATGCACCTGAAAATCAACTCGTTTTGTACACCCCCGAAATCAGGAAAAATCTGTTTGACGACTACCGTAAGTTTGAAGTGCATTCGCCCGATACCCCGTTATTCAAGCTTTTCAAACCGCTTTGGAGAAGTTACGCTGCGGGGCATTTAAAAAAGCAAAATATTGAACTTTACCACGGACTGAGCAACGAACTTCCGCATGGTATTCACAAAATCAATATTCCTTCGGTAGTCACAATCCACGACCTGATTTTCCTGCGTTATCCTGAATTTTACAAACTCATCGACCGGAAAATTTACTACCGGAAAGTAAAATATGCCTGCGAAACAGCCAATAAAATCATTGCCATCAGTGAACAAACCAGGGATGATATCATCAGGTTTTTTTTGGTAAATCCCGATAAAATTGAGGTGATTTACCAATCGGTGTCACCGGTTTTTTATGAAAAACAGGAGACCGAAAAACTCAGGAATAAGTACAAATTACCACTAAGGTTTATTCTTTCGGTGGGTTCGCTTGAACCCAGAAAAAACCAGCTGGCCATATTAAAGGCAATTAAAGCGGGAAATCTGGATACTTCTGTGGTATTTGTTGGAAAACACACTTCGTATTTCAACAAAATGAAACAATTTATCGATGCAAACGGATTGGAGAAACAGGTATTCTTTCTGCCTCACATTGATGATGCCGAACTTGCCGGGCTGTACCAAATGGCAACCCTTTCGGTTTATATTTCTTTTTTCGAAGGGTTTGGATTGCCTGTGATTGAGGCAATGGCGAGCGGATGCCCCGTAATTACCTCAAATGTTTCGTGTCTTCCCGAAACCGCAGGGGATGCAGCATTGCTTTGTTCACCCGGCGATTTTGCCGGACTTGGTAAAAATATCAGGATGATTCTTGAAAACGAAGGACAACGAAATAACCTGATTTTTAAAGGAAATGAACGTGCAGCAAAATTTCATCCACAACTTTTTGCTGAAAAAATGATTGATTTATACTCAACTGTATTAAAAAGAAGTGATGATTGACGATATAAAAAAAGCGCTTGAAGTGCTGAAAAATGGTGGAATTATACTTTATCCCACCGATACGATATGGGGAATTGGCTGCGATGCCACCAACGAAACTGCAGTGCAACGCATTTATCAGATAAAAAAACGCGCCGACAGTAAAAGTATGCTGGTACTGATGGAGAACCCTGCGCTACTCGACCGTTATGTCGCAGAAGTTCCGGAGATTGCGTGGGATTTGGTTGAGGTTGCAACAACGCCGTTAACCGTAATCTACCCCGGTGCGAAAAATCTTGCGAAAAATCTGGTAGCTGAAGATGGCAGCGTCGGTATCCGATTTACAAAAGAAGCTTTTACAAGCCAGTTACTTCAGCGTTTCCGCCGCCCGATAGTTTCCACCTCAGCCAACGTCAGTGGCGAAAAATCACCGACAGTTTTTGCCGAAATTTCTGAAGAAATTAAAAATCAGGTGGATTACATTGTTGAATATCGACAGAATGACAACATGCCGGCGCAACCTTCTTCCATCATCAAACTTGGGCCGGGTGGTCAAATCGAAATCATCAGAAAATAAAACTTATTCATAGCATGACTCAAAGTCATACTATGAATAAATTCGAAAAAAAAAGGCTGTCCGCTTATTAGCGGACAGCCTCCATTTGAAAAATACTTCCGATTATTTAGTTTTTAATAAATCGCGAATTTCAGCAAGCAAAACTTCTTCTTTTGTTGGTTCTGGTGGTGCAGGAGGTGCAGCGGGAGCTTCTACCTCTTTCTTTTTCAAACTGTTCATGGCTTTAATCATCATAAAAATAGCCATTGCAATAATCAGAAAATCAACTGTTACCTGAATGAAATTTCCATAATTAATAGAAACAGCTGCTGTTGTAACCGCACCGGCAGCATCTAATACAGGTTCTTTCAGAATTATTTTCAAGTCGGTAAATGATACTCCTCCCATAAGCAAGCCTATCGGTGGCATAATTACATCGGCAACAACCGAACTGATAATTTTCCCAAAAGCACCTCCAATAATGATACCTACCGCCATGTCAACCACGTTTCCACGCATGGCAAATTCCTTAAATTCTTTTAACATGCTCATAATTTCAATTTTTTTAGATGATTTATATGCAGGAAATTTATGAAATATTTTAGACGCATCAATATGTAAAAAAAAAAGCCGCTTAAATTACGCGGCCTGAGATGAATCTGATGCAATTCCTATCTCTTTTTCACTTTCCCTGAACCTGATATGGAGGAATCAATGGATGGATTACCGCTGTAGTAAACACTGCCCGAACCAGAAACCCTTACATTCAGCTGACCATTTGAAATTACTGAACAGTTGCCGGAGCCAGAAGTCTGTACATCAACTTTCCGGGCTTCAAAACCTGAAGCATCAATATTTCCTGAACCGGAGATTCTTGCCCTTAATTCTTCTGCAACACCGCCTTTATTCAACCTGATATTTCCTGAACCCGAAACGGCTGCATCTACTTTTTCGGCGCTGAGGGTTTCGATGGTAATATTTCCGCTTCCGCTAACCGCGAGGTCAAGAATCCGGGTTTTTATGTGTTCCGATTCAATATCACCCGAGCCGGAAATCGATAAACCGTCAACTTCAGGAACTGTAATGTAAATTTCAACTTTGCCGGGATTCCAGTTACGAAAAATATTCGAATTGGAATACCTGATATTCAGGGTTCTGTCCTTAACTTCTGTGATAATTTCTTCGAGAGTTTCGGGGTCGGCAACCACCCTGATGCTTTGTTTTTCGCCCTGCTCAACATAAACTTTACCTGAAATACGCAATGCGATTTTAGAGAATGCTGACACCTCGCGCATTTCTTCTTTGGCCTGTAACGACGTGGTAAATAAAAATGCCACTAATAAAATGGCCAGATAACTGATTTTCCTGTTCATGATTCTTACATTTAATTGTTTCGACTTGTTTTTGAAATTGAATTTTGCAATGTTACAATGACGTACAACTTTGCCCGAAGTTGCACAAATCGAAAAATATTTTTCTGAGTACCCAAATTTAAATAATGAGAACTATTAAATGTTGTAATTCTTTTTGACAATGTATCCCGTCAGGCGGGATACCTATAGCATATTTTACCACAAATTACTCAGATAGCCTCAGATTAAAAAACAACCATATCTTAATCTGTGTCAATCGGAGTAATCTGTGGTGTTAGTTTTTCTTATTGCAGCATAACTGCTGCAATAAGAGTATTTATGACTCAGATTAAAAAACAGGACATTATTTCATTTCTATTATTTATTCGATTAAACCTTCTGGCAAACGGAGTTTGATGATTTTATGCTGAGCATCAGTTTCAACCAGGAAATCTTCATTAAACGGCACCAAAAGCTCGGTTCCTTTATAATTCACTGTAAATACAATGTTTCCTGAATAATCGTCGATATGCTCAATTTTACCGATTTCGCCCAAAGTTGTATCGGAGAGTGTATATCCTTCAAAACGGTCGTCAGCCTCAGCATCGGGTTCCAACTGAATTTCATCGGTGAACAGGAAAACGGAACAACCCACCAGCCGTTTGGCATATTTCTCGGTTTCCACCCCATCAAAAGTTAAAATGGCTGTGTCGTCAGTTTTGTATCTGAAACCATCTTCAACCAGAAAAAACGGCACAAGCAAACCATCGATTTCAACAAAAAACCGATCAGCATTTTCAATCGAAAACTCAAATTGTGGTTCGAATTCGAGAACCAGTTCTCCGCGTACTCCGTGTGTTTTTTTGAAGTACCCGATTTTTTCGCATTCAGATTTTGGTATTGTTTCCATGCTGGCAAAGATAATTAAGTATTTACCATTTAATGATTTACAATTTACAATTTGGTTTGTGCCGCCACTTAAATTTACAGATATAAAAATACGAGGTTAATCACGTGAAATTATGTACTTGTTAGTCTGAAAACAAAAAACCACTCATCGTAATGATGAATGGTTTTTATTTCGAGATGATGATTTCTGATTAAGATTCAGCACCTTCTGTTTCCGGAGCTTCCGTAGCTTCGGCCGGAGTTTCAGCCTGTGCTTCAGCTTCTTTTGCTGCTCTGGCTTCGGCAGCCAGTTCTGCATTTTTAGCGGCAATTGCAGCAGCTTTTTGTTCCTTCACTTTTACTTCGGCAGCTAACTGTTGTTTTACTTCTTTATCAGTGTCAACAGCTAAACGGTCGATTTTTGCCTGAATTTTGGCGTCTTTTTCAGTCATCCATGCGTCGAGGCGTTTTTCAGCTTCAGCAGCATCGAATGCACCTTTTTTCACACCACCCATGAGGTGTTTTTTGTAGAGCACACCTTTGTACGACAAAATTGCACGTACGGTGTCGGTTGGTTGTGCGCCTTTTGTAAGCCAATCGTAAGCTTTGTCAAAATCGAGATTTATAGTAGCAGGATTTGAATTCGGGTTATAAGTTCCGATAGATTCAATATACCTGCCATCTCGTGGCGCCCTGCTATCTGCCACCACAATGTGGTAGTAGGCATAACGTTTGCGGCCATGCCGCGCTAGTCTCATTTTTACTGACATACTTATTTTTTAAAAATGTGGCGCAAAGATAGAATAAAAATCCATACAGGAAATTTCCACCTGCTTATTTTTCAATTTATTAAAAGGTAACATTTAATCGAAGTCATCTTTTGCCTTTGCCTTAATCTTCGCCTTTTTACCTTTTCACGTACTGTTGTTCGTAGTATTTCTGGTAATCTCCTGATGTTACGTTTTCAAGCCAATCTGTATTTTCGAGGTACCAGTCAATGGTTTTTTCGATTCCTTCCTCAAACTGCAGCGAAGGTTCCCAACCCAGTTCGCGTTTTATTTTTGTGGCATCAATGGCATAACGCAAATCATGTCCGGCACGGTCTTTCACATACGTGATCAGTTTTTCCGATTCTCCTGCCGGGCGGCCCAGTTTTTCGTCCATTTTTTTGCACATCAGTTTTATGAGGGCGATGTTTGTCCATTCGTTAAAACCTCCAATATTGTAAGTTTCACCAATTTTGCCCTTGTGAAAAATCACATCAATAGCGCGTGCATGGTCAACCACCCAAAGCCAGTCGCGCACGTTTTCGCCTTTACCATAAACCGGCAGCGGCTTGTTGTTCTTAATGTTGTGAATAAAAAGTGGTATCAGTTTTTCTGGAAACTGGAATGAACCATAATTATTTGAACAATTCGAAATTACAGTTGGCACGCCAAAAGTATCGAGATATGCACGCACAAAATGGTCGGAGCTGGCTTTTGATGCCGAGTACGGACTGTGTGGGTCGTACTTTGTTTCTTCGGTAAACAGACCTTCATCGCCCAGCGAACCATATACTTCGTCGGTTGAAATATGGTAGAACTTTTTCCCTTCGAACTCATCTTTCCAGATGGTTTTGGCCGCATTCAGCAGGTTAACAGTACCAATCACATTTGTAAAAACAAACTCAGTAGGGTTGGAAATTGAACGGTCAACGTGCGATTCGGCAGCCAGGTGAATTACGCCGTCGAACTTTCTTTCGGTAAACAACTGCTGAATAAATTCGCCGTCAACGATGTCACCTTTTACAAACTCATAATTGGATTTGTTTTCCACATCAGTTAGGTTGTTTAAATTACCTGCATAAGTCAGCTTATCGAGGTTGACAATCTGATAATCAGGATATTTATTCACAAAAAGCCGCACCACATGCGAACCGATAAATCCGGCGCCGCCGGTAATAAGGATGGTTTTCATCTGTACAAATTATTTAAGTTACTGATTAGTTAGCGGTTATACTTTGTCTCTTTTATCAACTTTCTCAACTGATGTAACTCACATGTAGTTTGTTCATCAGTATTTGTGATATTCTGCAAACATGTTCGTTTCATATTTTTAGTTATTTAATTCCTCTGACACTTTTTTCCCAGTTCCAGGCCGAAAGCAGCGTTTCGTCCAATCCTTTTTCAGCCTTCCAGCCCAGTTCTTTATTGGCAAAGGTTGTATCGGCCCAAATTTTTTCAACATCACCGGCGCGCCGGTCAACAATCTTATAGTTTAGTTTCACACCGGTAGCCCTTTCAAAACCAGTCACCACTTCCAGAACAGAAAGCCCGGTTCCGGTTCCCAGGTTAAAAACTTCGTAGTTCGATTTGTTTTTCCCATTCAACAATCGTTCAATTGCAACAACGTGCGCTTTTGCCAGGTCAACCACATGGATATAATCGCGCACTGCCGAACCGTCGGGTGTATTATAATCATTACCAAAAACCTTCAGCTCATCGCGCAATCCGGCAGCGGTTTGTGTAATAAAAGGCACAAGATTTTGTGGAACGCCTAATGGTAATTCGCCAATCAATGCCGATGAATGTGCACCAACCGGATTAAAATAGCGAAGCGCAATTCCATTGATTTGCGGGTTCACAGCAATGGTTTCTCTGAGAATATCTTCACTGATTCGTTTTGTATTTCCATACGGCGACTCGGCATCTTTACGAGGGGTTTGTTCAGTAACCGGTAAAACTTCGGGCTGCCCGTAAACTGTGCACGACGATGAAAAAACCATGTTCGAAATTCCATATTGAATCTGGTTTTCCAGAATATTCATCAGCGAAACAAGATTATTTCTGTAATAATTTAATGGTTTCTGAACCGATTCGCCAACAGCTTTAAAGGCTGCAAAATGAATAATTGCATCAATATCTTTATTGTTTTCAAAAAAAGAGGCTGTTTTGTCACGGTCGGCCAAATCAAACACCTCGCACGCAGGTTTTATTCCGGTAATCTTTTCAATATTATCGAGAACCTCAATCCCTGAATTAGAAAGGTTGTCAACCACAATTACTTCATAACCCGACTGTTGTAACTCAACAACTGTATGAGAACCAATGTACCCGGTACCGCCGGTTACCAAAATTTTTTTTGACATTTTTATGCGTTTTTAAACTGATTTGTAAAAGTAATCAAATTAAAACTGCCCTGTTATTTCAATTGTGGTTTTAGTTGAACTTATTAAAATTTATTAACTGCTGAAAACGATGTTTTTCTACTTTTACACAAAAAATAATTTACTGCGATGGACCTTTCAATTTTGATAGAACTATTGTTAAAAGATAACGAAACTGTGATTATTCCGGGTTTCGGTGCCTTTATTTCGGTTTATAAACCTGCTGTAATCAGAGAGAACGACATCATTCCACCCGGAAAGGAAATCAGGTTTTTCCATCAAATAAAAAATAACGACGGACTTTTGGCGATGCAAATTGCCCGTTCAAAAAAAATAAGCTACGACGACGCTTTTAAACGAATTGAAAAAGCAACTTCGAAAATTATATACCAGCTCGATAAGGGAGAAAAAGTGGCTTTTGGCGAGTTGGGCGAGTTCTCGTACAACGAAAACAGTGATATTGTTTTTACACAATACGAAACCGTAAACCCTCTCATTACCGATGGTTTTGAACCTGTTTCACTTGAAGATGTAACCGAAACTCCCGAAGAAGTTACAGTTGAGCAATTAAGTGCTCCGGTAACTGAGGTAGTTGAAGAATCTTCGAATACTGATGGGAATACAATTGGCGAAAAGCCGGTTGTTACGGAGGAAGAGCCGGCTCAACTGATAGAAAGCGAAAATGAAAAACCCGAATCTGCTCCTGCGGTAAGTTTGGAAACCCCGGTTGTAAAACCTGTAAAAGCCGAAGAACCCAGGAAGAAAAAAAATGCAGTGTGGCTTTGGATATTGCTTATTGTTGCAATTGTTGTAATTGCAATTTTGATTTTGCTGAATAAAAATGATGAACAACAATCTGTCTCTGATAGCAAAATTCAAACTGAAAAAACCGAAACAGCACAGCCTGAACCGATAATGGCCGACACTATTCAGCCATCTGATACTGTAAATGTTAAAGTTTCGCAGCCACAAACAAATACTTCATCCGAAAAATATTATCTGGTAGGTGGTGGTTTCAGCAATGAAGAAAATGCGATGAAATACATCGGTCGGTTAAAAGACAAAGGAATTGAAGGCACTTTGCTTGGACAGAAAGGGAAGATGTTTATTGTGGGCATTGCCTCATTCAGTTCAGAATCTGAAGCTTATAATGAACTAAACCGCAGAATTCGTGAGAACCCGGATTGGAAACTTTGGGTTTACAAAAAATAAAAAATCATTTAAATGAAATCAACAACTAAACTAATCCTAACCGGGCTTATCCTATCGTTGATACTGGGAGCCTGCTCGAAAAAAAACGAAACCATCACAACCGGCGGCCCCGAAGTGGTAGCTTTTAAAGTGCTTCCTTTTCAATTGAAAGAGGTGAAGCTGCTGGACGGGCCGTTTAAACATGCAACTGAGTTAAATATTCAGTCGCTGTTGAATTATGAACCCGACCGTCTTTTATCGAAGTTCAGAAGCGAAGCCGGGTTAAAACCCAAAGCCGAAGCATACGGCGGATGGGAAGCCATGACCATTGCCGGACACAGTCTGGGTCACTACCTCACCGCCTGCGCGCTGATGTACCAGTCAACCGGTGACCAGCGTTTTCTCGACCGCGTAAATTACATTGTTGCCGAACTCGATACCTGCCAGATGGCCGACAGTACCGGCTACATCGGCGCTTTCCCGAATGGAAAGCGAATTCTGGAAGACGAAGTTGCCAAAGGAAACATCCGAGCGCAGGGTTTCGACCTGAATGGGATTTGGGTTCCGTATTACACGCAGCACAAAGTAATGGCTGGTTTGTTTGAAGCTTACTATTTGTGCGGCAACCAAAAGGCGCTCGAAATCAACAAACGTTTTGCTGACTGGCTTTATACCATTGTTTCGCCGCTGAATGATGAACAAATTCAAAAGATGCTGCATTGCGAACATGGCGGAATCAACGAATCGCTGGCTGAACTTTATGCAATTACCGGCGACAAAAAATACCTCGACATGTCGCGCATTTTCCAACACAAAGCTATTCTTGAACCGCTTTCTCAGGGAACCGATATTTTACCCGGGAAACACGCCAATACACAAATCCCAAAACTGGTGGGACTCGCCCGCAGATATGAGCTGACAGCCGACAGCACCGACCGCAAAACTGCAGAGTTTTTCTGGGACCGCGTGGTCAACCACCATTCTTATGTTACCGGTGGACACTGCTACCATGAATATTTTGGTCCGGCCGATTCACTGCGCAACAGGCTGAGCAACGAAACCACAGAAACGTGCAATGTGTATAACATGCTCAAACTCTCGGAACACCTGTTTGAGTGGGAAGCAAAACCCGAAGTGGCCGATTTTTACGAACGTGCACTTTTTAACCACATTCTTTCGTCGCAGCACCCCGAAACCGGGCATGTAATCTACAATCTTTCGCTCGAAATGGGCGGTTGCAAAGAGTACCAGAATCCCGAATGGTTTACCTGCTGCGTGGGTTCGGGCATGGAAAACCATTCGAAATACGCCAAAAATATTTACTACCATTCAAACGAAGAATTGTACCTGTTTCAGTTTATTGCTTCGGAACTAAGCTGGGAAGCCAAAGGGTTGAAAGTAATTCAGAACACGCAGTTTCCCGACGAGCAAAAATCAAAACTCGAATTCGTTTGCGAAAATCCGGTTCCGCTGACACTGAAAATCCGTTACCCGCACTGGGCCGAAAACGGCATGGAAATAAAAGTGAACGGAAAATCGCAAAAAGTAAAATCGAAACCCGGCAGTTTTGTTTCGGTTGACAGGTACTGGAAAAACAACGACGTGGTGGAAATCAGTTTCCCGTTTTCGGTTCGCATTGAAACCATGCCCGACGATACCAACCGGATTGCGTTGTTTTACGGTCCCCTGGTTTTGGCCGGCGACCTCGGTCCTGAACACGATTCGGCTTCTGTTGACCCGATGTATGTTCCGGTTTTACTCCCTGCCGATAACAATCCGGCGAACTGGCTGCAACCTGTTGACGGCGAAATCAACACGTTTAAAACAGTAAATATCGGCCAGCCCAGAGACATTGTGCTGAAACCATTTTACAAAACCCACAACCGCAACTACTCGGTGTATTTCGACAGGTTTACACCCGAAAGCTGGGAAAAATTCAAGGCAAATTACCAGGCTGAACTGGAGAAAAAGAAACAAATTGAAGCTGCTACCATCGACTTTTTTCAGCCAGGAGAAATGCAGCCCGAACGCAACCACAATTTTAAAGATTTGAAAAGCTGGGTGGGCGAAAACAAACACCGCAAATTCAGGGAAATCGACCGTGGCGGCTGGTTCTCGTGCGAAATGAAAACCGGTGGTGTTCCGGTCAATCTGGTATTTGAATACTGGGGTGGTTACACAGGTTCAAAAACTTTCGATATTCTTGTGAATAACGAAAAAATTGCAACAGAAAATATTTCTAATAAAAAGCCGGGAGAATTTTTCGATGCTGTTTACGAAATTCCGGAAGGCCTGATTGCCGGAAAAAAACAGATTACAGTAAAGGTTGTGCCGCACGAAGGTCATCGTGGCGGCCCGATTTTCGCTATAAGAACGGTGAAAAAGGAATAGAATTGAAAGCCTGTTAACTGAGAAAGAACGATTACCTGATAAATTGTATTATCAGGTAATTAGTTAATTTGTTCCTGCAGATAGCGATTAGTTTACAGCACGGCAGCAATTTTTCGGATTCTGTTAAGTTTGTCGATAAATTTTTTGTTGCGTTTGGTTACAATCATGTTGTAACGCGCCTGCATCCGAAGCAATGGTTCTGCTTCCAGCCCAAGTACGGCCTCGAAAAGCAATGCAAATTCGGTGTTAAGTGGTCGTTTGCCATTCAAAACTTCATTAAGCTGTGTATAGGGCACACCCATTTCACCAGCAAGCTTTCGTTGAGAAATTCCGCGATATTCTATTTCCTCCTTCAGGATTTCGCCTGGATGTGTTGGTTCGAAAGGTTCTAAATTGTTTGCAATCATATTTGGGTCAACTCCCGGAATAGTAATCATGTTTGCTTCATTTATAATGGTTTGACAAATCAACGATATTACAAATTGTAGCAACGGTTTGGTCACCAACAATTTTCTCTTCAAACTCTAAACGATATTGGTCGTTTAACCTGACAGATGATAATCCCTCCTTGTCGCCTTTCAGTTTTTCGTAATTCAACGAGTTGTATTTTTTTAAAGCCAACACATTCGGTTGGTCAATCATCAGGTCGATAACACGAACGTACTTTCTTATTATCTCTGGCTGAAAACGATGCTTCTTACCGGATGTTCTTCCAGTTTGATACATCTCACGCAGATAATTCTGTTCAAAAGTGACATCCATTTCAATACGTTTTCTCAGACAAAGATAATATCATTTCTTGTGATGTTCACAAAAAAGTGAACAAAGTTTATTTCGAGTAGTTTCCTAAACTAAAAATATTGATTGAATTTATTTTAGACTGACTGCATTACAATTTTTCAATGTACTCTTTCAGCGATGTGCCCAAAATATAAGTCCAGCCTTCGATAAAATTTTCAACTTTCAAATCGGTATTTGTGGTAGAAAAAGTTTCAAAATCAGTATGAAGTTTATTCAAACTGGTTTTTTAATGCTTGTCTCCATACTTTCAAAACTGTCTTTATGTCAATTAAAGTTTACAGGTACCGAATCTCGTGCATCCGATTTTTGTAAATTGCAAACCAATTAAACCAACAAGATTAAAACTATGAATCCATCAAGAAGAGCTTTTCTGCGTAATTCAGCGCTGGCAGCTACAGCAGTAACTGTCATCCCCGAAAAAGTATGGTCGGCAGGTTACGCACCTTCCGACAAGGTTAATGTGGCCTTAATTGGTTGCCGGAACATGGGTTTTGGCATTCTGAAACATCACCTCGACACAGGAATGGTCAATTGCGTGGCTTTGTGCGACATTGATGAAAACGTACTGAGAGAAAAATCGGAGATTGTAAAAAAAGATTACAATCAATCACCCGAATTGATAAAGGATTACAGGAAAGTACTGGAAAGAAAAGATGTGGATGCCGTGATTATTGGTACACCCGACCATTGGCACTGCCTGATTACCGTTGACGCCTGCGCTGCCGGCAAGGATGTATATGTTGAAAAACCGATGGCGAACACCATTGCCGAATGCAACATCATGGTGAAAGCGCAAAAACGATACAACCGCATTGTACAGGTTGGCCAGCAGCAGCGCGACGGAAAGATTTTCAAAGATTGCATGGGCTTTATCAAAAACGGCGAAATAGGAACACTCCGGAAAGTAAATATCTGGGCCAATTTTAATTATGGCCTTGGCACAGTTCCTGTTCCCGATGGTCCCGTTCCGGCAGGTGTCGATTATGATTTCTGGTTAGGACCTGCTCGCGAACGACCGTTCAACAATGCACGTTTTCACGGAAGCTGGCGCCACTACTGGGATTACGGTGGCGGATTGATGAGCGACTGGGGTGTTCATTTGGTTGACATGGCGCTTTGGGCCGGCGATATTGTGGAAGGTCCAACTTCGGTGATGACTTATGCAGCCAACCTTTCAAAACAAAAAATGGCACGCGAAACCTTTGATACGATGAACATTGTTTTTCCAAAAAAAGATTTTGTGATTAATTACGACCTCACCGCCGGAATTCAGCAGGGGCCTTACAACAGCGCATACGGATTACAGTTTATCGGCGAAAAAGGAATGCTGGTAGCCGACCGTAACAAATATCATTTGTATCCGGAATGGGATGGCGAAAAGAAGACCGGAAAAACAGCCGAAGTAAGCTGGGACAAAGGACAGGAATCGCACCGCGAGCATGTCGATAATTTTCTGGCCTGTATCAAATCGCGCGAAACACCTTCGTGTCCGCCGGAAGTTGGAAGGGCTGCCGCAGTTCATGTTCATATCGCCAATATTTCGGCACGATTGGGCCAGCCATTGCTGGAGTGGGACGACAAAAACAACCGCTTTACCAACTGCGAAAAGGCCAACGAAATGATTACACCGGTTTATCGTGCACCCTGGAAACTGCCGGAAGTGTAACCATTAAATTCCATTTTAATGACAGAAAATGAATTATCAAAACTGGTTTTTGATTCGGGACTTAAAGTTCACAAAACACTTGGGCCCGGGTTACTCGAAAGTGCCTATGAAGAATGCTTAAGTTTTGAGCTACAAAAACTTGGATTAAAAGTAGAAAAGCAAAAAGCATTACCGCTTGTTTATGAAGAAGTTAAATTAGATGCCGGTTACAGAATTGATTTGTTAATCGAGAATAAATTGATTATTGAAATAAAATCGGTGGAAGCACTTAACGATTTGCATTTAGCACAGATATTAACCTATTTAAGATTAAGCAATTGTAAATTAGGCATGTTGATAAATTTTAATTCTGTTTATTTTAAAGATGGAGTAAAACGTGTTGTTAACGGATTATAAAACTTAGCGCCCTTTGCGAAGCCTTTGCGACCATTGCGTTAAAATTTTAAACGCAAGGAACGCAATCTGAATACCCGCAAAGAACGCAAAACAAAAATTAAACTTAAAATTTTATGAATACACGAAGAGATTTTATCAGAACCGGCATTTTTGCAGGTGCTGGATTGTTGGTTGCAAGTCCGCTTTTGTCGCTTGCTGGTGAGGGAAAGAATAAACTGAAAAATTTTGGCTTTATCTCCGGAATTGCCGGGGAAGCCATGAAAGCCGACTGGAAAGGTACACTGAAAAAAGCCGCTGAATTTGGGTTCACAGAAATTGAGGGAGGCAGCAATCACGCTTCATCTCCAAAGGAATTTCTTAGTTATTGCAAAGAAGTTGGCATAAAACCCATTGCAGGCGCACTCGATTTTAAAACAAAAAACGAAGACCTAAATAAAGTCTTCGACAATTTAAATGAGCTAAAGCTAAAATACGCCGTGGTTTATTGGCCGTGGCTGGGAGGCGGCCCTTTCAAACTCGACGATTGCAAAAAATCGTGCGAAATACTGAACGATTTGGGGGCAAAAGCAAAAGCCAACGGTCTGCAAATGTTGTGGCACAACCACGACAAAGAGTTTCACGCGATGGAAGAAGGCCTGCCTTTTGATTACATTATGAACCACACCGACCCGAAAACGGTGCAGTGCGAAATGGATATTTACTGGGTGAAAAAAGGCGGCGGCGACCCACTGGAAGTGCTGAAAAAATATACGGGACGCATTCCGGTGTTGCATGTAAAAGATATGGCGGAAGGCGCTGCGCAGGATTTTATCTGCCCCGGCCGTGGAATCATCGACTTCGCTTCCATTTTTGCTGAAGCTAAAAAACAGGGAATAGACCACTATTTTGTGGAACGAGACAATGAGCCCGATGGAATTGGCTGCCTGAAATCGAGTGGGGAATTTTTGAAGAATATCAGATTTTGAGAAAGACGGAAGTCCGGAGTCGGGAGTCGGGAGAAAAATCTCCGGTCTCCCGACTTCGGGCTTTTTACTATATTATTCATCCTCTATTTTTGCTATTTTTGTTGAAAAGAAAACAGTATGAATATTCAGGCTGAAAAACTTGAGATAATGAAAATGATTCTGGAAACAGAGAATCAGGGAATTCTTGAATCGATTAAAGATATCTTCAAAAAAGAGGCACAGTCTGATTTTTGGGAAACTTTGACTGAAAAGCAGAAACAGGAAATCAGGGAAGGATTGAAAGAGGCAGATTCAGGTGAGGTTGTTGACTTTGAATACTTTATGCAAAAATATCACAAGTGAAGAAAATTGTTCTTACGAAAAGAGCAGTTGACTTACTTGAAACCTTTTTTCAATATCTCGAAAGTGAATGGTCGGTAAAAACCCGAGACGAGTTCATCGAAAAATTTGAAAATGCTGTTTTTCAGATTCAGAAATTTCCTGAAATTGCTCCTAAATCAAAAGAAATTCCAAATCTTCACAAATATATTCTTACTAAACAAACGTCTTTATTTTACAGAGTTGATAAAACATCAATAACCATCATTACGGTTTTCGACAACCGGATGAATCCCAAAGTTTTAAATTATCTGACCACAAAAAAACTATAAAACAATGTTAGACTTAGGATTTGTAAGCGCCATTCTGGCGGAGAAAAGTTTTAACGAAGTAATTGAATTTGCTTCGGAAAACGAGTTTAAATGTGTAGAAATCATGTGCTGGCCCGTTGGTAAAGCCGAACGCCGTTATGCCGGTGTCACACACATCAATGTAGATGAATTGGACGATAAAAAAGTGGTTGAAATTCAGGAGATACTGAAAAGAAACAACATTTATATTTCGGGACTGGGCTACTATCCCAACCCGCTCGATGCCGATGAAACACAGACTGACTTTTTTATCAGTCACATCAAAAAAGTAATTGTTGCGGCTGCCAAACTGGGAGTTCCGGTGGTGAACACTTTTGTGGGCCGCGACCCTAAAAAAAGCGTGGAGGAAAACCTGGCAAAATTTGCCGAAGTGTGGCCCGGAATCATCAAAGTGGCCGAAGAAAACAGGGTGAAAATCGGTATCGAAAACTGCCCGATGTTGTTTACCCGCGACGAATGGCCCGGTGGCAAAAACCTCGCGACCACACCGGCAATCTGGCGGAAAATGTTCGAAATCATCCCCAGTCCGAATTTTGGTTTGAATTACGACCCATCGCACTTAGTTTGGCAACAAATGGACGAAGTGAAACCCATTTACGAATTCGCCGGAAAATTATTTCATATTCACTTAAAAGACGTAAAAATTTACCGCGACAAACTGAATGAAGTGGGAATAATGGCTTACCCGCTTGAATATCATTCACCCAAAATACCAGGGCTGGGCGATGTGGATTGGCGCGGATTTTTCTCGGCGCTGACTTCGGCAAAATACCGTGGCCCGGTTTGCATCGAAGTGGAAGACAAAGCTTTTGAAGGCTCCCAAGAAGATGTAAAATCGGCAATTTTAACCAGCAGAAACTTTTTACATCAGTTTATTGCCTGATGTAATTTCAGTTTCTACTAAAATCGAATCCGTGCCGGATTCTTCATTCATTGTTAGCTATTCTATTTCTTGCTTCTCAACCCAGTATGGGTTAGATTTTAGTAGAAAAAAGAGATTGCTAGAGAACCCACAACCCGGTACGGGTTGGATAAAGGAGAACCAGAATATACTGATTATCGAACCCGTACCGGGTTCCGTTCTCATCGCGTACATAGTTTCTACTAAAATCGAATCCGTACCGGATTCTGCTTTGATAGAAAACCTCGCTGTTTATTATTTCTTCAACCCGGTACGGGTTGGTTTTTAGTAGCGAGGAGATTATAGGGATGAACTACAACCCGGTACGGGTTGGATTTCTGAAAAGACAGAATAACAGGATAATCGAACCCGTACCGGGTTCTGCTTTCCATCCGCAATTTATTTTCTACTAAAATCGAATCCGTACCGGATTCTTTCCTGATTGAGAAATTACGTTATTTATTTCTTCAACCCAGTATGGGTTGGTTTTTAGTAGCACGGGATTTACAGGGAAGAACCACAACCCGGTACGGGTTGGATTTTTATCTCCTGATTTCGTATCTTTAAACGAAAAATGGTACCAGGAACATTCACACAAATTTACCTGCAATTTGTGATTGCAGTAAAATTCAGAGAAACAAGATTAAAAACAGAGTATCAAAAAGAGATTTTTTCTTTTATAGCAGGATTAATCAATTCAATGGGACATAAAAGCTATGCTGTAAATGGAATGCCAGATCATGTTCACATTTTCATGAGTTTTTCTCCTGCTCATTCACCAGCAGAAACAATCAAAGAGATTAAACGCGCATCAACCAATTTCATTAATGAAAAGGTTTGGTTTGGGAAAAAGTTTCAGTGGCAAAATGGATATGGTTGTTTTTCTTACAGCCGGTCGCAAATTGATGATGTGGTTAAGTATATTCTAAACCAACAGAATCATCATTCAAAGCGCAGTTTCAGGGAAGAATATATTGATTTTCTACGCAAGTTTGAGGTAGAGTACAATGAGCAGTTTTTGTTCGAATTCTTTGATGATTAATAATTCTGATAATCGAACCCGTACCGGGTTCCGTTCCCGCCACATTTCTAATTTTTACTATAATCGAATCCGTACCGGATTCATTTTCATATCAATCAATTCGAAATTAATCCATTATTGTTTTCCAACCCGGTACGGGTTGGTTTTTAGTAGCGAGGAGATTATAGGGATGAGCTACAACCCGGTATGGGTTGGATTTCTGAAAAATACAGAACAATAGGATAATCGAACCCGTACCGGGTTCTGTTCCCGGTTCGCATGTAATTCCTACTAAAATCGAATCCGTACCGGATTCTTTTTTATGTCAATCAAATCGGAATGAATTCATTGTTGTTTCCTCAACCCGGTACGGGTTGGTTTTTAGTAGTACAAGATTTACCGTGAAGAACCCACAACCCGATACGGGTTGGATTATTTTTTGCCGTTCGTCATTCATAACGGTATTTCAACTTTATTTGAGCATCCAGCCTATGGAAATGTTTTTATGGAAGTCTTATTACCTTTTGAGGTATCCTATACAATTTTGATTGCTTTATTTTTCCAGTGAAACCCTGTTCTATTGCAAATTTTCTATAAACTTCATATAAATCTGATTCCATTCTTGGATCAAATACTATCTCTTCTATCAGTTCATTAAACTTAAATTCATAAATGAACTTTTGTTCTATATATTTGTCCAAGAAATAGGAATTAAAATAGTTTAAAACGAATCGGAATTCTTTTTCATGTTGAAATTCTAATCTCTTGAGAAACAATATCAAAGAAAAATTATTTTCAATAGAAACTCGCAAAGTGTTTGGATTCATAAAGTCTTTAGTTGATTTGTACTTTACCCTTCCGCAATAAACGCTAATTCCTGATTCAAGTTCTGTTTCCGGATTAATATCTTGATTATCTAAATTTACTCGATCATCTAAACGTTTAATTTCATTCGATTGTATTAAAGAACTTACAAATTTCTCCACGGATGTTTTTATTCTCACTCCATTCTTTCCTGGAGCATAAATTCTCCACATAGCATCAGTCTCCTTTTTTGAATAGGACCAACATTGTCCCCAAATATTTGGGTTTAAATGAATCCTGCCATTGCTATCCCTAACCTCAACTTTTGAAAAAAACTGCTCAAATGGATCTTCCCAAAGAGCGGGAATAACGAAACAATTACGTTTCCATTTTAGCATTTCTACAAACCTCTCAATTGTTATTATCCGGTAAATTGAAAGATTTTCGACTTTATTGTCATAATGAATAAAACTAATGTCAGGCATTATTAATGATTTAATGAAAGCAATTATTTAATTGTTTAAAGCTACAAAATGAATGTCAGATTTGTGTTAGATTTGAAGGCTTCTGTTTCCAGGTTTTTCTAATCATACGGTTAAAAACCAGGTAACCCCAATAAAAAAGCCGGCCCCTCCCGGAACCGGCTTTCAATGTATTATTCAAAATTCTGATATTCAGAATTCTAATATTCTAATCTTCTTTATACGCCTCAATCAAAATCTCCAAAATCTTCTTACCAGCTGTGGCAACGCTGCTGCCCGGACCAAAAATGGCTACGGCGCCTGCATCATACAAATACTGGTAATCCTGTGCCGGAATAACTCCACCGCAAATTACCATAATATCGTCGCGCCCCAGTTTTTTCAGCTCTTCGATAACGGCAGGCACCAAAGTTTTGTGGCCTGCTGCCAGCGATGAAACACCCAATACATGCACGTCGTTTTCAACGGCCTGTTTGGCGGCTTCTTCCGGTGTCTGGAACAGCGGTCCCATGTCCACATCAAATCCGATATCGGCATAACCCGTGGCAACCACTTTTGCACCACGGTCGTGACCATCCTGACCCATTTTGGCAATCATAATTCGTGGCTGGCGGCCTTCCATTTCTGCAAATTTTGCTGCCAGTTCCTGAGCTTCCTTAAACTCGTCTTTTCCTTGTGCTTCAGATTTATACACGCCTTCAATAGTTCTGATTACTGCTTTGTAACGTCCTGCCACTTTTTCGCAGGCGTCGGATATTTCACCCAAAGATGCACGTTTTTTTGCTGCATCAATCGCCAGTTCGAGCAAATTACCCTTGCCGGTTTCAGCAGCTTTGGTAATGGCCGCAAGCGAAGCCTGAACTTCGGCCTCGTTGCGGTTGGCACGCAGCGTTTTTAAGCGTTCAATCTGCGACAAGCGCACTGCAGTATTGTCGATTTCGAGAATGTCAATCGGGTCTTCTTTTTCGAGCCGGTATTTGTTCACACCCACAATAGTTTGTGTGCCACCGTCGATTTTACCCTGTGCACGGGCAGCAGCCTCTTCGATGCGCATTTTCGGAACACCGGTCTCGATGGCTTTTGCCATTCCGCCCAGTTTTTCAACTTCTTCGATAAGCGCCCAGGCTTTCTGTGCCAGTTCGTGTGTCAGCGCTTCTACATAATACGAACCTGCCCACGGGTCAACCGAGCGGCAGATTTCTGTTTCCTGCTGCAAGTAAATCTGTGTATTTCGTGCAATTCGTGCCGAGAAATCAGTTGGCAAAGCAATCGCTTCGTCGAGCGCGTTGGTATGCAAACTCTGGGTGTGACCCAGCGCGGCTGCCATCGCTTCAATAGCGGTTCTGCCCACGTTATTAAACGGGTCCTGCTCGGTTAACGACCAGCCCGAAGTTTGTGAGTGCGTACGCAACGCCATCGATTTTGGATTTTTCGGGTTGAACTGTTTTACCAGTTTGGCCCAAATCATGCGTGCAGCGCGCATTTTGGCGATTTCCATAAAATGGTTCATACCCACAGCCCAGAAAAACGAAAGGCGCGGTGCAAAAGCATCGATGTCCATTCCTGCGTTGATTCCGGCACGGAGGTATTCAAGCCCGTCGGCCAGGGTGTATGCCATTTCAATATCGGCAGTGGCACCGGCTTCCTGCATGTGGTAACCCGAAATAGAAATTGAATTGAACTTCGGCATTTTTTGCGAAGTAAATTCAAAAATATCAGCAATGATTTTCATCGAGAATCCGGGTGGATAAATATAGGTGTTGCGCACCATAAATTCTTTCAGAATATCGTTTTGAATTGTTCCTGAAAGTTGTTCGAGGGTTGCACCTTGTTCAAGTCCGGTTACGATGTAAAAAGCCAGAACCGGCAAAACTGCACCGTTCATGGTCATCGACACCGACATTTTATCGAGCGGAATCTGGTCGAAAAGGATTTTCATATCGAGAATTGAGTCGATGGCCACACCTGCTTTTCCTACATCGCCGATAACACGGGGATGGTCGGAGTCGTAACCGCGATGCGTGGCAAGGTCGAATGCCACCGACAAACCTTTTTGTCCGGCAGCTAAATTGCGGCGATAAAATGCGTTTGATTCCTCGGCAGTTGAAAAACCCGCGTACTGGCGGATTGTCCAGGGTTGCATTACATACATCGAAGAATACGGACCGCGGAGGAACGGCGCCACGCCAGCAGCGTAGTTCAGATGTTCCATGCCTTCGAGGTCTTCTTTTGTGTAAACCGGTTTTACCGGAATCTGCTCCGGCGTAATCCAGTTTTTCTCGATTTTGTTTTCGGCCATCCAATTGGCAGTGTCTTTCACCGCTGCGACCGTTTTGATATTTATGTCTTTAAAATTCGGTTTCATATTTTTTGATTTTTGATACTGGATGCTTGAAACAGGATTCTTGATCCTTGATTATGGATCCTCGATCCTGGATTTCTTATCCAGTATCTTGTATCCAGTATCGTTTTCCGGCATCCAGTATCGGCTTTTTAGATTCCCAGTTTATTTTGATATGCTTTCAATTCTTCCAGAATATTGCTTTTCATGCTGATGAAATTGGTGATTCCCTGTTCTTCCAGTTCTTTCTGACAGGCAGGAGCGCCGGCAACTACAAGAATTTCGTTTTTCAAAAGCGGGGCTGCTTTGGGAGCAAGCTCGGCATATTCCTCGTCGGAGCTGCACAAAACAATCAAATCGGCTTTGGCAGCGCGGGCTGCGGCAATTCCTTCTTCAACCGTTTCGAAACCGTTGTTGTCGATTACTTCGAAACCGGCAACGGCAAAAAAGTTACAGCTGAATTGTGCACGAGCCTTGCGGAATGTAAGGTTCCCGATGGTGAGCATAAATGCCAGCGGACGTTTGTTCGTTTTCGAGTAAACATCGGTGGTGTAACGCAATGCTTCGAAAGCCTGTGCACCGCGGTACGGTTTTAAGGTTTCAACCTCGGCATCACCGGCAGTTAAATCAACAGGTTCGAAAAGTGAGCCATCAAATTCAGCAGTGATTTTCTCTGTAAAGTTTGGAAACTGGTTGGTTCCCAAAAGATTTTCACGACGTAGCGCAATGTTTTTATCGCGGCTGGCTGCCATCTTTTTGATTTCAGCCTGAACAAAACCTTGTTTGAAAGCAGCTACAAAACCACCTTTTTCCTGCACATCAAGGAACAGTTTCCAGGCTTCGTTCACCAGCGAATCAGTGAGCGTTTCGATGTAGTATGAACCAGCGGCAGCATCGGCAATTTTGTCGAGGTGCGATTCTTCTTTCAGCAAAATCTGCTGGTTGCGCGCAATGCGTTCCGAAAAATCGGTCGGGTCTTCGTAAATAGCGTTAAAAGGCAGTACGGTAATTGAGTGTGCACCGCCCAAAGCAGCTGACATGGCTTCGGTTTGGGTGCGAAGCATGTTTACGTTGGGGTCGTACACAGTTTTATTATAGCGGTTGGTTTCGCTGTGGGCAATTAGTTTGGCCGAACAGTCGCACTCAGTGTTGTAAGCTTTTACAATTTGTGCCCAAAGCAGGCGGGAAGCGCGCAGTTTGGCAATTTCCATAAAATAGTTGTTGCCAATGCCAAAATTGAATTTGATTGATTTGGCCACGTCATCGGCTTTCGCGCCCATTTCGGTGAGGCGGGTCAAATACTCAGCACCCTCGGCCAGCGAAAAGGCAAGCTCCTGAACGATAGAAGCGCCGCTGTTGACAAAGAATTTTCCGTGAACGCCAATAATGCGGAAGTTTTTAATAATCCTTGTCTTTTCGATTGCAGGTTTTAAGGCTGCAAGCGCTTCTTCCGACCATTTTCCTTTTAAAACAAATGTTCCGATGGGGTCGATGGAAGCCGAAGCCACCACATTTTCGTTAGCCCATTTTCCGTTGGCCACAAATTGGGCAAAAACTTCGGCACATCCAACCGAATCATCGGGGCAAACCAGGTTGATTTCGGCGGCTTCCAAACAAATGTTGTTCAGCAAAACACCCAGTGTTTCATTGTTTACAGCGGCACAATCGCTGAGATAGAAGCCGATTGAGTTTACGCCTTTGCCCAGAATTTCGAGCGCTTTTTTGTTGGCAGCTTCAAAATCGGTAACAAAGATGTTTTGCCTGATTAACCAGTTGTTGCCAGTTTTTTCGTTGCCGCGTACAAACGGAAATTCACCCGGCAAAGTATCGAGATAACTGATGTTCTCCAGGTTTTCGGCACGGTAATAAGGGCGCACGTTAAAACCTTCCCAGGTTTTCCAAACAAGCGCCCTTTCATAATCTTTGCCTTTTAAGTCGGCATTGATTTTTGCTTCCCATTCATTGGTGGTAACGGGTGCAAAATCGGTAAAAAGCTTTTTATCGTTATTAGTCATGTTGAAAATTATTTTTTGAAAATCGTGCCGCAAAATTAACTGATTTGAAACACTAAAGGCTTGCACTGTTCAGCTAATTAAAACAGTATGAACAAAAATCATATTTAGGAAACACTACAAAAACAGTTTTCTTAACATTGAGAAATATGAGTTTAACGGCCATTAATCAACCCAAAATTGTAAAAGCTTAATTCTATTAAATATATTAACGTTAATTAACAAATCGCTGGGTAGTCAATATTAATGGGACTAGTGTTGAATTTATTTCATTTTGTTGATGTAAAAAATATTAAAAGATAAACAAGTATTAATTTATTTTGTCTATACTTGCAGAAGAAAACATGAAACAAAACAATTTCAGAAACAGAAAAAGAAACAGAATTCAGAAACAAAAACAGATTAACAATTAAAAATTAAAGCAAAATGAAAACAACAGTAAAAACAATGGCAGCGGGAATTCTTTTAACCGCATCGGTATTTGCAGTAAATGCAAATGAACTTACAAAAAGCGCATTTAACAGAGTAGATGTAGCCGACTATGAGCTGAAAATTGAAGCCTGGATGGTTGATGTAAACACATTCGCACCAAAAGTTGCAGAAAAAGCAGCAGGTAGCGTGGTTGATATCGCCGTTTCGAATCCCGATTTCAGCATTTTGGTTGAAGCAGTAACCAAAGCTGGATTGGTTGATGCACTTAGTGCAGCCGGTCCGTTTACAGTTTTTGCCCCGACCAACGAAGCGTTTAACGCACTCTTCAAAAAACTCGGTGTAACAGGAATCGAAGATTTAACAGCAGAACAATTAAAACCGATTCTTACCTACCATGTGGTTTCGGGAAAAGTAATGTCAACCGACCTGAGCAACACATCGGTAGCTACTTTGAACGGTCAGAAAATCAAGATCGATATTTCGAACGGTGTAAAAATTAACGACAGCAAAGTGGTAAAAGCTGATATTTCGGGCAGCAATGGGGTGGTGCATGTAATCGACCGCGTTTTAATTCCGAACTAAGGATTTGTAAATACACCATGACAAAGTAAAACGCCGGTTCAGCAATGAGCCGGCGTTTTTTACCTGTTAAAGATTCTAAAAAAAAGTAAATACGGCTGAATCGGGCTGTTTCAACAACTTTACCATGGATGATTTTTTATAAATTGCGTCCCCGTTTGAGGAAATGAAGTAATGGAAAAGCTACAGTGGGTGAAAGATATTTTCGGGTCGAAGCTTGAGTTGCGGCAGGGGACGGAACACATCGGGAAGATTCAGTGGGAAAGCATGGTGAGTTCGCAGGCACAGGCCATGATTAATGGCAAACTGTTTGCGCTGAACCGCGAATTTTTTCTTTCGAAACTCGAAATTTACGATGCCAACGACCAGTCGTTGCTGGGGACCGTGATGGTAAACCTGTTTAACCCGCGCAGCGATGTGGTGCTGAACGGCAAGCGGTTTGAGCTTGAAATAAAAAATTTCTGGCAGTCGCGCTGGGCATGGAAATACAACGGCGCCGAGATTATCACTTTTACATCCAACGAGTTTATTACCAAAGACAAAGGCGAAATTGAGCTGCATACCTCGTGTAACGAGGAAGTCGAAATACTCATTCTTCTGGGGCTTTTTGTCCGCAACCAGTTTATTCTTTACATGCTGTTGGCAATGATGCTGTTGCTGATAATAATTATCTGACATATTAAAACGGGGAGTTGCGACGTTTTAGTAAGAAAAAAAAATATGAATTCCCGTTTCCATCTTTTCCTTTTCACAACTGTTCTGTGCGTTGTTTTTTATTCCTGCAAAGTAGAAGATTTCAACACTGATGTGAATGCCAAACTGAATTTTGGGACGGATACTATAACATTCGATACAGTTTTTACTACAATAGGCTCAACCACCAAATGGTTCACCGTAAAAAATCAGTACAAAGAACCGGTTCAAATCTCAAAGATATTTCTGGCCGGAGGAAATAATTCGCAGTTCAGGCTCAATATTAACGGAGTTATGGCAAATGAGGAGTTCGACGTTGAGATTGAGGCTGGCGACAGCATTTTTATTTTTGTGGAAGTTACTATTGACCCGACAGGGCAGAATAACCCGATGGTTGTTCACGATTCGGTGGTTTTTAACCTGAACGGGAATTTGCAGGATGTTGATTTAATTGCATTTGGACAGGATTTTCACCTGTTTAATGGTGAAATCCTGAAATCCCAACGATGGCAAAACGACAAACCTTACCTGGTTTACAATTCGGTTTTGATTGACTCGCTTGAAACACTTACAATCGATGCCGGCTGCCGGATTCACTTTCACAAGGGTTCAAGTTTGTTTGTGAAAGGAACTTTAAAAGCCACAGGAACTTTTGAAGAGAAAATAGTTTTCTCGGGCGACAGGCTGGAAAAAAGCTACGCGGATATCCCGGGGCAATGGGGTGCTTATACTGAATTTAGCAATGGCAGTATTCTCGTTTACGCTGGCATTCATTTCCTGGTTGGAAGCAGCGATAATACACTTGATTGGGTGGAAGTGAAGAATGCTTACAAGGGAATTCAGATTGACAGCATGGGATTTTCGGATAATCCTGTTTTATCCATTTCCAATTCGCGAATTGAAAACATGACACTGAATTGCATCGATGCGAGAACAACATTTATGAAAGCTTCGAATTGTGTTTTTGCCAACTCGGGCTCATATACAGTTGCCTTGCTTTTTGGCGGTAACTATGAGTTTAACCACTGCACAATTGCAAATTTTTACAACCTCGGAACCCGGAAAGAACCTGCCCTGATTATGAATAATTACTACAAATACAACAAGCAGATTTATAGTTTTGATTTCGATACAAAATTTAATAACTGTATTGTTTACGGGGGCAACCCCGACGAAATTTCTGTAAATAAAAGTGGTTATAAAAGCTTTGTTTATTCTTTCAGAAACTGCCTGGTAAATACTACCCTGAAAGATGGTTTTGAGAATTCTGTTTTTAATAAAGACCCCCTTTTTGCTGATATTCCGGAGAACAATTTTGCACTCGATTCACTTTCTCCGGCCAGAAATATGGGGGATATTGAAACAGCAAAATTGTTTCCATTTGATTTAGACAACCAGTCGCGACTTGATGATGAAGGCCCCGATTCCGGCGCGCTGGAATGGATTCCGACAGCAAAGCGGAAAAAATAACATAAAACCCGGTTTTAAATAGCTGAGCAAAATTATTCAGAAAAGAAAATCTATTTTATCTGTCTTTTGTAAATTATATTTTACATTTGTCGTGTAATTTTAACTTAACAGGACATGAAACTATTACCTCACTATTTTAAATGGATTGGAATTGGTCTTTTAATTCTATCATTTGTATTTGGGATCGATGATTTTTTGTTGGGATTTACTGGTGCTTTACTGAGTGAGCCCCCGGAAGACTTTAAACGAATTTTGCCTGAGATTTTTCCTCAAATCTCGGATTTCATTCTTCTGATTGGATTGCTTATTTATTTAGTTTCCAAAAACAAACGGGAAGATGAGTTTATTCAGAAAATTCGTTACGAATCAGCATATATTGTTTTGGTAATAACAATTCTGGGAATTTTAGTTCTCTATATAATAAATCCTGATATAAAACTGAACGCATCTTATTTGCTTGCATTTCAGATGCTTTTTTACCTGGTGGTAATGTTTTTCCGAAAGAGAATGATTTTAGGAGAAGACTATGAAGAATAAAGTAAAATTTCACAGGGTGATGCTTGACAAAACCCAGGAGGACGTGGCAAATGCAATTGGTGTTTCGCGGCAAACCATTCATGCCATTGAAAAGAATAAGTTTATTCCTTCGGTTCAAACAGCCATTCGTCTGGCGAAATATTTCAATATTGCGGTTGAAGATTTATTTGAAACAGAAGACGAATAGTGGTGCAATAAGCAAAATCCAATAATCAAATCTCAAAATAAATCTCCTAAGTCTCAATACTCATTACTCAAATCTCTTTTTCTTTAAAAGTAAAACCGCCCTCCCGTGGGAAAGCGGTTTCGATATTTGGTGCAGCCTGCCGACCTGTAAAAACAGTACTTCAGCCTGCGGAAAAGCGCCGTCCCGAAAAACATCGGGAGGCGCTTATATTTTGATTAATACTTTAATGTTGTTTAATTTCAAAATAAAAACTATCAGTTTGAACACCCTTCGACTTCGCTCAGGGTGACAGTCAGACTGAGCGAAGTCGAAGTCTGTTTTACAACTAAACGATATTTTTCAAATTCTTTTCAAAGCAAATACTGTTTTCCATTTCAACATATTGCCCGTAATTGGGAATAAGCCTGTAACCCCGGTTTTCATAAAGTCGCACCGCATCAGGCAGTCGTTTTCCGGTTTCAAGAATACATTTTGTATAGCCCAGTTCAAGCGCCCATTTTTCAAGTTCTGTCAAAACCAGCGTGGCAAGTCCTTTCTCTCGATGATGGTCGGCTGTAAACATCCGCTTTACTTCCATTGTACCTGGGTCGAATTCCTTGATTGCCCCGCAGGCAACCGGATTCCCGCCGGAATACGCCACAACAACGTGTTTTATTTTGTCGATTTTATTGTATTGGTTGTAAAAATCATGGTCTCGGCCATCCATTTCGGCAAGTAGTTTATCCAGTTGGGCAACCAGCTCAACAAAATCAGCGTTCTCCGAATTTGTTCTATGAATGCGAACCATCTTCTTTTCTGTTTTAAAGTCCCCCCTCGGGGGGATTTAGGGGGGCTTCTTTATTTTACCTCTGCCCCATTCTTCACTTTCTGGTCGGGCGAAACAATCGACAGCGAACCGTCGGCATTTTCGGCACACAAAATCATGCCCTGCGACTCGATGCCTTTCAGGTTTTTGGGTGCCAGGTTTACAAGTATCGAAACCTGTTTGCCAATCAGCGCTTCAGGTTCGTAATATTCGGCAATGCCAGAAACCACTGTGCGCTGGTCGATTCCTGTATCAATCTTCAATTTGAGCAGCTTTTTTGTTTTAGCCACTTTTTCGGCTTCAATCACGGTTCCCACGCGAATATCCATTTTGCTGAAATCGTCGTATTCAATATTTTCCTTGGCAGGTGCGGCTTTGGCTTTGGCTAATTCGTTGGCTTTTTTTGTGTCGAGCAATTTTTGAATTTGCTTTTCAATCACATCGTCTTCGATTTTTTCGAAAAGCAGTTCGGGCGTATTTAACAGATGACCGGCAGCCAACAGATTTGTGTCGCCTAATTTTTCCCAGTCCAGTTTCCCAAGGTTCAGAAATCCGCGCAGTTTGTTCATGCTGAAAGGGAGGAAAGGTTCGAGACAAATGGTGAGGTTGGCTGTAATCTGCAAACTGATATTGAGCACCGTTTTTACACGTTCCGGGTCGGTTTTGATTACCTTCCACGGCTCTTCATCCGCCAGATATTTGTTACCCAAACGGGCCAAATCCATCGCATTTTTCAATGCTTCGCGGAATCTGAAACTATCGAGGCTTTTTTCAACTTCGGCTTTTATTGTCGAAATTGAAGCAAGCGTTTCCTTGTCGGTGTTGGTCAGAGCGCCACAGGCAGGCACTTTTCCATCGAAATATTTTTGTGTGAGCACCAAAGCGCGGTTCACAAAATTACCCAGCACTGCAACCAACTCGTTGTTATTCCGTGCCTGAAAATCTTTCCAGGTAAAATCGTTGTCTTTGGTTTCCGGAGCGTTGGCAGTGAGTACATATTTCAGCACATCCTCCTTGCCGGGAAATTCTTCCAGGTATTCGTGTAGCCACACCGCCCAGTTGCGCGAGGTGGATATTTTGTCGTTTTCAAGATTCAGAAACTCGTTGGCCGGCACATTTTCGGGCAGGTTGTAGGTTCCCTCAGCCTTTAACACACTAGGGAATATAATGCAGTGAAAAACAATATTGTCTTTCCCGATAAAATGCAGCATCCGGGTCTCCGGGTCTTTCCAGTATTTTTCCCAAAGCCCATCCTCGTCTTTTCCCGTCGGAGAAAGTGTATTGAAAAGTTCTTTTGTAGCCGAAATGTAACCGATGGGAGCATCGAACCAAACGTACAGCACTTTTCCTTCGGTGCCTTCCACCGGAACTGGCACTCCCCAGTCGAGGTCGCGGGTAACAGCACGGGGTAGTAATCCACTGTCGATCCACGATTTGCACTGTCCATAAACATTGGGTTTCCACTCTTTGTGGCCTTCCAGGATCCACTCGCGCAGCCACGGTTCGTACTGGTCGAGCGGCATATACCAGTGTTTTGTTTCTTTTAAAACCGGCTGGTTCCCGCTAATCATCGACACCGGATTAATCAGTTCTGTGGGGCTGAGCGCGGTTCCACAGCTTTCGCACTGGTCGCCATAAGCGCGTTCGAAACCGCATTTGGGGCAGGTCCCTGTAATATAACGGTCGGCCAAAAACTGGTTGTTGGCTTCATCGAAATATTGCTCCGAGGTTTTTTCAATCAGTTTGCCTGTATCATACAATTTTCTGAAAATTTCCGATGCAGTTTCGTGATGGATTTTAGCTGAAGTGCGTGAATACACATCAAACGAAATCCCGAATTTTTGAAACGATTCCTTGATGATTTTATGAAATTTATCCACCACATCCTGTGGTGTGATGCCTTCGTTTTTGGCTTTCAGCGTAATCGGCACACCGTGTTCGTCAGACCCACCAATCATAATCACATCTTCGTTTTTCAGCCGCAGGTAGCGGACATAAATATCGGCCGGAACATAAACGCCGGCAAGGTGGCCAATGTGAATCGGGCCGTTGGCATACGGCAACGCGGTGGTTATCAGTGTACGTTTGAAATCAGTCATTTCAGAAAAATTTAAATCGAAAAATTTTGAGGGTCAAAGATAGTTGAAAAATCAAAAGGTTGATTGAAATCTGTAAAGACATACTATGACTCCGAGCAATGGTATGACTTGTAAACAAAATCACGAATAAGAAATATGGAATCAGAAAGGGGAAAATATTGAATAAAGACCTTCCAAATTACAAGTTTCCCTAAAACTTCCACAGCGGGTACTCCAGCTTAAGGCTTAATATTTTTCGTTTGTATTCTGAAATGCTAAAATGATTTGATTCTACATAATCTATACGAATGTCGTGGTTTTTGAAATTTTGCGAATAATTCACCGACACTGCCAATTTATTAAACCTATAGCCTGTGCCAAGTTCCCATTTCCCCAGAGTTCCGTTTACTGGTTTGTTATCGCCTGTTTGCCAGCACACCGCTGCGCCAGCCGTAATAAACCAGTTTTTTAAAAGGTCGCGATAAATAGTAAACGGAACTTCTACCGCACTTAAATCGGGGATTAAGGGGGAAGGGAAATAATAGGTTTTTTCAGATGATTTGATGTAATTGAAATTGATTCCCAACCCGATTTTTGTTTTGGGATTTATCAGGTAATTAACCTGGGTGCCAATACCCAACTGAATTCCATCTTTTATATTATAACCCATAATAGGCTCTTCGGCAAAATAGTATCCTGAATTTACATTCATTCCTAATTCAAATTTTTTCTGTGCCTGTGCATTTTCAAAAAGCAGCAAAAGAATGAGCAAAATACCGATTGATTGACACTTTGTTTTAAATGCAGAAGCAAAATACATTGTTTTGTTCTTCATAATAATTGAATTGTGTAATTGTATAAAATTTTGTTATTACCATTTATAAGTAAACGAAACCGACGGAATAATCGGGAAAATAGAAACCTGCATCATTTTGTCATCTTTTGGATAATAATACCATGGATTTAATCTGTTGTAAACATTGTATATTGAAAATGCCCAGGTACGCGAACGATACTTTGAAAGTTCCCGTGTTGTTTGATACCCAATATCCAAGTGATGAAAAGCGGGCATCCGGTAATTATTCGGTGTCTGATAAGTAATCCTTTGTTTAAACGATTCAAACATTCCCAGCCAGGCATCACGTCCTTCTTCTGTAATAATATTCATTCCCTGATGCTTAATATCCGGAATTGAAACTGCGTAACCCGTATTATAAGTAAATGCGAATGTAAAAGAACGTGAGTCGATTCCGTCATCAAACAATTTATATTCTCCAAGTACCGAAATATCATGCTTTTTATCGTACCGATAAGGGAAAGGTTTCCCGTTGTTTATTTCATCAAACTGGTTTACCGACTTTGAGAGAGCGTATCCAACCCAACCAGTTAATTTACCTACATTCTTTTTTAACAAAAACTCCACGCCATACGCTTCTCCCTTTCCTGAAATAACATTTTCTTCCCATGAGCGCTGCCTCGAAGCAAGAAAAGAAGCGCCTTCTTCAAGCCTGATAATATTGTCCATTCTTTTCAGATATCCGTCAACTGAGAATTCATATCCGGGTAATGGTTGATAAAAAAAACCCAAACTTGTCATCCACGAATTTTGCGGTTTTACACTTTCTGTTGATGAAACCCACAAATCGGTTGGCATACCAACAGAACTATTGGTAATTAAATGAAGAAACTGGGCCATTTTTGAATATGATGCTTTTACTGCCAAACCTTTTGTGAGTAAATATCGCGCAGTAAGCCGGGGTTGAAAGTAAAAGTAGTTTTTACCACCCGATGAATAATTATCTATTCTGGCTCCAATATTTGCCCCTAACCTTTGTGTGATTACCAAATCATCTTCGGCATAAGCTGAAGCAATAAAAGCATTGTATTGAATCCCTTTTCCAAAGGTTGTATCAACATCGTTTTCTTCGTAAACAATGTACTGTGGGCTGAAAGACTGGGCTGAAGCTTTAACTCCAAATTTTACAGCGTGGTTGACATTGGGGTAAAAATCGAAATCGGCTGCTACCGCAAAATCTTTTAAACCGGAACTAATTTTATAAGTGAACGAATTCTCATCCTTAATTTTGTTATTTTGCTTGTTCGAAAAACTACTGAAATACCCTGTATAATTGGCAAAGAGTTTATTGCTGATAATATTATTCCATCGTAACATGGTAGTTGCATTGTTCCATTTATATGCGTAATCAGATTTGGCACCGTCGTCCTTGTATTTTATAAAGTACCTGTCTTGTCCAATGTAAGCGCTCAGATATATTCGGTTTTTAGTGTCAATTATCCAGTTGGTTTTGGCTGTCAAATCGTAAAAGTTGTAGCCAGCCTGCACCGGTTGTGTAATTAAAAGCCCCAGTCGCACCGGAAGATCGAGAAAGGTGCGTCTGGCTGATACTAAATACGACGAAGTATCAGCTTTTATCGGGCCTTCGAAGACTACACTACCTGCTAACGGACTGACAGAAACAGATCCTCCAGGTTCTTTTATATTTCCTTCTTTCATTGAGATATCGAGAACTGATGAAAGTTTTCCACCATATCTTGCTGGTATTCCGCCTTTATACATTTTTACCTGCGAAAGTGCATCGCTGTTGAAAACGGATAAAAATCCAAACAAATGGTTAACGTTATAAACCGGCACACCGTCAAGCAAAATCAGGTTTTGATCAGGGCTTCCACCGCGTACACTAATCGCCGATGTTCCCTCCTGACTTTGTTTTATCCCTGGCAAATATTGAAGCGCCTTTAAAACATCAGGTTCACCAACCAATGCTGGCATTTTTTTTATCGTTTCAATTTTAACTATGTCTGTTCCGGTTTCAGTGGATTCAGCAAAACCGGCATTTAATTTTCGTGCTTTTACTGTGACTTCTTCAATCGTTAACACCGATTTCAATGAGATATTAATAATGGTATCGCAATTCAATTTAAAGGTAAGGTATTGCATTTCATATCCAACAAAACTGTACCCGATAGTGTAATCTCCTGGAGTAAGGGTTAAGCTATAAAAACCATAGTTATTAGCTGATACTCCTTTATTTTGTTTTTCAATTTTAACCGACGCACCCGGAAGTTTCTCGGTGGTTTGAAAATCAGAAATGTACCCACTCAAAGTAAATCTATCTTGTCCGTATGTCGTTGTAAAGGATAAGAAAAATAAAATAAAAGGAATATAATATTTCATGTAGGGGATTATTTTTTGTCGGCAATATAAAAATCAGCAATTGCTATTGAACTGAATATTCCAAATCCGTTAGTAATGTTAGAATATACCTGAACAGGTTCAAAAATTGGAAGATTATCATAATCGTATGTCAAAAATTGTTTTATGCTCGATTTGTAATACTGGTCAAAATGGATATCTCCATTAATTACAAAAAGTGTTTTTGTGAGACCACCACTCAGTGAAAACTGTATATTGCTGTTCAAAAACACCTCATCATCCAGCCTCAAAGCACCAATGTATTCATAGTTGGTAAATGGGTATCTAACATCCTGAACATAATACCGGTTAAACTCGTCAAAGTACATCTTGTCGGTTTGGTAGGATATATAGTATTCTCCGAAGGGTTTTCCATTGAAGTTAAAAATTGTTGCAAGTTTAAACCAGTAATAATCTTTTATGGGGGTATCTTTTAAATCAACAACAAGTTTAGGTACAGTACGATAGCCGTTTGCCCAATACTCATCATAAATAGTATCTGGTAAATACTGTGCATGAACATCTGGGAAAATTGGTATTGTGGTTTCGGCAGTAATTGTTTTATAACCCTCAACTTCTACACTGATTTCGTATTTCTTACCAACCTCGGGTTTGTGTTTTAAAAGGTATCTTCCATTTCCACGGTAAACAATTCCTTGTAATAATTGCCCATCTTTAGTTAGTTCAATCCGGGCATTGGCAACAGGGGTAAAAGCAGTATCATTTTGAACAGATTGAACTTTGGTAACATAAATTGCCACCGAATCATTCCCAGCTTCGAGGATACAATTCAAACAAAGCATATCTTCCGGTGTATCAAGGTCAAAAGTGATTTCTTTTTCACACGAAAGAAGAATATAACACAACATTATCACGATCAATTTATATTTAATATAATTCCTCATTTGATGAATTTTTCAAAAATGAGGTGGGTTGAAAAATCAACCCACTTCTTATCATTTAATTGGTATATAAAACAGTAAATGGATAATAAGAAAAATCTTCATTTGTAGTGTAACAAGTGAAATACATGGAAGAAGGAATTGGGATAGGTGGTGGGGTTACTAAGTTCATGAAAACCATTGCTCCATACATTTCAATTTGGGTACTCTGCGTTGAAGGGGTGGTAAATGATCCGGATAAAGATGATTTTATTACATTATTCTCTTTATACACCATATTACCATACCTATATCGAACAGAGTAATTCCACCATATACCTAAAACTTTTTTTTGAGCTCTTTGCCATAGCCATATTTTGTAAAAACCATCATACGTTCCTGAATAATTCAGATAAACAAGATCTTCAAACTGTAAACCTGTTTTCATTTTTCTTGATGAACTCCAATTACACCAGTCATCTTCTGGGCTTCCATCATTACCATATTGTCCGGCAAAATTTGTTAATCCAACTACTGCATATGAGCTTTTTGTGGTATTCTTTTTCCCAATTATCTGAATATTTTCAGATTCCTCTCCGGTTAAGGCTATAGCTAATTTTGAAATATCACCGTCAAAAATTGTAATTCTGTTATCCTTGTTATATTTAAAGATACTCTTACCTATTTTCAAAATTCCATTTTTGTTCATCAATGAAACAAAATTTGTAAAGTAAAAAGGATAATCAAATGAGTAATCTGTTAAATCATTTTCATTCCATTTCAGAACATCTTGATATTTCTTCTTAAAAGCCAAAATACTCTCTATTGTAGTAGCTTGTTCCGCTTCTTTAAAAATAGGATCAAAATAAGTTTTGGCGGATGTAAACCCCAATTTGTTTTCCCATTCTTTAACTTCTTTTGCCGTCATCTTATCAAGCATTTGGATTACACTGTCAACGGCTTCCATATTTTTAAAAGCCAAATACCCGTTTTCAACATACACATCGGATTTTACCACTGCCTGTGGTTGTTCGTCAGTTAAGACAAGTTCATCTTTCTGGCAACCATTAAAAATGGTTAATGCCATGGCTACCATAGTACACAATACTAATTTTTTCATACTTTTGAAAAGTTTTAAATGGGCTGGCGAGCTCGTAACTCAGCCAGCCCGGTTGTTTAAAATAAATCTTGTAACCCGGTTCTTTACAAAGGGCTGGGTTACTTTTTTTTTGCCCTTGATTATATATAAAGTTTAAACATGACTTTACATGCAAAACAATTTCATAAATTTTATCTCCCTCTGATTTTTTAATGTGTCCGCGACAGGGGTTTTTATCCTGGGCGTAACAGAACCAAATATAAAAATTTAGCCTCAAAATTACAATACATTTTTATCCCCCCCGTAATTTAGAAATATTCTTAATTAGTTGTTTGGAATATTCATCCGATGACTCAAAGTCATCGGATGAATAAAACACCCCGGTTTTACATTTCTTACTTTTTGTTTCTTATTCCTTATTCTTTTTCAAAAGACATCAGAATAAACCCTCCGCCTAACCGCCTGAATGAACAGTTCGGGCAAGGACGGGCAGGGAATTACAAAATCAGTAAGTTGAAAGTAGCAACCGGATTATTTCGGAATTTCCAAAATGGGTACTTAAGCTTAAAAGATTGCCTGGGAAACGGTTTGCACAACTGGAATGCCAACAAAAACAGGTTGTGGTTTACCACAACCAAAAGATTATGAATGGTTTGAAAATTCAGGATTAATATTTATGTTCAATCTCATTCGTTTCTTCTCCGGAACTATTTTGCAATGATTCAGCATTTTCCGATACTACAGTCTGGTAAAAGAAAAACTCTTCGGTTGTATCCTTGAAAATTCGTCCACTGGTTCCTGAGTATGCAGAAATGCCAAAAGGCGAAGGCCCTGAGCCACCATTCATTCCGCGGCTGCCCGACGGATTGCCAAAACCACCGTTGGCACCACTACCGCCACTTCCGGCACTGCCGTGCGTACCACCTGAACCGCCGTTTATTTTTGCAGAAAATAAGTATTCATACGGAGCAGCATCGTCGGTAAAGTACAGGTAAACATAACCGCCATCGCCACCGTTTCCGCCAAATCCGCCACCACCACCGTATCCGCCATTGCCACCGTTTTCACCGGGTTCCTGGTGGCGGATTGTCACATTTTCCTCAACCACTGCATCCACGTAAACAGTTTCGGTTGTCTGAACATCCACTTCAATTTCTGTCACATTTCCATCGGCATCGGTAAACTGTTTTTTCTCTTTTTTGGTTACAATTTGTGAGCGCGGCTGTCTTTCGATTTTCTCCACAACCACTGTTTCAAACCACACTTCCCCGTCGCGGCCGTTGCCACCATTTCCACCCCGCCCACCATCGCCGCCGTGTCCTCCACTACCGCCGTTTGCATGAATGGCAAGGCTTCCTCCGTCGGGATTTATCAGCATAAATTTTTCCTGTCCTGTCCACAGGTTTTGGGTGTACACATAAAGCAGATTGCAGTTGATAATCGAGTCGAAATACAGGTCGGCCCAAACACCTACATCGGGCGCGTGGTCGCCAGGTCCGCCATCCTGACCAAACCCGCCGTCGCCACCATTGCACCCCGGACCACCCGCCGAACCGTTGGCGCCAGAGAAACCCCAGCTTCCGCTTTGTCCGTTAAAATTGAGTGCATAATTTTGTTTGTAATCGAGCAGCACCGAAAAAGTATCGGCTGCTGCAGGATTTAATACCGAGGTTACAATCAGCGAAGCTGTATGATTTTCGATGTTCATAAAATCGGGATAGATGGTGAATTTGCCTTTTTGCCAGTAGCCTCCCGAAGTACCAAAACTGAAGCCCGCTGTCTGGCTGCTGCTGCGCAGTTTTTCAGTAATCCGTGTAATGCCGTTGTCATAAACCGAAACAATTTTGCCCTCAATCGCACTTCCCGGCGATTTTGAAAAAGGCATTTCGGGAATAAATTCCACAGAAGTTTCATAGTTAAGTGGGATCAACATCCGTTCTTTTATTTCAGGCTGTTTGTTGCACGAAACTTCCACTTCAATGTATTTCCCGAACGAAGGCACAAGCTTTTTGCTCACTTCAATTTTATTCCCTTTGAATTCGCCACCTGTAACCGTAACACTGTAGCGCCCCCACGAAACATTTCCACCGGGCGTTCCGCGGGTTTTGCGGATTTTACCATCAGTGTGGTACGAAACAATTGTTATACTGAACTTTTCGCCGGGTAAAACCAACTGGTTTTTGTTGTATTCAACGCTGATTGAATCGATTTTAAAGGCGAAACCAATTTGTACGGCACTTGTTAAAACCAGGAGGGTAACTGCAATTTTCAGGAAGTAGAATGTTTTCATAGCCGCCGGTTTTAATATTTATGATAACTGCAAAAATCAAAAACCGTTCCATGTATTTTAGTTGAACTATATTTTTTACCAACCGATTTTCTAATCTTCAAGAATTCTGATTTTCTAATCTTCTTTTAAAGGGTATCTTTGAACACAAAAAAGTATGTCCCGTTTCACCCATATTATCTTCGATCTCGACGGAACTTTAACCGATAATACCCTTGGAATCAGCAATGCGGTGAGTTATGCACTCCGCAAAATGAATGTACCGGAATGCTCCGACGAAATTGTGCGGAA
This sequence comes from Draconibacterium sp., assembly GCA_050179035.1. GTDB lineage: Bacteria > Bacteroidota > Bacteroidia > Bacteroidales > Prolixibacteraceae > Draconibacterium. The sequence goes on along the minus strand of JBFXFM010000007.1, from coordinate 10,427 downwards.
ATTCATCGGGCCACCTATTCAGTGGAGTTTTAAAAACCATTTTGGCATGAACGAGCGCGAAGTGGCGCTGGCTGTAGATTTTTTCCGTGAGTATTTTAACGAAAAAGGCTGGTGCGAAAACGAACCCTATCCGGGTGTAAACGAAATGCTGGAGGAGCTGCACGCCTCAGGCAAAAAACTTTATCTGGCCACGGCCAAACTCGAAAAATTTGCCGAACGGATTCTCCTTCATTTTGGTTTCGACAAATACATCATTGGTTTTGTGGGGGCTGATTACAACGGACATAAAGCCGAAAAAGATGCTTTGATTGCTTCGTTGTTGGAGAAAGAACAGATTTCAGCATCAGAAAAAGTGGTGATGGTGGGCGATACAATTTTTGATATCGAAGGCGGCAAAGCCAACGTACTTTCGACCGTTGCTGTTTTTTATGGTTTTGGCGAACCAGAAGCGCTCCGCGCCACCAATCCCGATTTTCAGGCTGAAAGTGTGGAAGAGTTGTTTGAGGTTTTAAACTTCTAATTACCAAAGATTCATCAAAGATTATGTAGATTTACAATTTACGATCTATAATTTGTGCGTTCAGTAAAATGGTAAATAGTCAATAGTTAAATAGTCAATACCAATGATTCAATTGAAAACGCCACCACCCATAAAACCCGGCGATAAAATCCGCATTGTTTCACCCGCTGGAAAGGTAGCCGAAAAATATGTGTTACCTGCGGTCGAATGGCTCACCCGGCAAGGCTACAAAGTTGAACTCGGAAAACATGTTTTTGCCAGCCATTTTCAATTTGCCGGCACCGATGCTGAGCGGCTTGAAGATTTGCAAACCGCACTCGACGACCCCGAAACAGCAGCCATTATCTGCTCGCGCGGAGGTTACGGAACAGTGCGGATTATCGATAAACTTGACTGCCGCAACTTTAAAAAGCACCCAAAATGGCTGGTGGGGTTCAGCGATATCACCATTTTGCACACCTGCATCAACAACCTTGGGGTTGCTACAATTCATGGCGCTATGCCACGCTACTTCCTCGACGATAACAACCTGCCCACCGAAAATCTTGAAACGCTGATGCAACTGCTGACCGGAAATCAGGCTGCATACAAAATCAAAGCTCAATCTGAAAACCGCACAGGAAAAACATCAGGCGAACTTGTGGGCGGAAATCTATCTATCATTTCGAGCTTGCAGGGAACCAGATACGAACTCGATACCCTCGGTAAAATTCTTTTTCTCGAAGATATCGACGAATTTTTGTACCACACCGACCGCATGATTCACCAGCTGAAACTTTCGGGTAAACTGAACCAACTGGCCGGGCTGGTAATAGGCGATTTTACTGATATGAAAGACAACGAATCGCCTTTTGGAAAAACGGTTCACGAAATTATTGCCGAAGCAGTGGCTGAATTTGACTACCCGGTCTGTTTTGGTTTTCCAGCCGGTCACGACAAACGAAACCTGGCACTCGCATTCGGTAAAACCTGGAAAATGGAAGTTGCTGGAAAGGAAGTAACGTTGGAAATGATTGACGATTGAAGCCCGAAACATCGGGGGATGATTAACGATTTGTGATTTTTAAAAATGACAGAATAACAAATCGATGTAGTTTATTTAGCGGAATATATTCAATTTTACCGCAGAGAACCACAAAGTTTTTCGCAGAGTTCAGCAAAGAAAATCAAAAAAATATTACTCTGCGACTCTTTGTGAATATACTGCGAACTTTGCGTTTAAACCGGGGGGTCAAATAAAATCTTAAACTGAACGAATTTGATTAACGGATGAAAATTTAAATAACAAAATAAGGAATAAGAAATCAGGAATGAAAAACAGCTCCGGACTTCCGGCTTCGGTCTTCCGACTTTCTTTGAACTTTAAACCCGAAACTATTATGGCCACTCAACAGGAAATAGGCGAAAAAGGCGAGCAATTGGCTCAGAAACATTTGCTCGGATTAGGTTATAAAATCAGGGAAACCAACTACCAGTATGGTCACCTCGAACTCGATATTGTGGCACAGGATGGCGACGAACTGGTGATTGTGGAAGTAAAAGCACGCAGCGGTCTGCGTTACGAACATCCTTCAGAAGCGGTTACCAATCAGAAAATCAAACGTATTGTGGAAGCCGCCGACGGTTATGTGCAACGCATTAACTGGCAAGGCGACACCCGTTTCGACATAATCACGGTCATTTTTTTTGGCGACAATTTTGAACTGGAGCATTTTAAAGATGCTTTTTACCCAACGCTTTAAAAAAATGATGGGTTCCTGCTGATTGTATGCCGAAAAAATTATTTTTACCCCAACTAAACTGATTTTGTATGAATGCAGAAGAGCTCCGTGAATATTGCCTGTCACTGAAAGGTGTAACCGAAGATTTACCATTCGATGATGAAACACTTGTTTTTAAAGTTGCAGGAAAAATGTTTGGTCTTATGAGTCTTGATGGGCCACTTTCTTTAAACCTGAAAAATGAGCCGGAGAAAAATATTGAACTTCGGGAGCAATACAGCTGCATAAAACCCGGATACCACATGAGCAAAATTCATTGGAATACAGTGGAAATTGATGGCTCGCTACCCGACGACCTGGTAAAAACGCTGATTGACGAATCGTATGACCTGGTGGTGATGAAATTAACCCGCCACGAGCAACAGTTATTGAAGAATTATTAACCAATGAATATGAAGAAATTATTGTTTCTAACGCTGGCATTTTACCTGACCAGCGGAGTTTTTGCACAAACCGAAAAAGAGGTTTTTACAATCGAAAAAGAGATAAAACATTTGCCGGTAATCAGCCAGGGCAGCACCGGAACCTGCTGGAGTTTTGCAACCACGAGTTTTATCGAGTCCGAAATCATAAGAACAGGAATGCCCGAGACCGATCTGTCTGAGATGTTTTTTGTATATCACGGGTACCTGAACAAAGCGAAACAATACCTGATGTACCAGGGTAATAACAATTTTGGTCAGGGCGGTCAGGCACACGATGTTTTTGATGTAATAAGAACTGAAGGCGTGGTTCCGCAATCTGCTTTTGAAGGTGAAAAAGAGGATGGTAAATACAAGCACGGCAAATTAGTTAATGAATTGAAAAGCGAAATTGATTCGCTGAATAAAAAACGAAAAGATTTTGATGTTGAAGATTTAAAATCTTACGAATCAATTCTTAAAAAACACATTGGCAAAGTTCCGGGAAAGGTTAAATCCGAAGACGGGAAAGAGAATCCGGTGAAGTTTTTTCAGCAGTTAAAATTCAATCCAGATGATTACATCGAAATCACTTCTTATGCTCATCATCCTTTCTACAAGCCTTTTGTACTAGAAGTACCCGACAACTGGGCTCATGCGCTGTATTACAATGTGCCGTTAAACGAGCTGATGGAAATTATGGATTATGCGCTGAACAACGGGTTTTCAGTTTGCTGGGATGGCGACACAAGCGAAAAAACTTTTACCCACAAAAAAGGTAAAGCCGATGTTGACGAAAAGCTTATTGGAAAAATTGACCAGGAATTACGACAGAAAACCTATTTTAACCGCACTACCACCGACGACCACCTGATGCACATTGTGGGGTTATCGAAAGATGCTGCAGGGCGCAAATGTTATTATACAAAAAATTCGTGGGGAGAAACGAGCAATGAATATGGTGGTTACCTGCACATGACCGAAGATTATGTGCAGCTAAAAACCATCGCCATTATGGTTCACAAAAACGCAGTTCCAAAACATATTCAGGAAAAATTACAATGGTAACTCGCACTTTTAAACTGAAATCGGAATACATCGAGTTGGTAAAACTCATTAAACTACTGGGTATTGCCGAAACCGGCGGTCACGCAAAAAACATGATTGACGACGGTGAAGTAATGCTTAACGGAATCCGAGAATCCCGGAAACGGGCCAAACTCAGACCCGGCGATAAAGTGGAAATGGCGGATATTACAATCCTGATTGAAGCAGGAGATTAAATACGCAAAAAAGCCGGAATTTCAAAGTTCCGGCTTTTTAAACTTAAATTTTCACCTTTTTTCAGGCTGATTTTCCAAGGTATTGAACGGTTTTTTCAACGTTCTCAAGCTTTACCAGTTCATCATCTTTAATCGAAATATTAAACATCCCCTCAAGATAATAGGCAAATAACGACCAGTCGATGGCATCGAACTGCATGTCGCTGGTAAACGATGAGTCAGGAGAAATATCCCGTTTCTGAACTCCGGTTTTCCGTAAAACCCGATAAAGGTCTCTTCTGATTCTTTTTTCTTCCATTGTCTATAGCTGTTCTGAAAAGCCGAACAAAAAATTCGACGGGTCAAATATATGAATTATTTAAATCCTGATATTTCGGCTTAACACAATTTAACGGCAGGCAAATTTCACAAACAAAATAATATCAACACATTACACCCAATACACCATTTGCTGTTTTATGGAATTTAACATTCAATTAATTGAGAGGCGCCGACAGAGATTAGTTTCAACTTTTTATCTTTACGCCGGGTTCAGCTAAAAAACCTGTTATAAATTCATAATATATAAAAAGAGGTTCGTATGAAAAAAATACAACTTGTTGTTTTAATAATGCTGTTGATTGCCGGAATTTCGTGTGGAGGAAGCGACAAAACAAAAGAGAAAATTGTGGCAATCAAGACCGAATTTGGCGATATCAAAGTAAAATTATATGATGATACTCCCAAACACCGCGACAATTTCGTAAAACTTGTGAGTGAGGGTTTTTATACTGATTTGATGTTTCACCGCGTAATCAACAAATTTATGATACAAGGCGGCGACCCTAATTCGCGCACTGCTGCGCCGGGAGTACAACTCGGAAACGGCGGCCCCGGATATACAATTCCTGCCGAAATTTTACCGGCGCATTTTCACAAGAAAGGTGTTCTGGCTGCTGCCCGGCTGGGTGGCCCCAAAAATCCGATGAAAGAGTCGAGCGGTTCGCAGTTTTACATTGTGCAGGGTGTTGTTTTTCGTCCGGGTCAGCTCGATACGCTTGAAACTACAATGAATGCCCGGCTAAAAGACCAGCTTCTTCGAGAGAATTTTGATGCTGCAAAACCACAGTTGGCGGAGTGTCAAACAAAAAACGATAAACCTGGTTTTGATTTATTGGTGGCTCAAATCCGCGAAAAAACTGATAGCATTTATGCTACAAAACCACAATTCAAACTTACGCCCGAACAGCGGCAGGCATACACAACAATTGGCGGATATCCATCTCTCGACGGCGAATACACTGTGTTTGGCGAAGTGGTGGAAGGAATGGATGTAATTGATAAGATTGCTGTTGTTGAAGTTGATGGAGCGAATCGACCCAAAACCGATGTGCGGATGAAAATTGAACTGGCAAAATAAAATGATTAAAACAACCCTGATATTTTGTCTGTCGCTTGTACTTGTTCTCAACGGTTTCTCACAGCCGAAAACAGTTGAAATTGCAACTAACCTTGGTACCATGAAATTCAGGTTGTATGATGATACGCCCAAACATCGGGATGCTTTTCTACAACTCGCACGCGACAAATATTACGACGGGACACTTTTTTACCGTGTCATCGAAAATTTTCTCATTCAGGGAGGATCAAAAAGTTCGCGCGATGCAGCACCCGGTAAGCGAATCGGGTATGGCGACCCCGACAAAACTGTTGACGATGAAATTCTGAAAAACTATTTTCATAAAAAGGGTGCTTTGTGTGCGCCCCGTCAGCCCGACGAAATCAACCCCTTTAAACAGTCAGATATTTCACAGTTTTACATTATCGAAGGAAAAGTTTATTCAAAAGGGGAACTTGACACGATGGAACTTGCGGTGAACCGCCCCATCAGAAATAAAATTGTAAACCAAGTGATGACTCCAGAAGTGCGGGAAGAGCTTAAAAAGCTGAAGGCAGAAAAAAAAGTGACTGAATTCAGGGAGCTGGCGCAACAGGTAAAAGATAAAATTGAAGCTGAATACAGTCTCAACCCGAATGTGCTTGTTTTTTCGGAGCAGCAGCGCGATGCCTTCACTACAGTGGGCGGCTACCCCGATTTGGATGGCAAATTCACCATTTTTGGTGAATGTATCTCGGGGTTTGACGTGATTGATAAAATTGCGGCATTAAAAACCGACAAAAACGACAGGCCACTTACCGATGTAAAAATTACAGTTCGAATTCTGAATAATTAAAGAATGAAACAAACGGTTTTACTGGTTTTTCTTTTTCTGTTGCTTTTTTCGTGTGGACGAAAAGAGGAGAAAAAACAAGTTGAAGCAAAGCCTGTTGCTACACCAAACGAATCGGCTGTCGATGCCGGCTGGGAAAATATCAGGAGGTCGGTTGTTAAATTCGATTCGTATGATGGCGACCGGATTTTGGAAAACGGACAGGGATTTTTTATCGATAATAACCTGATTGTAACCACTTATACATTGGTGAAAAATGCAACCCGCGTGGTTTTTACCCCACTCAACGAAACCAAAAAATATGTTGCCGAAAAATATGTTGCTATCGACAGAATTAACGATTTGGTGATTTTGCAGTGCGACAGCATCAGCCGAACGCCGCTCGAACTGCACTTCGATTCGGTTCCGCAATCGGCAAAAAGCATGTACATTCTGGCCGAATCGGGAAAGACAGTGCAGCTTTTTACAGGGAAAGTACTCAATCGTGCCAAGGTAAAAGGCAACGAAGTTTTCAGAATCACCAACCGGGTTCGGAAATCATTTTTCGGGATGCCCATTTTCCTTTCGAACCGGAAAGTGTTGGGTACAGCATTTTCGGCAATTGAAAGTTACGAGGAGCAGAGTTTTGCTATTCCTGCGGATTATATTGCAAATTTGTATAAATCAAGAAGTAAAACGCCTTCAAGCCTGGCGTCGCTGAGTAGGGTTGATGAAAAAACAGCAGCCGAAAACCGCAACATCAAAGGACTTGTACTCGAAACATCGGCTGGCGATATTACCATTCGTCTTTTAAACGAAACACCTGAATATCGTGATAATTTTATCAGGCTTGCAAAGGAAAAATACTTCGACGGACTTTTGTTTCACCGCGTGATTGCAGAGTTCGGAATTCAAAGTGGAGCGCCCGACTCGCGAAATGCCGGAAAGGGCGATGTGATTGGGTTTAAAGGCCCGGGCTACACATTGCCAGCGCATTTTATTCCTTCGTTGTACCACAAAAGAGGAATGATTGGCTCGCCCCGCAAACCCGATAACAAAAACGAGCGGTTACGGTCAGACGGATCGCAGTTTTATATTGTTACAGGCCGGAAATACAACGATATTGAACTGAATGCGCTGGAAAAGCAAAACAAGTATAAATTCAGCGCTGAACAACGTGAATATTACAAGACCTTTGGCGGAGCACCGCATCTTGACGGTTCTTATACAGTTTTTGGCGAAGTAGTTGAAGGAATGGAAATTGCCGATGAAATTGTAAAAGCTGAAACTGACGACGAATGGCGGCCGGTAAAAGATATCAGGCTGAAAAAGGTGAGAATTCTGAAATAGCTAAAACAAATCAGCCATTTCCATTCCTTCCAGCAACCAGAAAGTTTTTAATCCAGCTGCCTGCGCGCCTGCAATATTCTTTTCAAGGTCGTCAACAAAAAGCGTTTCATCAGGATTTACCCCCGAATGTGCTATCACTTTCAGGTACGAACTCACATTGGGTTTGCTGTCGTGAATTTCGTGTGAGTGATAATCTTTTACAAAAAGCGACGAAAATGTAAACCCGTATTCCTGCCGAAATGCTGCGTGCAGCCGCTCAATATGAATTTGGTTGGTATTGCTGAAAAGATACACGTTGTATGTTTTTGCCAGTTCCTGCACTTTTTTTACACGGTTTGCAGGAATATCAAGAATCATCGCGTACCAGGCATCTTCAATTTGCTTGTCAGAAATACCGGGGTTACCCAGCACTTTTCGCACATCTGCGCAAAATTCAGCAGGCGAAATATTACCTGTTTCAAGCGCATAAAAAACCGGATCGGAATACACAAGATGCTGGTCGAGCACGTCGGTTTTCAGTCCCAATTGCTGAAATGCACGTACCGATGCATTAAAATCGAGATTCAGGAGCACCCGGCCCAAATCGAAGATGATGTTTTTTATATTTGTCAAATCAGGTTTCATACATAACTTTTGAGGTTGCGAAAATAACGATATAATTTGGCCGACATTGAAAATACAAGACAAACATTATCACACCATTTGGGTAAAAGAGGGCGACAAACGGGTGGTTCAGGTAATCGACCAGCGTAAAATTCCATTTCAGTTTGAAATTTTCGACATCGCAACTGTTGACGAAGCCTGTTTTGCCATCAGTGAAATGGTGGTTCGCGGTGCACCACTGATTGGCATTACCGCTGCTTTCGGGATGTACCTTGCCGTTTTGAATTTTGATGAAACTGATTTAGAAAATTACATTGCAAAAAATGCAGAAAAACTGAAAGCCACGCGGCCTACTGCTGTAAACCTGGCATTTGCAGTTGACGAAATCAACAACTTCATTCTGAAAAATAAAAGCAGTAATATCCTGTCTGAATTGGTACTCGAAAAGGTGGAAACATTGAAAATGCTGGAAGTTATAAATTCAGAAAAAATAGGTGAATTTGGCCTGACTTTGATTGAAGAAATATACGGCCGCACGAAAAAGACTGTAAATATTCTTACCCACTGCAACGCCGGCTGGCTGGCGTGTATCGACTGGGGAACTGCAACTGCACCCATTTATAAGGCACATTTGAAAGGAATTCCTGTTCATATTTGGGTTGATGAAACACGACCGCGAAACCAGGGCGCCCGGCTTACCGCTTTCGAATTGGGAGAGCAGGGTGTGCAACACACCGTAATTCCCGATAACACAGGCGGACACCTGATGCAACATGGAATGGTGGACATTGTAATTGTAGGCAGCGACCGCACCACAGCCAACGGCGATGTGGCCAACAAAATAGGTACTTACCTGAAAGCGCTGGCTGCTGCTGATAACGGAATACCGTTTTATGTTGCTTTGCCTTCTTCTACTTTCGATTTTACCATGAACGATGGAATTCGCGATATTCCCATCGAACAAAGGAATGCAGCAGAGGTAGCCGAAATAGAAGGAATTGTCAACGGGGAAATTCAAACCGTAAGGATTATTCCTGAAAAAAGCCCGGTAGCTAATTATGGTTTTGATGTTACTCCGGCCAGGCTGGTTACAGGTTTAATAACAGAGCGCGGAATTTGCAAAGCAAATAAAGAAGGCATTCTGGAACTCTTTCCTAATAACTGAAACTCCAAAGATCAAATAAAATAAAATATGAAAATTGCAATCATCGGAGGTTCGGGCTTTGAACACCCTGATTTATTAAAAGAACAAAACGAAATACAGGTTGAAACGCCTTACGGAGCGCCATCCTCGGCATTTAAAACCGGGAAAATCAACAATATTGAAGTTGTTGTTCTTTCGCGCCACGGCCGCGACCACGCGATTCCACCCACGCAGGTAAACAACCGCTCGAATATTTGGGCTCTAAAACAATTGGGTTGCACACTCATTCTTGCCACCACAGCCTGCGGCAGTTTGCGCGAAGAAATAAAACGCGGCGACCTTGTAATTTTAGACCAGTTTATCGATTTCACGCGCTTCCGGAAGGTGAGTTTTTTCGAAACTTTTGAGCACGGTCAGTTGAATCATACGCCAATGGCCGACCCGTTTCATGCTGAATTGAGAGGAAAACTGATTGCACAGGCAAAAAAGCTAAATCTCAGTTTTCATCCGAAAGGTACTGTGGTTACCATCGAAGGTCCGAGGTTCTCTACCCGCGCCGAATCAAACATGTTTCGTATGTGGGGTGCCGATGTTATCAATATGTCGGTGGCGCCCGAATGTATCCTGGCTAACGAGCTTCAGATTCCATACGCAGCTATCGCACTCAGTACCGACTACGATTGCTGGAAAACCGATGAGGAACCAGTAACCTGGGAAGAGGTGCTGAAGGTATTCAATCAGAATGTTGAAAATGTAATTCGCCTGATTTCAACAACTGTCAGCAATTTTTAAATCTATTGGTCTTTTTCTTAAGGAAAGTAAAATTTTACCCTCCCGAATTTTGTGGCTGTGGCACAAAATTTGTAAAAATCTGTTTACTGTTTCAAAGCCATGAAACAACTTAGTTCTGCATATTTTAACCGGCAAAACCGGTTCATTATTCCCGGCGGTAATTTCACGAAGTTACCGCCTCTTTTTTGCAAGAAAAGTGCTGAAGATTTTGCAATAACTTCTGCTACGATGAAATAAATAATGCTCATCCGTAATAATGCCACAAGATAAATAAAAAGCTATATTGGGGAAAAAAGAATGACATGAATATCGTCAAATTTATAGAGGATTTTCCTGATGAAAATAGCTGTAGAGAGCATTTTCG
>JBFXFM010000006.1:0-141994 GCA_050179035.1 Draconibacterium sp. | reverse complement strand
AAAATGCTCTCTACAGCTATTTTCATCAGGAAAATCCTCTATAAATTTGACGATATTCATGTCATTCTTTTTTCCCCAATATAGCTTTTTATTTATCTTGTGGCATTATTACGGATGAGCATTTTTTGTTTTATCAAATGTAACTTCCGCTTACGCCATTTCCAAATTATTTATCAGATTTATTAGCACTGGAGCGGTAACTGAATGTTTTTTAGCGATTTAAAATTGCATTTTCCCGACAAACACCAGCCTTTCAAAACCATATTTTTACCTTAACAAATCTTATGTTTTGCAAATACGCCAATATTATCTATTTCATCAGCAATATCAACTTTGCTTATCACTGATAAAAGAATTCAATAAAAAATCCTGCCATTTTCTTTGTTTGGTATTGAATAAACCCTACTTTTGTTTTAAGAGTAAAATGTATTTAATTCTTATTTATTATGGCTTTTGAATTATCAAAATTAGGATACGATTACACAGCATTGGAACCACATATCGATGCACGCACGATGGAAATCCATCACACTAAACATCACGCGGCTTACACCAGTAATCTGAATGCTGCAATAACAGGCACTGCAATGGATGCTAAAACCATTGAGGAACTGATGGCAGGAATTTCGGCTTTGCCGGTTGCCGTGCGTAACAATGGTGGTGGTTTTTACAACCACAATTTGTATTGGGATGTGATTGCTCCGGGAGGTTCTCCCAAACCCGAAGGAGTTTTACTGAGTGCTATCAACGATTCATTTGGTTCGCTGCAAAATTTTCAGGAAGCCTTCACCAAAGCTGCGGTAACGCGTTTTGGGTCGGGTTGGGCATGGTTGGTTCTTCAAAATAATAAACTGGTGGTTTCATCAACGCCCAACCAGGATAATCCGCTGATGGATGTGTCAGAAGTTCAGGGTACGCCAATTTTGGGGATCGACGTGTGGGAGCACGCGTATTACCTGAATTACCAGAACAGACGTCCGGATTATGTGAATGCGTTTTGGAATCTCATCAACTGGGATGAAGTCGCCAGGCGGTTTAAAGGTTAGTTGATTTTTGGTTTTTTCCCCGGAGCAGAGTGCTCCGGGGTTTTATTTTTATTCATTTCAAATTAAGGTTCTTTAAAACCCATTTTCAATTTGAATTGTTGTAATTTCGGTTTTAAAACAAAATTCAACAAGTCAAATAACCTTAAATTGAAAAATTATGGCATTCGAATTACCAAAACTGCCCTACCCCAACAACGCTCTCGAACCTTACATCAGTGAAAAAACCATCGAATTTCATTACGGAAAACACCATCAGGCCTACGTTACAAACGTAAACAACCTGATTGCCGGTACCGAATTTGAAAACGCCACACTCGAAGAAATTGTTATGAAATCGACAGGCGGTATTTTCAATAACGGTGCACAGGTTTGGAACCACACTTTTTATTTTATGCAATTCAACCCCGACGGTTGCCACGAACCAAAAGACGAACTGAAAGCAGCCATCGAAAAGAAATTTGGTTCGATTGAAGCTTTCAAGGAAGAATTCACCAAAGCGTCGGTAACACTGTTTGGTTCGGGTTGGGCGTGGCTGGTTGTAAACAGCGCCGGCGAACTTGAAATCGTACAAACAAGCAACGCCGGAAACCCTTTGCGTGACGGGAAGAAACCACTCCTTACCTGCGATGTTTGGGAACATGCGTATTACATCGACAAGAAAAACCTCAGACCAAAATATGTTGAGGATTTTTGGAAAATAGTGGATTGGAAAATAATTTCGGAACGGTATTAAACGCCCCCTCCGGCTCCCCCGATGGGGGAGAGTTTAAACAAAAATAAAATTTATAACCAAATTAAATTTATAATTATGAGCGCAGAAAAAGTATTGGAAGCAATGAAAGCTGCCGGAAAACCTTTGAAAGCTGGCGAAATTGCTGAAGCCGCAGGAATGGATAAAGCTGTCGTTGACAAAGTAATGAAAACGTTGAAAGCGGAAGGAAAAATTGAGTCGCCGAAAGTGTGCTACTGGCAACCGAAATAATTTATTAAACAACCGGGGCTTTGTAAAATACAAAGCCCCGACTTTTTTATATCGTAATATCAAATATCAGAACCCTCAATTTTGATTTTATGGTTATTCATTCGCCATATATTCAAACCAGTCGAAATCGGCATCTGTGGTTGAAGTTTTTCCATTGCCCGTTGCATACAAGCCTACATAAACTCCGGTAAAAAATCCAACTGTTTCAGTTGCCAGAAATTTGGCGTCAACGGTTTCCAATGATTTAAAATCTTCGTTACCCTGTGCATACGAAAAAGCGAATGTTGTTTTATCGCCCGAAACACGCAACTTTACAGGTCCCGGTTTCAGCGTAACTTCTTTTGATTTATAAATTGTTTGGCCAAATTGCAACTGCACTGTAAGCACCCGTTTGCCACCTTTTTTACCAACCAGTATATCGAAATGCGAGCCGTTGTTAAGCAAAACCAATCCTGCCTGTTCATTTTCAAGTTTGGGATTGAACTCAACCTGCGTCGTTGCAGAGAAATTAAAATCCTGTAAACGCCGTCCCGTAAAAGTCGAAGTTTTGCGGGTACTGATTGTTTCTGAAGCTCCTTTTAACCTTAAAAAGCCCTGACGTTCTTTGAGGGAATAATTGGCTTCCTCGGGGAATAAAACATAGTTCCACTCCAAACCAAGGTTTTCAGCATCAAATTCAGTTTTCGTCGGTTTTGCCTGAAAAGGTTTCAGTGGCAATGTATTACAAGTCATTTCCACGGTCGCTGTGCCATTTCCGTTCACAACAGGCCAGCCATTTTTTGGCCATGTAACCGGAGCCAGACAGGTTTCCCTGCCAAGAATGTGGTGCGTTTTATCCGAAATATTTCTGTACCCGTGAAACACAATCCACCTCGAACCATCGTGTGCTTCAATCATATCGGCATGACCAACACCCTGAATCGGATTCCCTTGTCCGGCTGCGTTGCAATGTGCCAGAATTGGATTCGCCGGATTTTCGGTGTAGGGTCCCCAAATTGATTGGCTCCGCGCAATGGTTTCGTTGTGTGCTTCCTCTGTTCCGCCCTCGGCTGCCATCAAATAGTAATAGCCGTCTTTTTTGTAAATGTGAGGTCCCTCGGCATATCTGCCACCAGTTCCATTCCACACTTTTCTCCCTTCTGTTAAAAGCTTTCCGGTTTTCAAATCGATTTCGAACAAAATTAATGGTGATGAAATTACATACGCTTTCCCATCTTCATCCCAAAAAAGATCGGGATCGATACCAGGAACTTTAATAAATATAGGGTCGGACCACGGACCAGCCGGATTTGTTGCCGTTACATAAAAATTTCCGCCACCGACAACATTTGTTGTAATCATATAAAATAATCCATCGTGATGCCGGATTGTCGCGGCAAAAATGTTGATACCGTTTGGAATTTGTTCTTTACGATCGAGGCAATATCCGATTTGTTCCCAGTTCACCAAATCTTTACTATGAAAAACCGGAACACCAGGAAAATATTCGAAAGTACTGGTAATTAAATAATAATCGTCGCCTACCCTGCAAACACTCGGGTCGGAGTGAAACCCGGGAATAACAGGATTCCGGTAAGTTACCGGATTGGTATCGGGGTAAGTTGTAAAGGGGTTATCGATTGTTCGACCCGGATTATTTTGTGCAAACAGTTGCAGACCGGTAACGATTAACAGAAAAGTGAAAAAGGTTTTCATAAATTCAGGTTTTATAAGTTGTTTATTTTGACTGTAATTTAGCTAATTATCAGAGTGATTGAAATAGATTATTACCACAATTGCTCCATTTCTTCCAAAGTTTTCCCTTTGGTTTCGGGAACCATTTTCCAAACAAACAAAAGCGAGAGCACACTCATCAATCCATAAAATCCGTAGGTAAAACCTCCACTGAATTCCATCATAGCCGGGTAAGTTGACGAAATAAAATAGTTAGCGGCCCATTGTGCTGCAACGGCAACAGCCACTGCCTTTCCGCGAACTTTGTTCGGAAATATCTCAGAAATCAGCACCCAGGTAATTGGTCCCCACGACATCATAAATGATGCTGTGTAAATAATAATAAAAACAAGTGTTCCCATCCCGATAATTTCGTTAAAAGCCAGGGCCGAAATGGCAAACATTCCTATCGCCATGCCCGCTGAACCAACAATAAGCAGGGGTTTGCGCCCCCATTTATCAACTGTAAAAATGGCCACCACAGTAAAAATTACATTTACCAACCCCATGATTACTGTTTGCATCATTGAAGCATCTTTTGCAGCGCCCATACTTTCAAAAATACGGGGAGCATAATACAAAGCCACGTTGATTCCAACAAATTGCTGAAAGACAGAGAGTAAAATACCAATCCAAATTACTGTTCTGCCAAAAGAAAACAGTTTTGCCGAAGCATGATGTTGCAGACTGGCTTTAATGTCGGCCATAATTTCTCCGGCTATTTTTGGTCCGTTTATCCGGGTGAGAATTTTCAATGCTTCATTATCGCGGTTGGTAAGTGACAAATATCGAGGTGTTTCGGGGACAAAAAGTAATAAAATGCCGAACAATACGGCTGGAATTGTTTCAGATAAGAACATCCAGCGCCAGCCAATATTGTTAATCCAGTCCAAACTTTGCCCGTTGGCAATTCCCCAATTCACAAAATAAACCACCAGCATACCAAAAATAATGGCAAACTGGTTAAGCGAAACCAACTGACCGCGAATTTTCGCAGGTGCAATTTCGCTGATGTACATGGGGGTAACAGCCGAAGCAAGCCCAACACCAATTCCTCCGATAATGCGGTAAAAGTTAAACATGAGTAACAAACCCATGGTTGGTGTTCCTTTCTGGAAAAACAAAAATTCCGGGTAACCTGAACCAAGGGCCGAAAGCAGAAACAAAACAGCGGCAATAAATAAAGTATTTTTTCGCCCGAACTTCGAAGCAAAAATTCCTGAAATCAATCCGCCGATGATACAACCAATCAGGGCACTTGAAGTTGTTAATCCGTGAATCCAGGTACTGAGTCCCTGACTTTCTATCAGATATGCCTGAATTGATTTTTCGGCTCCCGAAATAACGGCAGTATCATAACCAAACAGCAATCCGCCTAACGTGGCTACGAACGTAACTGCGACAACATATAATTTGTTATTCATTTTATTGATGGTTTACTTATTTCACGAAAAGTAAAAGATTAATTGATAATAAAAAACAGCCCGGCTTCATTTTCAGAGACCGGGCTTCAGAGAATCTATTTTCTACTTTACAACTAAATATGCCAGTTGATGAGTTGTTCAATCAGTTCCTGTTTCCCGCTGATTTGTGCAGGTTCGCCATTCTGTCCGGCAATTTTGTACAAATCTTCGAGCGTAAGTTTGCCTGCTTCAAACTCTGCTCCTTTCCCTGAATCGAATGAAGCATAACGTGTTGCACGACGGCTGAGGTAATCAGATTCTGTAAGAATTTTGTCAGCAATCACCAGTGAACGGGCAAATACGTCCATCCCACCAATGTGTGCAATAAAAATATCTTCGAGGTCAGTTGAATTTCTGCGGGTTTTAGCATCGAAATTGATACCACCGTGACTGAAACCGCCTGCTGGAAGAATTTCGAGCATTGCTTCGGTAATTTCATAAATGCTTGTCGGGAATTCGTCAGTATCCCAACCGTTCTGGTAGTCACCTTTGTTTGCATCAATTGAACCTAACATTCCGGCATCGGCTGCCATACGCAGGTCGTGAGCAAAAGTGTGGCCAGCCAAAGTGGCGTGGTTTACTTCCACATTCAATTTGAAATCGTTTTCAAGACCATTCGCTCTCAAAAATCCGATAACAGTTTGTGCATCAAAATCATATTGATGTTTTGTTGGTTCCATCGGTTTTGGTTCAATAAAGAAAGTTCCTGTGAAACCTGCTTTCCGTCCGTAATCGCGGGCAGTGCGGAGGAATTGACCAAGGTGCGCAAGTTCGCGTTTTGTATCGGTATTGTGTAAGCTCATGTAACCTTCACGTCCTCCCCAGAAAACATAACCTGTTCCGCCCAACGCTATTGTTGCATCAATTGCATTTTTTACCTGAACTGCTGCGTTTGTAAGCACGTTGAAATCAGGATTGGTCGAAGCGCCGTTCATGTAACGCGGATTTGAGAATACATTGGCAGTACCCCAAAGCAGGTTAACGCCTGAAGCAGCTTGTTTCTGTTTTGCATAATCCACCATTTTTGCAAGGCGTTTTTCAATTTCGAAAACAGTACCGTCTCCAACCACATCAGTGTCGTGGAAACAATAGTAAGGAATGCTCATTTTTGTAATGAATTCGAATGCTGCATCCATGCGTTCTTTTGCTGCATCCATCACATCGGTTGCGTTGTCCCACGGAAAAATCTGTGTTCCGGGACCAAATGGATCGCCGCCAGTTCCGCAGAATGTATGCCAGTAAGCCACAGCAAAACGCAGGTGGTCCTTCATTGTTTTTCCGGCAATAACACGACTTTCGTCGTACCATTTAAATGCCATCGGGTTTTTACTCTGCGGCCCTTCATATTTTATCTGGCCGATTCCCTTAAAATACTCTTTGTTTCCTTTTAAAACTTCCATTTTGTTATTGATTAATTATGAATGATTATTGATTATTGACTAATTGCTTTGTCGAGCGCAAGTTTCCAGTTATCGTAAGCAGCCTGGTATTCAGCAGCTTTTTTATTATCAGGTTCCACAGTTTCCAGCTTTTTCAGGTTTGAGAAAGCTTCGCTGAATGATTTGTAATATCCTGCGCCAACTCCAGCTCCACGGGCTGCGCCTATCGAACCGTCGGTATTGTACAATTCAATGGTTGCTCCGGTTACACCAGCCAGTGTATCCCTGAATACCGGGCTCAGAAACATATTTGCTTTGCCTGCCCTGATTACCGAGGCGTTGATTCCGATTTGCTGCATGATGTCCATGCCATATTTAAACGAGAAAACTATACCTTCCTGAGCGGCCCTCAAAAGATGTCCTTTCTGGTGAATATTAAAATTGATTCCGCTTAAAACCGAACCAACGTTTTTATTGTTTAAAACACGTTCGGCTCCGTTACCAAATGGTAAAACTGATAGCCCGTTCGACCCGATTGCAATATCAGCTGCCAAATGATTCATTTCTTCATACGAAAGCGACTCTCCAACCATTCGTTTGAGCCATGCATTCAAAATTCCGGTTCCGTTAATGCAAAGTAAAACGCCCAACCTTGGATTTGCTGATTCGTGATTCACATGTGCAAAAGTATTTACTCTCGATTGCGGGTCGTATTTAATTTCTTCACTCACGCCATAAACAACGCCTGAAGTTCCAGCAGTTGCAGCAATTTCACCTGGATTCAGCACATTCAGCGATAGTGCATTGTTGGGCTGGTCGCCAGCGCGGTAGCTGATGGTGGTTTTTGCTGAAAGGCCAAGTTCTTTGGCAGCAGCTTCGGATAATTTACCCTGAACCGAGAATGTCGGAACTATTTCGGGTATGATATCGTTTGAAAATCCGTAGTTATCAAATAGAAATGAGGCCACTGAATTTTGCTGAAAATCCCACATAATACCTTCAGACAAACCACTGACTGTGGTTTTTATTTCGCCTGAAAGTTTCATGGCGATAAAATCGCCGGGAAGCATAATTTTGTAAAGACGGTCGAAAATGGCAGGCTCATTTTCTTTTACCCACTTCAATTTCGATGCAGTAAAATTACCGGGCGAGTTAAGCAGGCTCGAAAGACAGCGCTGACCACCGATTTCCTGAAAAGCCTTGTCGCCGTAAACTGCTGCGCGACTATCACACCAGATAATTGACGGGCGCAAAACCTGATGGTTTTTGTCAACCATAACCAAACCATGCATTTGGTACGAAATACCAATGGAAAGAATATTATCAGGATTAACTTTTGATTCATTTAAAACATCGGCAAGCGCCAGTTTCAGGTTGGCCCACCAAAGTTCAGGCTCCTGTTCAGCCCATCCGGCCTGGTGAGCCGTAATTTTCATCTCTTGTTTCGGGTAAAACGAACTGGCCACACACTCGCCATTTTCACCGTTCATCAGCGATGCTTTTACCGATGAACTGCCGATATCAAATCCAAGTAGGTACATTTTTTAGTTTTATATTGGTTTATTAATTCAAACTGTTCTGTTCTGTTATGCTGGCAACAAATATAAATTCTTTTTCTAACATCAGGCAAATATTTCCAAGAGATTTTACAAAGAAGATCGAATTTTTATAGTTGTCGGAATTTGCTCTCTGACAGGCTGATCACCCGATATAAATCCGGCTGCTGTTTTTCCCATTAACTGAAAATCAGTTGAGATAACGGTTATTCCGTTTTTTACATATTTTTTCATCGGGGTATCGTTATACGAAATAACTCCGGCATCAACGCCAGGTTCCAGACCTTTATCAAAACACTGATCGAGAAACATGGCCAATGTACGGTCGCTTACCAATAAATACAATTTGCCTTTTCGTACATCAAATTCCTCGTCGTTAAAAATTATGGAATGTTTGATTTTATTATCGGTGCAAAACCTGGTGAAGTGTTCGCTGATTTCGATAGGATGATAAGTAAATGACGGGTAAAATAAAACGAATTCCCTGTACTTTTTAATACGCTCAAGTTGTCCGGACAGACAATTGTACACTGAAGCACCGAAATCCTGATACACCACAGAATGTTCAGGTTTTGAATGAATTATCCAGTCGATTATTAAAAGTTTTTCGGCTGGTATTTTCCCTATAATCTCCGAAACATTTGGATGGTCGAAGTTCATAACAATGTATTTACTGTATTTTCCCAGCCCTTCGGTGATGATTTTCTCAAAAACATCGATATTATAATGATGAAAATGCAAATCGACCATCACATTTTTGGGCAGGTTCTTCAGAAACGAACCATATAAAACCTCTTTGTACGCTTTAAATGTATCGAGAAAAAGAAAAACTTTTGTGATTTTCTGTGTTACAAAATAGCCCCGATTGGGTACTGATTCAACAACGCCCCTTCGTTTCAATTCAGCATACGCCTTAAAAACTGTATCGCGGGAAAGCTGGCATTCGCTCATGATCTGGTTCACTGATGGCAGCATATCGCCAGGTTTTAGCTCATCATGGCTGATGGAATGCATTATAGAATCAACCAGTTGCTGAAATTTCAGGATGTTTGAATTATTGTCAACGGTAAGTTTAAAATCGCTCATTTTTGGTTTTATTTAGCCAGGCAGTGTTCTGTTCTGTTCCACAAAACTAAAAATTAATTCGAAATAGTACTTTTCTTTCTAAATCTTTCCTTAACAATAAACAAAAAAGGATGACCTCAGCCATCCTTTCAGTATTATCTAAAACAGAATTAACCTCTTATAAAAAGTGCCTTGATGATATCAGAAGCAACCTTCGGATTTTCCTTCAACCTGCGGGTTGAGTAGTTAAACCATTGTTTTCCAAAGGGTACATAAACACGCATTTTGTGTCCTTTATTCACAATCGATTGGCGAAGTTCGGGCGTTACCCCATACAACATCTGAAACTCATACCGGTGAGCCGGAACCTTATATTTATCAATCAAACCAAACGCTTTTTCAACTAAGTATTTATCGTGAGTTGCAATACCAACGTAAATGTGGTTTTTAAGCATAAATTCGAGATCTTCAAGATAATGATCACGAACTTCCTGGTAATCTTTAAAAGCTATTTGTGCCGGTTCAACATAAATTCCTTTACACAAGCGAAAATTGAGCTGATTAACACCTGCATCAATCACATGGAATCTTTTAATATCATCCATTGTACGGCGGAGGTATGCCTGTAACACAAGTCCTACATTTTTAGGAAACTCGGCGCGCAACCTGTTGTACAAATCATTTTCCATATCCACACAAGCCGAATCTTCCATGTCGATACGTACAAACGTGTTTTTTTGGGCAGCCAGGGCTACAATTTCACGAATGTACCGGTAACAAACTTCCTTGTCGATAAGAAGTCCGAACATGGTGGGTTTTAACGAGAAATTGCCGACAACCTTTTCACTTGTAAAGCGATTGATTATTTCGAGATATTCGTCACAATTCACCTTTGCCTCATCGAGAGTGGTTATAAACTCACCCAAAAGATCGATTGTAACTTCAATCTTTTTCTCGTTAAGCAGTTTGGCAGCAAGTATGCCTTCTTCTATGGATTCACCGGCAATGTATCTTTTCGAAAAAACCCAAATCAGTTTCTTTGGCATGTGGGGAAGCAGGTTTGCAATCAATTTGTTTATCATTTTATAGTATCGCTGGATTTTCAGTTATAATTTGTAAAAGTAGTATTGCAGATACTTTCGATTCAATGATGTTTATCAGCCACAGCTTATGATTTTACACAGGTTTTGTACAGAAGTAATTGATTCTTAAATTATTGAAAAAAATGTTACAGAGCCGATTCTGATTGAACTAAAAAATTATCTTTGTCAGACTTTAAAAAAAACAAACTAAAAATTTGAATAGAATGAAGGGAACATCACTGATTGTAAGCATTGTACTTTTTATATTGATAGCGGGTCTGTACATTTTACATTTTACCGGAGGTGGATCAAAACCATCCGGAACAAATTTTTCAGCTGGAAGCTCCGACGGGAAATCAGTACGAATTGCCTATGTAAAAGCCGATTCAATTATATTGAATTACAAATTATCGGAAGTTTTACACGATGATTTTACAAAAAAACAGGAAGCTTACGCAGGTGAGTATGCCAACAAACGAAGGTCGTTTGAAAAAGACGCTGTTGCTTTTCAGGAAAAACTACAGAGAGGTGGCTTTTTAAGCGAAGAAAGAGCCGTTCAGGAACGCAACCGGTTGGCTGGTGTTGAACAGGATATTCTCAGAATGGACCAGGAACTTTCAGGAAAACTCGGTGAAATACAGGCAGCTAACAGTCAGCAGGTACTCGACAGTTTGCTGAATACCATAAAAAGATACAATGCTGAAAAAGGATACGACTATATTTTAAATGCTGCGAGTATTCTCGACGGTAACGAAGGAGACAATGTTACTGCTGAAGTACTTAAAATGATGAACGACAAATATATTGCTCCGGCAGCAAAATAGTAAGTACATAAAATATTGAAAATCCGGGCCTGAAAAGTCCGGATTTTTTTTGCTGAAAATCTGATACAAATGTTTGCAAACGATTACCTGTCGAAAAATAACCGGACCCGGATTATTGCCGAAAGTCCTGATGCTGATTGCAAAAACATTATAGTTATTCCCTGCCACAACGAACCCGGCATTTTACAAACTCTGCAATCATTAAAAAACTGTACAATTCCCGAAAATAATACTGAGGTTTTGATTGTTATCAATCATTCCGAAAAAGCTTCGCCTGATATCAAAGAGAAAAATCAAATAACATTTGAAGAAGTTGCAAACTGGATTGAAGAGAATAATACCCAAAAACTAAAATTCTTTGTAATTGGCCCTGTTGAACTTCGCGAAAAGTGGGCTGGAGTCGGGCTCGCCCGTAAAACAGGAATGGACGAAGCTGTTGGACGTTTTAACTTTCTAAACATCAGACGGGGAATTGTCATCTCGCTCGATGCTGACACACTGGTTGCTGAAAACTATCTTGTTGAAATCGAGAAGCATTTTAAACAAAACCAAACGCACGTTGGGGCTACCATTGCTTTTGAACATCAGAAAGAAGGACTTCCGGAAAAACAATTCCGGGGGATTGAACTCTATGAACTGTACCTTAAATATTACAAAGATGCTTTATCGTTCACCGGGTATCCGTTTTCCATGTTTACGGTTGGTTCAGCATTCGCAGTAACTGCTGAAGCCTACGTAAAAAGAGGAGGTATGAACCGTCGGCAGGCTGGTGAAGATTTTTACTTTTTACAAAATTTAGTCCAGTTGGGAACGGTTGGTGAAATTACTTCGACAAAAGTTTACCCTTCGGCCAGATCGTCGAACAGAGTACCATTTGGCACCGGCGCGGCCATGCAAAAATGGATAGACGGAACCGAAGACCTCACACAAACTTATAACTTTCAGGCTTTTATCGAACTGAAAGAATTTTTCGATATAAAAGAAAAATTGTATCGGGTGACTGAAACTGAACAAAAACAAATCATTGACAATCTCCCTGCTTCAATCAGCAGTTTTATTGATTTCGATAATTTTTACGCCGAACTGGCCGACCTCAACAAAAACTGCTCAAATATCAAAACATTTCAAACCCGGTTTTTTTACCAATTCAATGCTTTCAAGGTATTGAAATACCTAAATTTTGCTCATGAACAGTACTTTAAAAAAGCTGGTTTATTGGAGCAGATTGAAGCACTGCACAAATTGAAAGCATGCTGAGTTTCAAAAAAAAACGCAGGATCGATATCCTGCGATTTTCAATTTTTACAGAGCCAATTGCGGGACTCGAACCCGCGACCTGCTCATTACGAATGAGCTGCTCTACCAGCTGAGCTAAAGTGGCGTAATTATTTTACAGTTTTGCCTGAGCTTTGGCAACCATCTCTTTCCAAACCTGGCGCTGCTCTTTCAATGCGGCAACTTTATCGGTTGGGTCGGTGCGGCATTCGAGCAGTATCCAACCTTTGTAATCCATTTTTACAAATAAGTCCATTAAATGCTGGTACGGATAAGTACCGATATTCAATTCACGAACATGGGTAATATCGCCAAGCCTGTTTTTAACGAGGTTAAAATTATATTCAAATCCGTTACCAATCAAGTCCTGCTCGTTACAATTCCAGCAAACAGTAGTACCATCATTTTCAACAAAATCCATAATAGTTTTAATGTTTGGCAACTCCTGCGTACCCTCTCCGTGAACTTCGAGCCTTACTTTTTGCCCCATATTGTTCGCGTAATTCCCAAGTTCGTTGAGTGCTTTTCCAATTTGCTCAAGTGTTTTTTCTTTCGGAACATCTTTATGAAACTGATTGGGTTTTACTTTTACACCCGAACCACCAATATCGGCGCTTAACTGCAACCATTGCCTGGTTGTTTCTATCGCCAATTTCAGTTTTTCAGGCTCTGGTGAGTCGTACTGCTCGTTTGTACCCATACCAATAATTTTTACAGCGCTGCCTGCAAATTGTTTTTTTACTTCTTTCCGTTGTTCCTTGCTCAACTCAAGCGTTACCTTGTGAGCATGTTCAACCCGTAATTCCACCCCACCAATTCCGGCTTCAGTACAATTCTTTATTATTGTGGATATATTCCAGTCTTTTGCCCAGAGGTAGGTCACAAGTCCGAGTTGCATTTCGGAACCTGCCAATCTTTTGTAGGCACTCAACATTGCCGGAGTTAAAATTGCACCCCCTGTGAATAAGGATATTTTTCGTAAAAAATCAGCGCGCGACAGGCCATTTGAGTTATTCAGCATCACATTCAGCTTTAAGTTCGTGGTCCTAAATATATCAATATAAAAAATATGGTTTTCAACAAAACAGGTTTATATAACAAGTTTTTCTATTTTTGTCGCAAATTTAAAAATACTTAATAATGAGAGGTGCAGAAATTCATACTTCCAAAGGAATTATGAAATTGAAGTTTTACGAGGAAGATGCCCCAAAAAATGTGGCAAATTTCATACGTCTTGCCGAATCAGGTTTTTACAACGGGCTAACTTTTCACCGGATAATTCCGAATTTTGTTATTCAGGGCGGATGCCCCGACGGTACTGGAGCAGGCGGGCCAGGCTGGACTGTGGATTGTGAGCTTGACGGTGCCAATCAGTATCACGACAGAGGTGTGCTTTCAATGGCCCATGCAGGAAGAAACACCGGTGGTTCGCAGTTTTTTATTTGCCATAACCGTCGTGGCACACAACATCTCGACCGTCATCACACCTGCTTTGGAAAAGTTTATGAAGGACTGGAAGTAATCGACCAAATCAGGCAGGGTGATATTATAGATAAAATCATCATTATCGAAGTTTAACCGGTAAGGTTTTATCAGTAAAGAGGAAATGAGCATTCATTTCCTCTTTTTTTTTCGACAAATGGATATTCGGAAAAGAAAAATTATTTTTCGGCTAAGTATTACAGAAAATCATGACAAAGGAATTTTCTTACACTTTTAATGAACTCAAAATAACAGAAGCAGATGTTACTGAACTGATGGGCTTCGAACCAGGGTTGGCACCAGAACCATTTCCGGAAATAATACAACTGGCATTGGAAAAGGCAAATGAAATTTGCCGGCCAGCCGGAGGATTCAGTGTTTTCAGCGAATGCAGTGTAAATACCACAGACAAAACAATCAGTATTGAAACCCAACTATTTCATCCCGATAAAATTATTGTAACGCAATTGAAATCAGCACAACAAATCGCAATTTTCGTTTGTACAGCAGGTAATGCCATTACTGATTTGGCCAATGAAATGATGACTCATGGAGACATAATTCATGGATATGCACTTGATACAATTGGTTCAGTGGTTGCCGACAGAACTGCGTTAAAAATACAGCAGGAGCTTGAGAACGATTCTTTTCAAAAAGGGCTGAAAATTTCGGACAGATTCTCGCCGGGTTACTGCGATTGGGATGTTGCCGAACAACACAAACTTTTCAGTTTGCTGCCTCGCGGTTTTTGCGGAATAACACTTTCGGCTTCGGCACTGATGTGGCCGGCAAAATCGGTAAGCGGAGTTATCGGTATTGGTAAAAACCTGAATCAAAAGGGATATCAATGTCATTGGTGTACCGACAAAGACTGCTTTGTGGGAAAAATAAACCGAATGAAAAAAGATGAAAAAAAGTAAATAAAAGTGTTGTGTAATTCATTACTAAAATCTTTATTTGTTGCATTAATGATGCTGAATAATTACCACTAAAATCGGGATTCTTCAAAATCGGGAATAATAAATTTTGATTAACAACCATTTTTCAACATACTAATTGTTATGAAAGTAAACAAGCCAAGAGTAATAAAGGATTACAACAAACTCGATAAAGATTTGCAGCAGCAGATAAAATTATTGTACACCGATGGGTTTGCCGATCACTTGATTCATTTTTTCGACAAAGACGGTATTAAAGTGACTGTTTTGCCTTTTGAAACCGAAGACAGGTACTACATGCTTCGCATGACTGAAAACGAAGCAGTTCAGATTGTTGATGAAGACGATGATTTTGATGAAGACGGATTCCTGAAAAGTGAAGTTAAACAGGAATACGAAGATAAATTTGCAGATATGGACAACCTTGCCGAAACTGTTCCGGATGATGACGATGATGATAGTTACGACGATGATTTTGAAGATGACGGCGGTGGCGGCGATGATGACGAAGACTAATATACAAACGAAAAGGGTTTGCCGTGGCAAACCCTTTTTTCATTTCCAAAATTAATGGCTGGTAATCTTAAGAAAAGCACTGCTAAGCTTTCCCTGATATCCTTGTTATTGCAATAAATCTTTCACTTTTGCCGAAATCTCGCGGCCATCGGCCAGGCCGGCAAGTTTTTTAGAAGCCACACCCATTACTTTTCCCATTTCTTTTGCCGAAGTTGCCCCAACTTCTGCAATGATTGCACTGATGGCAGCAGTTAAATCGGCATCAGAAAGTTTGGCTGGCAGGTAACTTTCAAAAACCTTTACCTGGAAAATTTCCTGGTCATACAAATCGGCCCTGTTTTGCTCCTTATAAATTGCAGCCGATTCAGAACCTTGTTTTGCAAGTTTTGAAATGATTTTTAATACTTCCTCATCGGTAAGTTCACTGCCAGCGCCTTTGGCCGATCGGGCCTCAATCATTACTTTTTTGATATTCCTGAGCGCTTCAAGTTTTTCTTTTTCACGGGCTTTCATAGCTTCCGTGATGTCGTTGCTAATTTTATCAAACAATCCCATAGTTTTATTTTTTAATCGACCTGACGATGCAGGTACGAGTTTTTATCCGAAATTCTGTTATCGCCCGAAACGGTTAAATTCGAACGTTGTATTTTGTACTGCGGGTCATTCATGCGCAACTGGCGACGCAAATATGCCGGAACATTTTCCATGTTTTCAACATCTTCGTCGCTCATCGCTGCAAAATCCTTATTCGCAGGCTGATGGTTCGTTACTTTCCGTTCCTTTGTGGTACCAGGGTACATCGATTCGAAATCAAACTCTTCCTGTTTCTTTTCTTCAGCAATATCAAATTCAATGTATTTCTGACCCGGTACAACACCATTTTCCATTTTTGGCTGAGGTGCAGCAGCAACAGGTTTTTCCACAGTTGGATTATCAATCAGAAAATGCCTTTCGCGGGCGCTTCGGGTTTCGCCGTTTAATTCAGGAATAATTCCTGTATTGAATCCTGTGGCAATTATTGTAACAGAAAGCTTTTCTCCGAGTGAATCATCTTTGCCATTTCCCCAAATCAAATCAGCGTCAAATCCGGCTTTATTCTGAACAATGTCAGTTATTTCACCAATCTCGTCCATGGTAACTTCAATACTTCCCGAAGTAATATTCACAAGAATGTTACGCGCGCCGCGGATATCGTTGTTATTCAGCAACGGAGAATTCAATGCACTTTCCACCGCTTCGGCAGCACGGTTTTCACCTTCGGCAATTCCGGTTCCCATAATTGCCAGGCCGCTTTTACGCATTACAGTTTCAACATCAGCAAAATCGACGTTAATATAACCAGGAACAGTAATAATTTCGGCAATGCCTTTTGCCGCTGTCGCCAACACATTGTCGGCCCGCGAAAAAGCTTCTGAAATCGGGAAATCGCCAAACATCTCGCGAATGCGTTCGTTGTTTATCACCAAAAGCGAATCGACGTAACCTTCCAATTCAGCAATTCCATCGGCTGCCTGTTTAATGCGCCTGCGCCCTTCGTTTCTGAAAGGAATGGTTACAATGCCCACCGTCAGAAATCCGGCTTCCTTGCAGGCTTTTGCGATTACCGGGGCAGCTCCTGTTCCGGTTCCGCCACCCATTCCGGCAGTTACAAAAACCATTTTTGTATTTTCCGAAAGAGCCGACATCACATCGTTTATATTTTCGATGGCAGCTTCTTTTCCAACTTCGGGTTTGTTGCCTGCGCCTCTTCCTTCGGTAAGCGATGCTCCCAACTGCACCCGCACCTGAACCGGACTCGATTCCATAGCCTGAGCATCGGTATTGCAAATCACAAAATCAACATCGCGGATACCCTGCCGACACATGTAATTCACAGCATTTCCACCACCTCCACCAACACCAACTACCTTAATCTCTGCGCTGCGGTGGTTGTTTTCCAAATGTTTTACATTTTCATCCATGCTTTTCAGTTTATATCGTTAAAAGGGTTTACTACAATGGCTGGTCTTCATCGTCGTCAAACAACCGGCTTAACCCGAATTTCTTTACAAACCAGTTGTCCACATTATCGGATACTGGTTCGGCAGTTTTTGTCTTTTTCTTTTCAGTCCGACTTGACGTATTAAAATTAGAAGTCCGTTCCACTGGTTTCTTCTCATTTTCAATCACTTTTTCGCTCGTCAATTCCATTTCAAAATCGGGTTCAGCTTCCGGAAATCCGAAGTTGTTGTTTTCTTCAAAAACAACTTCAGCCTTTTCTTCCCTGTATTCCTGCTGTTCCAAATCAAATTTTTCAGTCTGTTTACGGGGTTGAAGAATTTTATTCGGATTATTTACAAAACCTGTGGCCAGAATTGTAACACTGATTTTATCACCCAGCGATTCATCGTAACCATTTCCCCAGATAATATCGGCCTCCTGACCGGCACGTTCCTGAAGTGTTTCGATGATTTCGCCAATTTCGCCAATGCGTACCTCCTCTTTTCCCGAAATAATATTCAGTAAAATATTTTTGGTCCCGTAAATATCGTTGCTGTCAAGCAGTGGCGATTCGAGCGCCACATTAACAGCTTCCATGGCCCGGCCTTCGCCAATGGCATAACCAGTACCCATAATAAATACCTCACTTTTCTGCATTACAGTTTTTACATCGGCGTAGTCGATATTTACATTTCCATGAACAGTGATTATTTCAGCAACACCTTTAACTGCTGTTGCAATAATGTTGTCGGCCATTTTAAAAGCCTGACGTGCAGGCAGGTCGCCATAAATATTATGCAGTCGCTGGTTGCTGATTACCAACATACTATCGACATATTTCCCGAGTTTATTAATCCCTTCCATTGCCTGGGCATACCGCTTTCGTCCTTCGGCAGGCGATGGCACTGTAACAACAGCGATGGTGAGGATATCGAGTTCGCGGGCCAGGCTGGCGATAACAGGTGCAGCACCTGTTCCTGTTCCTCCGCCCATTCCGGCAGCGATGAAAAGCATTTTTGTATTGTCTTTCAACACTTTTTTCAAATCCTCGTAGTTTTCGCGGGCGGCTTCCTCTCCCATTTCGGGCTGGTTACCGGCTCCGCGACCTTCGGTTAATGTAACACCCAACTGTATTTTAACCGGAACAATGTTTGTTTCAAGAGCCTGGGCATCGGTATTGCAAATAATGTAATCGACACCGCGGATTCCTTCTTCGCACATATGACTCACAGCATTGCATCCGCCACCACCTACTCCAATCACTTTAATGATGGAAGATGATGCTTTCGGAAACAGAAAGTTTACTAATTCTTCGGTCATATTCTTTGAATTTAATTTAATGCAATATCTTCACTGTCGTCGTCAACCAGGTTTAATACTCCCTGTACAAAGTTGTTGAACCGCTGCGACAGTTTTCCGGGTTCCTTCGGCGCTTTTTCCTTTTTAATTTTAACCGGTTGTGGTGCTGCCGGACTTATCTTTTTCTCGGCAAGATTGAGCAAACCCAACGCAGTATAAAAATCGGATTGTTGAAAATCTTTGTTGCGTTCGTTAAAACCCAACACAAGATTTGCTTTTCTCACATCAAGACCTGTGCGGTATTTCACAAGGGCAACAATATTTTCGAGGTTCGATGTTCCACCAGTCAAAACGATTCCTGCTCCCACCAGATTTTCAACTCCTGCTTTCTGAATCTGGAAGTTGATGCTGTCAACAATTTCCTCGATTCGAGCCTGAATAATAAATGCGAGGCTTCTGAATGATATTTCTTTTGGCTCCCAACCATTGTGCCCGGGAATGGTAACCACTTTCTGGTCGTCGGCAAAATCGCCTAAAGCCTGGCCGTATTTCACTTTCAGTTGTTCGGCATGTTTGAGCAGAATTGAACAGCCTTCTTTAATATCGTTGGTGACCACATCGCCGCCAAACGGGATGGCAGCAGTATGAACCAGCCTGTTTTCGTGATAAACAGCCATTTTTGTAGTACCGCAACCAATATCAACCACAATCACGCCCATTTCCTTTTCGTCGCGGGTAACAATCGCTTCGGCCACGGCAAGTATAGAAAAGGTAAGACCGTCGAGCTCCACCCCGATTTTGTCGAAAACCCTTTTCAGGTTGAGCCAGTAACTGTTCGGTATTACAAGTAATTTGAAATGCGCTTCAATTCTGCGCCCGGTAATTCCAACCGGATTTCGCTGAATCATCTCATCATCGACCAAAAATGCAACCGGAATTACTTCAATAAGTTTGTAGCCCTCCTCAAGTTCACAACTTTTTGCCTGTTCCATCAAATTGTCAACATCGAATTTACTTACAATTCCCTCGTCGGAAGTAAAGCGTGAACGCTGAAAATGAATGGTTTTCATGTGCTGTCCGGCGTAAGCCACCTGCACCGATTCCACACTTTCGCCCAGTTTAGTTTCGAGCTGCCGTATCAACTCCTGAATTGAGGCAGCCACCTCTTCGATATTGTAAACCACACCACGTTTAATCCCTTTCGACTCGGTTTTTACTATTCCCGCGATGTCAAGTTTTCCAGCTTCGTTTTTTGTGCCGGCTACGGCTACAAATTTCGAAGTGCCAATATCAATTACTACCGAAAGTTTACTTTTTGAAGTCATATTCTACTTTCTTTTTGCTACCACCTGATTGTTATATTTTACACTCACTTTTGAATATTTATCCCAATTATTTTCTGCAAGTACCTGCTTGTAAAAAGCTTTCAGGTTCCGCAGTTTGGTTTCGTAATTTTCCAGGTCGCCCATTTCAATTACATGCCCGCCCACCAGCGGGCTTAACAGTACATTGCCGTTCTGTTCTACATGAATCTGTTCGATTTGAGCGCTCCAGAAATCGCTGTCGTCAATATATTCCACAAAAGGCAAAAGCTGTTCAGTGGCAAATTGCTCTGAAACAGAACCAGTTGTCACCATGATTCGCTTTGCATATGCAGCTGCACCGGGGAATTTTTTCCCTTCCTTATCCATAAAATAATTACTCCCCGAATTGATAATCCGTAAAACCGGTTCACGGTTTTTTACTTTAATTACCAACACACCTTTGTAACCGCCACCCTCTTCGTTTTTTACAACGAGTTTATACACATCGGCACGTTTTATGGCCGGATGTTTTTCAATGGCCGCTTCAATTACTTCACCATTAATTTTGTCGAGCCTCTTGCTGAGGATTTTACCGTCAGCCTGTTTAGCCATTCTTATCAGTTTGTCTTTATCGACACTGATTAAGTCGCTTTTCCTGAAAACCACTTCGATATCAGAACACTGAATATTCCTGCTTTCGATAGAAGTGAAAGCCAGTGTGCCGATGATAAAGACCACCAGCCCAAGGAATCCAGTAAGTTTCAATATTCTCCGAAGTGTTCTCATTTTGTTTTCAGAATTTCAATAATATTTTCGGCCTGCCCGTCAATATCGCCAGCACCCATTGTCATCACAATATCAAAATCGGCTTTCTCAATCAGTTCTGTCAATTCTGCCTTTGATACCATGTATTTACTCACGCTTTTCATCTGATTAAAAATAATTTCGGAAGTCACCCCCCTGATGGGTTCTTCGCGGGCCGGATAAATCGGTAAGATTACAGCAGTATCTAGTAAATCGAGACTCGCTGCAAATTCAGCCGAAAAATCGCGTGTGCGTGAGTAAAGGTGCGGTTGAAAAACTCCAAGCACTTTTTTCTCTTTATAAAGTTCTTTAACCGAAGTAATTGTTGCCTTTAACTCCTCAGGGTGATGCGCATAATCATCGATATAAAGATGCTTTTCATCTCTGTATCTGATATCGAAACGGCGTACCACACCCTGGTATTCTTCCAGTCCGCTTCTGATTTCACTTTCCGACGCGCCAGCCAGATGCGACAAAGCAGCTGCCCCGATGGCGTTTTCCACATTCAGCAAACCGGGGTAAGTCATTTTGCAATTTTCAATCAATCCACCCGGAACTTTTATATCGAACTGATAAAACCCCAAAGAATTAAGTTGCAGATTCACTGCGGTAAAATCGGCTTCAGGATTATTAAGTCCGTAAGTAAAAACTTCGGCAGTGGTTTTGGTTTTATCGAGTTCAACCCCCATTTTCAGTACTAATTTTCCACCGGGCTGAATTTGTGAAATAAACTTTTCGAACGATTCCACAATTTTTTCCCTGTGCCCGTAAATATCGAGGTGGTCGGCATCGAGACTTGTTACCAGCGCCAGAACCGGGAAAAGGTGTAAAAATGAACGGTCAAACTCGTCGGCTTCGGCCACAATCCAGGGCGATTCTTCTTTTGGTAACAAAAGGTTGGTTTCAAAATTTTTTGAAATTCCACCTAAAAATGCACCGCACCCCTTTTCTGTTTTATTCAGAATAGTGGCTGTCATTGTGCTGACAGTAGTTTTTCCGTGTGTTCCCGAAACGGCAATTCCGTTGCGCTCGTTACAAATTAAACCCAGCACTTTTGCGCGTTTCAGCAAGGCAATGGGTTTTTCGCGAAACCACGAAAGCTCAGCGTGTTCATCGGGAAGCGCCGGAGTAAAAACAGCCAGCGTATTTGCCGGGTCCCAGCTTTTCGGAATATTCCGGATATCATCGTCGAAATGCACGCTGATTCCTTCTTCCTGAAGCGCATTTGTAAGCGTTGTGGGCGTGCGGTCGTAACCGGCCACATTACGACCGGTGTGTTTAAAATAGCGGGCGAGCGCACTCATCCCAATTCCTCCGATTCCGAGGAAGTAAACATTTTTTATGTGTTGCAGATTTTTCATTTGACTAATTTTTCAACTTCATCAACAATGGCTTTTGTGGCCTCCGGCATTGCCAGCGCTTTAATATTGGCAGCCATTATTTTACATCGTTCCTCATCTTTCACCAAACGCAGTGTAACAGGGAATAATTTCAAATCAATTTCAACATCCTTTAGCATAATGGCAGCTTCCTTTTCAACCAGCGCCATTGCATTTTTTGTTTGATGGTCTTCAGCCACGTTGGGCGATGGCACCAGGATAGCCGGTTTGCCAATAATGCAAAGTTCAGAAATGGTCCCGGCCCCGGCCCTCGAAATCACAAGGTCGGCCGCTGCGTATGCCAAATCCATGCGGGTTAAAAACTGGTGCACATGCAGGTTTTCAGGTTTCGATTCATTCAACTCTTTGTTAATCTGGCTGAAATAAAACGACCCTGTTTGCCAGATAACCTGAATACCCGATTTGGCAATAATTTCGAGATTCTTTAAAACCGCGTTATTCAGCGAGCGTGCGCCAAGACTTCCGCCGGTTATCAGCACAACCCGTTCTTTGTTGTTCAACCCGAAATATTTGAGTGCTTCCTCGCGGTTACCTGAATTATCCAAAAGGTTTTCGCGAACCGGATTACCCGTATAAATGATTTTATTCTTCGGGAAAAACCTGTGCATTTTTTCGTAGGCCACACAAATTGTATTTACTTTTTTTGAAAGTAGTTTATTGGTAATGCCTGCATATGAATTTTGTTCCTGAATAAGCGTGGGAATTTTTGCAGCAGCGGCAGCTCTGAGTGTCGGTCCGCTGGCGTAACCGCCAACCCCGATGGCAATTTCGGGTTGAAAATCATGAACAATTTTTTTCGCCATCGCCGAACTCTGAAAAAGCTTTTTGAAAAAGGTAATCATTTTCAAACCCGGTTTACGCGGAAAACCCATCACCGGTAACCCGATAACTTTGTAACCGGCAGCAGGAACTTTCTCCATCTCCATCCGGTCGAGCGCACCAACAAACAGAATATCCGACTCAGGATATCGTTTTCTGATTTCGTTTGCAATGGACAAGGCCGGAAAAATATGTCCACCTGTTCCACCTCCGCTGATTATGACCCGGTTAATTTTCAATTTCTTACTATTTCAGGTTTGTACTATTTTGTTTTCATTTCTTCATCTTCGTCAGGAATATTTACCTGCACAGGTTGTTCCTGCTCTGCCTGGTCAACCTGGTTTAAATGACTGACACTAAGAATACAGCCAAATGCGATGGATGTAAATAACAGCGAAGTACCGCCAAGACTAATCCAGGGCAAAGGCTGACCGGTTACCGGCAACGCCCCACTCGAAACCCCGATGTTTATCATCGCCTGGTAAACCAGGACTACCGTGAGCCCGATTACCATAAATGCAGGAAACGTTCGCTTCGATCGCCGGACGATGATAATCCCCCTGAAAAATAAAATCAGGTACAGAAAAATCACTCCTATTCCAAAAATCAGCCCGTATTCTTCAATGATAATTGCGAAAATAAAATCGTTGTAAGCCGCAGCCATGTAGTTGCTCACATCACTCTGCCCCGGACCTTTTCCTAAAATTCCACCCGAATAAATGGCCAGCTTGGCATAATCGGCTTGTGTAACACCTGTTTCAGAATTGGGGTCGCCATGAATAAACCTTTCAATACGACCCTTGATGGTGTGGATACGCCCGATTTTCTCGGGCAGCAAATCGGCAGTAAAATAAATGAGCACCACAAGCCCGATTCCGGCTGCGAAAACCAGTAACATGTACCTGATTGGTATGCGGCCCACAAACATCATGGTGATAATTGTTGCAAAAATTAAAGCTGAAGTGGAAAAGTTGGAGAGCAAAATAATGCCACATACAACCGCTGTAAAACTTATGATTTTAAAAAAAGCAACTTTCAGGTCTTTGCTTGTTTTTTGCTTTTTACTGAGCACTTTGGCAGTAAAAATTATCAATGCAATTTTGGCTACCTCGGCGGGTTGAAACGACAACGGACCTAACGGAATGGTTCGTCCGGTCCCTTTTATTAATCCTGCAAATTTCAATGCCATTGCCAAAAGCAGCAAGGCAATGCTTCCGTATATAAGCAGATTCGCAATCATCGAATACATCTTAACCGGAATAATGTTAATCATCAATACAATAACACCGATTCCGGCACCAATAAAAAATATCTGGCGCACAAGATAATACATCGTGTTTCCCGAGTGCTCGCGGTAAGCCAGCGCACCAGTGGCACTGTACACAATAAGCAGCGAGAGGAGCGACAGCAGTAAAAGGATATACCAGATAACCCTGTCGCCTTTAAAATATTTTGCAAACGACTGATCCATTACAGGTTTCTTACATACTGTTTAAATTGTCTTCCGCGGTCTTCGTAATTTTCAAACAAATCAAAACTTGCACATGCAGGCGAAAGCAGCACAGTATCGCCATTGCGTGCCAGATAGTAAGCAGCTTTTACAGCTTCATCCATGCTTGTGGCATCAACGCGGTTTTTTACAATCCCTTTAAAAGCCTCGTGCAGTTTTTTATTGTCTTTTCCAAGGCAAACCATGGCTTTTACTTTTTCTTTTACCAACCCATGCAGCATTGCGTAATCATTTCCTTTGTCAATTCCGCCCACAATCCAGACAATCGGTTTTGAAATACTTTCGAGCGCGTACCATGTCGAATTCACATTTGTGGCTTTTGAGTCGTTTACAAACTCAATTCCATGAACGGTGAGAAACCGCTCAAGACGATGTTCCACTCCTGTAAAATCCGACAGGCTTTCCCTGAGCTGTTCGTTACGGATGTTGAATACCATGCTTGCAATTCCTGCTGCCATTGAATTGTAAGCGTTGTGTTTTCCCTGTAGTGCAAGTTCAAGAATAGACATACTGAATTGGTTTTGATTTAAATTAATAATAAGCTCTCCGTTTTTTATGCCGGCTGCATTCGGGCCCGGCTCTCCCAACCCGAATGGGATGATTGCAGGTATGATGTTTTTGTTTTTAAGCTCGTTTTGGGTGACTTCATCGTCGGCACAAACCACAAAAAAATCGTTTTTGGTTTGATTTTGAATTACCCTGAATTTTGAATCGACATAGTTTTGCATCTGGTAATTGTAGCGGTCGAGATGGTCGGGTGTGATGTTCATCAACACAGCCACATCAGCGCGGAATTCGTACATTCCGTCTAACTGAAAACTGCTGAGTTCGATAACGTACACATCAAAATTTTCCTCAGCTACCTGCCATGCAAAGCTTTTTCCCACGTTTCCGGCAAGGCCAACATTCAGCCCGGCATTTTTCAGAATGTGGTAGGTAAGCAGTGTGGTTGTGGTTTTACCGTTGCTACCTGTTATGCAAATGGTTTTTGCATTTGTATATCTGCCGGCAAATTCAATTTCCGAAATCACCGGAGTTTTTTGTTCCTTCAGTTGAACAATCAAAGGCGCTTTCTCCGGAATACCGGGGCTTTTAATTACCAGTTCGGCTGAAAGAATTTTATCAGTCGAATGTTTTTCTTCCTCAAATTCGATTTTATAATCAGTAAGAACCTGTTTGTACTTGTCTTTTATCTTACCCAAATCGGAAAGAAAAACAGAAAAGCCTTGTTTCTGAGCAAGGATTGCCGCCCCTACTCCGCTTTCGCCACCACCTAATATTGCAACAAGTTTCTTCAAACTATCTTACTTTTAAAGTTGCCACTGTTATTACTGCCAGAATGATTCCCACAATCCAGAACCGGGTTACGATTTTGGCTTCGGGAATTCCTTTTTTCTGAAAATGGTGATGAATAGGGCTCATCAGAAATACACGGCGACCTTCGCCATATTTCCGTTTTGTGTATTTAAACCACGAAACCTGAATCATTACCGACAGGTTCTCGATTAAGAAAATACCACACAGCAACGGAATAAGAATTTCTTTGCGAATGATTACGGAGAACACAGCCAGAATTCCGCCCAATGCAAGACTGCCTGTGTCGCCCATAAAAACCTGTGCCGGATAGGAATTGTACCACAAAAAACCCACGGTGGCACCAATAAAAGCGGCAACAAAAATTGTCAGCTCGCCAATATTTGGAATGTACATGATGTTCAGGTAATCGGCATAAATAATGTTACCACTTACATACGCCAGAATACCCAGCGTAGCCCCGCTGATGGCAGAGGTTCCCGTCGCAAGGCCGTCGAGACCGTCGGTAAGGTTGGCTGCGTTAGACACAGCCGTTATTATTAAAATGATAGCGATGGCATAAACAACCCATTTCATCCAAACCGAAGCATCGCCGGCAAATGCAACCAGCCATTCGTAATTAAACTCGTTCTTTTTAACAAACGGGATTGTGGTTACAGTTGATTTTACATCTTCAGTTACAAACTGAATTGTTTGTTCGCCGGTTACCGGGTCGATAAGCACTTCCTGCAAATCGTTGCCGTTTTCATCTTTTACATGTTGGCGTACTTTAACATCGTCGCTGATAAAAAGGGTTGCCGCCACAATGACTCCAAGCGTAACCTGTCCCAGAATTTTAAACTTTCCGGCCAGTCCTTCTTTGTTTTTCAGAAATACTTTAATGTAGTCGTCAACAAACCCGATTAGCCCCAGCAATGCCGTGGTAATCAGCATCAGAATAATATAAATATTATCGAGTTGAGCAAAAATGATGGTTGGAATAATAATGGCAGAAAGGATGATGATTCCGCCCATTGTAGGCGTTCCTTTTTTCTGCATCTGGCCTTCGAGACCGAGATCACGAACGACTTCGCCAATCTGCTTTTTCTGTAAAATCCTGATTAGTTTTTTACCAAAAACAGTGGTAATAAACAGCGATGTAATAATTGCCGCTGCCGAACGGAACGAAATACCCGGAATCATTCCAATTCCCGGGATATCGTATTTTGCCAATAATTCGTACAACCAGTAAATCATGCCTTCAGTATTAATTGTTTATGCCAAAGCAGTTTGAAATTTCTTCTTTATCATCAAAGTGGTGTTTCACACCTTTTACATCCTGGTAGTTTTCGTGTCCTTTGCCGGCAATCAGAATAATGTCGCCCGGACGAGCCAACAGTGCTGCGGTTTTAATAGCTTCCCTTCGGTTTTCAATGGAAACCACTTTGTTTTTCGCATTAGCCGGAACACCGGCTTCCATGTCTTTAATAATTTGTGCAGGGTCTTCGGTACGCGGATTATCAGAAGTAAGAATTACTTTATCGCTGGCCAAAACAGCTTCTTTTGCCATTTCGGGCCGTTTGGTTTTGTCGCGGTCGCCACCGGCGCCCACCACTGTAATTACCTGTTCGTTGCGCGTTCTGATTTCTGAAATTGCGCCAAGCACATTTTTCAGCGCGTCGGGCGTGTGTGCATAATCGATAATCGCCAGTTTGCCATCAGCACTGCGCACTGTTTCGAACCGACCCTGAACCGGAACCAGTTCGCTGATGATGGTTAAAACCGAATCTTTATTTTGTCCGAGCTGAATTGCTGTTGAGTAAACAGCCAGCAGGTTCGATGCATTGAATTTTCCAACAAAACGGGTCCAGATTTCCTGTCCGTCCATGTTCAGCAACATCCCGTCGAAATGATTTTCGAGCATTTTGCATCGGTAATCGGCCATTGCACGAGTTGAAAAAGTGACCTTTTTAGCTGCTGTGTTTTGCAACATTACAAGTCCGTTTTTATCGTCAATGTTGGTAACAGCAAACGCTTCAGCAGAAAGTGAATCGAAAAATGCCTTTTTGGCTTTGATGTATTCTGCAAAAGTTTTATGATAGTCGAGGTGGTCGTGCGTGATGTTGGTAAAAATACCCCCGGCAAATTCGATTCCGGCTATTCTTTTCTGGTGAACCGCATGTGAACTCACCTCCATAAAACAATACTGGCAACCGGCTTCCACCATTTCTGCCATTAATTGTTGAATTTTTAATGCGTTGGGTGTGGTATGTGACGCTGTTTCCTCACTTTCATTAATTCTGTACGAAATGGTTGAAAGCAAGCCCACTTTGTAACCCTGTTTCAGAAACATTTTGTACAGCAACGTTGCAATACTTGTCTTTCCATTGGTTCCGGTAACACCAACCACTTTCAGGTTTTGCGACGGGAAACCATAAAAAGCTGAAGCTATTAAGCCCAGAATTTCATTTGAATCAACAACTTTAATATAAGTAACTCCGGTCTGAATTTCTTCTGGTAAATCTTCGCAAACCACAGTTGACGAGCCATTTGCAATTGCTTTGGCAATAAACTGGTGCCCATCAGAAGCCACACCGCGCTGTGCCACAAATAAAGAACCCGGTTTCACCAGCCGTGAATCGAATTGAATATCCAGCACTTCCGCCTGGTTTGTTCCGACGATTTCTATAATCGAAATATTCTTTATGAGTTCATTTAAAATCATATCATCCAAGTGTTAGGAAAACTGTTTGTCCGGGTCTGAATTTGCTGCCCGGTGTCAGCGATTGTTGTTTTACACGGCCAATGCCTTTAATTTTCACCTGTAAACCGGCGCTTTCGAGCAGGTAAACAGCGCTTGTGGCTCCCATTCCCTTTACATTCGGCACACGCCCTTCCGGCATTTCATTATCAGTAAGAAATATTTTTTCGCCCTTTATTTCCACATTTGCCCATTCAGTATCGGCGTCATCTTTTACATGGTCAACGTCAAGTTCGTCAACCACTTCTTCAATATTCTCTGTGCTTCCTTTTTTAATGTCGGCCAATACAAGTTTTTCTTCAGCATCTTCATTTTCTTCTTCTTCAGCGTCGCCTTTAAGAATCTCGTATGAATAAACCTTTTCTGCTATTTCCCTGAAAACTGGTCCGGCAACCGATGCCCCATAATAACCACCCCGGGGATTATTAAATGTTACAATCATTGAATATTTGGGTTCATCGGCAGGAAAATAACCGGCAAACGATGCGAGGTACATACCAGCACTGTATCCCTGACTGCTTGTTGCCACGCGGGCTGTACCAGTTTTACCGGCAAAACTCACGAAATCACTTTTTACGTCCTTTCCTGTTCCGTACAAAACAACTCCTTTCAGCATATCCTGGGCTTTGTTGATTGTTTTGCGGGATGCAATCCGTGAGTTTAAAACCTCGGTGCCGAATGATTTCACCAATGAGCCATTGTCACGGATTTCCTTCACCAAACGTGGTTTTATCATTTTGCCATCATTAGCCACGGCATTATAAAAATTCAGAATCTGCAGCGGGGTCATTTTCGATTCATATCCATATGACATACCTGCCAGCGTGGTTCCCCACCAGTCTTTATCTCCGGGGTATTTAAAATAGGGTTCACCTTCTCCTTTTAAATCAAGATTCAGCGGTTTGTTGATTCCGAAACTGTAAACCCTGTCAACATACTGTTTCGGATTATTTTCGTAATGTGCAGTGATAATTTTTGCCACACCCACATTCGATGATTTTTCGAAAACCTGTTTAACCGAAATTTTCCCGTAACCGTGGGTGTCGCTGATTTTTCTTCCGCTTTTATACCACTGCCCGTTTCCTGTATCAATCACGTCGCTTGTATCTACCACCCCATCTTCAAGCGCCACCATCAGCGAAACCAGTTTGAATGTTGAACCTGGCTCGTAACTTCCGCGTGGCCCGAGTGCGTAATTGTCTTTCTCATAATATCCGCCCTGACCTTTACCCAGATTAGCAATGGCTTTTATTTCACCGGTTTCCACTTCCATTAAAATAGCAGTTCCCCAGTCGGCATTCGATTTAAGTAATTGTTTAAGCAGCGCCGTTTCTGTAATATCCTGCATTTTTACGTTGAGCGTGGTAATAATGTCCATTCCGTCTTCGGGTTCAATTTCGATACGCGACATCCAGCGTCCCGATAAATTCTGTCGATAGCCAACACCTTCTTTACCAGCGAGATAATCTTCAAACGAACCTTCAAGTCCGGTGTAACCTACGGCGCCTTTCACAGCACCGGCAGCGCCTTTATTTAATCCGCCAATGGTTCGCAACGCAAGCATTCCCAGCGGATTAACACGGCGGTTATCCTCTTCTACAATCATACCTCCTCCAAAACGTCCACGTTTCAGAATCGGAAATTTCTTCAGTTGTCTCAACTCAGTATAATCGATACGGCGCGGCGTGAGCATAAAATCGCGGTCGCCTTTTTTATAAGCAGTATTCAACCGGCGTTTATATTCTGATGCAGGGGCATTTCTAAAAAACCTCGACATGTAATAAGCAAGCGAGTCAGCTTCTTTTGCATAAACCCGGCGTACGCCCTCCGATTTCATATCCATCCGCACAAAATAGCCCGGAACAGAGGTAGCCAGCAAACTTCCGTCTTCGGCGCAAATATTCCCACGTTCGGGAGTAATAACCACCGTATTGGTGCTGAGCTTTTTCTGAATCTCTTCCCAACGGTCGTTCTTAATCTTCTGAACAGAGACCATTTTAACCACCACCACCAGCGAAAAAGCAAGCAGAGCGATATAAATAAGCGTGATACGCGTTAATATTACTCTCCGAATATCCAATGTTTATTGTTTTTTACAATTAATTTCCGGGGCGGCTTAACAGGCTCCTGCAAATCAAGTCCGGCTTTTTTAACTTTTGCTGCCACTTCCGATGGGCGACTGGCATTCATCAGTTTTGATGAAAGTGTTATCGACTCCGACCGTAGATTATCAAGTGTATCCTGAAGAATTTCAACCTTCCGGATGGTGCGCTCCGACCAGTTTCTGTTGGTAATCATTAACAGGCCGAGAAACGCCAGAAAAAGGATGAAAGGGATTTGTTTTGTAACCCTGTCATCGGTTAAGATAGTTCCGCCGATAAACGATTTAACCCCTGTTTTCTTATTTTTTACTTTTTCTGACATATCAGATTTTTTCTGCTATTCTTAGTTTTGCACTGCGCGACCTGCTGTTTGATTTCAGTTCTTCTTCACCGGGTGTTATCACTTTCCGGTTCACCATCCGAAATGGAGTATTCAGATTTCCATAAAAATCTTTGTCTTCCTTTCCTTCAAAATTTCCGGTTTTCATAAAGTTCTTGCAAAGCCTGTCTTCGAGGCTGTGGTAAGTAAGTATCACAAGTCTTCCACCGGGTTTAAGCAATTGTAGCGATGCCTGCAAAAATTCCTGCAAAGCATCCATTTCGTCATTTACTTCAATGCGTAAAGCCTGAAATACCTGGGCCAGATATTTATTTTCGATAGCACGCGGAGCACACGTTCCGGCTATTTCTTTTAATTGCGTGGTTGTTTTTATCGGCGATTCTGACCGATGACGACAAATAACAGCAGCTAATTGTCTGGCATTCTTTATCTCACCAAACAGCCGGAATACCTGTTCAAGTTTTTCTTCTGAATATTCATTGATTACCTGTGCTGCATCGGTTCGTGCGTTCTGGTTCATGCGCATGTCAAGCTTGCCGTCGAAACGAAACGAAAACCCACGCTCCGGAACATCAAAATCATGCGATGATACGCCCAGGTCGGCAAAAATGGCATCAACCTCAGTCACTCCGTAATACTGCATGAAGTTTTTAATGTATCTGAAATTGTGTCTTATAAAATAGAGGTGTTTATTGTCGGGAATATTTGCCGCTGCATCCACATCCTGGTCGAAAGCAAAAAGTCTCCCTTCTGGAATCTTTTCAAGAATCAGGCGTGAATGACCACCACCGCCAAAGGTAGCGTCAACAACATCGGCCCCGGCAAACAAATTCATGCCTTGGATGCTTTCTTCAGCCAAAACGGGTATGTGATAAGCCTGTAACATTCCGGTTAAACTTTTTTCTGTCGTTTCTCCTTGAGTTTTGCAAGAAAGTCAGCCTTGTTCATTATTGTTTCTGCAGCTTTACTTTCTGAAAGCAATCTGATGGATTCGCCCATACCTATAAATTCAGCTCCCTTTTCAAGTTTCGCATATTGTAAATAGGAATCGGGAATATTGATGCGACCGTTTGGAGCCATTGTAACTTTAATAAAGTTCTGATAGAAAAACTGGAGAAGTGCGTCATCGTCTTCGTCAAACGGGTCAAGTGTGCTTTTAAAATCTTCAACACGTTTCCTCCAGAATTTTTCAGGATGGATATCCAAACATTCCCTGTGCAGGTTTTTTTCGATCACAAGCGATTCAGCAACCAAATCGCCCAACTCCTTTTTAAAAGGGGCCGGTAGTACGATTCGCCCTTTATCGTCAAGGGTTGCGCTGTATGTTCCTGCAAATTCAATCATGCTTCAATCGCTTGTTCTTTTTCAATTGTAAAAATAGAAATTTATTCCAAAATATTCCACCAAATTCCAATTTGTTCCACTCAGAATTTCAAGTACATTATCTCCGGCTGTTGAAAACCTGTTCAAACTGCGTTTAAAACCCTGCATAAAATGTTGTTAATAACTCATATAACACTATTATTCTGACACTTAAACTTCATCTGAATTTTATTAACAATAGTTAATAACTCATTTTTAAAACCAGTTTTTTTATCGAAGATTGAGATTTCAGGGAATGACAACACTGAAACGAGATTTTACGAAAACTGAGATTTCGACTGGCTAAACCCGAATTTGAATAATGGGTAATTTTTATTTAATTGGCACAAAATTTCGGGCACGTGGAAACCAAAGAGAGCAAAGTATTTAAACCAATAAATATCAGGCAGATATTTAAAGAAAAGAACCCTGCACTG
Organism: Draconibacterium sp.; assembly: GCA_050179035.1. GTDB lineage: Bacteria > Bacteroidota > Bacteroidia > Bacteroidales > Prolixibacteraceae > Draconibacterium. The sequence goes on along the minus strand of JBFXFM010000006.1, from coordinate 109,262 downwards.
GCAAAAGTAATTCCCGGTTTTATATACAAATTCATCGACAACACGTTGCATATTGATTTTTTTAACGATTTCATTTCAAGAAACTATCACCTTGAAGGAATTGAATTTGTAAACCAGACGATTACCGAGTTCAATGTAAAAGAACACATCTTCGGGGTTGAAAATATTCCTGAAAAGGGCCGTTTTATTTTTGCAAGCAACCACCCGTTTGGTGGATTCGACGCATTACTTTTAATGCGAAATGTTCACAAAAAACTGGGCGAACTAAGGTTTCTTGCCAACGATATTCTGATGAGCATTCCCGGATTAAAAGCTGTATTTGTTCCGGTTAACAAACATGGGAGCAACAGCCGCGAAATGGCTGAAAAGCTGAACGAACTTTACGATTCGGATATTCAGATTATGATATTTCCTTCAGGTTACGCTTCGCGAAAAATCAAAGGAAAAGTAATCGACCTGGAATGGAAAAAACACTTTATAACAAAAGCGATAAAACACAAACGCGATGTAATACCTGTATTTGTAGGAGGGCAGAATTCAAACCGTTTTTACAGGGTGGCAAACTGGCGCAAGTTTTTGGGTTTGAAATGGAATCTTGAAATGTTCTACCTCCCCGACGAACTTGTAAAACAGAAAAACGCTGATGTTTACATTTATTTTGGAAAACCCATTCCATGGCAAACTTTCAACAATTCGAAGACACATCAGGAATGGGCTGAATGGGTTAAACAGGCAACTTATCAATTGAAAGAAAACGCCTCAAATACAAATTAAATTTTTTACAATTTTAACTAAAACAGGTATTTTTTCTAATTTCGCACCTGTTTTCCTTATTAAAATGAAAATGTAAATGAAAGAGATAGTTGCTCCTCTTCCGAGGAAAGAAATCAACGCTGAACTTACACCTGAAAAACTACTAAGAAAAACGAACAAAGGTGGCAATGAAATATACGTAATCACCCATCATGATTCTCCTGCATTGATGCATGAAATAGGCCGTTTGCGCGAAATCACTTTCAGAGATGCCGGTGGTGGAACGGGAAAAGAAACCGATATTGATGCTTACGACACTTCCGAAAAACCTTACAAGCAGCTCATCGTCTGGGATCCGGATGCCCGGGAAATATTAGGTGGATATCGTTACATACTTTGCAGCGAAGCCCCGCGCAACGAGAACGGCGATGTTATCCTCGCCACATCAAAACTTTTTCATTTTTCCGAAAAATTTAACCGCGAATATCTTCCCTACACCATCGAACTGGGCAGGTCGTTTGTACAGCCGGCCTACCAATCGAGCAAAGCAGGTGCAAAAGCGCTTTTTGCGCTCGACAATTTATGGGACGGATTGGGCGCACTCACTGTCGATCATCCTGAAATAAAATATTTTTTCGGAAAGGTTACCATGTATTCGCATTTCCACAGCGAAGCCAGAAACCTGATTCAATATTTTATGCGAAAGTACTTTAGTGATAAAGAAAACCTTGTTTACCCAAAAGAACCGGTTGAATTTGATATTGACTCAGTTGCAATGGCTAAAATCTTCACCGGGGATAATTATAAAGACGACTACAAAATTTTAACACAAAGTGTCCGTCAGTTTGGCGAAAATATACCTCCTCTTTTTAATGCTTATATGAATCTTTCACCTTCGATGAAAACCTTTGGCACCATCAAAGAAGATACTTTTGGCAATGTGCTCGAAACAGGAATCATTGTAACCATTGAAGATATTTATGGAATTAAGGTTGACAGACATATTGAAACTTACATAAAAGACAAGGAAAACGGCGACTGGCCAATTCCTAAATAATTTCAGATGAACTACTATTCGAATCATCCTAAACTACTTGTTGCAGTTGACTCCATCATTTTTGGATTTAACGAAAATGAACATGATTTAAAACTATTACTCCTGAAACGTAATTTTCAGCCCGAAGAAGGAAACTGGTCGTTAATGGGCGGATTTGTATCGACTGATGAAAATCTGGATGATGCAGCTAAACGTATTGTAAAACAGCTTACCGGCCTCAACGATGTTTACATGGAACAGCTTTACACGTTTGGAGACATTAACCGCGACTCGGGTGGAAGGATTATTTCCGTTGCCTATTTCTCGCTGATAAAAATCAACGAACACGACAGTAAACTTGTTAAAGAACACGGAGCATCGTGGGTATCGCTTTCACAATTGCCAACACTTGTTTTCGACCACAACGAAATGGTAAAAAAAGCTTTACGCAAACTCCGTATCAGGGCAAGAACTCAACCCATTGGGTTTGAACTGCTACCCGAAAAATTTACAATTCCGCAAATACAAAGGCTTTACGAAGCTATCTATCAATTTCCATTCGACAAAAGAAACTTTCGCAGAAAGCTTTTAGCGATGAATTTACTCGAAAAACTGGATGAAAAAGAAAAAGCCACTTCGCGTAAAGGAGCTTTTTATTACTGTTTTAACCAGAAAAAATACGAGGAGCTGATTGAACGTGGGTTTAACTTCGATTTGTAAAAACCTGGCCTGTTCCAAAAACCGGCTTTAATATGCGCGCTGGTCTTTCCCCTCAATAAAATTGATAAACGAACTATTTACCACGCGATTACCGCCTGGTGTAGGATAGTTTCCGGTAAAATACCAGTCGCCCAAATCATTTGGGCAGGCTTTATGAAGATTCTCAATACTTTGGTAAACAATCTCAACTTCGGCATTACAATCTGCGGGTTTTAAAAGTTCAGCAATCTTAGCAGAAACCTGTTCAGGATTAAACCTGGAATAAATCTCCTGCACATAATTCACAATCTCCTCTTTTGGAAGATTTTGCTGCTGCTTGCACTTTTTATACACTTCATCGATAATATGCTGCTGCCCCGATTCTTTAAGCAGCTCAATTGTGGCATTAAACGCAATAAACTTGTCGAGCCGGGCCATGTCAATTCCATAACAATCGGGATATCTGATTTGTGGAGCAGAAGAAACAACAATTATTTTTTTCGGATGCAAACGGTCGAGAATACGCAGAATACTGTTTTTCAGCGTTGTACCACGCACAATTGAATCGTCGATAATTACCAGCGTATCCACATGATTTTTTATAATTCCGTAGGTGACATCATAAACGTGCGCAACAAGGTCGTCTCGACTGGCATCATCGGCAATAAATGTGCGCAACTTCACATCTTTAATCGCAATTTTTTCCACACGCGGTTCAAACGAAATAATTCGTTTAATATCCTCGTTGGTGAGCGATCCGTTTTTCTTTCTGATTTCCTGAATTTTCCAGTCAACCAGGTATTCCCGTACACCTTCAATCATTCCATAAAATGCTGTTTCGGCAGTATTCGGAATATAGGAGAATACTGTATTTTCAAAATCGTAACCGATTGCTTTCAGTATTTCAGGTGTAAGAAGTCTGCCCAGTTCTTTGCGTTCTTTGTAAATATCGCGATCGCTGCCTCTCGAAAAATAAATCCTTTCAAACGAACACGAGGTTCTTTTGTAGGGAACCCGAATCAACTCCTTACTGATTCGTCCATCTTTTTTCACGATTAACGCTTCGCCCGGATTAATCTCAGCTACTTTGTCAACCTGCACATTCATAACTGTCTGAATAACCGGTCTTTCTGAAGCGACAACCACAATTTCGTCGTCGTGGTAATAGTACGCAGGCCGTATTCCCCAAGGGTCGCGAACCACAAACGCGTCGCCATGGCCAATCAGCCCGGCAATGGCATAACCACCGTCCCAATCCTTGGTCGAGCGTTCAAGAATATTATGAATATCAAGATTTTCTTCTATTTTGCCTGATATTTTCAGGTTGCTCAGTCCTTCGTTTTTATATTTCCTGAAGAGCATCTGGTTTTCCTCGTCCAGAAAATGGCCAACTTTTTCGAGAGCGGTAACCGTGTCGGTGTAGGCTTTCGGATGCTGTCCCAAATCAACAAGCACCTTAAAAAGTTCATCAGTATTTGTTAAATTGAAATTCCCGGCAAGAACCAGATTTCTCGATTTCCAATTGTTCTGCCTCATTACCGGGTGAACAAAATCGATGCTGTTTTTTCCAAAAGTACCGTATCGGAGGTGACCAAGATAGAGCTCACCGGCAAACGGAAAATTGAGATATGCCCATTCCGGATCGTCAACGCTCTGTTGGTTCCAGATTGCTTTTTGCAGTGGTTCGTTTATCTGATCGAAAATATCTTTTATCGGATTTTCTTTTACAGAACGGTGGCGGCTGATGTATGCACTTCCGGGGTCGAGACTGTTTTTTACACAAACTGCACCGGCTCCGTCCTGCCCGCGGTTGTGCTGTTTTTCCATTAAAAGATACAATTTATTTAGCCCGTACTTCCAGGTGCCGTATTTTTCCTGGTAATACGACAGTGGTTTTAAAAGCCTGATTAAAGCAATTCCACACTCATGCTGAATCTGATCACTCATATTGTAATGGTTTCATCAATGGAAAATCAATATTATCGGTAACTATAAAAGATAGCGGATACGTACTTTTTATTTCCTTAAAAAGTTTCAATGCTTCATTTTTTGTTCTGAAATCCCCCACCCTTACCCTGAAATTAGGAGCTATGTATTTAATATGCACTGTATTATCAGGATAGAGAGTTAAAAACTCAACTTTCTTTTTAAGCGCTTTATCTTTGGCGTCGGCATCAGAACTAAAAAAAATTTCGACCCTGTAACCTTCAATCTGTTTGTTGTTTTTATTGTTCGAGATGTGCCAGCTAAGCATATCGTTTAAAAGCGGACTCTGATTAGTTTCAATACTTATAAATATTTTTGGATTTGAATCCGAACTCATTTCTGAACCTGGAAATGTAACCTGCCCAAATCCGGCGAGCACGGTAACCAAAGCTGTAATCAATAGTAAAAACTGCTTCATTATTTCCTGAAAATTAAGTTGCAAATATAAACTAAAAAGCCGGAATACGACAGACTCTTATTTTACGAACTTACTCATTTATCAGTGTTGCAAATGTTAAGATACTAATAATGAAATACAATTCAGCACCTCACAAAAACACCGGCTAATTTTTTAAGTTAAATCTTCCATTCAAAATAAAGTTGTTTTAACATTGCAACTTTGAATAAGGAAAGCAACTTTGAAAAAGAAGCGGAAATGAATATCGAATGTCGTTTTTTCAACTATTTTTAAAACGGAGGGAAATGATGTTTTTGATTTTAAAATCTCATTTTTATCCTTACTTTTTGCGTTTTGAATTACAGTTACTGTTTTAAACAAATTACGAATGGGAAAGCTAACCGATGATTTTAATGGGTACAGAGAAAAGATGAATGAAAAGATTCTGGCCTCTGACAACAAAGTAATGAAACGAATTTATAGCCTCGATACTCTCACTTACCAGGATGGTGCGCTCAGCAGCAAAACCAAAGAAATGTTAGGGTTGGCCACATCGATGGTTTTGCGATGCGACGATTGCATAAAATACCATTTGGGCAAATGTTTCGAACTTGGAGTTACTACAGAAGAAATTTTTGAAATATTCGGAGTTGCCAATCTTGTTGGCGGGACCATTGTAATACCGCACACACGTCGCGCGGTTGAATACTGGGAAGAACTGACCTTAAATCAGGTGACTAAAAATTAAACTAAACTGCAAACTAATTACAAAATGGAAAAATTATTCGCTATATCATCAACCGGGAAAACTGAAAAATCGTTTCTCGACCTTCGTTTTGGGAAATGCATGAATATTGTGGTTTTCAATCCTTCAACAAATCAGTTTTCAATTATTGAAAACCCTTTCAGGGACGAACCGGAAAGTTCAGGAATTCACCTGGTTGAGTTTTTAAAAAAACAAGGTGTAACTTCCATAATCACTGGCGAAGTAGGCCCGAAAGTGAGCGATTTATTAGAAAAAGAAAAAATTCAGCTTATTCTTTTACAGGAAGACAAAATAAGGGTTGAAACAATAATGGACAGGATAAAACCCTGAAATCCTTAAAAATCAGACTTCTTAATATTAAAAAGAATTCATCGGGCTGAATTCTTTTAACTGAACGAACCAAAAACTGATGACTTTGTTTGTTATTCAGATTTAAAAACCGATTGGCTTGAGTAATCAGCTTTATAAAATGATTCAGGAGGGAGAACACCTCCACCAGGATTTTAAGTATTGTGTAAACGATTCAAAAAAAATCGCCAAGTCGCTGGTTGCATTTGCAAATACCGACGGAGGGAGATTATTGCTGGGTGTGAAAGATAACGGGAAAATTGCAGGCGTGCGTACCGACGAAGAATTTTATATGATTGAATCGGCTGCTACCATTTACAGTAAACCGGCAATAAAATTTTCAACAAGGCAGTGGCTCGCCGAGGGTAAAACTGTACTCGCAATACAGGTTGAACACAGCGAGAAAAAACCACATTATGCCAAAGATGAAACTGGAAAATGGATTGCCTATGTTAGGGTGAACGACGAAAACTGTGTGGCACACAAAATACAGGTTAATGTGTGGAAAAACAGCAAAAAACCGTTGCATTTCACACTTTCAGAAATCGAGAAAACCCTTATTTCCTATCTTTCAGAAAACCATTCGGTTACTTTATCAAAATTTATCAGGTTGGCACATATATCACGTATTAAAGGCGAAGAAATATTAACCAATCTGGCTACACTTGATATTGTTACCATAAATACAACAAATGACGGAACCACATTTACATTGAACAAAACCTATTTTGAGAAAACAAGTTACCTGAAACAGAGCGGGGTGTTAACAAAACTTTAATGTTTTTTTTATGTCTCAAATTTTTGCTGAATTATTTTCTGTCTATTTTTAACTCGTTAAAAAATTCAAAAATAAAATATGCTTACAAAAATAAAATTACTGTTTATCCTGCTGAGTGCTGGATTTTCAGTTGTTGCCCAGGACCAATATCTGACTGCCAAATCTGATACCACAGATAAAGTTTACATTGCAAAGGAAACATACCCTGTAAAAACTTATGCTCAGAAATTTAAAACCAAAAAACCAAAAAACATCATTTTTCTTATTGGCGACGGAATGGGGGTTTCGCATGTTTTTGCTGGTTTAACCGCGAACAAAGGACACCTTTTCCTTGAAAACTTTAAACACGTGGGATTTTCAAAAACACAATCGGCCGACAGTTATATTACCGACAGCGCTGCCGGGGGCACTGCGCTTTCCACAGGCCATAAAACCAACAATGGAGCCATTGGGGTTGATGCACAAAACAAACCTGTAAAAACGATTCTTGAGGAAGCCGAAGAAAAAGGGCTTGCCACAGGATTAGTTTCAACATCGTCAATCACCCATGCAACACCAGCTTCATTTATTGCACACCAGGCTGGCCGTAATATGTACGAAGAAATTGCCGCCGACTTTTTAAAAACCGACATTGAGGTGTTTATCGGCGGTGGCATCGACCATTTTTCAAAACGGAAAGATGGACGAAACCTCATGGAAGAGCTGAAAACCAAAGGTTACAAGGTGGAAACTGACATAAAAGAAATTGAAAAAGTGGAAAGTGGAAAACTTGCCGGGCTAACAGCTCCCGTTCATAATGGAAGAATAGCAGAACGCGGTGACATGCTTCCCATCGCCACAAAAACTGCTATTGACATTCTCGACAATAATAAAAAGGGATTCTTTTTGATGGTGGAAGGTTCACAAATCGATTGGGGAGGACACGCTTCAAGCACCGTTTATGTTGTTGAAGACATGCTTGATTTTGATAAAGTAATCGGGCAAACACTTGATTTTGCTGAGAAAGATGGAGAGACTTTAATAATTGTAACAGCCGACCACGAAACTGGCGGAATGGCACTAACCGGTGGGAACATTGGAAACGGAGTTGTAAAAGCTGCTTTCCCTACCGGCGACCACACTGCGGTAATGGTTCCGGTTTTTGCCTACGGTCCCGGAGCAGAGGAATTCAGTGGAATTATGGAAAACACTGACATTTTTTTTAAGATGAAAAAATTGCTCATCGAAAAATAAATCATAAGAAAAATCGATAAAAAGCCGGAACAATTCTTTAGAACTCGTTCCGGTTTTTTGTTGTCCGAATCAATAGTTTTAGTATTTTCATGGCCGCTATGAGCTTTTAAACTGTAAACAGAAACGTTTTGTACATTAACACTTTTATTTAATTAACTGAAAACTAACTGTTTCAATTATTTAAACCGAGTTAAAGTAAAACTAAAACGGAAGTGAAAAGAGCTCATTATCAAACATTCTGTATTGGTTTTTCAAAAAAACCATCATTAACTGCTCCAACTATTTTAGTTAACACGTATTTATTATTTTATTTGCAGCGCCTGCAAAGTGGTTTTGAACGGACAAACTATTTTAAAACAGTTCAGTAGTATGAGTTACGAAAAATGGTCGTTGGGTTACGAAGTTCTCAGAAAATATGTTCAGTTTGCCGATTGGATCATTCACAAAAAAGTGGTGATTAACGGTAAAGAAAATATCCCTTTAAACAAACCCATAATTTTTGCACCAAATCACCAAAATGCGTTAAGCGACCCGCTTTCAATTGTTTTACATACAAAAACACAACCGGTTTGGCTGGCCCGGGCCGATATTTTTAAAAATAAAACTGTTGCTTCAATCCTTAAGTTTTTAAAAATCATGCCGGTTTACCGGATGCGCGACGGGAAAGAAAATCTGCTTAAAAACGACACTACTTTTGACCAATCGATATATGTTTTGGCAAAAAATGGAGCACTGGCCCTATTCCCCGAAGCAGCCCACTCGGGAAAAAGACAGATGCTTGCCCACAAAAAAGCAGTGCCGCGTATTGTGTTTATGGCCATGGAAAAATCAGGAGAGGACCTTGACATTCAGATAATTCCTACGGGTATTTATTACAGCAGCTATTGGAAATTCAACCGTACAGTTGTGGTAAATTTTGGAAAACCAATTGCAGCAAAAGCATATTTCGAAGAATACAAAAACAACGAAAACAATGCAATTCAATCGTTACGCCAGCGTATTTACGATGAAATGCTCCCATTGGTGATTGAAATTAAAAGCACAAAATATTACAACGACTATGAAAAAACAAGAGAAATTTACAGCAACCAGTTTTTAAGACGCCAAAAGAAATGGGCGACCGTTGCAAACCGTTTTACTTCAGAACAACTGCTCATTAAAAAACTGGAAATACTTGAAAACAAGAATCCTGAAGAAGCAGAAAAACTGTTTCAAATGGTTCGTTCCTATCATTCGAAACTCGATGAGTTTCAGATTCGCAGCTGGCTGATAGAGAATCCATTTCTGAACCTTACAAAAATTATTATCAATAACATTATCATGCTTGTAACGCTGCCAGTATTTTTGGCAGGGTTTATCTTAAACGGAATTCCGTTTCTTGCAATCAGCTACTTTAACAAACGAAAAGTGAGCGACAACGCTTTCTGGAGTTCATATTCACTTGTGTTGGGAATTGTTTTGTTTCCACTGTATTACCTGCTGTTCTTTTTAATATTTGGCTGGTTTATTCCGGGCGGATTATTAGTTAACCTGGGATTATTTTTGGCCGCACCATTTATTGGAAAGCTGTCGTTTAAATGGGTGGTACTTTTCCTGAAAACCGTTGGACGGGGCCATTTACTAGAACTGCGGCTGTTTAACCAAAAAGAATTTTACAGCCTGTTCAGGGATAAGGATGTGCTTTTCAGGAAATTAGACGACCTGTTGCCGCTTTAATATAACCTGATTTACTTTTTCTTTTTAATCTTCTGACGGGGTTTTGTGCGTTTAAATTTATCTTCAAAATTACGTTTCGAATTATCTCTCCTCTTTTTTGCATGAAATGCCCCTTTAAAAGTTGGGTCATCAATTTTCCGCTGACGATCGATTTCGCGCAGTAATTCCTGTTTCTCGTTAAATTCAGTATCAATAATTTCAACGCCCTCAGGTAACGATTGCATTGGCAAAGGCATCCTTATGAGTTCTTCAATTTTTTTCAGGTGCCACTCATCGGCGGGGTCAATCAGCGAAATGGCATCGCCTTTATTGCCTGCGCGTGCGGTACGTCCAATCCGGTGCACATAATCTTCGTAACTGGCAGGCAAATCGAAATTGATTACATGACTAACAAGGCTCGCATCAAGTCCGCGGGCAGAAACATCAGTAGTTATCAGAATCCTGACCTCACCTTTTTTAAATGCATTAATCGCATTTATCCGCGTATTTTGTCCTTTATTCGAATGCAAAATCCGTTTCTCTCCTTCTGCCCTTTTTATCGCACTGAAAACTTCCTCGGCGTGTTCTTTTGTATTTACAAAAATGATCACCCTGTTAAACAATTCCTCATCTTTTAAAAGATGATGAATAAGATTCAGTTTTGTACGGTAGTTGGGAACTCTGTATGCTTTTTGGGTTACAAGTTCAACCGGCGTGGCTGAAGGCGCAACTTCCACTTTCTCGAAATGATCGAGAAATTCGGTTGCCATTTTCTCAATGATTTCTGAAAATGTAGCAGAGAAAAGCAGGTTTTGCCGGCGATTTGGTAAAACCTCAAGCAATTGCCGCAATTGCGGAATAAAACCCATATCAAGCATACGGTCGGCCTCATCGATTACAAGGTATTTTACCTTTTTAAACGAAAGGGCGCCGTTTTGGTATAACTCCCACATCCGGCCCGGTGTGGCCACCAGAATATCAACTCCTGCCTTCAGCATGGCAGCATGTTTTGTCCAGCCAATACCTCCATAAACCGATGCGTGGCGAATCTCCGATTTACCTGTAAGTTCTTCAATATCATCACCCACTTGAATCGACAATTCGCGCGTGGGAACGATAATAATTACACGGGGATCAGTACCCTCCGGTTTTCTGAGTTTAGTTAAAAGCGGAAGCAGGTAAGCAGCAGTTTTTCCTGTTCCGGTTTGTGCAACTCCAACTACATTTACCCCCGAGTTTATTTTTGGAATTGCCTCTTCCTGAACGGGTGTTGGCTCGTGAAAACCAATTTCTTCGAGCGTAACCAAAATTGATTTGGCAATTTTTAAATCTTCAAACGATTGTTTCATGGCGCAAAAGTAACAAAATCATTCATTTACTTCAGCTTATACATTTTACCTGGCAGCGAAACCAGTACATTTTTAAACTCAAGGTTCAGTAACAGCGCCGAAACACGACTTACCGGCAAGGTTAATTCTGAAGAAATCTGATCGACAAAAAGCTCACTGTGTTCGCGTAAAAGACCTACAATTTTTTCTTCGTCGGGATTCAGTTCAACAAAAAGCGATGACTGCACAGGTTTGTTTTTCGATGCCTTTTCCCAACCCATAAAAAACTCAAGATCGTCGATTCCCTCAATCAGGTTCGCACCACTGTTTCTAATCAACTGGTTGCAACCTTTTGAATAAACATCGCCTGCCCTGCCCGGAAAAGCAAAAACATCGCGGTTGTACGATGAGGCAATTTCGGCGGTAATCAGCGCACCGCCCTTTTCTGCCGATTCAACTACAACAGTAGCATCGGCAAGTCCGGCAACAATGCGGTTGCGGCGGATAAAATTCGACGGATCTATTTTGGTGCCACTCGGAAAATCGCTGACCAATCCTCCGTTCTCTGTCATTTTACGGGCAGTTTCGGTATGAAGCGATGGGTACAGTTTATCCAACCCGTGAGCCACAACACCAACCGTTGGTAATCCGAATTTAATCGCCGACTTGTGTGCCTGAATATCAATTCCATAAGCCAGTCCACTAACAATCAATACATTGTAATTTCTTTCAGCAATTTGTTGTATCAGTTCCTCGCAGACCTGCTTTCCGTAGTTGGTGGCATTTCGGGTACCCACAATACTCAGCACATGTGCAGTATTGAGGTTCATGTTTCCTTTTGAATAAAAAAGAATCGGTGCGTCGGGGCAATTTTTTAACCTTCGCGGGTATTCTTTATCGGTATAAAACCAGGGCTGAATTCCGTTTTTTTCGATAAACCTGATTTCCTTTTCAGCCTGAACAAAAAGGGTTTTATCCTTTACGCGGTGCGCATTCACCTCGCCAATACCCGGAATTTTTTGTAATGATTTCAGGGGCTCATTGAATACTCCGTCAACACTACCCACATACGCAATAAGGTTTCGGGCTAATACGCCGCCAATGCCAGGAATAATTGAGAGTGCTATTTTTTGAAGGAGTTGGTTGTCCATAACAATAGCGGGCAGGTTAACGGTTTGCTGAAATTGAGTTTAAAACATCTGCCATTTTTAACCGGTCATCCTTTTTCAGGGCCGACAAACTCACTGATGGGTATTCAGCCACACCTTTGTTTGTTCTGATAAAAAAAGTGACATCAGTATTTTTCCCAAAAAATGAATTTTCAAACACAGCCTTTTTTAGTGCCGAATATTGAAATTCGATTTCGTTGAAACTGGTTCCACCAAAACTTATTGCTTTGTAATATCGCAACCTGATGCGGTTATTTTCGGTGCTGAACTCGATAAACTGGTAATCGGCATACTGAAAAAAAAGAAACCAAAGTGAAAAAACACCAAGGGTTATCAGCGCTGGCGCTATCAGGTTTAAGAGAAAAAACAGCAACGCCAGAATGGCCATTACCACGCTTACAATAAAAAATGTGCGTCGCAGGTTTACCGTCCGCTTTCGGTTATTAATATTCATGTTCGTTAATCAATTTCAAATTACACGCGGCTTCGGTTGGTTCACCCATCCGAAAACCGATTTTATTTTAACTTTACCGCAATTTAGCAAACAATGGGAAATTCAACAATTTACTCAAAAATAATCTACACAAACCACACAGAGATTGAGCTCAGCCGCTGGATTGAAAAATACCCGGCTGGCAAAGTTTTTCTTGTAACAGAAGAAACTGTTGACAAGGTTTGGGTGCAAAAATCCGATGCTTTTTTTCAGTCGGCAGGAATCAAAAAAGTGGTGATCCCTTCGGGTGAAAACAATAAAAAAATCGATTCGGTACTCAAAATCTGGGAGTTTCTCTCGAAAAACGGTGGCGATCGTAAATCGCTGGTAATAAACATTGGCGGCGGAATGCTTACCGACCTCGGTGGTTTTGCAGCTTCCACTTTTAAACGCGGATGCGATTTTCTGAATGTCCCAACTACGCTGCTTTCGCAGGTCGATGCATCGGTGGGAGGAAAAACAGGCATCAATTTCAACGGGTTGAAAAACGAAATCGGCACTTTTCAGGAACCGGTTGCGGTTATAATAAATACAAATTATCTTACAACGATTGATACAGAAAACCTGAAATCGGGTTTTGCCGAAATGATAAAACATGGTTTAATTCATAACCCGAAACATCTTGCCGATTGTAAGAATTTCGATTTGAATAAAATCGATTATCAGTCATTGCAACAACTCATCAGCGACTCGGTTGATGTAAAATTGTGGTTTGTAAGTAACGACCCTACCGAAAAAGGCATCCGGAAAGCATTGAATTTCGGGCACACGGTTGGTCATGCTTTCGAAAGCTTTGCGATGCAAATGCAAACTCCAATTCAACATGGGTATGCTGTGGCTTATGGAATGATTGCGGAACTTTTTCTCTCGGCAAAAAAATGTGGATTCCCGGCTTCAGAAATGGATGAACTTGCACACTGGCTGATTCAACTTTACGGAAAATTTGAAATAGAAGAGAGCAGATTTGAGGCTCTTTTTGAGTTGATGACACACGACAAGAAAAATGAATCGGGCCGTATTAATTTTACACTTCTCACCGGAGTTGGAAAAATTGCTATCGATCAGCATTGCGAAAAAGCGTTGATTTTTGAAGCGCTCAATTACTATCGTAATTTGTAAAACAGGATTTATGATTTACAAGGTATCAGCCAACTTAAAAACAATAAAAACGGGCATCAGTCTGCCGTCTTCGAAAAGCATCAGCAACAGGGCATTAATTATCAATGCTTTAAATTACAGCCCCTACCCGCTTCGCAATTTGTCTGACAGCGACGACACAAAAGTTCTGCAAGCCGCACTTTACTCAAACAATTCAAAATTCGACATTGGTCATGCCGGTACAGCCATGCGGTTTTCAACTGCTTTCCTTGCTAAAATCGTTGGCTCATGGGAAGTTACAGGTTCAGAAAGAATGCAGCAACGGCCTATTTCAATTCTTGTGGATGCGCTGCGTGAACTGGGTGCCAAAATAGAATACATCAAAAATGAAGGTTTTCCTCCCTTGCGGATAACAGGTTCGCACCTTTCGGGCAAAACAATCGAACTCGACGGAAGCATTTCGAGCCAATATATTTCGGCACTTTTGCTAATTGCGCCAACCCTCGAAAACGGGCTAACGCTGAAGCTTGCCGGAGAAATCACTTCGCGATCGTATATCGGACTGACGTTAGGATTGATGGCGCGTTTTGGAATACAATACCAATGGGAAGGAAATACAATTACTGTCCCCGAACAAATCTATTTTCCGCTTGATTTTACTGTGGAGTCCGACTGGTCAGGGGCATCGTACTGGTACGAAATACTTGCCCTGTGCGACTCGGGCGAGGTTTTCCTTGAAAATCTTGAACTCGACAGTTTGCAGGGTGATGCAGGAATTGCAGATTGGTTCAATCCTTTTGGCATTGTTTCAACACAACAGAATGGTGGTGTTTTACTTTCAAAAACTGAAAACCATACACCTGAAAAACTGATCCGTGATTTTATCGAAAACCCGGATGTTGCACAAACCATGGCATGTTTGTGTGTAGCAAGGAATATTCCTTTTCATTTTTCGGGTTTGAAAACGCTGAAAATAAAAGAAACCAACCGGATTGCGGCTTTGCAAAACGAATTGGCCAAATTTGGCGCTGAAGTTACCGAACCATCAGAAGGCGAACTGGCGTGGGATGGAAAAATTAACGCTGAACTTGCGGTTGAAAAACCATTGATAGAAACTTATCACGACCACCGCATGGCGCTTGCTTTTGCGCCAATGGCACTGGCCGGAAAACCTGTATTTATTAATGACCCGATGGTGATTACCAAATCATACCCTGATTTTTGGAATGACTTGAAAAAAGCGGGATTCAGTGTTGAGGAGGCTTAAAAATTAACGTTTCTGTTTAAAGAACTCCTGCATAAGTTCGGCGCACTCAACTTCCAAAACCCCGCCAACAAGCTCTGTTTTTGGATGAAGTGCTCGCGGGGCGAATCGATTAAATCCGCGCTTTTCATCGGTAGCTCCAAATACAATTTTCCCGATTTGCGACCACCCCAGCGCACCTGCACACATTACACAGGGTTCGAGAGTAACATACAAAGTACAATCGTTAAGATACTTACCACCTAAAAAATTGGCAGCCGCGGTAATGGCCTGCATTTCGGCATGGGCAGTTACATCGTTCAATGTTTCGGTGAGGTTGTGAGCCCTGGCAATTATTTTTCCTTTGGAAACCACAACAGCACCCACCGGAATTTCGCCTTTATCAAAAGCTGTTACTGCTTCGGTAAAAGCCTTTCTCATAAAATACTCGTCGTTAAATGGTTCAATCATTTTCGTATTAAAAAGCATGTTATTGTTCAGGCTGAAATTGGTAAAATCTTCTTATTTTCGCAACCTAATCAAAAAAATTAAAATGTACAGAACGCATACCTGCGGAGAGCTCCGCATCACTAATATAAATCAGAAAGTTACGCTGGCAGGTTGGGTACAGCGCATCCGCGACCTGGGTGCCATGACCTTTATCGATTTGCGCGATCGTTACGGAATTACCCAGTTGGTTGCCGATAACAACGCAGCCGATGAAATTCAAAAAAAGATCCGTCAGTTAGGTCGCGAATTTGTAATTCAGGTTGGAGGAACTGTAAGAGAACGATCGAGCAAAAATGCCAATATTTCCACCGGAGAAATTGAACTTGAAATTTCAACTATCAATATTTTAAATGCTGCTGAAATTCCGCCTTTCACAATTGAAGATGTAAGCGACGGAGGCGACGAGCTACGCATGAAATATCGTTACCTCGATTTGCGCCGGGCTCCTGTTCGTGACACGTTGATTCTTCGTGCAAAAATGGCACACGCCACCCGAACCTACCTTAACAATCACAATTTTATTGAAACAGAAACTCCTGTTTTGATAAAATCGACACCTGAAGGAGCCCGCGATTTTGTTGTTCCATCAAGAATGAATCCCGGTGAGTTTTACGCTTTACCACAATCTCCTCAACAATTAAAACAGTTGTTGATGGTTGCCGGGTTCGATCGCTACTACCAGATTGTGAAATGCTTCAGAGACGAAGATTTGCGCGCCGACCGGCAGCCCGAGTTTACGCAAATCGACTGTGAAATGTCGTTTATTGAACAGGACGACGTATTGAACATGTTCGAAGGTCTTACAAAATATATGTTTAAAGAGATAAAAGGTATCGAAGTTCAGGAGTTCCCGCGAATGGCTTACTCTGAAGCTATGGAAAGTTATGGCTCCGACAAACCGGATATCCGTTTTGAAATGAAAATAAAAGAACTGACCGCGGTGGCGAAAGGCAACGGTTTTTCGATGTTCGATGAAGCAGAATATATTGGCGGAATTTGTGCAAATGGCTGCGCTGAATATACCCGCAAACAAACCGATGCATTGACAGAATGGGTTAAACGCCCTCAAATTGGAGCTAAAGGACTGGTGACAGTAAAAGTAAATGCTGACGGAACAGTAAAATCAACAGTTGATAAATTTTACACGCCGGAAGATTTGCAGAAATGGGCAGACCTGTTAAATGCCAAACCCGGCGACTTGATTTTAATCCTTTCGGGGCCAAAAGAAAAAATGCAAAAGGCGCTTGGTGAACTTCGGCTCGAAATTGCCAACCAGCTTGGGCTTCGTGACAAAAACGTTTTCAAACCTTTGTGGGTGGTTGATTTTCCGTTATTGGAATGGGATGATGAAACAGCGCGTTTTTATGCGATGCATCATCCGTTTACATCACCAAAACCTGAAGATATTCCGTTGCTTGATACTAATCCGGGCGCTGTTCGTGCAAATGCCTACGATCTGGTAATTAACGGGGTTGAAATTGGTGGAGGCTCGGTTCGTATTTTTGATAAAGGACTACAGGCAAAAATGTTTGGGCTGCTTGGTTTCTCGCCCGAACAAGCCGAATACCAGTTTGGATTTTTGATGAATGCCTTTAAATTCGGCGCTCCGCCACATGCTGGAATTGCTTTCGGATTCGACAGGCTCACTTCAATGTTTGCAGGTCTCGACAGCATCCGTGATACAATTGCTTTTCCAAAAAACAATTCTGGCCGCGATGTGATGATGGATTCTCCTTCATTAATTTCAGACGAGCAGTTGAAAGAACTCAGCATTAAAGTTGTAACAAAAAACTGAAAAGCATCAAAACCGTGATAACTTTCATAAGAATAGAAAAAGGGTGATTTACGCATGCAAATCACCCTTTTTCTATCTAACGTTCAGTTGATTATTCCATTGGAAGATACCAGTTGGCTGGGTTCATCAATCGGGCATGAACTGTGTTGTACATTTCGGTTCCGGCAAATTTGGCTGCTACTCTGTCAGCAAGGTAAGCCGGGTCGTTTCTGCGTTCAGCAATTCTTACCAGGTCAAACCAGCGTTTACCTTCAAAAGCGAGCTCAAGTGCTCTTTCATTAATGATGTGATCTTCGATTAAAGTCTGAATAGAATCAACATCAACCATCGATTTTGGAACCTCTCTTGATTTCAGGTATGCTCTTCCTCTTACACCGAGATTTCCTGCCCATTTTGAAAATGGTGCCGGTTTCGGATTTTCTTTGTTGACCCCTTGATTAAGAAGCATTAAAGCATACTTTCTAGATGTTTCGTCGCCCATCCTGTTATATGCTTCGGCAAGTAAAAGATGGATATCAGCAGCCCTTGAAATAATAATATCAGAGCTGAATGGATCCATTGCATCCATTGCATATTTAGTGATGTAAGCTTCTGTAACAAAAGTGGAGTCATTAATTCGGGCAAGGGTATCAACCATAAAAGTAAAACCTTTACCACGCCATAAATCACCGGGTAAACCTGCCGCAGGTATTTGAGCCATAAACGAATCTACCAGAATCGAAGATGGTTTTACTGCAAATTCATGTTCGTGGCTAACCCAGTTTACTACAGGATTGTATTGATTTTCCGCTCTTGAATAGGGAATCACAGCAATATTTTCGATATTATTTGTCTCAGCATTAAGGAACATTGTACTCCAGCCTGCATCTCTATAGGTTTTATCCACCTTAAGCATAGCAGGTTGATTCAAATAGCTTTCACATGCAAGTTTTAAATATTTTGCAGCATCAGCATATTGTCCGATTTCGAGATACAGTTCACCAAGCAAAGCCTTATTATTCACATAATGCGGAACACGTATTTCTTCATATTGCGGACCGGTTGAATTGTCGTGAATGTAAGGTAAAACCTGATTAATCAAAGTGTCAATAATTACCTCTTTGGTCATCACTTTCTGCGCACCAGTTGGCAAGGTTACCATATTGTCGTCAATATAAACTACCTTGTTGTATAAACGGGCAATTGTAAGGTAAGTCCACGACCGTAAACCAATCAGTGCTCCTTTGTAGGCATGTGATACTAATGCGTCATAAGTCCGATCTCTCTCCTCAATTACATCAATATTGGCAAGTACTTCGTTTACATTAATAATCACTTTATAAAGATCAGAGGGGTCTGTCATTGGATTTCCTTTTGACAGTATCTGATAATTTAGATCTCTCAGGTATGAATTTGCATTTGGAGTAATCTCCATCATATCAGACCTTAATCCGTCGTACATGATGATTCTTGGCATTGCATCCTGAAGTGGAGCTAAAGCTCCCTGTAACGAAACATTGGCGTCAATCAGCGATTGATAGTGTTGATCCGGTGTAATGCGATCGCCGGAAGTTTCGTTAAAGAAGTCATCTTTACATCCATACCCTGCAATTAGTAATACACTGAAAATTGCCAGAACGAAAGGTGATATTCGTGTTATCTTTTTCATTTTATCTAAGTTTAGCCTGTTATAAATCTAATTTTAAGCCCATAATAAACGATTTCGTTTGTGGCATTTTTCCATAGTCGATACCCATATAGAACGGACTGTTAACGTAGGAAAAATCAGGATCGTAACCCGAATAGTTACTAAAAGTAAACAAGTTGGTGGCAGTGGCATAAATACCAATCCCTTTGATAAAACCTTTGATTTGTGGTAACTGGTAGTTCAATGTTAATTGTCCTAACCTTACATACGATCCATCTTCAATCCAACGGTCAGAGAATGCTGTGTTGCCTGTCGGGTCGCCATACGATATTCTTGGTAAAGCGGCTCCTGTATTGGTTGGTGTCCAGTGGTCGAGCACAGTGGTCGATTGGTTGGCATATTCACTCATTGATTCGGTTTTATATCTTACGTAATTGTACACATCGTTTCCGACTGAGTAGTTGAATACTGCAGATAAACTAAAACGATTGTAAGAAAAAGAGGTATAAACACCGCCAAAGAAGTCAGCATTCGGATCACCAATAATATCTTTGTCTTCTTCATCAATCACATTATTGCCATTATCAATGTATTTAATATCGCCTTCACGCATTGGCAATCCGTTGGGGCCAATCACTTTTCCGGCATCAGCGCTCGAAACCAAACCGTCGGTTTTATACCCGTAAAAATTATTTACTGCATTATCAACAGATGTTTTATACTGAGCACCTTCAACCGAGGTAATGATATAGCTTGTGTTCGGATTGATAAAGGTAAGCTCTTTAACTGTGGTTAATTGTTTACTTATCGAACCTCCTAATGTCCATATAAGATTGCCAAACTGGAAACGTGTATCAGCCGAAAACTCAAAGCCGGTACTTTCAATTTTACCACCATTATCGAAATAATTGGTGTAACCATAAGTGGCAGGTAATTCCTGACTGATAATAAGGTTATTGACATTTGATTTAAAGAAATCGAAGTGCAGGTTAACTGCCTGTTTTGCAAGCGAAACATCAATTCCTGCATTTATAGTTGATTTCTTTTCAAGTTCCATATTTTCATTGGGTATTACTTCGCGGGTAAGAACTCCGCTGTTACCCAATCTGCGGTCGGTATAGTATAATTTTGAATAATCATAAATTGTACTGAACATATTTCCTGTTACAGAATATGAACCTCTTAATTTAAGATCTTCGAGCCAGCTCACGTCATTCAGGAAGTTTTCAGACGAAAGCCTCCATGCTGCACCCACCGAAGGATAAAAATTATAACGGTTAGCATCGTTGGTAGCCGAATTACCATCATATGAAACATTGGCATTCAGAAAATATTTGTTTCTGAAGCTGTAGTTAAAATCACCATAATACGAAACCCATTTCAATCCACGGTTATCGCCGGTTGTTGAACGAAGGAAAGTGTATTGAGATCCTTTTCCGAGACTTTTAAACTCATCAGAAGGGGTATTCAGGTCTAAACTCTTGTTGTATTTATAGCTGTTTTGCATGTATCGCAATCCGGCAACCACAACCATTGAATGTCCTGATGCGGTTTTATTTGTATAGGTAAGATTTGTATTGTTCTGAGTGGAACGAAATTCATAAATAAAATCGCCGGGACTGTTGTATGCTGAATCAACCTGAACAATACCAATATCGGGGAGGAATATGTTTTCGCGTGCATTATTAAAATTAATACCTATAAGCGTTGATGCAGTAAAATGTTCATTAAACCGGTATTGCGCGGTAATCGAGCTCAGGAAGTGATAGTTCCGGTTTGCTCCTGAAGCATTTTCAGTAATTGCATTTGGGTTACTTACATCAAACACATTGCCTACATCGTCGAGATAATCGAGTGTTAATCCTGTAGCAGCATCACGGGTATATGGAGCCATAATACCTGGTTTTAAAACCGATGACAAAATTGCATTTTTCCAGGCGCTGGGTCCCTGATTCGGCA
The DNA here is from genome assembly GCA_050179035.1 of Draconibacterium sp. Taxonomy (GTDB): domain Bacteria; phylum Bacteroidota; class Bacteroidia; order Bacteroidales; family Prolixibacteraceae; genus Draconibacterium. The sequence continues at coordinate 88,349 of JBFXFM010000006.1, read as the reverse complement.
ACTTACTATCGGCTAATGATAATTTTGCATTCGGTATAATCGAGAATTTATCGGTGATATTGATTTTTCCGTTAATTCTGAGGTTATACCTTGTGTAAGTTGAATTATCAGTAATCCCTGCATGTTTCAGGTAACCGGTTGAAATGTTGTATGTTGCAATATCATCACCCCCTTTCAGGAAGAAGTGAAATTTAGAAACTACAGCAGGTGAATATGTTTCATCCTGCCAGTTTGTATTGTTATTATACTTGTAATAGTCACTTGATTCGGGGCCTCCATTTAGCCAGGGATACATTGTGCTAATATCACCAGAGTTATACCCTTGTGAATTCAGCATTTCAGAAAAGTAGCTTTTAAATTGTGCAGCATCAAGTAATTCAAGATTTGTCGGAGCAGTAGTGATACCACCATAAGCATTGAATTTCATTACTGTACTGGTCTCAGCTTTCTGCTCGGTATTGATATTAATTACGCCATTTGTTCCTGAAGCTCCTAGATAAGAATTACCGTTTTTAAGGACGGAGATATCAGAGATATCATCGATATCAACTACATCCAACGGGTTTATGGAAAAACCTTCCATTAAACTCTGGTCGGCATAAGCATAATCATGAATCATTCCATCAATAATCAATAATGGTTCATTTTGAGCATAGAGTGAAGAGAATCCGCGAATGTTCATATATGTGCGGTGACCGGGCATTCCCGATTGTTGAATTACTGACATTCCGGGCACTTTCCCCTGAAGTTTCTGATCGAATGAAGTTGCTTGTGAATAGCCATATTCATTAGCCAATAATGAGGTTAAGCCATACACAGCATCTTTTATCGAAAGTGGTCCATTTGGAGTGTTGTACACATTGTCGAAAGATTTTGCACCTTCCGCTAACAGCGAAACAGAAACATTTTTACGACCATTAAGGTAAATGCTACGTTTGGTGTAACCTGGAAGATACACTGTAAGTTCGGCCTCCAGATCAGGAACGGCAATTGAAAAAGCTCCGTTTTCGTCAGTGTCGGCTGTGGTTCCGGTTGAAGCAACCGAAATTGTAACTTGTTTCAGCGGTAGTCCGGTTCCCGATTCGGAGACAACACCCGTAATACCAATTTCGGATGTTTGAGCCAACAACGGTTGCGCGGCAACCAAAACAAGAAACAAGGTTACCAGCGATAGGCAGGTTGATTGTATATATCTTTTTGTCATTTCAAAACTGTATTAAATGATTTAACAGGTTGAATTATTGGATAGGTGTAAAAATTAGTGTATCCCAAAATAACAAGCCAGGGCTTGTTGCCACAACTTTTATGGTGTGGGGTTGGGTTTCTGTCCAGTCAAATTCTCCCCAGCTTGTACTTTCCGCCGGATCTGAACTTTTAATCATAGCTGTGTTCACGCCATCAACATAAACGGCATAGTTGATTTGTCCACTCCATAAATTTGAGGTTAATTTATATTTGCCTTTCATAATTTTGGGAGTTGTAACCTGGCACCACCACCATCCGCTCATGCTTAAACAGTCATCATTCAGTACTTTCCCTGTGTCATGGTCCTTGAAATAATACAACAGATAATCACCTTCCCATTTAATATTTTTGAAGGTGTTTTGTCCGTCGAACCAACGGGCATAATATTTATCGTAATAATCGCCTTGTTTCAAATCGAAATGGTCGGTAGTTTCCCAAAGGATTGTTTGCGGTTTTGGGTCAACCACTGATAAAAGCCCGGCAACTGTATGTATTGTTCCGTTTTTTCCAGGGATATTGCTCTGTGCCACAACATATGGGGTATAATCCTTTGGATTTGTAGTACTCATGTTGATCTTATAGTCGTCGGTAATGGTCATTGACACATAATTATCAAACGATAAAATCGGATATAGTTTTGTGGTTAAATCACTCAGATAATATGTTTCTGCCAAAACGTGGTATTCAATATATCTGTAGAATGGATTTTGTATATAGGTCAAACTATCCAAAGCAGTGGTATGCATGGCGACAAGTTCGTCAATGTTATTGATTCCAAATCGTTGAAATGTAGTGTCGGCCACGGCGAGTATTGTAAAACGTGCGCGAGCCATTTTCTTTCCAAATGGGAAATCAATAGTTTGTAAGGTATCTTTAAGTCCTGTACGTCGCAACCCTTCAGTAAAAATTGAATACGATGGGTTGCTTTCGAGCACCTCAAATACACTTTTGGTTACAGGGTCGAGAACTTTCCCAATGTGGTGAATTACCCCATTCGAAGCAAAAATGTCTCTTTTAATAATTTTGCTGTCTTTGTTCAAAATAATATCAGACCCTTCAAATTCAGTAACGATGTAGTCGCCCAAGGCGTTTACTTCTCTGATTGCACCTAACCCGATATCTCCGGTTTCAATGCGTGCACCGATAACGTGATTTTTTACAAGGTCAGTCAAAAATTCATTACTAAAATCAGTATATGAATTTACACCTTTCAGTGCATAATACTCCTGAAGTTGTTTATTCGATGGAAGAAACAGGGTAAACGGACCACGAACTGCAAGAAGACTGTTCAATCCTGTGGCTTCCAGAATCTTTGCAAACTCCGAAAATTCTTCTGCATTATCTTCACTCTCAACATACTCAGAAATTACAAGTTGTTCAGAATCCACCTTCCATATCACTGGTTCTTCCACACAACCAAATATAGCGGCAACGAGTAACAAGGTTACACTGCCCTTTTTTAATATTTGCCAAATTATGTTTTTCATAATAATCTCATTTTAAAAGTTACCTGTCGTAATAAGGATTTTGAACCAGATTCTGGTTATATATCAGTTCGCGCTCAGCTATTGGTAAATAGTAACTTAATGTATCGAAAACCTTTGTTTTCAACACAGCTTGTTGTTTAATATCAGCTCCCGAAAGAATCATATCGATAATGATTTGTTTTTTCTCGAATTTATTTCGTTTTGCTGCACGAAGAATGTCGAACCAGCGTTTTCCTTCAAAAGCAAATTCACGTCCTTTTTCATCAAGAATTTGCTGACGAAGCAAATCTTTATCATAAACTTGTTCGTAAGGCATTCCTGCACGCAGTAAAGTTTCACCAATAAGACTATTTGCTTCATCAAATTTATCTAACTCAATGGCTGCCTCGGCTTTAATAAGCAAAATGTCGGCAAACCGATAAATATTCCAGTTGGCATCTCTTTCAGTTGATGAACGCGATACTAAACCAAATGCATCTTTTCCACTGTATTTCCAGGGAGCACCTTTTCCCATAAACCGGCGGATATCTTCCTTATCAAATAAGCGTTCCACGGTATTCGAATTCATTGCGGCACCACCTCCACTTGGTAATGTAACCAGATTATTATAAATTGGGTTTTCCTGGCTTTCAAGGTCATCATCGTATTGAATTTCGATAATACTTTCGACTGGAGAATTGCCTGGGTAATAAATATTAAAGAATGTCTCAGTGCTTTCCAACCCGTAATGTCCGGAGTTGATAATTTCATTGCAGTAATCGTATGCTTTCTGGTATTGTTCGTTCCACAGATAAACATCGGCTAAAAGTGCCATAATTGAGTATTTATTGGCACGCCCATAGAAATAATCAGTCCCCTTGAATTCAGTGGTGTAAGCCATGTCTTTGGCTTTTAACAAGTCTGCAATGATTTGCTGAATTACTTGGTTCTCTGTGCTTTTAGGTATGTACAAATCAGTAGTGTCTGATATTGATGCAACTGTAACGAGCGGTACATCTTTCCAAAGACGGACGAGATAGAAATAGGAGAGTGCCCTGATAAAAAGTGCTTCTGCCTCAATTGCATCTTTCATGTCCTGCGTAAAGGTTTTGTCTTTTTCAAAAACCTGATCATCGTAAAACATTAAAGTATTGGCAAGGTTGATTGCAGCATAATAGGCTTTCCAGTTTACCACAGAGTTAGTAGGACTAATATTACTTGCTCCGATGTTGGCATAGCTGGAAAAAGCAGCTCCTGTAAAATCCACCATGTCGGCACGAACTTCTCCAAATATTAACGATTGAAGACTGGCTTCACGCAGCGCATTGTAAGTTGCTCCGAGTGCACTGTTAACATCAGCAGTTTTCGTCCAGAACTTTTCTTTTATAAGATCGGTTTCCGGTTCAACGGTTAAATAATCCTGACACGATGTAATCCCAACGATTACAAGAAGTGCTGCAATTATTACCGGGCTGTTTATGATGAGCTTTCTCATTGAAATACTGTTTAATTGTTAGAAAATAAGGTTAATACCAAACATGAATTTCCTACTCGGAGGAGTTTTGCTGTAGTCTTTTGGTAAAGAATCAGGTCTTGACGGGGGAGCCACGTCTGGGTCCTGACCCGAGTAATTTGTCCAGGTAAAAAGGTTATAAGCGGTAGCAAAGAATTTCAGATCTGAAACTTTTAACCTTTGGCAAACTGCTGGTCTTACCTGATAAGTAAGCGATACAGTTTTTAAACGAATATGAGATCCGTCTTCAACAAAGCGGTCAGAACCCAACCAGTTATACCCTGTATTGTATAAGGCCCTTGGCATGTCGGTAATATCACCTTCACGTCTCCAGCGCCAGTTGGTAGCCAAACTCTGGTTATCGTAGTTATACATTTTTTCGGTATCCATTCTCGTTTGGTTGATAATTTCCTGTCCAACTTTGAAATAAAAGAAAGTGTTCATTGTAAAGCCTTTGTATTGAATACGGAACCCTGTTCCTCCCATTAATTTTGGATTGAGGTCACCTAAATAAACAAGGTCGAGTTCATCAATTTTACCATCATAGTTCTGGTCTTTATAAATAGCATCACCACCTTCAAAAGTATATCCCGACGGACCACCCATAATCATTTTCATTGGTATATCTGAATTTAAACCATAAACCGGGTTTCCGTTTTTATCTTTAACAATTGCAGCATCATCCGATTCATAAACTCCAAGATATTCGTATCCGAAGAATCCGCCCAATGCTTCACCTGGTGTGACACTGATTTTATAGTTACCATTCTCAAGCATGTTCCCATACTCAAGGCTGTAGTTTTCGGGCAAACGCAATACCTTGTTCGTGTTGCTAGAAATATTCAGGTTAATATTTAAATTGAAATCTTTTTTACGGATGACAGTATAGTCAACCATAAATTCATAACCACGGTTTTCCATTTCACCATCGTTACGGTCAATGCTGCTAAAACCGGTATGATCAGGTATTCCAGAGTTTTGGAGATATAGATTCAGCGTTTTTTTACGGTAATAATCAAACTCAATATTTAACCGGCTCTGTAATCCAACAAAGGTAATCCCCGGGTTTAACTGGTCGATGGTTTCCCATGCAAGACTTGTAAGTTCAATACCATTGGGTTGAACACCCTGCATATCCATGTAAGAAAATGATGATCCGGCGTTATAGGTGTTGTAGTATAAATAGTTACCATTTGGCGAGTTACCACTCTGTCCCCAGCTGCCCCTGATTTTTAAGTCATCAATCCAGGTAACGCTTTTCATCCATTCTTCGCCAGAAACACGCCAGAATCCTGCTACAGTTGGGAATAAACCCCACCGGCTTTCTTCACTGAATTTTGAGTTGCCTTCATACTTGGCACCTACCATAATACTGTATTTATCGCGCCACTTGTAGCTGCTTGTACCGTAAAAACCAAGAGAACGGTACTCAGTGTAGCTGGCACCAAAATACACAAGATGTTTATCGTTAACAGGCTCTGTAATATAAGGTGACGCAGAGTTGCTTGATTCTGTTTTATACCATCTTGAACGTGACTCTTCACTATCAATCTGGCCCATAAATAACAAATCGTGATCTTCACCTAAATCAGGACGATAAACTAACTTATTGATGGTAAATATTGAACTCTTTTTTGAGAATTCGTTTACCGAATGGTTTGTAATATCATTGTTGTAGTCGTAGCCAATTGCTTTGTAAGGAAGAAATTTCGAAATTTTCTGGTCGAAAAGGTCGAGTGTAATTGTTCCATCCCATGTAAGTGTTGGCGAAATTGAATATTTAGCGCTGAACAACGCACGGGCATTGTCTTTGAATCTCTTCTGGGTTGCCAGATTTGCAAAAGCAACGGGGTTATAATATTCACGTGCATTTCCCTGCAAAGTGGAAGAAGGCGTAAAATAGGTGTCTTCGTAAACATTATTCAGTGTATCTCTTTCATAAACCGAAAGGTTAGGCATTTTACGATAGGCAACTGCCCTTACAGTTTTATAGCCACCAAATTCAGAATCCTCCACATCATAAGTATTGTCCTGGTTGTACCGGGTAAACATGATGTCGGATTTGAATTGCAGCTTTGAAGATAAATCGTAGTCGAGCGAACTGCGCAGATTTAACTTTTGAAGATTATTACCAATGGTTGTACCACCTTCGTCGAAATAACCCATTGACATGTTGTAACGTGATTTTTCACCCCCTCCTCGTACCGAGAAGTCGTGTTGTTGGGTAATTGCAATCTGTGTGATTTCTTTTACCCAGTTGGTGTTTTGCGAATAATTGTGGTATTCTTCCCATTCCGGGTCGAATGCAATTTCATCACTATAAAATTCGTTGCGATCTACATTGTAATGTTCTTCAGTGATAAGCCTGGCATAACCGGCGCCGTCGAGCATTGGTATCGGGTCTGGTTCCTGGGCAACAGTCGATTTAAATGTGTATTCGAAAATAGGTTTCGATTTTGTACCACGTTTGGTTTTAATCATTAATACACCATTCGATGCACGTGAACCCCAAACAGCGGTAGATGCAGCATCCTTCAGAACTTCAATTGATTCGATGTCTTCAGGCGAAACGTCGATAAGGTTACCAAACTTTTCAATATCAGCACTTGCAAAGTCGAAAGCATCATCAATGTTTGCATCGTAAGGAATACCGTTGATAACAATTAATGGCTGGTTACGTGCGTTCAACGAAGCAGTACCACGGATTCTGATGTTCAAACCAGCTCCGGGGTCACCTGAAACCGACGAAATATCAACGTTTCCAAGTCGTCCCTGTAACATATCCTCAACTGAAGTTGACATTACGCTTTCCATTCCCTTTAATTCAAGGCGGGTTACAGCAGTTGCACGGTCGCGAACATTCACAATCCCGTCATTACCCATTTTCGTTCCTGTAACAACTACGTCGCCAACGGCTATTGATTCAGTTTCAAGTTTAATGTCGATTGTAGTACGGCCATTGATAGAGAAGGTCTGTTTTTTATATCCGATAAACGAAACCTGTACCTGGTTTTTTACATCGGTAACTTTTAAAACGTAGTTACCATTAATATCAGATACAGTTCCACTGATGTTCCTGCCATTTTTATCAATTTCAACAATGTTTACTGCGAGAAGCGTTTCGTTGGTAGTGGCATCAAGAACTTTACCCTTAATAATTGCAGACTGACCCTGTGCAAAGTTAATTCCTGAAAATAGGCAAATAATAAGCCCTGTTAATAATAATACTTTTTTCATTTTAGATCAGGTTAGGCTTTATACTATTTATAATACTTTAAAACAGTGTCAATTTTATGACAAACACCTTTTCTTACCAGTATATTGGCTTTGGTATGGTCAAGCACTACTGTCTGTTCCGAAGCATCTATAATAGAAAGATTTTTAGGTTCATTTGTTATATCCATTGTGGAGTATAATGTAGTTTTACCGTCGTCACTTTTGTAAGTTCTGTTGGTATTAAAAGTGCCGGATTTATTACCATCATCAAATACCACACTACCTTTAAGGAAGTGATACATGATAAAACTGTTGATAGAATCTTTGCCTCCGGTTGTAGTGGGAAATTTCGCAGGGATTATTCCTTCTTCTCTTGCTTTTTGCATTGCTGCATTGGTTGGAATAAATCCTGTCCACAATTTGTCAGCCGCCAGAAATGCCAGATTGTAATAGATTTCTTTTGTTTCAGAAATCTGTGCTTTTCTCAGGAGTTTAGCATCTAAAAGAAGTTGTTTAAATTCCGACACATCAGGATCATTAAAAATATAGTTCCCCATAACCAGTCTTGATGTAACTGGCCTATCCACTTTAATGAGGTACCCATTTCTTTCGTTTTTAATTATTTCTTCAACGTTGGCTAACTGGCTATTGAAATCGTTCTCAGAACCTGCAACTTTGTTATCGCCATACCTGATATAATTGCCAGATGAAACTTCAACAAAATTATCTTCTCCGCCAAAATTGTCAATAGTTCCTTTGTGTATCTGATCCTGCGCAAAAATAGTTAGCTCTGTAGCGTTCATAGGACTCCAGTTCCCATTTACCGGACTTCTGAATTCAACAATATTTGAGGTTGCGTTATATCTGATACCATAGGCTTCCAGTTGTTCATTGGTTGAAGCAAAAAGTGTAACATGAGTATCAGGATTGGAAAGCGTATTTAACATGTCAGTTTCTCTTAAAACATAGAGAAGTGTTGAGTAGTTTTTATCGATAAATAACAACCCCGGTACACAGGTGAAAACGTTTGGTTCAAGTACTTTTTTCGATTCATATACCACACCATTGCTACACATAAAACCCTCTCCAATATCAGACATCGGAATGTTCATCGCATCGCCAAAAGAGTTGAAGTAGCCCTTTTTGAGGTTTGAGATAGTAACCATTCTTCTTGACAGTTGTGTTTGCAGAATGTAAAACAGTGTTACACGTGGGACAGAATCAATTGATGCATAATATTTAAGAACAGTATTGTCAAGATAATTTTGCAATGCATCGTTGGTTGGTAAAAATGCTGTCCACATATTCTGCGGCGGAACAGCCTGGTCTGTTGAAGGACCTCTTTCTTCTGCCAGGTCAAATACTTCGTCATAGCTCTTCCGATATAATACCCGGTTTTGTTCATCAACTTTTGTATTTCCGTATTGTGCGAAACGTTGCAGAATATCATAATACAAACCGTATTTGTCAGGATTCGCCCTCATGTACTCTTCAATGCTTGGCATCGGACCTACCACTCTGTCAACAAAATAGATAAATCCACTTGCTGTTCTCACTTCCAGTTCTTCTGGTATTTCCGGGTTCGGTAGTACCATGGCATTATGCCAGTTCATTCCTTTTAAACCTGGTGCGTAACCTTCTCTCCACTTACTTCCTGGAAACATTGCCAGATAGTCTGACCCATCAATAGCGCCTCCAAAATCAGTAAAAAATTCTTCGGTAAAAAGCGGAACATTTTTAACACCTGTGTACATCAATAATTCTTGTCCAACCATTGCGGGTGGCGAATAAAGCACTTTTTCAGGGTAAGGAGTTGATGTACTTGGCGTTGGCTTTCTGTGAAAAAGAGAAGCGTATTCACCTTGTGGTACATAAACATAACCTCCTCCAGCAGTTTGCTGATTGTGAGGTCCCTGTTCTTCAGCCCATGCATATTCATAAACCAATTGATCTCTTGATCTCGGATTACGCAATACATGCAGGGTAAAAAGCGAAACCGCCTCTTCCTTAGTAAGGTCGTCAACCGAATTCTTGCCAATGGTTTGAAAATACTTTTCAAATGCCGCATCATCAGGCACAAAAAGTGTAAAGAGTTGCTTGGAAATTGGCTCAGTATAATTAGCCTTTTCCATGAGTTTCAAAAAGATGGTATAATTACCTCTTTCCTGAAGGGTTTCAATACTTGAACCACCAAGCCACGGCGGAACTTCAAAACGTTCCTGGTGATCTACGCATCCTGTTATCCCCAATAGACTAACCACTACAATAGCAGCCAGTAATAGTTTTATCGGTTTATTCATAATCTTTAGAATTTCAAAACACCCAAATTTATTAGAATTCTTAAAACACAATAGTTAAATTTTAATATTTATTAACTTTTTTAAAGTATTTAAAATGAATAGGATAAGTTTTTTTATGTGCTTCTACAGACAAAATTTCATCCGTTCTGGTCCATTCTGAACGTCAATTTTTAAACTTCTCATCAAAAATTCAGAAAAAATATTTTCGGGAAGATGTGTTTTCGTGCCGTAAAGAAAATTGAAAAGAATTCATTTTGTATTCTATTTGCTCTACAATGAAAAGAAATCGGGAAACAAAATTTAATGGCGGGAAAATACAAGGATGTCTGAAAATTTCTACGTTTGAAAAGAAATTTAAATTTGCAGGCTATTGCTTTTCACCTGAATAAATGACAACACATGAATCAAAAGTTCAGTTTTAGCTTCTTTTCAGTATTATCTGGTGTTTTTGTTGCCGCGTTGTTGTTTTATTTTATCAATCCGGTTCTTCATTATCACACCCAGCAAATTGCCTGGCATGCTGATGCGGCATTCCTGAAATCGTTTACGAATTTTGCGGGCGGACCGGGTGAATATATTACTTTGTTTATTTCCCGGTTTTTTGCTTCACGAATGCTCGGTGTTATTATGTTTACTTTTTTTGCTACTATTTTTACGTTTCTGTTATTTAAGGTTGGAAATTCAATAGCAACAACCTTTATTAACCTGCAGTTGGCAATGATAACACCTGTTTTGATGGCCTTGTTAATGACAGACTATCTCTTCAATTTTTCAATTTTTGTGAATCTTTGTATTGTACTTGTTTTTTTATACCTGAAAATGGGTCTTAAAAATGAAAAAGCCAGATTGTTGTGGATATTGGTTTCAGGAGTTATACTTTATTATATAAGCGGAGGAATGTTCTTTCTTGTTTATATGATTTTAACTGCAATAACCGGATTTTCCAAAGGAAGTAAGTTCCAACTTTTGAATGTTTTACTTTGTATTTTCCTGGGAATTGTTGTTCCGTTTATATTTTACAGTTATGTTTTTCAGGTTTCTATTGAAGAAGCTTATTATAAGGTAACACCCGATTTAGCTCCCATGCTTAGATTCAACAATAAATCTGTTATTGTTGCGATAATTTTGTTTCTGCCTTTATTTCTGCTTTTGCCGGTAATTGGTTCGTATTTTCCAATATCCAATCTCAGTTTGTTGAAAGGTAAATTTTCAACGGTTTTATTAAGCATTTTAGTTTTGAGTTTATCTGTTGTTCTCTGGTTTTTTACATTCAATCAACAAAGTAAAATTAAAGCAGAAATCAACTATTACGCCAGTAATGGAGATTGGGGAAAAGTCAGTGAATTTGCCGGGTTGATAACCGAATACGACAGAATGGTTAATTTTCAGTTTAACAGGGCAATTTCCCATCGGGGCGAAATGCTTGATAAACTGTTTTATTACCCGCAAGTGTTGGGTGTTCAAGGCTTATTTCTCGATAAACCTTTCACCTCTGAAGTTGCTTTGCCAAGCAGTGATTTATATTTCGATCTTGGAAATATTAACGAGTCACAGCGTTTTGCATACGAAGCTCAGACTTTAATGCACTACAGTCCGCTTGTGTTGTATCGATTGGCTTTAAACAGCATTATTATGGAAGAATATAACGCTGCCAAAACCTTTCTAAATGTTTTAAAATCAAATTCTGCCGAAAAGCTAAGGTTTGAAGAGCCTTACAGGTTAGTTGAACATCCGTTAGCCGCTGCCGCCAATCCGGTAGTTAAACAAAAACGGAAATTGATGAACAAGCCCGAAGGAATATTCTTAACACCCAAAGAGAAACTTGAAGATTTGCTCAAAAAAAATAGTGACAATAAAATTGCTTTAGAATATTTGATAGCATTCGATTTAATGGAACATGATCTTGCATCATTTACAAAGCATATTAACGATTTTAAAAGCAACGGTTTTAATCGTACCCCTGTTGTAATAGAAGAAGCAGTGCTTTTATTTCTTTCACAACGACCCGACAATGAATTTCTGAAACATTTTTCTGTTTCGAACGAAACAAAGCAGCGTTTTACCCGATTCGCAAAAGTGATGCAGGGTGCAGGTGGAGATAAAGCAAAGGCGCGTATTGCTGCCGATGAATTTAAAAATACTTATTGGTACTATGTGTTATTTACAAGTCCGTTGGTTACAAAGGTGAAATTGGAAACCCGGCCATCTGAAGCAAATTATTAATTCTGGAGAATATGAAAATCAGCATTCTTAAAATATTGCCATTGGTTATTTTTTTGTGGGCTTTTGCGGCTTGCACACCAGCTGATGTTCCGAAGAATGCAATGGCTGAGAAATCATACCCGGATATTTTTCCTGAGTACGCTGGAGTAACCATTCCGCCAAATATTGCTCCCCTTAATTTTCTTATCAACGAAACGGGCGAAAAGTATTTTGTGCAAATTACTTCATCAGGAAATCAGTCGATGCAGTTTTCTTCGAAATCGCCTGAAATTAAATGGAATAACAAAAAGTGGAGAAAACTTCTTGCTGACAACAGGGGAAAGGAATTCAGCATAAAAGTTTTTGTTTTTGCAAACAATTACTGGAAAGTATTTGAACCAGTTGTAATTAAAGTAGCAAACGAAGAAATTGACAGTTACCTCACTTACAGACTTATAAACTCTGCCTATGTTTTATGGTTTGATATGGGGCTGTACCAGCGCAACCTTGAGAATTTTGACCAAGAAGTGATTATTGAGAATAAATCAGTGGGCGGAGCTTGTGTCAATTGTCATTCATTCAGCCGGAATAATCCTGATAAAATGATGTTTCACATCAGGGCAAAATTCCCGGGAACGGTTATATATAATAATGGTAAACTCGAAAAAGTTGAAACCAGGACCGATTACACATTAGCTTCTGCTGCTTACGGAAACTGGCATCCCAATGGCCGGCACATTGCTTTTTCAGTGAACAAAATCAATCAGAATTTCCACATTTTTAAAAATCAAAGCAACGAGGTGAGCGATAAATATTCTGATTTGATTATTTACGATACTGAAAGTCATCAGATTACCACTTCTCCTGCTGTTTCAACACGAAGCCGCGAAAATCTGCCTGAATGGTCGGCTGATGGCAAAACGCTTTATTTTATAAGCGCTCCCGAAGCAGTTGACGATTCAGCAAGAATGATAACCCGCTACAGCCTGATGAAAATTCCTTATGATGTTGATGACAATGTTTGGGGTGAAGCCGATACTGTAATTTCAGCCAATCAAACAGGGCGCAGCATTACTTTTCCCCGTACCTCGCCTGACGGGCGGTTTATTGCTTTTTGCATGACAAATTACGGGTACTTTACCATTCATCACAAAACCAGCGATATATTTCTTTTCGATATTGAAAAGCAACAAATTATTAAACCTGAAGGACTGAACAGCAGCGCAACAGAAAGTTATCATTCATGGTCAGTCAATGGCAGGTGGCTGGTTTTCAGCAGTCGGCGGATTGATGGTGTGCATACACGTACTTTTATTGCTTATGTTGAGCCGACTGGCAAAATGGGTAAACCATTTGTTTTGCCTCAAAAACACCCGGGTTTTTACGATGACTATCTTTTAAATTTTAACCGTCCTGAATTGATGACAGGCAAAATCAAACTTTCTCCACAGGAAATAAGAGATGCTGCCCGTGGAGATGCTCTCCCCGTACAATTCGACCCAAAAGTAAACCTCGATGCACTTTCGGGTGCAAGTAAAATAACAGTAAAATAGAGAATCCCGGAATTTTGTATTTATTTCCGCTTTACATCGAAATGTAAAAACGAAATATTTCCTGTTGTAACTTCAGTTTTCAAAATATTTTTTCCGGTTTTCACCTGTGCATTGTCAAAAACAAATTCATTCCAGGTTGTATCGGCAGCTTGTATTTCTGTTGTCAAATCGTTGATCGTGAGTTTAAAAACTGAATTGGCAGTATTTGCTTTTGCTTTAATTGTTACTGTTGCCTGAAATTCATCGGCTCCGAAAACTGTGTATGAAGTATTTTCGCCTTCATTTAAAACAATGGCAATTTCCTGGTTCCGGCGGCGTTGTTCCGGTTCCTCTGGCATAAGAACAGTTTTAACAGGTTCGTTTGTACGGTAAAATTGTGCTTTAGCAGTATCGTTTACCGAGTATGAAATTCCTTCTCCGTCGTGGCCATAATTTACTGCATAAATTTTAGCAGGTACCTGGCGCAACATGGCCTGTGTAATGTGTTCAAGAAAATCGCAGTTCTCAACTTTGATATTTTCAAGCAGTTGATTAAAAACCTGCTCTGCCATCTCTTTTGAAGGTTTTTCTCCTCCGCGGCTGTATTCAATGATTTTGTCATAACCGTCGGGTGCCTTAACCGAATAAACCACCTGTCGGTTGTCAATTTTCTTCCAGGGCCAAAACGACCAGCCAATATTGTTTTTTTCGAAATATTGTGTGGTTGCAAAATATATCGCCGGATTACGCTCTCCCGTTTCGCCCACCCAAACCGGGGCATTCAGCCGCTCTCGCTCTTTGATGTAATGACTGATATCGTTTAAATGGTCAGGATTGCCCCAGCAATAATAATGAAACTGGTACACCAGGTTGTTGTCGATGGTTTCTGTAAATATCGACCAGTTGTTCGACCAGTTGTAACCTTCAAGAATTATCATATGCTTCTGATCGATTTTTCTGATTTCGGTTGTCAGGTTTTTATACATTGGCAACAGCAGATGTTTGTATTTTTCGGCAGCACCTGTGTTTTCGGGCAGCGGTTCATTCAGCAAATCGTAAGCTGCAACAACAGGATTGTCTTTGTATCGCTCCACTAATTTCAGCCACAGACGGGTTAGCCGGTGTTCAAATTTCGGGTCCATAAAAAGCTCCGGTTCGTTGTTGGGGCTGTCATCAATATTCTGGCCGGTTTGTCCGCCTGGCGCACCGTGCATGTCGAGAATTACATATAGTTTGTGTTTTCCGCACCAGTCAATCAGGCTGTCGAGAAGTGCAAAATTCTCCTCAATAAAAACGGCAGTATCGCCTTCTGTCATAAAAACCCGTGCATTTAAAGCCGGACGAACCGAGTTAAAACCCAGTTCTTTTATCTTTTTAATATCGGCTTCGGTAATATAATTCAGTCTGAATTCTTTCCAGAACTTCTGGCTGAATTCAGGCGAAGTGAGGTCTTCCACAATCTTTTCAATTTTTCGCGGACGGTCGCCCGATTCGCCAAAATGCCACATGTAACCTTCGGGCAACAGCCAGTTGCCCAACCCGATTCCGCGCAGCAAAATGGTATCGTTTTGTTCGTTAACCATGTAATGCCCGCTGGCATGCAGGAATGTGAGGTCGTCATTTAAAGGCTCGGTTTTCTTACAGGCAAAAAGCACAGCAAGAAAGATTACAGCTAAAAGTTTTGTTTTCATTTTGTCAGGTTTTATTGGTTTATCAGAATTTTATCAGTTTCGAGGTTTCAGTTTTACCATCACCCGTTTTCAGTTCAATAAAATACAAACCATTGGTGAGGTCCGAAATATCGATTGTCATTTTCGACATCCCGGCAACTGTAACTGTTTTTGCAAGATTTCCCTGTGCACTGAAAATGCTTATTTTGCCTCCAAACGTTGAAATTTCTCCGGTTTCAACCGTGATTTCACTGCCGGCCGGATTCGGGTAAAAACTGAAAATTCCTGTTTTTGTTTCGTCGATGGCAGTTACCGGCGCAGCAATTGCTTCAAACCAGTTGGTGTTGAATTCGCCGCTTTTAACAAAAATCCGCAAAGTGTATCTTCCGGCTTCGAGATAAAGTTTCGACTGTATGGTTTTCCAGGTTTGCCATCCGCCGGTGCCGGTGATGGTAACCGTGTCGATCGGGGTAAAACTTTTTCCTTCACCTGTAAGAATTATTATTTGGCTTGAACTTCTTTCAGATGCCACCCGATAATTGATATTGTAATAACCCGCTTTCGAAACGTTAACAGCGTAATCGAGATAATCATTTGGTGCAGCGTATCCCATATTAAAACCTCCTCCCGTATCGGTACAGGTTTCGCTTACCATACCATTGTTAAACGAAAAATTTTCGGACTGAATTCTTCCCGGCAAATTGTATCTCACCGGAAGTTTGTTTATCACAACCAAATTGGTAAACTTTTCAAGTTGTTGAGTTCCGCTCATGATTTGCTCGCCCGAATAACTTAACCTCACGGTTCCTCCATAATAAAGAGGCTCTTTTACAAAAACCGTTATAACCAAACCCGTCGAATCAACTGCAATACTGTCGGTTTCAACCGGAGTGTTATTAATTGAAACAGAAAATCCTACATTTGCAATTGTATTTTCTGTTATAACTGGTTTATTTAATGTAAGCTGAATATATTTTCCATCGGTTGAGGTTTCGGCAAGTAAAGTTTTAAATGCAATGCTGTCAACACTTTCAGGCGACAAGAACTGAAAGTAATTCAGATTTGAGCCGCCCTGATCAAAAATAAACCTGATTTTGTTTTCACCTTTCTTAAGAATTATTCCCTGAAAATTTGTGGTTTGCCAGCGTTGCCAACCCGATGTTCCGGGCAATGCAAGTTGCGATGAAACAGAAACCCCGTTGGCTTCGAGCCTGATTTTTGAACCCGATGATCCCGAGGCCGAACGCACACTAAAAGTGTATGCAGCAGTTGAATCAACGTTCACGGTATATTCCATCCATTCGTTGTTGCTGCTCCAGCCAACATTGTAGCCGTTATTTGCCGATGTGTCGGTGCAAGCCTCAATGTCAACGCCATCGTTACGGTAGCTCCAGCCCTGGTTCCAGTTGGTAAAAGTATTTGTACTTCCATGAAAATCAGAAGTATCATTATCAAAATAGGCAAAACCATTTCTTCCAAGATTGTAATCAACAGCGAAAATGGGTTCGCCGGTTTTATATATTTTAAACGGAATGGTTTCGGTGGTGTGTGGCTGGCGAATGAGTGCATCAACCACATCTTTCTGGAATGTGCAGTTTTCGAGTTTGTGGTTTTCTGCAAACTGAAGCACAGCAGCAAAAGCAGCATCCACTCCGGGGTTTGCACCCGAACCTTTCCAATAGTTAATAAGTTTGGTGTAATCGCTGTTTACAGTTACTTTCAGCGGATTATTGATTCCAGGTTTTTTAACGGGCCACCACGACCAGCCAATTTTGTTTTTTTCACTGAGTGCAACAAGTTCGGCAAACCAGCTGTTCGAGTTTTCGCCGGTTTCGCCCAACCAGATTGGTACATTCTGCGAATTTCTGATGTTAATGGCAAAGTTGATGGATTCCTGTGTATTGTAATTCCAATATTTATGAAAACTGTAGGCCATGTTCGAATCCCATGCAGGAGTCATTCCCGAATAATCGTTAGCAAAGCCATTCCCTTCAATAATTATTAAGTGGTTTGTGTCCACTTCCCTGATGGCTTTCGTAATGTTCACCATCAGTTCTTTCAGTTTCGAATTGTTGCCTTCAGGAAAAGTCCAGTTGGTTTCGTTAATCAAATCGTAGCCGCCAATCCAAGGTTCGGTGCTGTAACGTTCGGCAATTTTTCGCCACAAAGCAACGGTTTTGTCTTTGTTGGCCTGACTTTCCCAAAGCGACGGTTTTGTTTTATCGTAATCCGAAATGGCTGCATCTTTTCCCTGTCCGCCCGGCGCACCGTGCATGTCGAGAATCAGGTACATCTGGTTATCGCCACACCAGTCGAGCAGCGAATCAATCATCGTAAATCCTTTGTCGAGCCATGTTTGCTGACCAGCAACAGGTTCCAGTTCAATGGGAAGCGTAAACCATTTGTAGTGCATGGCAACCCGCACACTGTTAAAACCCCACGATTTCATGGAGTCAACATCAATTCTGCGGAAATGGTTTGCCAGCCAGACCGTGTAAAAACTGTCGGTTTTTGCCTCGCCGATAGTGCTTATCAATTTTGCCCTAAACTGATGCTGTGTTGGTGCAACGTCTGACGACTGCATCATGTAACCTTCCTGCAGCATCCAGTTGCCAGTACCAATACCCCGCAGAATTACTTCACTTCCGGCCCCGTCATAAAGGTATTTGCCGTTCCGGTGTAAAAATCCCTGGGCATGTGCGAGTTGAATATTTAAAGCAAAAAAGAGGGGGAGAAAAAGCCACAAATTTTTCTTTATACTGAAAGTTGGCCTGGTTTGTAATAAAAACATAGTTAGTTAATTGAATTAGTAAACAAGGCCCAAATATAGGATTTTGAATTTGTTTGCTAATGTGCAAAAATCAGTTACGTAACTTTTTCAACTCCGATTTTGACAGTTAATTCATATGAATCGAAAAAGTTTCTATCAAGATTGCCGAAGTTCTATTTTTCTTTTTCCCTGTTTTCGAGCCTGAATTCGTCTTTTTCCTTGCTCTCTTTTATCATGTCTTCCTTGTTGTCCATCACCGGCGACTCTTTCAATGCTTTCCAGTCAAAATTTTCGTCAAAGGGATCGAGCGCTTTTTGCGGTTCGAAAATTTTTGCATCGACTGGAATTGCATTGTACGGCGTAAAATCTGGCGTTTCAGTAAAGAAATCGGCAAAGTCGGTTGCGCCGGCATCGTACTGGTTCAGGTAGGGCAAACCCAGAATATTCCAGAATGTTTTGAAAATACTTCCAAAACTATAATGAACATGGCTTACATGGTCTTTTTTCACCCAAGGCGAAATCACCATTAAAATACTGCGGTGGGCATCCACGTGGTCAACACCGTTTTGTGCATCGTCTTCGGTAATCACAATAAGCATATTTTCCCAATAAGGCGTGTGCGACAGGAATTCCACAATCCGGCCAACAGCCAAATCATTGTCGGCCATGTAACTTTCGCGGAACGGGTACCCGGCTTCAGGACGGTCGCCGGCGCCGTGGTCGTTTGGTATAATCACTGTCATCAGCGACGGCATCGAATCCTGTCCGTTCATCCATTTTTCGGTAAATTCTTTTTGAAACTGGTCAATCCTGAACTGGTCGGGAATAGCCGTGTTGTAGGTTGGGTATTGTTTCGATGTTCGGTCCCAAATGGGTTGCGGCAAAGGATAATTAATGTAATGCCTGATTCCTTCATATTTATATTGTTCCTCATAAATTCCGGGTTCGAACATGATGCTGAACCCGAAGTTGTAGAAATCGATTTTATTACGTTCGAGATGGTCCCACATCGAGCCGGCTTCGTTGTAGTCTTCGGGATAAATTGCACCCGCTGCGCCGTTCATTGCATAAACACCGGGCGCTTTCGAGTCGAATTTAAATTCGCGGTTGCCACCGTAACTGGCGGCTGTACAGGTTTCTGTCCATTCGTTGGGATAGGTGTTCACCAGCCAGCGGTGGCCATCGGCTGAAACATCCGCATCAACATAAAAATTATCGGAGATGGCAAATTCCTTTGCGAGTTTCAGGTGGTTCACCATAACATCGGCATTTTCGATTGTTACCGTTTTTTTGCTATTTCTGAAAGTAGTCCCTGTTCCGTAACGTGCAAGACCGGCTTCACCATTGCCTTTTTCAACCTGGCCAAAAACCTCGTCGTAGGTTCTGTTTTCTTTCGAAATAAAAACGATATGTTTTATCGGACTCACTTTTTCGCCGGGATAAAGCGGAACCGGATTGTTTTTTCGCACAGCAAACTTTTCGGCACTTGCTTTTTCGAAACTGAAATTATTCGAAATTACCTGCTCAGTAAATTTTTTCAATTCTTCATCTGAAGGAATATCCAGCACCTGAACTGTTCCTTTCATCAGCGAACCAATGTAACTGCCTTCGGGTCCGGGATTAAAAGTTGAACCTCCGTTAGGACCGCTGCCAAATCCCTTTGCATTCGTCACAATCAGTTTTTTTCCGTCGTTGCTGACCTTTAGTTTGGCCGGAAACCAACCTGTCGGAATATATCCCTGAACAGAAAGCTTTTCAGCGTCAATAACAGCAACAGCGTTAATACCTGAGCAAGCCACAAACAACTTTTTATTATCGGGCGACAGCGTCAGTCCAAACGGAATCACTCCCCTGAATTGTTTAACTCGTTCATCGGGTTTCAGAAAAATGGTGTTTACAACCGTATCTTTTTCGATTGAAATTACCGAAATATTGTCGTTGGTGCCGTTGGTTACAAAAACATATTTGTCGGTTGCCACCAGCGAATTGGGACTGGCACCACCCACAGCCGGAATTCCTTCAACCAGCGCTCCCACAAGGTGACCGGTTTTTGATTTTGCAACCACTTCGGGTTTTTCCGGATTCTTTAAACTAATCGTGAAAACCGAAAAAGCGTCGGGCGAATTCATTTCCCCCAAACCCGGAATTTTGGCTGAATCTGTTTCAATTCCTTCAATCATTTCCTTGCTTCCGTAAGCAAAAGTCGGGTATTTCATCGCTTTGGCAATTACATTTTCTTCGGTAATCCCGGGAATCATGCTGTATTGAAACATCCCGACGTTTGCCACATAAATTTTTTGTTCATCGGGCGACAAACAAATTCCAAACGGATATCTGCCAACCGGAACATTGTGTTCAGGTTTTCCTGTTTCAGTATTAATAATTATCATCCTGAACCCAATTTGGTCAACAGCATAAAGTTTCTTGCCGTCTTTCGAAAGTACAATGTCTCCAATGTAACCGTGTGAGTAATCGAGGCTGTCGTTTACAAATACGCAGTTTATGGAATCTTTTTTCTCCCCTGTTTTTAAGTCGAAAATGTAAATTTTGTTTTCCTGTCCACCGGAAACATAAACCACCGAATTGTCATTTGAAATGGCAAGCCCCATAAAAACGGAAGCCAGCACACCTTCGTCGGTGTCGGGGCCGGGAGGTACTTGCTGTACTTCGGGGGTTTCTGATAAAATATTGCGGATAATGGTAATTGAAAGCGGGTTGATTCCCGAGTTTGCAGTAATTGCAGTATTTCCGTCGGGGCTCAGTGTTAATCCGTACGGGTGGGGGGCAACCACGATGCTTTTTCCTGCGGGTGAAATAATTCGTCCGTTGGGTAAAACTGTTTCACCGGTTTTATTGATAGTGACAAACCTATCGCCGGCAGGTGCCGAAATAACCCACGGATCAGGCGATTTTGTTGTACACGAAAAAATGATGATGAGTAATCCAATTACAAAAGAGATTTTACGAAACATAGTATTCAGTTTTTATTCAATAAAGATAAAAACTGATAATAGCAATACTGTAAATAATCGATTAATTTTTAGAAACCATCAGCTTTTTTGTAATTAGCTTCTGGTCGTCGGTTTTAATACGAATAAGGTAAATTCCGTTTGGGATTCCGTCAAGCTCGATTTGTTTTTTGTTTTCGGGGTAGGCAAATGATTTCTGAAATACTTCTTTTCCTGCAATATTAATAAGCCGTATTTCAGTAATCTGTTTTGAAGTAAATTCGATGGTAACCTTGCTGTCTTTACAAGGATTTGGATAAATTTTTAATTCCGACAAAACATTGTCTTCAGCAATCGGGCTACTCCACGACGGAGTGCTGCCCTGAAGGTTTTGTGAAAAACCAGTCAGGGTAAATGCGGAAATAAGTATTGTCAGTAAAAATGTTTTCATTGTCGCAAAGTTACATTTCCTAAATAACAAATCACGTGCCTTTTTGTTAAAAGACATGATTTTTTTCTAATAGTTGCAAAGCAGCGAGTAAATCTTCGGGGGTATCGATTCCCATACTTTGATGATTGGTCACGGCAGTTTTAATTTTAAATCCGTTTTCGAGCCACCGCAATTGTTCGAGCGATTCTGCTTTTTCAAGCAATCCGGTCTCAAGTTTGGCGATTTTTTGCAGAACTTCGAACCTGTACGCATACATTCCGATATGAGCCCAAAAAGTATGAGCCTTGTGCCACCCGCTGTTTTCTGCTCCGCGAATGTAAGGGATTGGCGATCGGCTGAAATAGAGTGCGTTCATTTCTTTGCCGGTCACCACTTTCGGTCGGTTTGGATTAAATAACTCTTCTTCCGAATCAATTCGTTTAATTAAAGTTGCAATATCAGCATTGCTTTCGAAGCACGATTTTAATGCTTCAATCTGAACAGGACTGATAAACGGCTCATCGCCCTGAACATTAATAATCACATCAAAAAGGGATTCAGCAGAAATAATTCGTGCGGCTTCGGCACAACGGTCAGTTCCGCTTTGGTGGGTTGAAAGTGTTTTAACAGCTCTTCCACCAAAATTGATAACTGTGTCGAAAATATCTTCATTATCGGTGGCCACCCAAACATCTGGAACGGCTTTTACTGCGTTTTCGTAAACCCACTGAATCATGGGTTTATGGCCAATCATTGCTAATGGTTTCCCCGGGAAACGGGTTGATTGGTAACGGGCGGGTATAATAACAGCAAACTTCATGGTTCAAATATAAATAGCGAAAACATAAAAATGGTTAACCGCTAAATAATAAAACAAATGCGCGCTAAAAATTTTAAATTTGCGGCGTAAACTGTCAATCTGGCTTGGTATTTTGGTCGGCAAAGTTTATAGTTTGCATTGAGAACAAATGAATTAGAAAATGGATGTACAAGGCATAAAGCAAAGATTTGAAATTATAGGTAATTCGCCGGGCCTCAACCGTGCGCTCGAAGTTGCTGTGCAGGTTGCACCTACCGATTTGTCGGTTTTAATTACAGGTGAAAGCGGCACCGGAAAAGAAATTTTTCCGCAGATTATTCACCAGTTTTCGGCCCGTAAACACGGAAAGTACATTGCTGTAAACTGTGGTGCAATTCCCGAAGGAACAATCGATTCCGAACTTTTTGGTCACGAAAAAGGTGCATTTACAGGCGCATTAGCCGATAGAAAAGGATATTTTCAGGAAGCCGATGGTGGTACAATTTTTCTTGATGAAATTGGCGAGCTTCCGCTGGCAACGCAGGTTCGCCTGTTGCGTGTACTCGAAACTGGCGAATTTATCAAAGTTGGTTCATCAAAAGTGATTAAAACCAATGTGCGTGTTATCGCTGCCACCAACGTGAAAATTCCGCAGGCCATTGAAGACGGCAAATTCAGGGAAGACCTTTACTACAGGCTGAATACAGTACCTATTATTATTAACCCGCTACGCGAACGCTCCGAAGACATTCATCTTTTATTCCGCAAATTTGCGCGCGATTTTGCCGAAAAATACCGGATGCCTGCCATTTCGCTTGACGACAGGGCTGTTCAATTGCTCGTAAGTTACCGTTGGCCGGGAAATGTAAGGCAGTTAAAAAACATTACCGAGCAGATTTCTATCATCGAAAAAGAGAGGGAAATATCGTCCGAAGTTTTAAAAAACTACCTGCCCCGCGATAATTTCAGCCAGTTACCCGCTATATTTTCAAAAACAGAAGAGAATTCATTTTCAAACGAAAGAGAGATTTTATATAAGGTTTTGTTTGATATGAAACGCGACATGACCGACCTTAAAAAACTTGTGCTCGACCTGATGGATGACAAAGAACCTGTTGTCACCAGCGATAATGCACGTATTTTCAGAAATCTTTACGATGCTGAAAACAATAGTTTTATGCCAAAAGAACCAGCTTCGAAACATATTCATATCGAACCGGTGGAAAAGGAAAATATCCAGGACACCGAAGAATTTGTTGAAGAATCGCTTTCGTTGTCGGATAAGGAAATTGAATTAATTATAAAAGCGCTCGAAAAACATAAGGGCAAAAGGAAATATGCGGCTCAGGAACTTGGCATTTCGGAGCGGACGTTGTATCGAAAAATTAAAGAATATAATATTGATGGTTAATAAAGTAAAATCAAGTCTGGTTGCTATTTTCATATTTGTATCGGTAATTTTTCTGGCACCGGCTTGCAAAATGTCGTATTCGTTTACCGGGGCAAACCTCTCTCCTGCCATAAAAACTTATACGGTTTATTATTTTCCGAACCGGGCAAGGCTTGTAAATCCAACACTGAGCCAGGTTTTTACCGAAGATTTACGCGATAAATTAAGACGACAAACCTCGTTGAATGAGTTGTCGGAAAACGGAGATATTGTATTCGAAGGCCAGATTACCGGCTACGAGGTTCGTCCGATGTCGATTCAAAAAGACGACCTTGCAGCACAGAACAGGCTGACCATTACTGTAAAGCTGAAATATACAAACAGCAAGTCGCCGGAAGAAAATTTCGATAAGACCTTCAGCGCTTATGAAGATTACGACAGTAATCAATCGATTAGCGATGTTGAGGATGATCTTTCTATGGAAATTGTGAAAAAACTCACTGACGATATTTTTAACGCCACCATTGCCAACTGGTAATTTAATCAGACCCAAAAAATGCAACTTCAGCAAAATCCTGGTTTTGTTTCATTTAATTCGGCGACAAAAAGCGAATTAAAACAACTGATAGAAACGTATCCCTGGTTTCAGTTGGGTTGGTTATTTTATCTGAAGAGTCTGAAAAAAGACGGCGCTCCTGAATTCGACGAAGTATTAAAGAAAGTGGCAGTTATTATTCCCAATCAAAAATTGGTTACTGATTTTCTAAATGATAAAATAAATGAGGAATCCCCGATTTGGGATTCAGCAAGTGCATCATCAGCCTATTTGCAGGAGAAAGATGGCGGACTGCATCAAAGTGATTCGTTGATTGACAGGTTTTTGCTAAACCCGAAGGGGGTGTTTCGGAAGTCGCAGGACGAAAAAGCGGAACGAACCGCTGATTTTGTTAATCCTGAAGAACAATCGCTTGCAGAGAGTGACGAAATGATTACAGAAACGCTGGCGAAAATTTACTTCGACCAAAAAAAGTATGAAAAGGCCCGGAAAGCTTATGAAAAATTAAGTTTGAAATATCCGGAAAAAAGTATTTACTTTGCGAGCCAAATTGAAAAGATAGAAAAGTTAAAAGACAATAATTCGTAACAAGATGTACACACTAATAACAGTTTTAATTTTTATCGTTTGTGTTCTTTTAGTACTTATTGTATTGGTACAGAACTCAAAAGGTGGTGGATTGGCCAGCAATTTTCAATCGGCCGGTCAGGTAATGGGAGTTCGTAAAACAGCCGATTTTCTGGAAAAAACAACCTGGGGATTGGCAGGCGCATTGTTGTTTCTGGCAATTATCGGAACAGCTTTTATTCCACGTAACCAGGAAGGTACCGAGCAGTCGCGTGTACAGCAGCAAATTGAAACCGCTGTTGACCCAACACAGGTTCCTAATTTCCCAACTACTGCTCCGGCAACACAAACCACTGCTCCGGCAGCAACCGATACAACAAAATAATCAGAAAAAGATTTCTTTTATAATACTGAAAGCCGGTTGAAATCAACTGGCTTTTCCGTTTTACAGGGGGTAAAGTATTCAAAAGCTGTATTCAGTAGTAATTTCTGTCACCCTGTCATAAACGCTGTCAATCGATTTAAGAATCTGGAATACAGTTTTTTGGATGACAATTTTGAGCAGTGAAAAAACAGGAGGTGCAATTTTGTCTTTTATTATTGTATGAATTGTCTGCCACAGGCTACTGGCACAAAATATGTAAACCCACCGTGTCGATTTTTTAAAAATAAATGTTTAATAAATAAAACTACAAAACTATGGCAGATTTGAAAGGTAAGATTCTGGCAGGCAAAATCCTTGTGCAACCGCAACCGGCCGAAGAAAAAACAATCAGTGGAATTATTATTCCCGATTCAGCAAAAGAAAAACCGCAATCGGGAACAGTTGTTTTGGTTGGTGCCGCAAAAAAAGACGAACCAATGGAAATTAAAGCTGGCGATGTAGTTTTTTACGGCCGTTACTCAGGTACAGAGTTGCACATTGATGGTGAAGATTATTTATTAATGTCGCAATCCGACGTATTGTACATTGCTTAATTAAAAACAAAAACAATAGAAAAAATGGCTAAAGAAATTAAATTCGAAATTGAAGCACGCGACTTGCTGAAAAGTGGCGTTGACAAACTGGCGAATACAGTTAAAGTAACCCTCGGACCAAAAGGCCGCAACGTGGTTATTGAGAAAAAATTTGGTGCACCGCAGATTACAAAAGACGGTGTTACTGTGGCTAAGGAAATTGATCTTCCGAATGCATACGAAAATCTTGGCGCACAAATGGTGAAAGAAGTTGCCTCAAAAACAGGCGACGATGCTGGTGACGGAACTACAACAGCAACTGTTCTTGCACAATCGATTATTGCAGTTGGATTAAAAAACGTGGCTGCCGGAGCAAATCCAATGGATTTGAAACGTGGTATTGATAAAGCAGTTATTAAAGTGGTTGAAAGCATTGCAGAACAGGCACAAACCATTGGTGATGACTATGCAAAAATTGAATCTGTTGCAAAAATCTCGGCCAACAACGACGAGACAATCGGTAAACTGATTGCTGAAGCAATGCAGAAAGTTCATAAAGAAGGTGTTATCACGATCGAAGAATCAAAAGGTACCGATACTTATGTTGATGTGGTTGAAGGTATGCAATTCGACCGCGGTTATATTTCTCCTTATTTTGTAACCGACCCTGAAAAAATGGCGGCTGAACTTGATAATCCGTTCATTTTAATTCATGATAAAAAAATCAGCACAATGAAAGACCTGCTGCCGGTATTGGAGCAAACAGCACAAACCGGTCGCCCGTTGATGATTATTGCTGAAGATGTAGATGGTGAAGCACTTGCAACTTTAGTAGTTAACCGTTTGCGTGGTTCGTTGAAAGTTTGTGCGGTTAAAGCACCTGGGTTTGGCGATCGCAGAAAAGAAATGCTTGAAGATTTGGCAATTCTTACCGGGGGTACAGTAATTACCGAAGAAAAAGGAATGAAACTGGAACAGGCTAAACTTGATATGCTCGGATTGGCTGAAAAAATTACAGTTGACAAAGAAAATACAACAGTAGTTAATGGTGCTGGAAAACCAGAAGCCATCCATGCCCGTGTAAGCCAGATTAAGAAACAAATTGAAACCACAACTTCGGATTACGACAAAGAAAAATTGCAGGAACGTCTTGCAAAACTATCGGGTGGGGTGGCAGTAATTTATGTTGGCGCTGCTTCAGAAGTTGAAATGAAAGAAAAGAAAGACCGCGTTGACGATGCTTTGAGTGCAACCCGCGCAGCCGTTGAAGAAGGTATTGTTCCGGGTGGTGGCGTAGCTTACATTCGCGCCATCGAAGCTTTGGACAAAATCAAAGGCGAAAACGAAGACGAGCAAACCGGTATCGAAATCATCAAACGTGCAATCGAAGAACCACTTCGCCAGATTGTTGGTAATGCCGGTAAAGAAGGCGCAGTTATCGTTCAGAAAATCAAGGAAGGCAAAGGCGATTATGGCTACAATGCACGCACCGATGTTTACCAGAATCTCTACGAGGCTGGTGTTATCGATCCTGCGAAAGTAACCCGTGTAGCGCTTGAAAACGCAGCCTCAATTGCTGGTATGTTCCTTACTACTGAAGCTGTTGTTGTTGAGGAAAAAGAAGACAAACCTGCAATGCCAATGGGAAATCCCGGAATGGGCGGAATGGGTGGAATGATGTAATTCAAAACTCACGATAAATCAAAAGAGCTCTTTTCTGAAAAGAAAAGAGCTTTTTTTGTGTTCAAAATTCTGACAATTGTCACACACTGCTTTTTAACATCTTTTTTTATGATTGAAATGATTGAAAATCAATGGTAAGTGCTTTTGTTTTTCATGCCCGAATTGTTGTTTTTTCAGAATGAAGTATTATACCTTTGAGGCAAATTTTAAATTATTCTTAAATATGAAAGCAGACATTAATGAATTCATTGTGAATTTGGAGAAAAGAACTCCGGGCGAGAGTGAATTTCATCAGGCAGTGGAAGAAGTAATCATGTCCATTTGGGATTTCTATAAAAAAAATCCAAGATATCAGAAAGCAAAAATGCTCGAACGCATGGTTGAACCTGAACGGGTAATCATGTTTCGGGTTCCATGGGTTGACGATAAAGGTGAAGTACAAATTAACCGCGGTTACCGTGTTGAATTCAACTCGGCTTTAGGCCCATTCAAAGGAGGGTTGCGTTTTCATGCCAGTGTTACCTTAAGTATTCTGAAATTTTTAGGTTTTGAACAGACCTTTAAAAACAGTTTAACCACATTGCCAATGGGTGGTGGAAAGGGTGGTTCCGATTTTAGCCCGAAAGGAAAAACCGACGGCGAAATCATGCGTTTCTGCCAGTCGTTTATGACCGAGTTGTATCGCCATATCGGGCCAAACACGGACGTACCAGCTGGCGACATCGGTGTTGGTGGCCGTGAAATCGGATATTTATTCGGGCAATATAAAAGGTTGAAAAACGAATTCACCGGTGTGTTAACTGGTAAAGGTCTTGCCTGGGGCGGAAGTTTGATTCGCCCTGAAGCTACTGGTTTCGGAGCTGTTTATTTTGCACAGCACATGTTGCATCGGATTGGTCATGATATTGAAGGTCAAACAGTAGGTGTTTCAGGGTTTGGAAACGTAGCCTGGGGAACAATTGCAAAAATTAACGAACTGGGTGGAAAAGTGGTTACAATATCAGGGCCGGATGGATACATTTATGATGCAGAAGGTATTAAAGGCGATAAAGTGGATTATCTTCTTGAACTTCGTGCAACCAATAATGACATTGTGGAACCTTATGCCCGCGAGTTCGGGGCAAAATTTGTTGCAGGAAAACGGCCTTGGGAAGTGCCAGTTACCGTTGCCATGCCTTGTGCAACTGAAAATGAGGTGAACGAGGAAGATGCCATAGAACTTGTAAAAAACGGGTGTAAGCTTGTAGCCGAGGCTTCAAACATGGGTTGTACGGCGGGAGCAGTAGAATATCTTTCGCAAAATATTGATTATGCCCCGGGTAAAGCTGTCAATGCCGGTGGCGTAGCTGTTTCTGGCCTCGAAATGTCGCAAAACAGTATGCGTTTAAACTGGACACGCGAGGAGGTTGACATGCGATTGAAACAAATTATGAAAGATATTCACGAAACATGCGTGAATTATGGCAAAGAAGGTGGTAAAGTTGATTATGTGAAAGGTGCCAATGTGGGTGGTTTTGTAAAGGTCGCCGATGCCATGCTTGCTCAGGGAATCGTTTGATTCTATCTGAAATACACGATTTTATCCTGAAATACAGTAAAATTTAATCTTTTGATAAAGTTAAAAAGTATTTCAGGATAATTTCGTTTTATAGCTTTGTCGAAATTTTTTTTGACAATGCTGATTGATACACACTCGCATATTTACTCTGAAGATTTTCACGATGACATTGATGAGGTATTGCAAAATGCCTATAACAATGATGTCAAAAAAATTATTCTTCCAAATATTGATTCAGGTTCAATCAAGAGGCTCATCGATTTAAGCAATAACTATCCTCATGTTTGTTATCCTTTGATGGGTTTACATCCTACATCTGTTTCTGGAGATTACAGAGAAGAATTATCAGTTGTTGAATACTGGCTCGATAAATATAAGTTTTATGGAATTGGCGAGATTGGTATCGATTTGTATTGGGACCGTACCTGGTTCGAACAACAAAAAGAGGCATTTATTTACCAGGTTAAACTGGCCAAATCGAGAAAGATTCCCATTGTAATTCATATGCGGGAATCGTTTAACGAAGTTTACGAAATTGTAAAAGCTGAACAGGACGGTTCTCTTAGAGGAATTTTTCATTGTTTTACGGGTGATGAAACAGAAGCAAAAAAGATTATTGACCTTGGATTCCTGTTAGGGATTGGCGGAGTGGTTACCTATAAAAACAGTAATCTGAAATCAGTGCTCGAAAAAACAGATATTAAAAATATTGTACTTGAATCAGATGCTCCCTATCTAACCCCTGAACCAAAAAGAGGAAGAAGAAACGAAAGTTCATACCTTGTATATACAGCCCAAAAAATTGCTGAAATCTACCAATTGCCAATTAAAGAGATTGCAGAAATAACCACTGCAAATGCCCGTGGTTTATTCGGAATTTGATAAATTGCGCCCGAATTGAACCAATCAGAAGATGACATCAGGCAAAAACGAAAAAACATCGATACTGATTATTTATACAGGCGGTACCATCGGTATGGTACAGCGGCCTGAAACAGGAACTTTGGCCCCTGTTAAATTCGAACAAATTCTTAAAGAAATTCCTGAACTTAATAAATTTAATTACAACATTCAAACTGTCGTTTTTAATCCGGTTTTGGACTCGTCGAATATGAATCCGGCAATGTGGGTGAAAATAGCACTCACCATTAAAAAAAACTACAATAATTTTGATGGATTTGTGATTTTACACGGTACCGATACGATGGCCTACACCGCTTCGGCATTAAGTTATATGTTCGAAAATCTCGATAAGCCAATCATTCTTACCGGCTCACAATTACCTATTGGGACAATACGTACCGACGGAAAGGAAAACCTGATTACATCAATGGAAATTGCAGCCTATAAGGAGAATGGAAAAAGCAAAGTTCCGGAAGTCTGTATTTATTTCGATTTCAGGTTGTATCGAGGAAATCGCACTGTTAAGCGTGATTCTGAACAATTCAGTGCATTTCATTCGGTAAATTATCCGGCGTTGGCCGTAGCAGGAGTTGATATCAGGTTCAGCAGTGAATTTATATACAAACCCGGGAACAAAGGAATTTTGAAGGTGAATACCAAATTTGACGATAATGTGGTAATTATTAAAATGTTCCCTGGTATCAGCGAAAAGGTTTTCAGTTCAATATTGAATATTACGGGGTTGAAGGGAATTATCCTCGAAACTTTTGGGTCGGGCAATGTTCCTACAGTAAATTGGCTTATCAATTGTATAAAAAAGGCAATTAAGAAAGGTATTGTTGTACTCAATATTACGCAGTGTGAGGGAGGAAGGGTAATTATGGGGCAGTATGAAACCAGTCTTGAATTGCTGAACGCAGGAGTAGTTTCAGGAAGAGATATGACTTCTGAAGCTGCTGTTACAAAACTCATGTTTTTATTAGGTCAGGGATTAAGTAACAGCGAAATAAAAATGTATCTGAATAAAAGTTTACGGGGGGAAATAAGTGAGTAGCTTATTTAATATTTACAAATTTTTATTAATTTGCAGCCCTCATTTTGGGGCCTTATTAATTATCTGATGGCAGGATACATAGGGCATTGAAAGAGAATGTGGACAGTTCTTTTTATATTGAAAACAGCACTTTTGAATGTAAATAGCTGGCAAAAATGCGTTAGCGGTTTTACTTTACAGCGATAAATCGGGAGAAAGTGTGTGTACTGTTCTTTGTTTTTTTGATTAACTCTTGCATGTAAAAAGAAATAATAAATCAGGAGAGATGCAGGAGTGGCTTAACTGGCACGCCTGGAAAGCGTGTGTACTGCAAAACGGTACCGAGGGTTCGAATCCCTCTCTCTCCGCAGAATATGTTGATGACTGATTGAATAAACCAGAAAGGATAAATTAATTTTTTATACAAAAATCAATACAAACAAATTAGGGAATTATTAATTAAAAATTTAAAACAATTATGAAAAGACTATTCGCGTTAATAGCAGTTTTCGGAATGCTATTATTTATGGCTTCAAACGTTGTGGTTGCACAAGATTCAACTGCCACGGCACAACCAGCCGCACAGGTAGATGTAGCTACTGATACTGAAGAAGCTGCAGCTGCAACGGCTGAAGAAGGACAATCATTTCACAGTGCACTTAAGCAAAAATTTATTGAAGGTGGTCCGGGTTTTATGACTGCTGTTTTGCTTTCATTAGTTTTAGGTTTGGCATTTGCAATTGAAAGAGTTCTTTATTTGAACCTTGCCACTACTAATACTAAAAAACTTCTCAAAAATGTTGAAGAAGCATTGGAAACTGGTGGAATTGAAGCTGCAAAAGAAGTATGCCGTAAAACCCGTGGTCCTGTAGCAAGTATTTTTTATCAGGGTCTCGACAGAGCAAACGAAGGAATGGATGTGGTTGAAAAATCAGTTATTTCTTATGGTGGCGTTCAGGCCGGATTACTTGAAAGTGGATTAAGCTGGATTGCTTTGTTTATTGCGTTGGCTCCTATGTTAGGGTTCCTCGGAACAGTAATTGGTATGGTTGAAGCTTTTGACGCCATTGAGGCAGCCGGAGATATTAGCCCCTCGTTGGTAGCTGGTGGTATTAAAGTTGCTTTGATTACTACCATTGGTGGTTTGATTGCTGCTATCGTTCTTCAGGTATTCTACAACTATTGTATGAATAAAATTGATACTCTTATCAATAATATGGAAGATGCTTCTATTTCATTGTTAGACCTTCTTGTAAAACATAACTTGAAAAAATAATACACCCATGAATAAAACTGGAAAATACGTTTCTATTTTTATGTGGGTCATTATTGTTGTCACTGTTATTCTTGCGATTTCTCTTGCTGTTAATATCAGCGACAACAAACAAGATCCGGCTATGAATAGCTGGGTTAGCACAAATTTATCGTGGACTTACATATTGATGGTATTCAGCGTTATTGCTGTTGTTGGTTTCGCAATTTTTCAAATGGCGACCAATTTTGATGCTGCAAAAAAGGGATTAATGTCTCTTGGCTTTATGGCTGTTGTTGTTCTTGTTGCTTATATGATGGCATCAGACACAATGCCAACATTCTTTGGTGCTCAGAAATTTATCGACGATGGAACTGTTACACCTACTGTAATGAAATGGGTGGATACTGGTTTAATAGCCACATACATTGTTATGGGAATTTCTGTTGTTTCAATAGTTTACGCATCTGTTTCACGTTTATTCAAGTAAGTTAAAAACTAAGGAAAACAATGGGTAGTAAAAAATTACCGGAAGTACCAGCAGCATCATTGGCAGATATTGCCTTTATGTTGTTGATCTTTTTCCTTGTAGCCACTCAGATGAACGTGGACAACGGTTTGGAGAGAAGGTTACCGCAATGGGTTGAGGAAGAACAGCAAACAGATCAGGACGTTAATGAACGTAATGTATTTGTTGTTCTTGTTAACCGCAACAACGATCTGCTCGTTGAAAATGAGTGGTCGAGTGTTGCCGAATTGCGTGACAAGGCAAAAGAATTTATGGCAAATCCGAATGATGACCCAAATCTTCCTGAAAAAGAGTTGAAAGAAGTCCCGATTTTTGGACCAACGATGGTTACTAAAGGAGTTATTTCCCTTCAGAACGACCGTGATACCAAATACGAAATGTATATCGCAGTTCAAAACGAACTGGTGGGAGCAATCAATGATTTAAGGAATGAATTGGCTATGAATAAATTTGGAAAGCCATATGATAAATGCAATGAAGAAGAACAAGATGCGATAAAAGAAATTTATCCATCAAGAATTTCTGAAGCGGAACCTAAAAAAGTAGCAGGAGGGAAATAATATGAGTAAATTCAGAAAGGATGATCATAAAGGATTGCCGCCTATTTCAACGGCTTCGCTACCTGATATCGTATTTATGTTACTTTTCTTCTTTATGGTGGTTGTACAAATGAGGGATGTTTCGCTTATGGTTAAAGTGAAAGTTCCTCAGGCTACTGAGATTAGTAAGATTGAGAAAAAGTCATTGGTAAGCTATATTTATATTGGTGAGCCTTTGCAACAATATCGGAAAACTCACGGTACAGCTCCCCGTATTCAGCTCAATGATAAATGGGCCGGTGTAGCTGATATCTCTGACTTTATTATTGTTGAAAGAGAAGCCCGTGATGAAGCTGAAAGACCACAAATGATTACAGCGCTTAAAGTGGATGAAAATACAAAAATGGGTATTGTAGCCGACGTAAAAACTGAGTTACGGAAAGCTGCTGCTTTGCACATTTTATACTCGTCGCGTAAAGCTGCTAAAGTTGAGTAAACTTTTGTAAATCAGATAATAAAAAAGGGAAGTTTTTTACTTCCCTTTTTTTATTAATCAAACTACTAATTTTGCTTAAAGAGTACAAATACCTGAAATGGCCTGATACAAAGTTTGAGAATTTCAGAATTGACCAATAAATAAAGGCAATATCATACCCATCAAATATGACGACAGAAGACTACAAATGCCAATCTTATTTAAAATAATTTGCGATGAACCACAAATCATCAAGACCAATAAATCGACAGGTTGAATTTCCGACAATGAATAAATGTAATCCAACTATATTCCAGATCTCCCTATTTCTTA
Source organism: Draconibacterium sp. (assembly GCA_050179035.1). Taxonomy (GTDB): domain Bacteria; phylum Bacteroidota; class Bacteroidia; order Bacteroidales; family Prolixibacteraceae; genus Draconibacterium. Next base: position 54,483 of record JBFXFM010000006.1, on the reverse strand, counting down.
TAATCAATGCCTTACCAACAAATTAAATTTTCTTTGTCATTAAAGCTTTTATATTTCAATTCGTTACAAATAATTCAATGCATAAAACTCTTCAGTATATATACAATGGTGCCGATCAACAAGTGATTAATAAAATTGAAATACATACGAATTGAAAGAAATTTCAACTTTTTAAACTTCTAAATACCAAACTGATGATAAGCAGACCCTCAAGAGAGACTGTTCTTTTATTAAGGGAAGGTTAAGAGGGGTCAGGAGATTACAAAACGAAAGTTGATTCTCAATTTTCAATACTTTTTGTTCGGCTTCCGGTTGAAAAAGTGGATAGAGAGACAAAGCACATCCAAAAATTATTTAACTGCATTGAGATTTAGAACAAGTAAAAATACGGGCAAAAAAAAGGTTGCTCAATTGAGCAACCTTTTGTATCGTAAATAACAAATGTTATTTCACAAATTTCATTACTGAATTGTTGGCTTTAACAAAGTACAAACCTTTTGTATAACGGCTTACATCAAAAATATGATGTGTTCCCGGAACCAATACTTCTTCCATTTTAACACCTACACTGTTGTAAATAGCAACAACTGTATTTTCGGTATTAAGCGAAATATGCAATTTTGTATCTGCCGGATTCGGATAGATTTCGAAAGTTGCAAGTCTCTGGTCAATTGCAGGAACTAATGCCATATCAGCTTCACTAATCAACGACATACTATCAAGAAATACAGTTCCATCGTCTTTTGACAACATAAACTGAATTTTTTGTACTGTTGAAGGAATCATTTCAGTAAAAGTCACATTTAATGTAAACCATTGTGGTTCAGTAGTAAGGTCAAGATTCCATTCTGATTCGCCAGTAGAGGTTACATCTGTAGAAACACCATAACGATTATATCCATTGGCTGAAGTATCTTCAAAGTCAAAATTAATTTGTCTTTCTTTTGATGCCCATGCTTTAAATTTCAGGATATAAGGGATGTCAGGCATAGCAGTTAAATTTGACTGACTGAACTGGTAGTGCCATGGTTCAGTAGCGTGTATCTGATCCACAGTAAGAGATGCTGCACCATCAACAACGGCATAAGGCTGACCATAAGTTCCATCAATCCAGCCGCCCCATTCAAGTGGTGCACCGGAAGTTTCATTTACCAAGTCAAAATTTCCGTTTCTGATAATGTTAACATCTGCAACCTGGATAACCTGTCCACTGATAGTAACATCAACTGTTTGTTCCAAAAATGAAGCATCCTGTGCTTTGGCAGTTACAGTAACAACACCATCCATAATGGCAGTTAATAAACCTGTTGAACTGATAGTTGCGCGGCCTGTGCTGCCTTCGGCTGTAGCAACCGACCATGTTAATGTTTTTACTTCAGCATCTTCAGGAAGAACTTCAGCACCAATTTGCAGTGTACCGTTGTCGGTAGTAATTGTACCACCGGTAAGGTTAATTTCAGAAACTTCCTCACCTGCTTCAGCACCTTCCAATGTAATAATACCTGATTCGTCCATGTTTGTCCAGGCTTCGCCTGTACCCTGGGTATTATCCGCACCCCAGATAGCACGATGACGAGCCATAGTACTTGGATCGTTATCATTAATCATCACATCGAACCCGATTTGCCCTGTTCTGTCAACGCCTACACCTTCTTTGTCTTTTAACCAAGACCATGGCACAAAATACTCAGCAACATAAGCTGGGTCTTCAACTTTAAAGGCATGTTGCCTTCCGTCAGTTTCAGTGGTATTCAAACCATCTATTTTAGCTGCAGTCATATCAGGTGCAAACTGGTAATGGCCGCTTCCGCCTGTGCTTGGTCCCATAGCGTCTCTCAAAACATAATTTACGTCAAAGTAAATTTCTGGTTTGTCATAATCCCAAGGGTTTCCTGCCGGAGTAACAGCATAATTTGGGAAATAGTTGTCATCGGCAACATTAACAATCAGATAAAAACCGTCGGCATCCCACAATGCTTTCCAATAGGTTTCACCTGGCTCTCCCAAAGTAGGAGTGGTTGGAGTACTTGGATCGTTGTAATAAGGCCTTAAAATTGCATTCGAATCTGTTGTTGCCCATACATCATCAAAAACGCCATCGATAACAGGCTTCACGTCTGTTTTCTTAATAACCGCTTCCGGATTTTGTGCAAAAAGACCTGTTGCAAACAAAACTCCTAAAATCAAAGTAAATAGTTTCCTCATAGTTCTTGTTTTTTTTAGTTAATACTATATTTAATTAAATGTGATTTCCAGTAACAGTAATATTTCCTGCTCATTTTAATCAGGCTAAATTTAATTGAAAAGATTAAATAACAGCGGGCTTTCCATAACTTTTTTAGTTTTTTTGCCACTTCAATTTTCAACCAATAACTTATTCATTGTAAAGTAATTCTAAAATCAGAAAACATGAATATTGCAATATTCAACAATTTTAAACTCGAAAATTAATAATCATGGCTTACTTTTTAACTCTTTTTTAACAGAATTCTAACAAACAAAAAAAGATTTGAAGTTCTACCAGATATTCTTCAAATCCGCACCATTGTATGTTTTTTCCCGTTTTCGCCACGTCGAATAATTCTTCGTTTTGAGTTGAAGTTTATCATGATGAAATATCCGGTAAATCAGAGAGACAGGGGTTAGTACCAGAAAAAACAATATTCCCAATACAAGTTTTGAAACAACAAAATTTAAACCTTCAGCAAATGCAAACCAACCTTTTGCAATAACCAATGCCAAAGGGCGAAAAAAAATTCCTGTTAATCCTAAACCTGCTGCTACATATAGAAATACCTTTAAATCGAAAACCAAAAAACAGACAAGAAATGCTGTGGTTAATACCAGACTCGTTTCCAGAATTTTACTTTTATCCATCTGCTGTTAAAATAATGTGTAAATAAATGGAGCAACTGCACTGCCTCCGCTTAAAACAATTAATAACCCAAAAAGAAGCAGAATTACCATCAAAGGCAATAACCACCATTTTTTTCTTTCTTTAAGGTAATGCCACAAATCAACCAAAAAATCCATAATTCAATTATTTAATTTCTTATAACCTTTGCCTTTACATCTCAATCTGGTTTGTATTGAACCTTCCATTTCGCCGGAATTTCTCCCGGTTGTTTCTTTTTATCAAAAATGTAATTTCCAATCACGAGGTAATCCATTTCTGTGTTCATAAAACATTTGTAAGCATCTTCAGGCGAACAAACAATTGGTTCGCCCCGCACATTAAAGCTTGTATTTACAATAACACTGTAACCCGTCAGCTTTTTAAATTCCGAAATCAGTTTCCAGTATTTGTAATTGGTTTCGCGATGAACAGTTTGAATCCTGGCCGAATTATCGATATGTGTTACAGCCGGAATATCTGACCGCTGAAAATACAGCCGTTCCATCAGCGGCAACAAATGGTAATTGTCGGGCACGGGTTTGAGGTGATTATTACCAACCTGTGCTACAAGCAGCATGTATGGAGATTTGGTTTTTAAATCGAAATAATCAGCGCAATCTTCATTTAATACCGATGGAGCAAAGGGTCTGAAGCTTTCGCGATATTTAATTTTAAGATTAAGTTTCTGCTGCATTTCAGGGTTTCGTGCATCGCCAAGAATACTTCTGTTGCCCAAAGCGCGCGGCCCGAATTCCATTCTTCCCTGAAACCAACCCACCACATTTCCGCCTGCTATCAGATTAGCTGTTTGCTCAGCAAGTGTATCAAAAACATCGTGTTTTTCGGCAACTGCTTTAAACCTTCGGGCTTCATGCTCAATTTCATGGTCTGTAAATTCGGGCCCTAAAAAAGCACCATCCATCGCATCCGTATTTTCAACAATCCGCTCGTTACCAAATGAAATAAAATACGCAGCCAAAGCAGCTCCAACGGCACCTCCGGCATCACCGGCAGCCGGCTGAATATAAATTTCATCAAACAAACCCGACTGCAAAAGTTTCCCGTTGGCAACACAATTCAGTGCCACACCTCCTGCAAGACAAATATTGGCTGACCCGGTTATTCTTTTTGCCTCAGCAGCCATTTTTAATACAATTTCTTCAGTAATAATCTGAATAGCTAATGCAAGATTTGAGTGGTGTTGTTCAATTTTTTCTTCTGGATTTCGTCGGTTGAATCCAAATAACTTCATCCACTTTTTATCATCAACCATTGTTAATCCTGTGGCATATTTAAAATATTTCTGATTCAGCCAAATTGAACCATCATCGTTAACTGTTATCAATTCCGATTTTATAATTTCAATGTATTGCCTTACTTCAGAACTTTCTGGTATTCCGTATGGTGCAAGACCCATAAGCTTATACTCACCCGAATTAACTGTAAAACCAAGAAAATAAGTAAAAGCAGAATAGAGTAGTCCAACGGAATGCGGGTAATGCATTTCGCGCAGAATGCTGATTGAATTTCCTTTTCCGTATGCAATTGAAGCAGTTGACCACTCTCCCACTCCGTCGATTGTTAAAATTGCGGCATACTCAAAACCTGACGGATAAAAAGCACTTGCGGCATGTGAAAGATGATGTTCGGGAAAAAGAAGATTAATTTTTTGTTTTTCGAATCCTTCAAACTTACCAAGTTCTTCAAACAAAATCCGTTTCAGAAATAGCTTTTCCTTAATCCAGACCGGAATAGCTGTTACAAAAGATGCCACTCCGCGTGGGGCAAAAGCATAATAGGTTTCGAGTAATCGTTCAAATTTCAGTAATGGCTTATCGTAAAAAACAATGGCATCCAGTTCCGAGATATCAATGGCATCATTTTTCAGGCAAAACGAAACAGCGTTTACCGGAAAAGAAGAATCGTGTTTTACACGTGTAAATCGCTCTTCCTGAGCTGCTGCAATAATTTTCCCATCAACCAGCAAAGCTGCTGCCGAATCGTGATAAAATGCCGATATGCCAAGAATTTTCAATTCTCTATTTTTTATTCTTAATTAATTCTTCAAGCTCATTAATTGCACTATAACCAGAATCCAATCGCTTAAGTTCAGTAAAGCTTTTTTGTGCTGCTTCTATCTCATTTTTCGACAGGTACAGCAAAATAAGCTGGTGCTGAAAAGCCGGATCGAACCTGAATTCATTATTTACCGCATTAAAATATAGTTCTGCCTTTTCGCTATTATTCATTTGAAGTGCAGTTTCAGCAATCAGTCTTTCAGCAACAGGCGACAAATAAACTTGCAGCGAGTTTTCAAGCAATTGTATTGCTTCCGAATATTTTCCCTCTGAAATAAGTTTCCGGGCGGTTTCAACCTGACTCTTTGTTTGAAACGGAACATATTGAGAGTACATGTATTTTTTTTCAGGGACTGTGAGATAACGCTCTGCACCGGCCTTTTTCAGCTCTTCGGCAACTGCTTTGGCCTGACTGGCTTTTCCGCTGTAAACAAACGCGTAGTAACTTTTTACAAGCACATTCAGTTTCTTATCGTCGGGAGCCAGTGCAAATGCTTTTTCAAACTGAATTACCGCATTTTCATAATCACCTTTCATAAATAAGATTTCAGCGATTCTGAATGTGGCAAAAAACGATGGTTCGTACTCAAGCGATTTTTGCAGATATTTTAAAGCCAATGGCAAATCGCCAAGTTGAAGCAGGCAATTGGCTGCATCGCGGTAGTTAACAGCAACATAAGGATTCATTCTCAATAAGGCCTCATATTCTTTGTAAGCGCTTACCAACTGACCGTTCTTTTCGTAGCGTTGCGCAAGATTTAATCTGATATCCGCAACAGATAACTTTGGATTTCTGATTTTTGAAAATGCCAGCGAATCAACAGCCGATTTTGGCCGGTACGCATTTTTATAATTATATTCTTTTGACGGATCGGTTATAAACGGCCAGAACCCTTTTAACTGTTGAACCCTGTGAGCACCTAAAAGTGAATCCAGCACAGTATAACCCCAGTTTAATTTCTGATATTCCATTGATGGAATTGCATTTTCTGAAATTTTGCCGGCAAGACCCGATTCAACAATCTCCTGATAAAATGCTTCGGCCATAAGAAAATTCCCTTCAATATTCGGATGCAGGTGTTCGGTCATCAGGTTGTTCCCAATTAATCCGTTAAGCGAATGTTCCCGGAACACAGATAACATCGGGACTATGTAAGCTTTATACTTTTTTGCGAGTTCATTAATAATTTCATTAATATTCTCACTTGCCCTGAAACGGATACAATCGAGGTCTTTTGCCTTGAAATACAATTCAGAAGCTTCATCGAAGCGTCCTTCAGCTTCTGCCCTTTTTGCCTCCGCAAAAACATCTTTTGCTGCCTCCTGAGTTCCTGTGGCTACCGAATTAAAAGGTTCCATGCCACACACGTTGCTAACCATTTCACTAAAAAAAACAGGTACTTTTTTTTCTGCTGCCTTTTTCAGAATGGCTTCCATATTTTGCCGGTACCGTGTAATTCCAATTTCATAGGCTTCACTTCCGTAAACGATATTTTTGTTGCCAACCATTCGCTTCATCAGCGTTCCATGTACTTCATTTTCACTGCTTGCAATGACTTTTGAGAACGTGGCAATGAAATTTTTTATCAGCTGATAAATCTTAAAATCCATCAAATAAATATGAAGCTGGGTAAGCGGGCGGCTTTTGCTCATTGTTTCGTTCGAGCCAACTCCGAAAGCGCCATAAAACTCATTGTGCCCCGCATAAATGAGAATTGCATCAGGTTGATGTTCAAGAATCTGACTGGTAAAATCGAGTAAAGTAAAGCTATTAATGGCAGTTATTGAAGTATTTACAACTTCTATTCTTTTATCCGGGTAGGCTGCTTCGAGCCTTTGATGCAGAATGCGTGAAAACATCAGGTTGCGTTCGTATGGAAAACCAAAAACGGTTGAACTTCCCATCACAAAAACCCTGAAAGCGTTGTCTGGTTTGTGTTCCAGAAAAATATCATTGGCCGGATCTGTATATTCAAATTTCTGGAAATACTTTTTCCCGATTTGTGGGTTCACAATCAGGAAGTTCTCGTATCCCTTTTCGGGATTACGAACAAACAGGTTGAAATTATCGCCATAATCAACCAACCGCAATACGATTTCAACAATTGCGAATAATGCAACTGGCAACAATAGCGCAATAATCCTGAAATACAAATCATTGCGGTATTTCCTGCCGGAATGAATCACACCAGAAGACTTTCGCCTTTTCATTTTTAGTTTAGCATAAAAAATCGGTGCGAAATCTAAGAATAATGAAACGAAAAGCAAAAAATTAGTCTGATTTTATTCATTCAGTTATTTAGTGAAACAAAAACGTTATAAACACGCTGATTTATATTTAGCACGTAATTACAACCTGAAAAATGTTTCTAATTTTGACGACCTTAGACCAATTAAAAAAAATTTTATAAACCAATATCAATCATTGCCAGGCTTAAACAATAAACAATGAAACAAATTAAGACTATTACTTTAATACTGATTCTGCTTTTTTTAGTATTTCAGTCAATTTCACAAACACAAACTATAATCGACTGGAATGCCCAGTGGTCGTATTTTAAAGGAAAATCTGAACCATCAAATCCAATAAATTCATGGCGTGTTTCAGGCTTTAATGCAACGGCCTGGCCAAAAGGCAACGCACCTTTCAGGTATGGCGACGGAACTGGCGGAACCTTACTTTCTGACATGTTAAATAATTATACCACCTGTTATATCAGAAAAGAAATTGTATTGAATACTGATGATTTTGACCAGCTAAGAATTTATTGCGATTACGACGATGGTTTTGTTGTTTGGATCAACGGACAAGAGGTAATGAAAGCCAATGTAGGTAGCGATTATTCTTATAATCAAGGTGCAATTAACTCCCATGAATTTGGCGAATGGACAAGTATTTTATTGGATGCCGATGATTTAAACCTGGTAAACGGTACAAATATAATTGCAATTCAGGGGTTTAATATTTCGAAAGTAAGTACCGATTTTTATTTGAATATAAAGCTCGAAACGATAAAAAAGCTTCCGGAAACCGGCAAAGCATCAATTTCAGTGCGTAGCGGATTTTACACTCAACCTTTTACAACCACAATCAGTACCGAAAAATCAGGCGAGGCCATAAAATACACACTTGATGGCAGCGACCCCCGGTATTCATCAACAGCCATTAGTAAAGTGTCACCTGTAAATGTCGTAATCGATCCAAACAGCACAGTTGGTGGCAGGGGGAAAACCGGTGGCGTTGTTTTACGCGCATCAAAATTTGAAACAGGTTTTGATCCATCGAAACCAGTTACTCAAACTTATATTTTCGCAACAGCGGTCAGAAATCAAACAAATCCGGGCGGAAGCTGGCCGGTTAACAGCGTTAACGACCAGCGAATTGACTTGCCTATGGACACAAAAGTAACCAGCGACCCGCGTTACAATAACCTGATTGAAAGCTCGCTGCTCGACATTCCATCCATTTCGATTACTACCGACATGGGGCATCTTTTTAATGCTCAAACCGGAATTTATGTCAATGCCGAATATCATGGCTCCGATTGGGAACGTCCGGCAAATGTTGAACTCATTAATCCAGACGGAAGTCCTGGTTTTAATATTGATGCCGGACTGCGCATTCGCGGGGGCTGGAGCCGTCATGGCGATTATCCCAAACATGCATTTCGTTTCTTTTTCAGAAGCGACTATGGTGAAGGGAAACTGAAATACCCATTGTTTGGGGATGAAGGAGTGAATGAATTTGATAAAATAGACTTGCGTACCGGGCAAAACTATGCATGGGCCAATGGAGGCGACCATGCCAAATACCAGACACTGAACCGTGATCTGTTTTCGCGCGATACCCAACGCGACATGAATCAGCCACACACCCGAAGTCGTGCTTACCACCTGTACCTGAATGGTTTGTATTGGGGCCTTTATCAAACCCAGGAACGTTCTGAAGCTTCGTTTGCCGAATCGTATTTTGGAGGTGGTACAGACGATTACGATGTGATAAAGGTTGACATTGGCGATAACTTTAATTTGTATGAAATTGAAGCCACCGATGGCAACACAGCTTCGTGGGAAAAAATCTGGACACTGTGCCAATCAGGATTTACAACAAACACCAACTATTTCAAGCTTTTAGGGTTTAATACCTCAGGAATTCGGGACACTGCTCTTCCGATTATGGTGGATATTGACAACCTGATTGATTACATGCTTGTGATTTTTTATGGCGGCAACTTCGATGCCCCTGTTTCAAAATTTAGCAACAATGATAATCCGAATAACTTTTACGCCATTTATGACAGAACGGATAAAAACCAGGGATATCGTTTTTTTGCCCACGATGCAGAACACTCGTTACTTACCGATGCTGTATCGCCGGGAATAGGAATTCAGGAAAACAGGGTAAACCTAGGGACCGTTCAGGATATGTACGTAAACAGATTCCAGAAATTTCACCCGCAGTGGCTTCATTTCAGACTTTTATCCAACGCTGAATACAGACAGCGTTTTGCCGACAGGGTTTACAAACATTTTTTTAACCAGGGTGCACTTACCCCCGACTCCTGCAAGGCACGTTTCAAAAAAACCGCCGACGAAATTGATATGGCAATTATTGCTGAGTCGGCCCGTTGGGGCGACAGTAAAAGTAACTGGGCCCGTACTAAAGATGACCACTGGTTACCAGCTGTAAACCAGGTTCTGAACGATTACTTGCCTTACCGTTCGGATATTGTTTTGCAACAACTGATAGCCGAAAACCTTTATTTTACAATTCAGCCGCCTGTTTTCAAACACAATGGCACAGTAATCACCGACGAAAAAATTACAATTTCAGAAAATTATGGTTTGTTGCTGGAGCATTCAAATGCTGCCGGGGAGATTTTTTATACCACCAACGGAACGGACCCCAGAACAATTGGCGGAGGCACAGCAACCACAGCCATCAACGTCGGAAACTCAAAAAGCATTAGCATAACTCCGGGAACCATTCTGAAATCGAGGGTTAAAAACGGTAGCAACTGGAGTGCCCTGCACGAAATTTATTTTGATGACTCCGGGCTTTTTACAGCATTTAAAGTTACCGAACTTCATTATCACCCGATCGACCAGAACGGAGTTGACGGAAAAGAGCTTGAGTTTATTGAATTCAAAAATACAGGTTCAAAAACAATCGATATCTCAGGCGTTTCAATAACCGATGGAATCCAGTTCACTTTTCCGGCAGGCACAACAATTGCTCCCGGCAATTTGATGGTGGTTGCCTCAAATGCAGTTGAGTTTAATAACATTTATGGATTTCAACCCCAGTTTGTGTACGCGGGCAGCCTTTCGAATGGCGGAGAACAGGTTATTATACAAGCCAGTTCAAACCAGGTGATTATCTCATTTACTTTCGATGACGAAGATCCGTGGCCAACGGAACCCGATGGCAACGGTTACTCGTTAGTTTCAGTTGAGAAAAACCCAACGTTAAACCCCGATTCAGTGACCTACTGGACAATTTCGAAATACACAAATGGCTCACCAGATGCCGATGATGAAATGTCGGTAACAGCTAACGAAGAGCTTGCAATCAGCCAAAACCAGCGGTTTGAAATTTATCCCAACCCCGCCTCATCTGAATTCTACATTGATTTTACAATAGAAAACAACGAGAAAGTTGAGGTTTTGCTTTTTGATGTCAACGGAAGATTGATTGAAACTCTGATTAACGAAAACAGATTCTCTGGCAACCACAATCTGCTGCTCCGTCCTCAAAAACAACCCGGAGCCGGAATCTATATCGTTGCACTTAAAACTTCGAAATCGGTTCAAACCAAAAAGCTGATTATTCAACCCTGAAACTGAAAATTTAAATTGATGACAAAGTCGCCTCGTATTCTGATTGCACCAGACGCTTTTAAAGAATCGCTTTCGGCAGGCGAGGTGGCTCGTTTTTTAAAGAAAGGTATTGAGAAGTCGCTTCCAGATTCAATTTTTGATATTGCCTCCGTTTCTGATGGAGGCGAAGGTTTTTTAAAGATTTTAACCGACGGATATTTTAAGACATTCAAAGTTCACGATGCTTTGATGCGACCAGTAAAAGCAGAAATCGGTTTTTCGGACGACGGACAAACAGCTTTTATTGAAATGGCCGCTGCCAGCGGTCTCGAATTGATTCTTCCCGAAGAGCGAAATCCTTTGGTAACCTCAACTTTTGGTACCGGTGAAATGATAAAACACGCCATTGAAACCGGGTGTAAAAAGATAGTTATCGGAATTGGAGGAAGCGCCACCAACGACGGCGGAGCAGGAATGGCGCAGGCGTTAGGAGCAAAATTTCTTGATAAGGTTGGGAAGGAATTGTTGCCTGGCGGAAAGCAACTTTCGGAACTCTGCAAAATCGACCTTTCCGGTTATGAAAAAAATCTACCCGAAATTTTGGTAGCCTGTGATGTTTCAAATCCGCTTACCGGGCCAAACGGAGCTTCTGCAATTTACGGCCCGCAAAAAGGCGCAACACCCGAAATGGTTCAGCAACTCGATGCAGCGCTTAAAAATTATGCTGAAATCATCCGCAAACAACTCAATATTGATATTGAAAACATTCCCGGCTCAGGTGCTGCGGGTGGTTTGGGTGGTGGATTAGTTGCTTTTACCGGGGCAAAACTTGTAAGCGGCTTTCAACTGGTCGCTGAAATTCTCGACCTTGAAAACAGAATTGCCAAGGCTGATTTTGTGATTACCGCTGAGGGAAAACTGGACGCACAAACCATCAACGGAAAAGCGCCGTTTGGCGTGGCTCAACTGGCAAAAAAGTATAACAAACCCGTGATTGGTGCTGCCGGAACGCTCGGAAGCGGATACGAAAAAATTTACGATTCAGGATTTGATTTGCTGATTTCAATTGTTAACCAACCACTTTCTTTAGCTGAAGCCATGCAAAATGCACCCGAACTCGTGGAAAAATGTGGATTTCAGATTGGAAAGATTATCGGGTTGAACTATCTGTAAACAAAACAGCCCTGCTTCTTTTGAAAACAAGGCTGTAATTATTTAATCGTTTATCTTTTACTGAATCTCAAACCGGGCAAATACCGAGTATTTCAGTTTTATTTTTTGAAACGAAATTTCAGGCGCTGGTTCAGCCATATCCGCTTCAACACCCATTGCCATTTTCATGTTCGCCATCATTCTTGGCATCGGCATAATGTCGTCGTAGTTTTCACGTTCCTGAATCATCATCGGTTTTCCCACTTTTTCGCCAATGGCTTCGAGTAAATACCCGGCTTTTTCCTTGGCTGCCTTCATGGCCAGAATTTTTACTTCTTTCCGGTATTTTTCGATTTCGGAGTGTGCCACCCGTGTAATGTCGCCGTTTAAAGCCTGTACATTGTCAAGCACTTCAAAAACAGAAGCAACTTGTGTTGTAGTTGCCACTTTCATGATATAGTTTTTTGCAGCAAGCACTTCCTGGTTTTTTCTTTTGATGGTTACAAAATCAGCCGAAGCATCGGCCAGACTCAGGCTTGTCAAATCGAAACCCGCTTTCTGCAACTGCTTTTTCAGTTCCTTTTCCTGCGAATCAATTTCGATTTTCTTTTTCCCATCCATTCGTTCCTTCAGCGTAAAACTGATGTAAATTTCGTTGGGAACTATTTCCAATTCGCCAACACCCACCACTTCAATGTAAGGTTTTGCAGCTTCCTGCATAATTTGTGCTCCCGCTGCAAACGGGAACAAAGCGCAAATCAGTAAAATCAATGTGTTTCTCATGTTTTCAAAATTTAAATTGGATTTGTTTTCTGTTAAACTGAAATTTCTACTTATTAAAATCGTGCCAGAAATTTTCAAATATCAATCCACAACCATTTATTATAAATGATTTCTCAGAAATGCTTCTATTTCAGCCCGGGTTGGAGCCGAGGGTTGTGCCCCGATTCGGGTTACCGAAATGGCGGCAGCAGCGCTGGCAAATTGCAACGCATCTTTCAAAGTTTTGTCCTCCACAAGCGCCACAGCAAAGGCTCCGCAAAAAGTATCGCCGGCCGCAGTTGTGTCAACCGCAGTAACTTTAAATGCCGGAACACTTACTTTTTCTGTTTTGGTTAATACAAATGCACCTTTTGAACCGAGTGTAATAATTACTTTTTCAACCCCCTTTTCTACCAGCTTCTGAGCAGCCAACCCGGCATCCGATTCATTTTCAACCGGTATTCCGGTCAGAAAGCCAGCTTCCACTTCATTCAAAACCAGAATATTTACTTTCTGAATCAGTGAAAAATCAAAAGCACGTGCCGGAGCCACATTCCACATTACCGGAACTTTCTTTCTATTTGCCAGTTCAAGAACATGTTTTACAGTTTTTTCCTCCACTTCAAATTGCAAAACAATCATGGCAGCCTCATCAAAAAGTTCAGCAGCCTCATCCACTTTTTCGGGTGTTAGCCGGTAATTGGCACCCGGTGCAACAGCAATCATATTTTCGCCAGTTTGTCCTATTAAAATCAGCGCATAGCCGCTTGCAACATCTTTTTCTCTGAAAACAAACCGGGTGTCGATTCCATCGTTTATATAATTCTGCACCATTTGCGGGGTGTAAGCATCTTCGCCCACACAGCTTACAAAAGCGATTTTTCCACCAGCCCGGGCTGCTGCCACTGCCTGGTTGGCACCTTTTCCGCCATAAACCTGCATAAAAACTCCATTTGTTACGGTTTCACCTTTTTCAGGCAGGTGGTCCATTTTCATTATTAAATCGATATTGGAGCTGCCGATAACAACAATTTTATCTTTCATAGATTTTCAGATTTTTGAAGTAAGTAGTAAGATTTGAACAGTGAGTAGGCTGTACTCAATTCTCACTACTTTTTACTCAATACTATTATTCAGTTTAATCTTGCAATTACAATCAGTGCCAGGCCAACAATAAAACTGGCAAACATAACCGCAAGCAAACCCGATGTTCCTTTGGGTGCATTTCTGAATTCCTTCCACACAAAAACGCCCCAAATGGCAGCCACCAGCGTGGCTCCCTGTCCAAGACCATAAGAAATTGCGTAACCGGCCACATCGCCTGCCATAATATTCAGTGTCATCCCGAGACTCCAGATGAGTCCGCCCAAAACTCCAACCAGATGCAGTTTTGGCGTTCCCTGGGTAAAATACATCTTATAACTGACTGGCAATCCGGAAACCGGTTTTTTCATAAAATAGTAATTAAACAGAAAATTTGACAGAAAAATTCCGATTGAAAATACAAACACTGCCGCATAAGGAGTGAAAGTTCCCGGTTGAATATTGATTAAATCGGGCGACATTGATTGGGCAACAAAGCGGTAGAAAAACGACATTAGCAAACCGGCCACCAGCGAAAGCAGAATTCCTTTGGTTGATTTGCTTCCCTGCGTTACTTTTTTGTAGGCCAGCGCATTGATTACAATGGCTAGTGTTACCAACCCGACACCCAGAAAGAGATAAACTGAATTGTAATCGCCCGGATTTGGGAGATAATTATTGAAAACTCCCAATACCAGCGCCAGCCCGATTCCGATTGGGAAAGCAATTGCCATCCCTGCAATTTCGATGGCTGCCACCAGCAGTAAATTGGCGATATTAAAAATCACACCACCCAAAAGCGCCATCAGAATTGCATTGGGAGCAGCCTGTGACAGATTGGCAAAAAATGATTGTCCGGCAGTACCGCTGCTTCCCAGGGTAACTCCGAAAATCAGCGAAAGCAATATGATTCCCAAAGTATAGTCCCAGTAAAAAAGCGGAAAACTCCACTCTTTTGAAGCCAGTTTCTGGGTATTTGCCCACGAGCCCCAGCACAACATGGTAACAACGCAGAACAATACTGCAATTGGATAAGAATTTACGATGTACATGGTTTTTAGTTTAGAAGCCCCCCTTAATCCCCCCGAAGGGGGGAGATAGGAAGCAGGTTAGTATTTTATTGACTGCTTTTCTCGTTAATTGCACTTTCAAAGCCTTCCCCCTTTGGGGGAATCAGAAGGGGGCCACCGCTTTTTTGCCTCCTCAATCATGGCGGCTGTGGCAGTAGCGCCACATCGCGAACATCCGGCAGCCTGTACGTCAAGCAACTGGTCCAGATTCCGCACGCCACCTGCAGCTTTCAGTTTTACCTTCGGGCCGATGTTTTCTTTCATCAGATTTAACACCGGGATGGTGGCACCCTTATAATTGTAATCGCCGTTGGGTTGCTTTACAAATCCATACCCGGTTGAAGTTTTTACATAATCGGCTCCGGCGTTTGTACAAATCTGGCAAAGTTTTACAATGTCAGACTCTTTGGTTACAAAATCGGTTTCGAAAATTACTTTTACAATGGCTCCCTTGTTGTGACAAACATTTGTTACCGCATTAATTTCCTTTTCAATATAGTTCCAGTCACCACCCAGCGCTTTCCCGATGTTGATTACCATGTCGATTTCCACAGCGCCGTCGTTACAAGCTGTTTCGGTTTCAAAAACTTTCACTGCTGTTGCTGAATTTCCGGCCGGAAAACCAATCACACAACCCACAAGCACATCGGTATCTTTCAACAGTTCAACAGCTTGTTTCACAGCGTAAGGTTTAACACACACCGATGCAACGCGGTATTTAGCAGCTACTTCACACTCTCTTTTCAAATCTTCGTCCGTCATTGTGGGATGAAGAATGGAGTGGTCAATCATTTTGGCAAGTTCGGTTACTTTATTCATTTTGATTCAATTAATCATCGATTGTCTGAAAAACAAGCTGACGGAATTTCCAGCCTGTTACGTCGTTTACCGGGCCCTGGGTTTGTTTGAAAATCAGGCCGACAACCTGTTCTTTTGGGTCGGCAAAATACTGGGTATTAAAATAACCACCCCAGTCAAAACTTCCGGCACTTCCTTTACCGCCTTTGGCCTGACCATTTGCTGTGAGCAAACCAAAAGCAAGGCCATATTTTGTATCCGATTTTTCACCCCAAATATCTCCAATCTGGTTGCTCAAAACAGCTTCCACTGTCTTTCTGCTCAAAAGCCTGACACCGTTGTATTCGCCACCATTCAGGTACATTTGCAAAAATGTGGCGTAATCTTTTACTGTACTCGAAAGTCCTGCGCCACCGGCAAAATAAGTTTTGGCACCTTTTATCGGGTAATCGGTATCATAAAAAGTAACAGGATAATTTTCCCATTGTCCGTTTACTTTTTGTTGAACCGCCACCAGTCGCGACGCTTTGTCATCAGGCAGATAAAAACGGGTATCATTCATACCCAGCGGATCAAAAATGTGTGTTTGCAGAAACTTGTCAAATGGCATTCCCGAAACAACTTCAATGAAATATCCCAAAACATCCAATCCTTCACTGTAAGTGAAGTTTTCTCCTGGTTGGTGATGTAAAGGCATTTTGGCGAGCTTCTTGATATTTTCAGCAAGATTTACATTTTCAGCAGTAAAAGCATCAACAATTCCGGCTTTGTGAAAAATCAGCTTGAATCGTTCGTCGCCATCAATTACTCCGTAGCCGATTCCTGAAGTATGGGTAAGTAAGTGTCGCACTGTAATTGGAGTTTTAACAGGTTCGCCAGTCCAGGTTGTGTCTGAATAATTGTATGAAGTAAGCACTTTAGCATCTTTAAATTCGGGGATATAATTAGAAATCGGGTCGTCGAGCTGGAATTTGCCTTCTTCCCAAAGCATCATCACCGCGGTTGATGTGATAGCTTTTGTTTGTGAAGCAATTCTGAAAATGTCATCGCGCTTTTGTTTTTTCCCGGCCTGAGTGTCAGCCATTCCATAAGCTTTCCAAAATACGATTTTCCCATTTCTGGCTACCAACGTTACAATTCCGGGCAGGTTGCCATTGGCAACTTCCTGTTCGCACATCTGGTCAATACGGGCAATTCTTTCTGAAGAAATTCCTGCACTTTCGGGGGTTGCTTCGGTTAAAACCGGTGATTTTTTTATCGATTTTGTTTGGGCATTTAACTGGCCTGCAAAAAAAGACAAGGCCAAAATCAACAAAGCAAGATTTTTCATATCAGGTTCAATTTTATTATTTTGATTCACACCTTTACGAAACAGATGTGCTGCGAATTTAATGAAATACAGAATCAACACACCTGAAAACACAGGTAATTATATCGTTCAACTCAGGAGAAACCACAAGAAGTAAAAAAGAAAATCCCGGGGTCATCACCCCGGGATCAAAACTTAACCTAACTAAACCAAACTTATGAAAAAAAACAGCAAATTGCTGCGAAGTATTTTTACAGGTGTAAACACCTTGTTGTTTTCAATCTTATAAAATTATAATTACAAACATTGTGCCATTATTTTTTATCGCCTAAAATTTTAACGTTGTTTCACATTTAGCGTTCAATCATCCAGCATCTTAAAAATCCTGAAATTTGAATATATTTGCCGCTGATTACAAATTAGAAACAACTGGAACGTAACTGTATTTAAATGAATAACATCCGAAATTTTTGTATTATAGCTCACATCGACCACGGTAAAAGTACTCTGGCCGACCGGCTTCTTGAATATACCAAAACAGTTAGTGAAAGAGAAATGCATGACCAGGTTCTGGACAACATGGAACTGGAACAGGAAAGGGGAATTACGATAAAAAGTCATGCAATTCAGATGGACTATGTTCATGATGGTGAACCCTACAAATTAAACCTCATTGATACTCCCGGACATGTTGATTTTTCGTACGAAGTTTCCCGTTCAATAGCAGCCTGCGAAGGTGCGCTGTTAATTATTGATGCTTCGCAGGGAATTCAGGCACAAACCATTTCAAATTTATATCTCGCCATTGAAAATGATTTGGAAATTATTCCAATCATGAATAAAATGGACATGGAAAGTGCAATGCCAGAGGTTGTTGAAGAACAAATCATGGACCTTGTAGGATGCAAAAGAAGTGACATTATTCGTGCAAGCGGGAAAACCGGAATGGGAATAGAAGAAATTCTTGATGCCATTATCAACAGGATTCATCCGCCAAAAGGAGACCCGGAAGCACCGCTACAGGCTTTGATTTTTGATTCGGTTTTTAACTCTTTCCGCGGAATTATTGCCTATTTCAAAATTCTTAACGGAACTATTGCAAAAAAGGATTTGGTGAAGTTCATGGCCACAAAAAAAGAGTACTTTGCTGAAGAGGTGGGAGTGCTGAAACTGGGTCTGGTAGCGCGCGACTCTTTGTCAGCAGGTGATGTGGGATACATCATTTCGGGTATTAAAACTGCCAAGGAAGTAAAAGTTGGCGACACCATTACTCATGTAAAAAACCCGTGCGAAAGCAGGATTGAAGGTTTTGAAGAAGTAAAACCCATGGTTTTTGCAGGTATTTACCCGATTGATGCCGATGATTACGAAGATTTGCGTAATGCGATGGACAAACTTCAGCTCAACGATGCCTCGCTGACTTTTGAACCAGAATCTTCTGCTGCACTTGGTTTTGGTTTCCGCTGCGGTTTCCTTGGTCTTTTACACATGGAAATTATCCAGGAAAGGCTCGAACGCGAGTTTGATATGAATGTGATTACCACTGTTCCCAACGTTTCGTACCAGGTTCATCTCACCGATGGTTCAACACTTAACGTGTATAACCCTTCCGGAATGCCTGTATCGACCACAATTGAAGAAATCGACGAACCATACATTAAAGCGAACATTATCACATCGGCTGACTACATTGGTGCGATAATGACGCTATGTCTTGAAAAACGCGGAACCTTGCTCAACCAGAGTTATTTGACTGCAGAACGTGCCGAACTGGTTTTCGACCTGCCGTTGGGAGAAATCGTATTTGACTTTTACGATAAACTGAAAAGCATTTCGCGTGGTTATGCCTCGTTCGATTATCACATGAGTGGCTATAAACCTGCAAAACTTGCCCGTCTCGATATTCTTTTAAACGGCGAAATGGTTGATGCACTCTCAACTTTATTGCATGTTGACAATGCCTACAACTTTGGCAGAAAAATGTGTGAAAAATTAAAAGAATTGATTCCGCGTCAGCAATTCGATATTGCCATACAGGCTGCCATCGGTGCAAAAATTATTGCCCGCGAAACAATTAAAGCAGTGAGAAAAGATGTGACCGCAAAATGTTATGGTGGCGACATTACCCGAAAACGTAAACTTCTTGAAAAACAGAAAAAAGGGAAAAAGCGAATGAAACAAATCGGGAATGTGGAGGTTCCGCAAAAAGCATTCTTAGCAGTTTTAAAACTTGATTAAACAATATTAAGTAATGATATAAAAAAGGTCAACCTGCAATCAGGTTGACCTTTTTCATTAAACCTGTCCTGAATTCAAATGAATTTCTGTTTGTAATTCTATCTTTATTGACTTTTAATTATGAACCAACAAAGTATCATTTTATGAAACCAATCAGAGCTTTATGCGAAGCATTTATTCTATTGATAATCACATTATTTTCATTTCTTAAGCTTTCTGCTCAAACTAATCAATTCAGAATAATTGGTTATGTCCCGAACTGGATTGATGTGAACACATTTGCATTAGACTTTGATTATACAAAAGTTACTCATCTGAATTTTGCCTTTCAGAATCCAGATGCCAACGGAAACCTATATGAAAGTAACAGTGGTTTAACAACGCTCGTAACGAAAGCGCATCAGCACAATGTAAAAGTTCTGGTTTCAATTGGCGGAGGTTCGGCTGCAGGCGACCCGGTAAAAACGAACTATCAAAACCAGATTAAAACATCTGAAAAGAGAGCAGCATTTATTTCCAAAATTCTTGCCTACCTTGTAAAATATAAACTTGACGGGTTGGATGTTGACGAAGAAGGCCCGGCAATTAATGCAAATTACGGAGCCTTTATCAAACAACTTGCCGATTCATTAAAACCAAAAGGTTACCTGCTTACCGCAGCTGTGGGCTGGGGTGCCGAAAATATTCCGAACAGTGCGTTTCAATACTTCGATTTTATCAACCTGATGTCGTATGACCTTACCGGAAGCTGGGACATGAACAATCCCGGACAGCATTCGCCTTACTGGTATGCTGAGAAAATGATAGCTGATTATAAAAAGAGAGGTGTAAAAAAAGAACAGATTTGTTTGGGAGTTCCGTTTTATGGCTACGGTTTTTACAAAAAATCAGGTTACCAGGCGTACAATGATATTCTTATTAACTACCCTGATGCCTGGAACAAAGACCAGGTTGGTGATACCATTTTTTATAATGGTATAAATACCATAAAGATAAAAACCGAACTGGCTTTTACTGAAGCTGCCGGAATAATGATTTGGGAACTTTCTCTTGATACAAAAGGGGAAAAATCGCTGTTGAATGTTATATCAGGCACAGCAGATTCAATGAAAATCATAGGCTTATCCGGTAGCTTAAAACAACCGTTGAAGATTAAAATCTATCCAAACCCGGCCAACAATACACTTTATATCGAAAGTATTCAGGCTTTTCAAAATCCGTTAATCCGTATATTTTCAATAAACGGCAGTCTTTTGAAGACCAATACATTCGTGTTAACTCAGCAAACAATTACAAAAATTGATATTTCAGGCCTTGAAAATGGAATTTATGTTTGTTCTGTAGCCGACAAAAACGGAGAATTTACGGGGCATTTCTTAAAAAAACAGCACTGAAAAAAGAGAATCCGGTATTTTAGCACCGGATTCTCTTTTTATTACATAATCAGCTTATATCCCTTCCCGTGAACATTAATAATTTCAACAGTTTGTTCTTTACTCAAATGTTTTCTGAGCTTGGTGATATACACATCCATACTCCTGGCATTAAAGTAGTTATCATCAATCCAGATCGATTTTAACGCATAGTTACGTTCAAGAATTTTATTTGCGTTCTGGCAGAGCAGTTTCAGCAAATCGGCTTCTTTGGTGGTAAGCTTTACAACTTCATCACCCTCGGCCAGCGTTTGTTTTCTTGTATCGAAAGTATATCTTCCAAGAGTAAACACAGGCTGAGCGTTGGCCAGGTTTTCCTGCGATGTACGACGAAGAATTGCCTCGATTCGCATAATCAGTTCCTCCATGCTGAAAGGCTTGGTTATATAATCGTCGGCGCCCAGTTTAAAACCTTCCAGCACATCTTCTTTCATATTTTTGGCTGTGAGGAAAATAACCGGCACATCTGGATTCACAATCCTGATGTCTTTTGCCAGTGTAAAACCATCCTTTTTCGGCATCATAATATCGAGAATGCAAATGTCGTAATGATCTCTCATAAAACCTTTATATGCAGCCTCTCCATCAGGAAATAATGACGCATCATACCCTTTTGCGACAAGGTACTCTTTTAATAGCAGGCCTAAATTTTCATCGTCTTCTGCAAGCAACAACTTTGTTTTTTGTTCCATGGTTATTTATTTAATTGTGGGAAAAAGATAGTAAACTTTGTACCTTTATTCAAAGCACTTTCCACTTTTATTTTTGCATTATGTGAATCTATAATTTTCTTAACATAACTTAATCCTAATCCGAAGCCTTTTACATTGTGTATGTTCCCGGTTGGCACCCGATAAAACCGGTCGAAAATTTGCGCATGGTGCTCCTTCGAAATTCCGATTCCTTTATCTTGTACCGAAATAACCACCTGGTTATCTATATTTTCCGTGGCCAACCTGATTTCAGGAACTTCCTTACTGTATTTTACTGCATTGTCGAGCAGATTGAAAACCACATTTGTTATGTGCACCTCATCACCATTAATTATTGACTTCTCCGCCAGTTTCTCGGTAATCAATGTTCCATTTTTGTTTTTTACTCTGAGTTCAAAATTAGCAGCTACAGTTTCAATCATTTTGTTTACATCAAAATCCTTGAACTTGAATTTCAGCTTACCCTCATTAAACACAGCCATTTGCAAAACCTTTTCCACCTGATAACTCAGGCGTTTTGTTTCCTGGTTAATCACCCGCGAAATATGTTCAACCGTTTGCGGTGTATTTGCAATACTGCCATCTTCGAGCATCTGGCTCGCCAACGAAATAGTAGAAATCGGGGTTTTCAATTCGTGGGTCATGTTATTAATAAAGTCGTTCTTTATCATCGAAAGCTTTTTTTGCCTGAAAATCACCATAATTGTATAAACAAAAATGGCAATCAGAAATGCAGTTAAAATAACAGTTGGAATAATCGTAAACCCGGTTTCCCTGAGCAAATATCCCGACCGTTTTGGAAAATATACATATAAATAGTTGGGTTTGGCTCCATTTAAATCGTTCTGAAATAGTGGTTGATAATAAACTTTTCTCTTTCCAGGCTCAAAATCTGCATCTCCGAAAATCATTTTATCCTTACCAATATTAGAATTCTTAATTGCGTATTTATATTCCAGTTCAATTCCGGTTTCAGCAAATGCCATTGCAAGAACTTCTTTCAAAAAAATAGTATCGATTCTATCCTGAATCGGGCGTTCTTCAAGATAGACTTTGTAATTCTTATACCAGTTCAAATCGTTCAGGTCGCGTTCACGTGACATTTCGAGTTCCGATCTTTGTTCGCCAAGGCTTTCAATACCATAAAATCTTTCTGTTTTTATAATCTTACCCTTATTGTCAATGATATTTATTTCTTCACGAAAACCTTGTTCTGTGTAGCTCAAACCAAAACTGATTGATCCTTTTCCAAAACTGTTTTTAGGAAAGACATTGAATTTATCAGAATGTAGAATTGCATTCTGCAACTGACTGTTTGCTGTTGTTCTGGCAAGTTTTTCTTCATAGTTATTGAGTTGTCCGGCAACTCTGAGAAGCGCATTCCTGATAAGTTGATTAAACTGTTCTTCCCTGATATCTGAAGCAGTTTTTATCATTTTGGTCTGAACAAGTATCAATCCAGATATAACCAGAACCATTAAAATTATAAGCGTTATAAGCATTTTGCGACTCATGTGGCAAATATAAAATTAATGAAACACCATGGTTTTCAGGCTTAACAATATTTAACGCCGAATGTTAAATTTTAAATTTATTAACCTCATTTTGAAACAAGCACTTAGCACCTGAAAATACCTGAACTTGAAAATCATTCAAAACTTTCAGTCAATATTTTTAAAATAACTTCAGGATAATATTGGTATTCAAGCTGATGAACTTTCGATGCCACATCATCAGGGGTGTCATTATCATTCAATTCACACTTGGCTTGAAATATAACAGTTCCTTCATCATATTTTTCATTCACATAATGAATTGTAATACCGCTTTCCTTTTCCCGATTTGCCACTACAGCTTCGTGTACCTTCGCTCCATACATACCCTTTCCACCATATTTGGGTAAAAGCGCCGGATGGATATTAATAATTTTTACTGTCGAAATCAATTGAGAAGGTATCAACCAAAGAAAGCCGGCAAGTACGACCAAATCTACCCCCCTTTCACGAAGTTTATCGGAAACAAAACTTGAGTTAACAAACTCATTTTTAGTAAAAACAAAGGTTTCAACTCCAAAATTTCTTGCTCTTTCAAGTGCATAAGCATTTGGGTTATTACTCCAAAGCGAATCGATAATAACATTTTGATTCTCTGAGAAATAGCTGAATATATTCTGGGCGTTGGTACCCGAACCTGATGCAAAAACTGCAATTTTTCTGGTTTTCATTTTAACATTCTGTTAACCCGTGGAATTATGGAATAAAATGTTCAAATTTAATAGTTTGAACGTTACCCAAGATTACGGCTGATTATCTTTTTTAATATTTTTCTTTGAGATATGGCTGTTAAATGTATTACTTTGCACCGAATTATTTTTAAACAAAATTAAGTATTAATTAAAAATTAGGATTATGTCAGACGTTGCAGCAAAAGTAAAAGCTATTATCGTTGATAAATTAGGAGTAGATGAAAGCGAAGTTGTGCCTTCAGCATCATTCACCAATGATTTAGGTGCAGATTCACTGGATACAGTTGAGTTAATCATGGAATTTGAAAAAGAGTTTGATCTTGCTATTCCGGATGATGAAGCAGAAAAAATCTCAACTGTAGGTGAAGCTATCGCTCACATTGAAGCAGCTGTAAAGTAATTAAAACTCACATTTTCATTTATGGAATTAAGGCGGGTAGTAATAACCGGTGTTGGAACCATTAACCCACTTGGGAATTCGGTTACCGAGTATTGGGAAAACCTGAAGAATGGGGTTAGTGGAGCCGGACCGATAACAAGATTCGACGCTTCAAAACACAAAACACAATTTGCGTGCGAGGTAAAGAATTTTGATCCAAGCCTTTACATGGACCGCAAAGAAGTACGAAAACACGACCTGTACACGCAGTTTGCATTTGTAAGCACAGATCAGGCAATTCAGGATTGTGGTATCGATTTGGAAAAAGTTGACCATGATAGAGTTGGTGTTATTTGGGGTTCGGGAATCGGTGGCCTTCAGACTTTTTTTGAAGAAGTCAAAGCTTTTAATGAAGGTCAACCCAGATTTTCACCATTTTTTATCCCAAAAATGATTGCCAATATCGCAGGTGGACTTATTTCAATAAAGTATGGATTCAGAGGTCCTAATTTCACCACTGTCAGTGCATGTGCGTCGGCATCTCATGCTATGATTGAAGCTTTTAACCTGATTCGTTTGGGTAAAGCTGACATTATGGTAACCGGCGGTTCCGAAGCCGGAGTGAACGAAGCAAGCATAGCTGGGTTTAATTCGATGAGAGCAATTTCTACACGTAACGATGATCCCAAAACAGCCTCCCGTCCATTCGATCTCGACCGGGATGGTTTTGTGATGGGAGAAGGTTCGTCGGCATTTGTTTTTGAAGAATATGAAAGCGCGGTGAAAAGAGGAGCGAAAATTTATGCTGAAATGGCTGGTGGCGGGATGTCAGCTGATGCATTCCACATGACAGCCCCTGACCCTGAGGGAAAAGGAGCCAACCTCGTAATGAAATGGGCTCTCGAAGATGCCGGTATTCGTCCTGAAGATGTTGATTACATAAATGTACATGGTACATCTACCCCACTTGGCGATATTGCCGAACCAAAAGCAATAATTAAAACCTTTGGCGAACATGCTTACAAAGTAAGTATCAGTTCAACAAAATCGATGACCGGACATTTACTGGGAGCTGCAGGTGCTGTTGAAGGCCTTGCATGTATTCTGGCAATGCAGAACAATATTGTTCCGCCAACGATTAACCATTTTACCGACGATCCGGAAATTGATAACAAACTTGATTTCACTTTCAATGTAGCCAAAGAAAGAGATATTAAAATTGCTATCAGCAATACATTTGGGTTTGGAGGTCACAATGCTACTTTGGTTTTTAAAAAGCTTTAAGAATCTGTGGTCAGGAGAATAGTACAACGAATAAAACTCTTTTCGTCATCCCGAAAGGAGTTTTATTTGTTTTTAAAAAACCTTATCGGATTTTATCCTCAAAATCTGAAATTATACGACCTTGCCTTTATTCATAAATCGGCCTCCACAACCGATTCACGTGGAAATTTTGTTAACAACGAACGCCTCGAATTTTTAGGCGATGCCATTTTAAGTGCCGTTATTGCCGATTTTCTGTACAACCGCTTCCCTCAGGAAGATGAGGGTTTTCTTACTAAAACACGCTCGAAACTGGTTAACCGTTCGTTCCTTACAAAGCTCACTTACGATATGGGGCTTAATGTTTACATTGATTCGAACACCACAAAAAATATCGATAATAGTCATATTTACGGCGATGCCCTTGAAGCCCTGATTGGTGCAATTTATGTGGACAAAGATTACAATGCCGCCAAATATTTTATTACAAAACGTATTCTTTCGAAATTTGTAAATCTGGCAGAAATAGAGCAAAACGACCTCAACTATAAAAGCAGGTTGATTGAATGGAGCCAGAAAACAAAAAAAGAGCTTGAGTTTGACACAACTGAAGAGATTAACGAGAAAACGCGTCAACCCAAATTTACAGCGGTTGTAAAAATCGATAATAAAAAAACCGGGGTTGGTACCGGAGCTTCAAAAAAAGAGGCTCACCAAAACGCTGCACGACAGGCGCTCGAAAAACTGGAAGAAATGAATATTGAATAATTCAGGTTAATTTGATTCACGTTTTCTACTTTTACGCCGGTATACAAGCTAAATGAATAATTACTTCATCATTGCATTGGGCTTTGCAGCCCAGTTTCTGTTTTTTGCCCGCACCATCGTTCAGTGGTTCAAATCGGAACAGGCTGGCAAAGTAATTTCTCCGGTTATTTTCTGGCAAATAAGTTTGTTGGCTTCTGTAATTATGCTCACTTACGGAATTCTGAGAAACGATTTCTCCATCGTATTAGGACAATTCCTTGTTTATGCAGTGTATATCCGTAACCTTCAGCTTAAAAATGCATGGAAAAGTCTGAACATTTTCATCAGAGTTCTTGTGGTAGCAATTCCACCCGTTTATATTAGCTGGCTCGCGTTCGGCACAACCTACAATTTCAATTCAATATTGAAAAATGAAGATGTTCCGTTGTATCTGCTGATTTGGGGAACAGCTGGTCAGCTGATTTTCACTTCACGCTTTTTGTACCAGTGGATTTACTCAGAATACAAAAACGATTCTGTTTTGCCTCTCGGCTTCTGGATTATCAGCACCATCGGTTCGCTGATGATTTTTACTTATTCAATACCGCGGATGGACCCGGTTTTGTTTGCAGCTCACAGCCTTGGTTTTTTTATGTACACCCGCAATATTCTGTTATATTACGGGCGAAAAGGATTGTTTTCCCGGCTGGAAAAGATTCCGTTTTTCAGCAAGATTTTCAACATGGTTTCTGATAAAATAAAATGAAGTATTGACTCCTTATAATTCTGTTATTATGGAAGTTCAGTAATCTTTATATTTCTGAAATGAATTTCAGCTCCCTCTGATTCCAGGCAGATGTAACCTCTTTTTTGCGATGATTGACTAATGCCATTGACAAATTTTCCGTTTACCGAAAGTTTGATAGTTCCATCTACACAAACCACATCGTAAATATTCCACTCTCCTTTTCCCAGACATCGGTTTTCAACCGATTTGCTGCGCTCACCACGCGGATTATCAGGAATAATTTTCACGCCTCCCACCCCGAAAACTTCTCCGTGTACATACGCAACCGGTGGTTTTTCTCCGTTTCGGGTATTCAGATTTACCCAATCCAGTTCCAACATCTGGACCTCAACACCATCGGGCAAGCGATTTTCGCCGGGCTTTGCACTGCTCCATACGAAAGTTCCTGAGTTTCCGCCGGCTTCCATGTGTTTCCATTCGATATGAAGGATAAAGTTTTCATACTGCTTTTCGCTTCTTATCACGCCAATTGGAAGACCTTTGCATAGCAATTCTTTTTCTTTTATAATCCAGGTGCTATCTTCTGTATTCACCTGAATCCATTGAACGGATTTCCCTTTTATTTTTTGTCCCGTTGCAATCTTTTCAAAAACTACTTCTTCTCCAAATTTAAACAGCGGTTTTTGGGCATTTATAATTCCTGCAACCAAAATCATTAATATTATCTGTACTAACCATTTCATTTTAAATATATTTGAATTTGATATTTCATCATCAAGGAAAGACGCACGGCAGTGCGTCGCTACATTGCCTTATTCTCCTCTCCAACAACAGGAATTTCTTCTTTGATTCCTTCAACAGGACCAAATACATAGGTTTTCGGTCCCAGATAAAGGTCAGAATTCAATAATTCTTCCCAGGTAATCTCTTTTCCAGTGTAGGCTGCCATTCGACCCATAATTGTAACAAGCGTTGAATTTACCTGCGCTTCAGCATCGTTAACGGGTTTGCCGGTTCTGATTGCTGCTACAAGATTAATATGTTCCTGTACAAACGGATTGGTGACTTTCCAGGGCGATGTTGTGTCGGTTTCTTCGGGCATCGGGTATTTCCATATCTCGTTGCCGTTCCAATCATAAATTGTACCGGAAGCATTGGCGTAACCATTTGTTCCGTTTATCTGCTCCACTTTTTTATTCGAACAGCCATTAATTTGCCTGGCAGCACAATGTGTGCGAACGCCATTCGAATAAACATATTCGATACTGAAAAAATCATACTGGTCACCGGAGACCCTTCGTTGACGGCCACCCCAACCAATTGCCGATACCGGATTTTGCCCCATGTGCCAGTTCATCACATCAATCTCATGAATAAACTGTTCGGTTATATGGTCGCCCGAAAGCCAGCAAAAATTCACCCAGTTGCGCAGCATGTATTCCATATCGGTCCATTGTGGCTGGCGATTGCGGTACCATAAAGCGCCCCCGTTTCGAATGATATTGGCGCCGGTGATATCTCCGATTGCTCCATTGGCAACCTGCCGCCAGGTTTCCATGTAATCTTTCTGTACCCGCCTGATTGTTCCGCTGACCATGCTCAGCCCGATTGCTTCAGCTTTTTTTGCCGATGCCAGCACCGACCTCGCTCCAACCGGGTCAACAGCGACTGGTTTTTCCATAAAAATGTTTTTCCGGGCATTTACCGCCGCTTCAACATGAATGGGCCTGAAATGCGGCGGAGTGCAAAGCAACACAATATCGACCCCCGAATCTATCACCTTTTGGTAACTGTCGAATCCAACAAAGCAGTTTACATCGGCAATTTCAACGCCTTTTTGTGTTTTCAGTTCTGCACGGCAATTGTCAATTTTATCCTGAAAAACATCGCCCAATGCGGTTATTTGCAGGTTGGGCCCGGCATCCAAAAAATTGATTGCAGCGCCAGTTCCACGTCCGCCACAACCAATTAAACCGGCTTTCAAAACCGGCCCGTCAGGCGCTTTATCCAAAAGCTCAGGCAATAATATTTCGGCGTTCTTCTTAACGGCATTTGTACAGCCTGTTAAAATTCCCATGGTTCCCAAAGTTCCGAGGGTGGTTTTTGCAATAAAATTCCGACGGTCGATTCCTGGTTTGATTTTCATTTTATACATCTTTTGCTGGTTTACTGTTGACTTGCTAATCTACCAAATTTCGTAGCTTTTCGCAATTTAACTGGTTATTTTTCCGGTCATTATCAAAAGTAAAAGAATCGAAAAACACGACACATTTAATAGAAGCGGATTTTTTAGTCTGAATTTAACTATTTTTGCCTTCAGAAAATATTCAGAAAAATGTACCTGGTTTCAAAAAAATACATTGTACCCGAAACGGAGGTTGCCGAAATAATCAAAAACAACCCGATGCTACTGCTGGTACTCGAAAATTTTGGCATTACGAAGTTTGAAAAAGGAATCACAGTTTCGATGCTTTGCAGTAAAACAGGCATCAACGTGAATTTTTTTACGCTTGTTTGCAACCTGCATAATGGGTTTTACATTGAAAATGCAGCAAACATTGGCGCCGAAGATATTCAAATGATTATTGCCTACCTGAAACGCAGCCATGAATATTACCGTTCGGAAAAATATCCGGAAATTCTTGGGTACATCCGGGAACTTCGGCAATCAGAGAATTCGAATATTCTGCAGGTGATTGAAACCTACTTTAATGAATATTTTGAAGAAGTAAAGGAACATATTGAATATGAAGAGAGAACAGCGTTCCCCTATTTTTATGCGCTGCTCGGGGAAAAAACCGCAATTCAGGGTGACGATTATTCAAGCACCAATTATAAGGAACACCACACCGACATTGAGACCCGTTTGAATGATCTGAAAGATTTGTTCATCCATCATGTTCATTTAAAAGACAAAAACCGTGTTCGCCGAAAACTGTTGAACAGCCTTTCGGAACTTGAATTTGAGCTGAAAGTGCACTCGCATATCGAAGATATGATTCTGATTCCGCTGACCAACAAAATTGAACTGGAACTCAAAAATGATTAACCCGGTAATCAATATCGGCGTCATTGAGCCATCACCCATTGTGATTGAAGGCATTGAAAGTTTGTTATTGAAACTTCCGTTGCGGATAAACATTATTCTTATCCGCGATTTTGAAGATATGACTTCCAAAAATTCACTGCGCAATCTCGATTTTCTGATTATTAACCCAACGCAGCTTTTTAACCGTACTCGCCAGGTAAAAATGTTCCGGTTCGAAAACCCGAAAATTAAATGGTTCGGGATTGTTTATGCTGTTTTTGACAAGGAAACCCTTTCTAATTTCGACGAAATCATCTCGATTGATGATACCCGAGACACCATTCTGAAAAAGATTCAGAAACATATAAAAAGTTCCGACGACAGAAATTCAAATTCCCTTTCGGACCGCGAAATTGATGTTTTAAAGGAAATTGTCCGTGGCCGTGCAAACAAAGAAATTGCCGATGTACTCAATATCAGTATTCACACGGTAATGAGCCATCGCAAAAATATTATGCAGAAAACAGGCATCAAAAGCCAGGCAGGACTCACCGTTTATGCACTCACCAATAACATTCTCAGTGTTGACAGTATCTGATTGAATCATTAGTTTAAGTGATTCGGCCGACAATTTTCACCTGTTTTAGTGATTGTCGCTCTTTCTTCATCAAACTATTTTTGCCCCGAATATTAACTAATAATTGATTTAAATGAAATTCTTTCAACTACTTACGCTCATTTTCATATTTCCCGTTCTCCTCTCAGCACAAACCGACACTTTAAGCAATGTTTACCTAAACACGGCCGACCAGATGTTAGCAAACAAAAGCAAACTGAATATTGGCGGCTATGGCGAAGTGCATTACAACCAACCTTTGAACAAAGATAAAAAGGACCTTGGTACGCTCGATGTACATCGTATGGTACTTTTTTTCGGATACAACTTTTCATCAAAAACCCAGTTTGTCACCGAAATTGAGGTGGAACATGCAAAAGAAGTTTGGGTTGAACAGGCATTTCTTCAACATAAACTGAACAGTTGGGCAAATTTTAAAGCCGGTTTGATGCTGGTACCGATGGGCATCGTTAATGAATACCACGAACCCACCACCTTCAACGGTGTTGAACGACCCGTAATTGACAATAAACTGGCAATCAGCACTTGGC
Source organism: Draconibacterium sp. (assembly GCA_050179035.1). Taxonomy (GTDB): domain Bacteria; phylum Bacteroidota; class Bacteroidia; order Bacteroidales; family Prolixibacteraceae; genus Draconibacterium. The sequence goes on along the minus strand of JBFXFM010000006.1, from coordinate 23,554 downwards.
GCGAAGTGGGCGCCGGATTTTCCGGCACCATTCTTCCGGCATCGCTGAAGTACCAGATGTATGTAACCAGCGGTCTGAGTGGTTACGACACAAAAGCCATTTTCAATGGTTCGGCCGGACTGCGCGAAGGCCGCCAGAAAGGTTCAAAAGCGTATCTAAATTCACCTGCCTTTTCAGGTAAATTAGAATATTTTGGCATTAAAAGTCTGAATGTCGGACTTTCGGGCTACCTCGGAAAATCGCAAAGCAAACTCTACAACAATCTCGCTGATGACAATACTGCCGGAATTGCCAAAGCAGATTCATCGGTTGTGGGAATTTCGATGGTTGGTGCCGATGCCCGTTACAACCTGAAAGGACTGGAATTGCGCGGACAGTTTTATTTTGCCAGTCTTTCAAACACCGGAGAATACAATGCTTTTACAAAAACCGCTCAGAAAAACAACGACCTCGGCAGTAAAATGACAGGTTATTATGTGGAAGCCGGGTACAATGTTTTGCAGGCAGTTGCCAAAACAAAAATGGAACTTGTTCCGTTTATCAGGTACGAATTTTACAACATGCACCAGTCGGTAACAGCGCCGGTAGTTGCAAACGATGCTTATAAAAACACGGTGATTACAAGTGGTTTGACTTGCCGGCTCACCAAAAATGCTGTTTTGAAAACCGACCTGCAATGGACAAAACCGGCCAGCACCGGAGAATGGTCGAAAGTTTTAAATGCCGGAATAGGCGTGATGTTTTAATATGAAACTAATTCTTGCATTCCTGCTTTTTGTGATTTTTGGTGATGCCATCTTTACCGAAGACAACATCAACCGAAAAAGGCTGAACAAGGAGATTGAAAACCGGTTTCATTTATCTGGCTTCGACCTCCGGAAAACAGCGATTTCTAAAGTTCCGCAAGGTGACTCCGAAAATGGAATTTTCTGGAACATCGAAAGTAAAAACGAATTGGTGGGTTTTGTTTACACAGGTCGGGTTTTCAGTTGCAGTAAAACCGGTTGCACGGTGGGGCAATCATCCATGAATGACGAAAATGCTGAGTTTTTCGATTATTTCATTCTTTTCGATAAAACAAAAAGTGTGACAAGCGTGGTGGTTTACAACTACGAAGCCACCCACGGACAGGAAATTACAGCAAAAGGCTGGTTGAAACAATTTACCGGTTTTAATGGAGGTCGAAATTTAGTGGTTGGCAAAAACATAGATTCCATCAGTGGCGCCACCATATCGGTAAATGCCATCACTGCCGATATTGTCCTAAAAACGGCGTTAATTAAAAATCTGAATTAGAATAAATATTTTCCTTTTACAAAGCCGTTTCTGCAAAGATAAGCAGGAGCGGCTTTTTTACTTCATTCATTCCTTAAAGCAATTTTGTCAACTTAAAAGCTTAATTATTTAATTGTTTTCAAAAAAAACCTTTTATTTTGAGTACCAATAAGTAACATATTTCTCTTTCAAACATGAAGACGTTTCTAACTATCTTATTTATCATTATCTCTTTTTCAGTTCAACATCAGAAATTACCCGAATATATAATTGAAATTGAGGGTTATGCCAGTATAAACAATTTGAAAATGAAAATCAGAATTGAGTATTTGTCTGAAGATATAAAGTTAGTTTACAAAAAAAGAACAGGTTATATTCCAGATTCGGATGAAAATAATAATGAGAGGGTTCATCTGTTAAAAAAATATGAGAAAGCAAAATCAAAAATTAGAAAGGAGAAAATACTTAATAAAATGATGGAGTTGTATAAAAAGGACGAGTTGTATAAAACAGACAGTCTTGCTTTAAAAATCAGGGAACATGAACAATATGCAAATATCATTGAAACCTTTCTGAAGACAAAAGAAGAAATCATTTTAAAAAATTCTGCCAGCGAAAAGTATATTCTACTTGATGGTACTTCTTTCAATATCAAGATTACCGAAAAAGGGAAATTGACTAAGAATTTTAAAGTTCAGGCCCCACGAAGCGATTCGTATCCATTAATTAATCAATTGATATGCGAGTCTCTTGACTTATACCGAACTAAATTTGAAGATTCTTTTCTTGATAAAAGATACACTAATGGATATTGAAAAAACTCATAAGGTGAAATTCCATTTTTCATTGCCGCTCCAAACCAAAAAGAAATAGTTCTTCCCAGGCTATTCGAAAACGGAATTAAACATATTCTTTCAAAAATTTTATTCTCATCTCTCATATCCCAGTTTCACAGATTTCATTAGTTTTGCTGCGGGCAGTACAGAACAGTACAGCTCGATGAATAAAACTTAAAATTGAACCGATGAAACAACCACAATCAAAAGTGTCGCTGGTCGAAAAGATTGGCTACAGTCTCGGAGACCTTGCAGCAAACCTTGTATTTCAGACTTTAATCACCTATCTGGCTTTTTTCTACACCGACATTTACGGTTTGAAAAACAACGACGCATCCATTATCATGTTGTCGGTTGGTTTGGTGGCAGCTTTTCTGTTTAACCCGATCATCGGGGCAATAGCCGACCGCACCAAATCACGCTGGGGAAAATTCAGGCCATGGATTTTGTTTACTGCAATTCCGCTGGGCGTGGTGGCACTGCTGGCTTTCAGCACACCCGATTTTTCGTACAAGGGAAAAGTGATTTATGCAGCAGTTACCTACACATTTTTGTTGCTGATGTACGCTTCGAACAACTTGCCCTACTCAGCATTAAGCGGGGTTCTCACTGGCGACATGGGCGAACGCAACAGCATTTCGTCCATCCGGTTTGTAGCGGTAATGTTTGCCCAGTTTTTTGTGCAGGTTTTTATGTTGCCCATTATCGAATATGCCGGTAAAGGCGATAAAGCTGCCGGAATTGAAGCCGTAATGACCTGGCTGGCCATCATCGGTACTGCCATGCTTTTGATTACTTTCTTTACCACCCGCGAAAGAATTGTTCCCACCGAAGCGCAAAAATCAACACTCAAAGAAGACTTATCTGACCTGATTAAAAATAAACCGTGGATTATCATGCTGGTAACCACCATTCTTGTTTTCATTACCCTCGCCATGAAAGGTGGTTCGTATGTTTACTATTTTAATAATTATGTCGATGCTGCGGCTCTGACCAGTTTTATCAGTCCGATTACCAGCTCGCTCACAGCCATCGGCATCAACTTTTTTGGTTCCGACCCCATTTCGGCAGGTTTTGGGTTGTTTAATGCCGGCGGTATTATTTTTATGCTCGTGGGTATTGGTTTCTCAAAAGGTCTTGCCGATAAATACGGGAAAAGAGATGTGTTTTCTTCAGCACTTTTTGTCTCCACCCTTTTTATCCTGTTTTTCATTTTCTACAAACCTGAAAGCGTGGTGTTAATGTTTGTATCGCAGATTTTGCATGGATTCTTTTACGGCATCACCATCCCGATTTTGTGGGCAATGATTGCCGATGTGGCTGATTATTCGGAATGGAAAACCAACCGCCGTGCCACAGCCATTATTTTCTCGGCCATGATGGTGGGACTGAAAAGCGGATTATCGATTGGCGGAGCGCTGCTTACCTGGATTTTAGGACAATACGGTTACATCAATAAAGAAACTTTGGTTGCCGGACAGGAAATTATTCAACCCGAAACTGTTGCCACCGGCGCAAAAATGTTGGTGAGCGTTTATGCCTCCATCCCGTTTTTCCTGGTTGTTGTTCTTTTAGCTTTCTATGAAATAAACAAGAAAAAAGAAGTGCTGATTGAAAAAGAACTGAGTGAAAGAAGAAATCAGAAATAATAAAATAATAAAAATTTAAAAGAAGCCTCCCCTTCGGGGAGGTTTGGAGGGGCTTTTATGAAACCAAGATATCTTACACCCGGAATTTATACAGCCGACCCGTCGGCACACGTTTTTGACGACAGAATTTATATTTACCCGTCGCACGACATCGAATCGGGAATACCGGAAAATGACAACGGTGACCATTTTGATATGCGTGATTACCACGTTTTTTCGATGGACGATGTAAGCGGCGAAGTTACAGACCACGGTGTTGCGCTTGATGTAAAAAATATTCCATGGGCAGGCCGCCAGTTGTGGGCGCCCGATGTTGCCCGCAAAAACGGCAAATACTACCTTTATTTTCCGCTGAAAGACAAAAACGATATTTTCAGGATTGGCGTGGCTGTGAGCGACAAACCCGAAGGTCCGTTTGTTCCGCAACCCGACCCGATAAAGGGAAGCCACAGCATCGACCCGGCAGTTTTGGAAGATAACGACGGCAACTACTACATGTATTTTGGCGGTTTGTGGGGCGGACAACTGCAACGTTACCGCAACAACAAAGCCATTGAATGTGGGCAGGAACCGGCTGACAACGAACCTGCCCTTTCGCCAAAAGTCGTAAAACTGGCCGACGATATGCTTGAGTTTGCTGAAGAACCCCGGAATGCCGTGATTCTCGACGAAAACGGCGAACCGCTGAAAGCCGGCGACCACGATCGCCGCTATTTCGAGGGCCCATGGATGCACAAATACGAAGGAAAATATTACCTCTCCTACTCCACCGGAAATACGCACAAACTGTGTTATGCAGTGGGCGATTCACCATACGGACCGTTTACTTACAAAGGTGTGATTCTGACGCCGGTGGTTGGCTGGACAACGCACCATTCAATTTGCGAAGTAAAAGGTAAATGGTACCTGTTTTATCACGACAGTGTGCCATCGGGAGGAAAAACCTGGTTGCGCAGCATAAAAGTGCGTGAGTTGTCTTACAATCCCGATGGAACCATTGTTTGCATGGATGGAATGGAGCAATAGAAAATGCTCTGATTGCTGATTATCCTGTGTAAACAAATCAGCTTTGTAAAGAAACAACTCGATTAAATACTTTTTAATCTTATTTTATTTTTTAATAAAACTTTTCCGGTAAGTTTTTGTTTTCAACTGTAAAACAAAAACTTACCGGAATGAAAAACAAACTTTTACTACTAACCACCCTCGCCATTGCAGTTTTCATCACAGCGTGCAATAATGAAGAAATTGAAAAACCAGCTGCTTCAGCCAATCCACCGGCACAAACAATTGCATCAGGTTCGGCAACAGCTATTGAACTTACATCAACAATAAACGGCACCGTTTTTTCATGGACCGTTGAACAAAACGGAGTATCAGGAGCGACACCCGGCACAGGAAATTCGATTGCGCAAACTCTGACTACCATCGCTTTTTCCAACGGTTCGGCTGTTTACACCATAACTCCCACAGCAAACGGAGTTGCCGGAGAACCGGTAACGGTTACAATAACAGTAACTCCGCCAAAAGTAACATACAACGCTCATGTTAAACCTTTGGTAACTGCATCGTGTACACCCTGTCACATGGCATCAGGTTACAATCCGGTAAAACTTGACCAATATACTGTCGCAAAAAGCAAAATCAACACAATTATCGACCGGGTAAAAAGAGAACAAAATGCTGCCGGTTTTATGCCAAGCGGTGGAACAAAATTGTCGGATGACAAAATTGCCTTACTCGAGAAATGGCGCGACGACGGGCTTCTGGAAAACTAAGATTTAAGCCATTTCACCCATTTAAAAAACAGTTCCGGGTTAAACCAGAAAATCAAACTTCAGTTGCTTTATCGCGGGAAGTTTGATTTTCAGGTTTTTTAGTAAAATCAGGTTTTATGAAATATTCAGTATTCATTAACATTTCAACGTAAAAAAAACAGTTTGGCAACAACAAGCTGATTTATTTTCTATTTTCAGCACGAGCGAAATGAAAGGTGTTTAAAAATTCATTTTTCAGCTAAACCATAAAAGAAAATAAACTACAATGAACACGATTCTGATAATCATCTTTGTGCTGGGTTATACCGCCATTGCCACTGAACACTCCATTAAAATCAACAAAGCAGCATCGGCAATACTTACAGGTGTATTAATCTGGACAGTATATATTATTTCCTCGCCAGATAAGCATTTTATAAACGAAGAGCTGTTGCATCATTTGGGTGAACTTTCTGGAATCCTGTTTTTCCTGATGGGTGCGATGACTATTGTTGAACTGATTGATTCGCATGATGGTTTTGAAGTAATAACAAAAAAAATTAACCAGACTGATAAACGAAAGTTAATCTGGATAATCGCATTTATTACATTCTTTCTTTCGGCTGCTCTTGACAACCTCACAACAACCATTGTAATCGTATCTTTATTACGAAAACTTATTAAAGACCAGAAAGACAGGCTGTTTTTTGCCGGAATTACGGTAATAGCCGCTAATTCAGGCGGAGCATGGAGTCCGATAGGTGACGTTACCACCACGATGCTTTGGATTGGCAATCAGATAACAGCTGGCAGTATTATTCTCAAAGTATTTATTCCAAGTGTTGTCAGCCTTGCCGTTCCTCTCATTTATCTTTCCTTCAAACTAAAAGGTAACGTTACAAGACCAACAACGCTAACCGATTCAAAAAGCCATTCGCTGGCTCAAAACAAACAACTGACTGTATTGATTGCCGGAGTTTCAGCATTGATTTTTGTTCCGGTATTCAAAACAGTTACACATTTGCCACCTTTTATGGGCATACTTTTCGGGTTGGGAATGCTTTGGATTTTGGTCGAAATTCTGCACAAAGGAAAAGAAGATGAAAACAAATCGAAATACTCGGTAGTTCAGGCGCTAAGGAGAATTGACATGCCGAGCATTCTGTTCTTTTTTGGAATCCTGGTGAGCATTGCAGCGTTGCAGTCAACCGGAATTCTCACACACCTTTCAGGGTGGTTATCAGAAACACTTAAAAATCAGAATATCATTGTAATCGCAATCGGACTGCTATCATCGATAGTCGATAATGTTCCGCTGGTGGCTGCAGCACAGGGAATGTACGATTTAAGTGTTTTCCCCACCGACCATCCATTCTGGGAATTCCTGGCTTACTGTGCCGGTACCGGTGGAAGCATACTGATTATTGGTTCAGCAGCCGGAGTTGCGGCTATGGGAATGGAGAAAATCGATTTCTTCTGGTACCTCAAAAAAATAAGTTTTCTGGCATTGCTCGGCTATTTTGCAGGTGCAGCAGCCTACCTGTTACAAATGCAGATTTTAGGTTAATCTTCGTTTTTGATTACTCCCAGTCGAGTAGCCGTTTCTCGCCGGTCAGGTTTTGAATTTCGCCTATTTCCTGCGAAACCTCAACAACTCCGCGGTATATTCCATTTTCGTCACGAACTGGAAAATACTGAATCAGCAGTTTCATGCCTTTCATATTTATCCAGAAACTTGCCACATCTTTTTTGCCGGTTCTGAAAGATTTTACGATTTCCTCAACAACATGAACACTTTCGGGTGGGTGGCAATTGTGAACATTGCGCCCAATCACGGCTTTCGTTCGGGGAAAAATACGCTTTTGGGGCGACGAGAAATAGCATACTTTGTTGTTTTCATCAACAAAAGTGATATCAACAGGCAGGTGGTTAAACAACAGCTTTATCTGCTCAACCGTTAAATTTCCTGTCTCCAGATTGATTTTATTTTGGTCGCCCACAGAATCTTTTTTGCTGAATTGCAACTGCACAGGTTGAAAAAACGGAAACCCGATTGAACTGCTATCTGCGAACAGCGCATTCAATTCCTCTTCCGGGATATAGTTGCTGATTACAGGAAACAATATTCTTTCTTCCCGAAATTTTACCGCATAAATATTAAAAAACACATCACCGGTCAGCCGGTTAAAACGAACCAAATCGGTTTGGGCGCTTTCAAGTTCTTTGATAATTCCTTTCAAATTTCTGCGAATATCATCGTGAAACGACCACATTACCGAAAGACAGCGAAACGCCGGAACATGTTTTTCAATTAACGGAAACAAAATATTTTCCTTTATCAAATAGTACTGATCAACTTTTTCAATTTCAGAAAATCTCTGGCTCAATTCAGCCTTCAAAACCTCATTCTGATTTTTGTTAAAGTCGCGTAATAATTGCTTTACCTGCTGAAGAAGTGCATCGAGTTTGCGGTTGTTTTCAATCAGGCAACCCAAAAAAGAGACTTTTTCGGGAGCAGTACATGGGTATTCTGAAAGTGTTTTATGAAGCAAATTGAGTGTTTTGTTTATCCCGCGTTTCAAATCACCCATTGGAATTTTCGCCTGTACCAGCAGGTCAACCATCAAAACAACATCGGCCGGACCTGTTGACTTGATGAGTTGCTGATTTTCAGCCACGATTGCAGCAAGGTTTTCACCTTTCAAAATCAGGTAAAACAGATCTGTAAGCCGATTAGCTTTGATTTCCTTATGATTTGTGAATTCTGACATAAATGAATTTAGTCCTCTTCTACTTCTTTTCAGTTAAAAACTCCCTTAATTTTTCAGGATTTTGACGATTATCCCAAAACAGCAGAATTACCAACTCTTCGGAATAAACCTTATAAAATATTTTATAATCCCCTTTGATTAACACTCTGATATTTGTCAGTCCGACTTTTTTCCCTAAAAAAGGATGACGGGAAAGAAGCAACAGAAGGTCTTTTACTTCACTATTTAATTTCTTACTAAAGGTTTTTGAGCCATTTCGCTGAACGTAAAACTTTAAAATTTCAGAATAGATTTGATCAGCTTTGCTCGTCCATACTATTCGTTTAGCCATTTTTCGTTCTTACTGATAACATCCTCATTTTTATTTACTTCTCCTTTTTCATATTCTGAAATGCTCTCTTGCAGCACTTTCATTTCCAAATCAGTCATTGAATAATAAGAAGAAGATTCGTCTTCCTGTAACAAAGAATTTAAATAATCAAGCAACTGTGAATCTGAAATTTTCAGTACTTTCTGAATAATGCTGTTTTGTAACTCCGCTGTTGACATCGATATTTCTTTTTTCCAAAGATATAAATTTCAGCTCATCGAAACCGAAACAAAAAGATTCAATCTTTCTTCGCACTTGCCACTTCTGAAAATATTTTTACTTTAACAGCTTTTGAAAAACAGACAATCATGACTATAAAGAACTCCGTATTATTTGTCATCTTTTTGATTTTAGCGGCGAATATTTTTGCCCAATCAACCAAAAAGCCGCTCACCCATAACGATATTCTGCAATGGGAGCGAATTACTGAAACTGTAATTTCAAACAACGGTAACTTCATCGTTTACAAACTGGAGCCATGGAAAGGCGACCCTACTTTAAAAATCACAACGCCTAAAGGGGATGAAATTGCAACGGTAAAATGCGGGACTGATGCTCAAATCACATTCGATTCAAAATTTGTGGTTTTTACGCTGAAACCTGCCGAAGATACCATCCGCCAGTTGAAACTGAAAAAGACAAAAAAAGAGGATTTGCCCATCAACAGACTGGCCATTTTTAATCTTGAAAACCAGAAGACCGACATCATTGAAAAACTGATTTCGGTGAAAGTGTTAGAAAAATGGGCGGGTTGGATTGCCTGGCAAACCGAAGCACCCAAAGACACATCAAAAATAAAAGCAAAGTCAGAGGCAAAGAAAGATGATGAGAAAGTGTATCCTCTTTTTGTTAAAAACCTGGGAACAGGTGAAATAACGGAATTTCCGGCAGTGAGCAATTACTTGTTTGCTGAAGAAAAGGAAACGATGGTTTTTATCTCGGAAGGAAAAGACAGTACTTTTGATGCCGGAATTTATGTTTTAAACCTGAAGGAAAACTCAACACAGAAAATCTTCGACGGAAAAGGAAAATTCAAACAATTAACCATCGATAAAACGGGCGAAAAGGTTGCTTTTGTTGGCGATGTTTCGAAAGAGAAGAAAAAAGAAGAGGCCAATTACAGTTTGTATTACTGGAACAAAACCGAAAAAGCTTCCGAAATTTTAAATAACACAAACACTGCAATTCCCGAAAAATGGGAAATCAGCGAAAACGGAAAGTTGATGTTTTCAGAAAACGGGGAGAGGTTGTTTTTTGGAACTGCCCCAAAAAAAGCGCCAAAGGACACTACAATTCTGGATGAAGAAATTCCGGTTCTCGATATCTGGCACTGGAACGAAGAGGAATTGCAATCGGCGCAGATTGTAAATAAAAACCGCGATTTGAAAAAGACGTACCTCGCAGTTTTTCATTTCGAATCGGAGAAATCTGTTCAGTTGGAAACCCCGGTTTTTATCGGAATCCGGCAAATTAAGAAAGGTGATTCCGATAAATTGCTGGCCTGGTCGAACCGGCCGTACGCCGTGCAAAGCATGTGGGAAGGCAGTCCCGAACACAACGATTTTTATCTTGTTGATGTAAACTCGGGTGAGGCAAAACAGATTAAAAAAGATTGCCGCACCACGCCGCAGGTTTCGCCGGGTGGTAAATACATTTACTGGTACAATGCAATTGATACTTCGTGGAATACTTTCAATATTGCAACCGGAAATGAGTTTAAAATCACATCGCCGGCAACGATTCAATGTGCCGATGAGTTAAACGATGTTCCCAATTTTCCGGATTCGTATCGCACTGCTGGATGGTTAGAAAACGATGAAGTATTGCTCGTTTACGACCGTTTCGATATCTGGAAAGTGCAACCCGAAAATCAGGAAAGACCTGTTAATCTTACCCAAAACGGACGACAACAAAACATCAGTTACCGGTTGGTAAGATTCGATGAAGAACGCGGTCAGGGCAGGTTTGGAGGCGGCGACGAAAAAGGAATTGACTCCGAAAAACCGTTTTTTCTTATTGGTCACAACGAAATTTCGCGCGCCGATGGGTACTACGAACTGACACTAAATAAATCAGCCTCACCCAAAGAATTACTTTCAGGAAACTTTAATTTGAATACACCAAAAAAAGCAAAGAATTCTGACCTGATTGTTTTTACAAAAGAAGATTTTAAGACATTCCCGAATTTAATTGCCACCGATTTGAGTTTCGGAAAACAGCTACAAATCAGCGATGCTGCACCTCAGCAAAAAGAATTTTTGTGGGGAACGGCTGAATTGGTTTCGTGGACTTCGCTTGATGGCCGTAAATTGCAGGGAACTTTGCACAAACCCGAAAATTTCGACCCCACAAACAAATACCCGATGATTGTAAATTTCTACGAAAAGAGTTCTCAGGAATTATTTAGCTACCGGATGCCCGAGCCGCACCGCTCCACTATTGATTACCATTATTATACAAGTAACGGTTACCTGGTTTTTAACCCAGATATTTATTACAAAGAGGGCTATCCCGGCGAAGATGCTTTTAATTGTGTGATGCCCGGAGTGACAGCTTTAATTGGCTTAGGATTTGTTGACGAAAAGCACATTGGCGCGCAGGGCCACAGTTGGGGCGGTTACCAGGTGGCGTATCTTGCCACACGAACCAACATGTTTGCGGCCATCGAATCGGGAGCGCCGGTTGTAAATATGATTAGCGCCTACGGAGGAATCCGCTGGACATCAGGCTTGAACCGTTCATTTCAGTATGAGCACCAGCAAAGCCGTATTGGAAAATCGATTTGGGAAGCGCCGTTACGTTACATCGAAAACTCACCTGTTTTTACGCTTGACAAAATAAACACGCCCATTTTAATAATGGCAAATGACGATGATGGCGCTGTGCCGTGGTACCAGGGAATCGAGTTCTTTGTGGGCTTACGCAGGCTGCAAAAACCAGCGTGGCTGCTCAATTATAACGAAGCCGACCACTGGCCTACCAAACTTCGTGATAAAGCAGATTTTCAAATTCGAATGGCGCAGTTTTTCGATCATTATCTAAAAGGAGAACCGATGCCAAAATGGATGAAAGAAGGAATTCCGGCGGTAGAAAAGAAAGCCCCTTAACCCGAATTATTGGGTCCCCGAGGAAGAAATTTGAAAATATACAAAATGAATTCACCAGCTGACTTTGAGTCAGCTGGTGAATTAAAGGAATTACAACTTATCTATTTTATAGAATTATAAATCTCGACAGCAGCTTCAGCATTTTCTTCCAAAACGCGAATTTCAATCCCAATATTTGACGGACTACCGGCAAAAACCCCATCCACTGTACTCCCTATTTCATTAACCACCATATATTTTATGCCTGCTTCATCCAGCATTTCTTTAAAGAGGTGGTATTTCATATCGAAATTGCCTGTAAAGGTTGCGACGGTAACTGCATTTTTCATACTCATATATTTTAGTCGAAAAGTTATTTTAATGTTCTAATTGCATTAAATAGGCAAAAGTATTATAATCATTCAAAGCCTTTTTTAAGTTTTCGACGGTTTTGCTAGATTTGTAACTGCGTCGAAAAATATTTGAATATCTCGCTCAGAAGCAATGATTTGTTCTTTTTCTTTGATTATTTCTTTTGCTTTTTTCTAAACTGTAATAATAACGAAGTCGGTTAAGTTTTTGACCCCACCTAAATATACCGCCTTTTCAAAAAATTCTTTTTGTTTTTTTGGAAGTCGTGCGCTAAATCTTGCTTGTTCTTTAATCGATGTTTTAATGGCTTTCTATGGTTTTACAATTACAGGGAAAAATCCGTACAATGTGCAAATTTATAAGTTAAAATTTCAGTGTTCTTTTTAGATAAAATATTGTTTACAAGGAAAATAGCAAGAAACAGAGCGGAGTGCGTGAGGTTTCCCTAGTAGGCTACTTCCAAAGTTTGAGCGATAAAAAAAACTTCATATACCCGATAAAACCGTGATGTCATTTACAAAATGCTATGGACTATTTTCCTTCTTTTAATAATTCCTTTAATAATTAGAATAATAATGGTTCCTACAAATGCAATGGCAATAGTGATTATCAATGCCTTTCCAAATATGGATTTAAAAAAAAGTAAATATGGATATTTTGATTTGTATTTGCGTGCATCAATTTCTTTATACGCTTTTTCAAAGCCAACATCTCCCGCTTTACTGAAATCATCCATTGCAAATTTTGTCCCAAACAAATTTTCTTTAGAAAGAGCTTTGTAATAGTATGCCTCACCAATGAAGTCTCCATTTTTAGAGGATTTTATACAAGAGCTACAGTCTTTGATTGTCTTTATGTATTTGTCTAGTTCGTAATATGTTTTTGCTCTAAGAAAATAACTCTTCTCAGTCAATTTACGTTCACTGTCAAATTGTATTGCATTGTTAAATTCAAAAATTGCTCCAGTATAGTCTTTTAGTTTCAATTTGGCACGCCCCTTAAGATGATAGGCTCTGTATTCATTTGGGCTTAAAGATAGAACTTTGTTAGCATCATCAAATGCCTTCCTACAGTGTTGATAAACTAAATTAAACTCTCTTTCATATTCTCGTGCCATTTCATAATCATATGAGGACGGCTTGAAGGGATTAATATCATTGACTAGGATAATATTTGCTAGGCCACGATTTAAATAAGCATTTATATATTCATCCTCAATCTCAATAACTTTGTTGAAAAATAATATTGCCTCGTCGTAATTTCCCAGAATCCACTCCGCAATTGCTTTATCATAATAAAGATTTGCCTTTTCATCATATAGGCTATCAGTATTTTGGGGTGTTTCTATTTCAATATTTCGTCTTTTTGGTAGGTTAGAATCATTTTTATCGTAAATCAGAAGCATATCAGAACCATAATCAAATTCAATTCTTCCCAGTTTTTTTAAAGCACTTTGGCCTAATAAAAGTGGTGCTTCTAAAGAATGTATTATTGAGGCATTAACATTATAAAGCTTAAGTCCACCAATTTCAATAACTTTCAAGTTAACTGTAGTACCTTCCTGAATATCTCCATTTGCAATGCTATAATACTGGGTACCTGAAATATCTTTTTCTGATAAATATTCATTTTTTATCATAAATATTGCTTCAGACATTGATATACAAACATCACTTGCCCCAGTATCAAAAATGAATTTTAGTGGAAGTCCGTTGACTTTGCAAGGCACCTCGTAAACACCACCTCTTTTTTGCATTTTTATTGCAGTTTGTGCATTAAGAGTAATGGTCAGAAATATGCTAAATATTAATGTTGCAATTATTCTCATTATTCAGGATGTTTATTTTTGTCAATTGTTGTATTCAGATGATTCAATTTTACCTACAGGACAATTACTTGGTCTAGAATTATTCCATGTTTTTATAATTAAAGACCTATTTTCTTTAAACCAATTTTCAATTGCTAACCTGTCTCTTTTCTTTATTTTGTCTTTATATAAGAATTCTCCAGTTTTTATTGAAACTGAATAATCATTATTATCAATTATCACATGGAAATGTGGAGGAGCATGCTCATTGTGTCGAATTTCAATTTTGATCCTAAAATCCAAAATTTCTAAAGTTAATTCTGGACTAGCTTTATATCTCAAAGGAATAAAAGGAATTCCGAATAGCTTAGCTTTAAGATATTTAATTGCATTAATTAAAAGGAGTAACGGAGTTTCTGCAATTACACTTATAAAAACTGGAACTTTTTTTCTGTTGTTCTTAGTAAAAGACATATCAAACTCAGCCTCAAGAGATAAGTGCATGCATAAACTTTCAGATAAGTATTTTATTTTTTGTTTATGCCACATATTCCGTTATTCTATTGATTTCTATAAAAGTAAATCTTCTTTTATATTATTCATATTCCTGCTGCTCGATTGATTAAATTGCCCATAACTTGTTTGCCATTTACATTTCTCGAATTTACCGCAAAATATGTGTTCTGTAGATTAATATATTCTGATTTTTACTTTTTTTATTTCTTTAAAAGGTCACCTGATTTTTGCATTTAAAAGTAAAAATGATTTTGGATACAAACAAGTCTGCGGAAACCTGATTATCAATATTTCAGGAAAAGGATTTCATCTCTGGTCAACATTGAAACTCACTGCTATTTTTTAACACAAAAGTTTAATTTAAGATTGAAAATAAAATCTTTTCCACCATTTTTATTTAACTTAAAACCCTGAATTTTTGAACTTAAAAACTTAACCAAATGAAAGTTGTTGTTTTGGGCGCAGGCATTTCGGGGCACACGGCTGCCGCGTTTCTAAAAAAGAAATTAGGAAAAAAACACGAGGTCGTGGTAGTGTCACCAAGCCAGTTTTACCAATGGGTTCCGTCGAATATCTGGGTTGGCGTTGGGAAAATGACAGTTGACCAGGTTCGGTTTAAACTGGAGAAAGTTTATAACCGCTGGGGAATTGTCTTCAAACAGGCAAAAGTAACTGCCATTTATCCTGAAGGAGATGCTGATTTGGAAAAAGGCTTTGTAGAAATTAATTACACAACGCCTGAAAAATCGGGACAAACTGAGAAAGTGGATTACGATTACCTGGTAAATGCCACCGGGCCAAAACTCAACTTTGAAGCCACGGAAGGACTCGGACCGGGGAAAAACACGGTTTCTGTTTGTTCATACGACCACGCTGCACACGCCTGGGAAGAGCTTCAAAAAAGCATTGAACTGATGAAACAGGGCAAAAAACAGCGTTTTCTTATCGGGACAGGTCACCCCGGCGCAACCTGCCAGGGAGCAGCTTTTGAATATGCTTTGAACATCGCATTTATTCTGAAACAACTTAAACTTTCGCATCTTGCAGAAATAACCTGGATTTCGAATGAATACGAAGTTGGCGACTTTGGAATGGGTGGTGCCTTTGTAAAACGCGGTGGATACATCACTTCAACCAAAGTTTTTACCGAATCGGTTTTTGCTGAAAACAACATCAAATGGATAAAACGCGCCGGGGTAAAAAAAGTGGAGCCGGGCGTTTGCCATTACGAAACATTGGATGGAGAAATGCATACGGCAGAATTTGATTTTGCCATGCTGATTCCGGCATTTTCTGGGCACGATATCAAAGCATTCAATAAAACAGGCGAAGAAATTACAAACCAGCTTTTTGCCCCCAACAAATTTATGAAAGTTGATGCCGATTATACACCAAAACCCTTCGAGGAGTGGAGCATCAATGACTGGCCACAAACTTATCGGAGCCCGATGTACAGCAATATTTATGCTGCCGGAATCGCTTTTGCGCCGCCTCATCCCATATCGAAACCCATGAAAAGCCCGAATGGTACAATCATTTCGCCGGCACCACCACGTACCGGAATGCCTTCGGGTGTTACAGGGAAAATTATTGCACAAAATATTTCAGAATCAATAAAAGCCGGAAAAACCATGCACAACCACACCGCAAGCATGGGCAGGATGGGTGCTGCATGTATTGTGTCGGCAGGCTACAGCATGACAAAAGGATTGGGTGCTACAATGACTGTTTCGCCTGTAGTTCCCGATTGGGAAAAATACCCTGAATGGGGCCGCGATATTAATGCAACAGTCGGAGAAATCGGGCTCGCCGGGCACTGGATAAAACTGTTTTTGCATTACATGTTTCTGCACAAAGCCAAAGGCTATCCTTTCTGGTGGCTGGTACCGGAATAGGAAGCCCCACCCGGCCTCCCCGAAGGGGAGGAGAAAGGAATTAAAGAATAAAAAATAAGGAAGAAGGAATAACAAATGTAAAAGTAAAAAAGAGTGAAATACCGAATCGTAACTTTCTGTTTTATTGTTACTTACTCGAAGTTTCTTATTCAAAAAGTCATCAAACCATAAAATCTAAACAACATGGAAAATAAAGTTTACAGCGCTAATAAAGATGAATTTTACCCTCCTATTCCTACAAAAGGAACCAAAAGAAGGCGGACAAACTTCTTACTTCAGCTTTATAGTTTTTTCAGATTGAACCTGAAAATCATGCTGATTGTGGTAAAAGGACATTCGTGAACTGAAGTTCTGGCGGCTTGAAACAACAATGGCAACTTTAATTGGTTGCCGTTGTTGTTTTGCTTCATTTCAGCTCTAAAAAAATACAGCGTTTAAGGTTGGTAAGTTCCACGCAAAACATCAGCAACTCTTACACTGTCAACAATATACCTGCTGTCGCCACGCCACGGAAGCGTTCCTTTTTTTTCGCGGTAATGAACCACCACGTGTTTACCCTGGATTTGCTCCATTTGTTTGGCGACCTCTTCGGCGGCTACAGAAAAAAGAAATTTTTCGGAAGCAATGGCTACATTGGCATTTGATTGTACACTACTCAAAATCATTTCTCCTTCGTAGGTTTTAAATACAACGCCTTTTTCAGAGAATTTCTGCAGCAGGCCGGCACGATACCCTTTGCTGTAATCGAAAGCATACTTAAAATAAATAAACGCGGCAATTACAATAACAAGAACAAATAAAATCCAGTAGAGAATTTTTTTCACAGGTTTAAAATTTACTTTCATAAAGGTATTTTTTTTAGTTCAAACTTCCACAGAAACAGATAAACATAAAAATTGTTGATTGGGTGCTATTTCCCCTTTTTTGTTTCAACAATTACAACACCGTTTGCCCCACGTGACCCATATACCGACGAAGACCCATCTTTCAGCACATCAACCGATTGCACATCGTTTGGCGATACTGACGCAAAATCCGATTCGCTCACAATCATTCCGTCAACCACAAGCAATGCTGCATCCGACTCACTTCCGTAAATGGTTTTTGCACCGCGCACCACAATTTTGTTTCCTTCAACAGTAACCCCTGCAAACTGCCCCTGTATCAGGTCGAACATGTTGGTATAAACCGTAAAATCAATCTCATTTTCTTTCACCGAGGCCACCGAACTTAGCAGGTTTTTTGCATTCACAGTACCATATCCCACGTTTACATAATTTCCAGCCAAATCAAGATTTTTCTCTCCCTTTTTTAATTTCAGGTTTACAAAAATCATTCTGATTTCATTTTCAACTTTAATTTTCTGCTCATAAAATCCATTAGCCCGAACCTTGAGTTTGTCTTCATTGTTGCAAAAAGCCTGAAACCGTCCAAGCGAATCGGTTAAAATTACAAGTCCGGTACTTTTCACCTCAACTTCGACTCCGCTTAACGGAATGCTGTCGAAAGTAGTTACTTTACCAACCAGTGTTTTATCCTGGCTAAATACAAACCCTGAAATAGCCATAGTTATGAAAACGAAAAGCAGAAATTTAAAGGATAATGTTTTCATGGTACTGATATTTAATTCATTCAAAGTTAAAAATCCTGCTGAATATTTTTGCATCAACAATATTTCTGTAAAGTTTATTCTTGTGAAGCAGTATTTATCTCAACCCGAATAAAAAATCCTCTATTTTTAGAACATCATTTAAACTGAATTGTATGAAACGCTTGAAACTGTTGATTATTCTGGTCTTTCTTTCTGGTTTGTTTGCCCAGTCTCAAAATGTTGATTTTATTAAGCTCGATGCCTATTTTGAAAAAGCCGCTGCCGACTGGGGAATTCCGGGTATGAGCATTGGCATTGTGAAAGACGGTGAAATAGTTTTCAGTAAAGGTTATGGCGTTCTGGAAGTTGGCAAACCTGAAAAACCAGATGGAAATACCTTGTATGCAATCGCCTCAAATTCAAAGGCGTTTACCTCGGCAATTATTGCGATGCTGGTACAGGAAGGGAAACTGAACTGGGACGACAAAGTACAAAAATACATCCCCGAATTCGAATTGTACGATTCATTTGTAAGTCGCGAAACCACCATCAAAGATTTGCTTTGTCATCGTGTTGGGTTGGGCACTTTCAGCGGCGATTTTATCTGGTACAAATCTGATTTGAATTCGGCTGAAATAATAAAACGGCTAAAATACCTTGAACCAAAATTTAATTTCCGCGATGGTTTTGGTTATTCAAATGTAATGTACATCACTGCCGGTGAGTTAATTAAAAAAGTTACCGGAAAAACATGGGGCCAAAACCTGCAGGAAAGAATTCTTGCCCCTGTGAATATGGACCGAACTATTTTTTCACTCAGCAAACTAAATGAAAAGGGAAATTTTGCCACACCTCACGCATTTGAAAACGATAAAAATGTTCCGATTGAATTTGTTGATTGGGAAGAAGTTGGCGCGTTGGGCGGCATAATTTCGAGCGTGAACGACATGGGAAAATGGATGATTTTTAACATGAACAACGGAATTACCGGCACCGACACGCTTTTAACGCCAACATCTCGCAATATTTTGTGGAAAATGCACAATACCTACAACGTTGACCTTACAAAACCAAACGCCGGTAAAACCCATTTTCGCGGATACGGACTGGGTTGGGCACTTGAAGATTATCAGGGAAAAATGAAAGTGAGCCACAGCGGCGGTTACGACGGAATGATTTCGCTGGTTACCATGATTCCGGACGAAAAATTGGGCGTTGTAGTTTTGTCGAACGGCATGAACCCACCAACAACTGCCGTTACAAATTATGCGATAAACGCTTTTTTAGGGCTCGAAGAAAAAGACTGGTCGGCGCAAATGCTTGAACAAAACAAAAAGCGGAAAACCGAAGACAAACGAATTGCCGATCGCGAGGCAAAACGGGTTACCGGCACAAATCCTTCGTTACCAATGGAAAAATATGCAGGCGTTTTTCATGCACCGATTTATGGCAACATTGAAGTGAAAAATGAAAATGGAACATTGCATCTGTATTTCGAACACACTCCCGAATTGTCGGCCACACTCGAACACTGGCATTATGACGTGTGGAAGCTGAAATGGGATAAAACCCACGCCTGGTTCAGCTTCGGCACTGTTCAGTTTAAAATGACGAATAATCTTGACATTACCGGGCTTGAATTTGATGTACCGAATGATGACATATTTTTTGAAGAACTAAAACCTGTTCGAATTAAGTAGGTTACGAAGTATGGAATCACAATAATTTGCTAAAATTCTGATACTTCCAAAAAACATACTTTCAACTCTTTTGTTATTTCAAATGAAACAAAAGAATGATTTATGCTCGAAAAGTTAAAACGGCGTTGGAACATTAAAAGTAATTTTCAGGTGATTGTAATTCTTGTGGTATTTGCCATCACAGGCACTACCACGGTTTATGTAAAAAGCTTCATTTTTAGCCTTGCCGGAGTCACCCCTGAGACGCATCTGCTTTTCAGGATTCCTTTCTACATTATTGTAATCCTGTCGGGTTACAATATACTCCTGCTTTTAGTAGGGGCAATTTTCGGACAATTCAGCTTCTTTCTGGGGTTTGAAAAGAAGTTCTTCTCCAGGCTGCTTTTACTGAAAAAACAAGCGCCTTCAAAAAAAATTACTGTATGAAACGGAATATTATTATTGTTATACTGTTGCTAATTTCAACCGGAATTATGGGAAAAGAATTGGAAAAAGCCACATTGGGTGGTGGATGTTTTTGGTGTACCGAAGCAGTTTACCTGCAGTTGAAAGGTGTTGTTGATGTTAAACCGGGCTACAGTGGCGGGCATGTTAAAAACCCCTCGTACAAAGAGGTTTGCAACGAAACCACCGGTCATGCCGAAGTGGTTCAGGTTACTTTCGACCCGGCAGTTGTAACTTTTGCTGAAATCCTCGAAGTATTTTTTGTGACCCACGACCCTACTTCGCTGAACCGCCAGGGGAACGATGTGGGAACGCAATACCGTTCGGCTATTTTTTACCACACCCCGAAACAAAAGGAAACTGCCCTGCAAATTATTGCCAGTCTTGAAAAAGAAAAGGCTTTCGAAAAACCAATTGTTACTGAAGTAACAGAATTTAAGGCATTTTACCCGGCTGAAGATTACCACATTAATTATTTCTCCCGAAATAAAAACCAGCCTTACTGCCAGTTTGTGGTAGCCCCAAAAGTGGAGAAATTCAAAAAAGTTTTCAAGGAAAAAGTAAAATAAACAATCAATGTCGTTTAGTTAAGGATGAAATCAAACAAAACGAAATTTCAAGTACCCTTTCCCAAGCACTCGGGACTCAGGGTGCCCGGCAGACTGAGCGGAGTCCCTGCCTGCCGGACGGGCAGGGAAGTCTGTTTCTGCTTACTAAACGCTAATAAATAAACAATTAAGATTGTTTGCCCTTTATCAGGACATGCCTATTTTGTTTTACATTTGAGTTTGATAAAAAACCAGGGTAACTTTTTTTACCTGGATGCTAATTAAAACAAAAACTATGCAACCTGATCGAGCTAAAAAAGAAACTGCTGCACCAGAAAAAAGCAATGAGTTAGAACCATTATTAAACGAACAGCTTCTGTTCAGGATAATAATGAATAATGTTCCTGATAAGATTTATTTTAAGAATTTAAAAAGCGAATTTATCAGCGTAAACAAAAATCTGGCTGATTTTTTTGGTCTAAAAAGCAGCGCTGACGCCATTGGCAAAACCGATTTCGACTTTTTCAGTATTGAACACGCCCGATTGGCATTCGAAGACGAAAAAAAAATCATCGATACCGGTGAACCTTTGGTAGGCGTTGAAGAAAAAGAAACCTGGCCCGATGGCAGGATTACCTGGGCATCGACAACCAAAATGCCTTTAAAGGATGAAAAGGGAGAGATTATCGGAACCTTTGGCATTTCACGCGATATCACCTTACAGAAAAATGCAGAGGAATCCCTTCGCAAAAAGGATATCATGGTTACCAAACTTGCCGAAAATGTACCCGGAGTAATTTATCAGTTTCAGTATTTCCCCGATAGAAAAACATGTTTTCCGTATGCAAGTGAAGGAATTTCAACTATATTCGGTGTAACTCCCGATAGCGTAAAAAACGATGCAAGCCCTGTATTCAAAGTCATTCACCCCGATGATTTGATGCCAGTCTTTCAATCAATCAGGGAGGCTTATCAGAATTTTGCTATCTGGAAATCAGATTTTAGAATTGTAACACCTGAAAATGAAATCCGCTGGTTGACAGGTGAGGCCAAACCTGAGAAACAACCCGATCATTCGGTACTTTGGTATGGATACATTCATGATATCACTGAAAAAAAAGAATCGGAACGAAAAGTGGAAAACGCCTTTCAAAGAATCAGGCACATAATGAATTCGGTACAAGCCGGAATCATACTGGTTCGAAAATCAGATTGTGTGGTTGTTGATTCAAACCCGGCAGTTGAAAAAATAACAGGCCTGAAACAACACCAGTTTCTGAACAAAAAATGCAACACATTTTTATGCCCGGCGCTGGAAGGGAATTGCCCGGCAATCGACCTTGGTCAGCACATCGAAAATTCGGAAAGAAAAATTAAAAACGTTGATGGCAAATTAATTCCGATACTAAAAAATGTAACCGAGATTGAAATTGAAGGTGAAATATATTTATTAGAAAGTTTTGTGGATATCAGTGCACAGAAAGAAGCTGAAGAGCAAATGATTGAGGCAAAAATGCAAGCCGAAGCAGCAAATAAAGCCAAATCTGAGTTTCTGGCAAACATGAGCCACGAAATAAGAACACCAATGAATTCAATTTTGGGTTTTAGCGAAGTAATGCTGAATACGGTTAAAGATGAGAAACAAATTGGCTACCTGAAAACAATTCTCAACAGTGGTAAAACTTTATTGTCGTTAATCAACGACATTCTTGACCTCTCAAAAATTGAAGCCGGCAAAATGGAAATTTCACCCGCTCCTACCGATTTAAGCGTGTTGATTCACGAAATCAGAGATATTTTTACTCAAAAGATAAAAGAAAAAAACATTGAACTTTTTGTTGAAGATGATCCATTTTTCCCCGGCAGTATTTTTATCGACGAAATACGCATGCGCCAGATTGTGTTGAACATTGTGGGCAACGCGGTTAAATTCACTTCTGAAGGCCATGTAACCATCAAACTGAGAACTGATAGAAAAAATGACGAAACAATTGACTTTACCATAGCAGTTTCAGACACTGGAATTGGGATTCCCGAGTCGGACCAAAAACGTATTTTTGAATCATTCAGCCAACAAAGCGGACAAACATCACGACAATTTGAAGGAACAGGATTGGGTCTTTCGATTAGTCAGCGGCTGTGCGAACTTATGGGAGGGAAGATTGAACTTGACAGCGAAACTGGCATTGGAAGCACTTTCAGCTTGATTTTCAATGGCATTGAATATTCCAATGAAAAAATCATTCACGAGGAACAGTTTTCATGGAGCGATAAAGAAATCATTTTCAGCCATTCGAAAATTTTGATAGTTGACGACGTTGACTACAATCGCGACCTCGTAAAATCATATCTCGAAAACCACAATTTTACAATTATTGAAGCTGAAAACGGAGAAAAAGCAATAACTAAAGCAACTGAGGTTCAACCTGATATTATACTGATGGATATCAGAATGCCAGTAATGAACGGATACGAAGCAACACAGCTATTGAAATCCGATATCGAAACAGCTTCAATTCCGGTTATCGCTCTTACAGCTTCAACCATGAGCAGCGAAACGGATAAAATTAACCAGTATTTCGATGGCTATCTCCGAAAGCCCATTCAACGAAACTTGCTGCTGACAGAATTAGCCCGACATCTTGAACATGAAACCCGGGTTAATTTTGAAAGCGGGTTCCAACCTGAAAACGATAATGAAAAGAATACGGGTTTGGACACTGAAATCTCTGCCGACATAAAAAATGAATTCAGAGAATTAATTTCAGAAAGAATTGAAGAACTTGAAAGTACCATGATTATTGAGGATATGGAAAGTTTTGTTGAATTTCTGATGGAATTTGCCGTAAAACATAACCTGAATAATTTGAAAAATAACGCAACAACCCTGAAAGAGTATATTAACGAATTCGAATTTGATAAAATTAGTAGTAGAGA